>NZ_JBALFF010000037.1:0-129616 GCF_036916975.1 Nostoc sp.
CGTCCGGCTGTTCCTATGTTTATCGCGTAGTTGTTTAGGCGCACGGCGCGGTGTAACCGCGCCATTGCTTGTGACAGTTGCGTAAGTCCTGTACTTGTTAGTCTTTAAATATGCAAAATACTCTATTACCAAATCCCTATTAATACCTTCAATTTCTTGGTTAAAGCCTATTTCTATTAAAAAATCAGCAAAGATATTAATATAGCTTACTTTGTCACGTAAAGTAGCAAAAGCTAGTCTAGTGCTAGACAGATAGAGAATAAACTTTTTAAATAAGTATTTAAGCCAAGGCTGTTGAATATAAGAAAAATTGATTTTGTCATGAGAGTGGATTCCTTTCTCATAACCCAAATGCTCATTAGTCCAAATATCGTGGCTAAAATCGAACTCTTCTGGAGCAATTAGAATATCAGGTCTTTCTGCTCCAATAGTAAATTGTTTATCGCAATCTCTACAACTACACGTTATTTTTCCCGCTTTACTTCTACCTGCCCTTACAAAATTCTTGCTGTTGCACCATCGGCAGCTTATATTCCCAAGTTTTAAATCATCTCTACCAAAAGGGTTCAGAGCGTATGTACGTCTGCACTCTTTACATCGGTAATGTCGTTTCCCTGAGATTATGCCATTTAACCAGTATTTTATACTGTCACAGTTTGGACATTTAATTTCTCTGCCTTCTTCATCTACATTAAGATTGTTTTGCTTTAGCGGCTCTTTTCTCATTTTAATTCTTTCTGTTGTGCTAAATATTTTTTGTACTCTTCAATCATGTCTTCATCAGAAAGATGAACATAAGTATTTATTGTTGTTTGAATATCAGCATGACCTAGCCGTTTTTGCAGATAAGACATATCCCACCCTGCACGAATTAACTCTGTTGCATGAGTATGTCTTAATAAATGCGGATTTACATTAATTCCTGTCTTTTTTGACAAACGTCTAAACAAACTATCAACAGTTTTATAAGCTAATGGTGTGCCAATTTCACCCTTACCTGGAGCTTTAATTACCAGAAAAACAAAATCACAATCAATATCTTCTGGGTACTCATCTATCAAGTAAGCTGAGTACCATTGCATCAGTTCTTTGCTAACGTGAACTGTTCGCTCTGTTCCAGATTTAGCTCTAACATGGTTAACGTTATCTAATCTTGGGACTACATGAATTTCATTGGTTTTACCTGTAACCATGTCTTCATGTCTTAGTCCTAACGCTTCACCTATTCGTAGCCCTGTTTCGTATAGCAACCTAATTAGGAACTTGTCACGTAATGTGTTACAAGCCTCAGCCAATGTGTTAACTTGCTCTGGTGTTAAACATCCAGGAAATGTCTTTGGCTCTTTTATCTTTAATAGTCGTGTCTTAACCTCTTTACCCTTGCTAATGTGGTGTAAGAAAGACTTGTATTTACGTCCTGGTTGTAATTGATAGCGATAAACCCCTACCCCTTCAGTTGCCCCTATACGCTCTTGAAACTCATAGAACCCACAAACAGTTGTCAGGCAATGATTAATAGTCTTCTCGCAGCGTTTAGAAACCTGTGGCTGAACAGATAAAACCCCGGAGTTAGGGTTTCTCAACCAGTGGATAAAGTTTGATAGCTGCTCTAAATCAATTTCGAGCCAATTTAACTTTGAATCCCGTAAAAACTCCCAGAACAGTTTGAGGTTATGGGTATAGGTCTGAATCGTGTTTGGAGAACGCCCTACGCTGTCTAAATAATGCAGGTATTTCTGGATTGGCTCAATAGGCAAATAATCATCATCCAGCACCATCCAAACCTGACGGTCGGTGTCTGGGAGGATACCTTTTTGGACTTTCATCCTCAACTACCCTGAATATCGATGTTTACATTATAGACTTAAATGATTAATTTGTATATAGATGACAACAGCGTAGTGATAAAACTTCATATCAGCTACGCTGTTGTTGTTGTTGTTGTTATTTATGATTTAATAAGACATAAAACGGGGCTGCAAATATCATTCGCAAAGTAGCGATGATGTTAGGGCTTGACCTTAGCGGAATCAGTAGAGGCGATTTGACAGCGCCTTTGAAGTTCAGATTCTGGACTCTTCAAGAATCTCAGTCACTTTAGTGCTGAGAGTGTCAATTACACAAATCGTAAAGTTAAAAATTTCCAAAACTTTGCGGAATACCGCCAATTGCCTGTGAATTTTATAACAATTAACTATTTACACTGCTAAAGTAAGTGATGACTTTAGGAGGAGCCGTCAGAAGTGCAGCTATGATATGCTTCCGAAACTAGTGTAAAGGCGCTAAATTACACATTTAGTGTTTATACATTCAATTTAGCGCGTTTAGTATTGTTATAGAGTACCCTAGTGTGACTTTGTGAAAAGCAAATATACTTTCATCCGTCGCACAAATGCTCTTTCCAGCTGCCTTTGTAAAATCCCACAATGGGATGTGTCTGTGCCGCAAGGAGTTTTTATGAATTCCGACCTGATGCCGTTGCCTGAATCCTCCAATTCTTCTGCCTCTAACCAAGGCCCAACTAACATAGGGGCAGCTGCTAATGTTCGCATAGCAGCCAAGTCCTCTAAAGAAGTTGAAAATTCGCCTGTTAACCCCATTGAGACTGACTCAAATGGGAACTTAATCAATCGACAGCAACCGATTCCGCCTCCTAGTGAGCCGATGCAATATCGAGCGATCGGGTTAGTTAGGGGTCGCTATCATGCTAGCAGCGAACAATTTACTCAAGGTACGCTGCTGACTTCCGATGGTGTACAACTCAATGCCGTCCTCCTAGGCCGGATTATGAGCTTAGTCAAGAATCACCTAGACTTAGAAAAAGAACACTTGTGGGTAGTATATCCACGCACAAGACAAGAGGATGATACGTTGCACATCCAAATCGTCGGAGTTTGGGAGCCAGAAAATCTGGCTAAAAACTCAACAGATGAAGACGATTCCGACTTAGATTTGCAATTACAGACACCCGATCATGGCTTATCCGAAAACTCTGAACTAAGTACAATTCCCGTAATTCCCTCATCAGAAGTTGCAGATGGTGGTTTTTCTGTTCGTGGTGAGGTAGTATACCAGTCATTTGACGCTAAGAGCTTAGTAGTCAAAATTAGGCAGGCTGCACGCAAACCAACTGAGAAACCCAAATATTTCAAGTTGAAATTGAGGGGTGTGCTGACCACCAAAGCAGTAGGAAAGTTCTGGGACTTTCAAGCCAAGCGAGAAGCTGACGTTTTGATAGTAGAAAAAGCTGAGGCGATCGCTGACTTGCCCAAAAAACGCAAACCACCATTCAAAGGTGGCGGTGGCCCTCGTGCTGGCGGTGGCGGTGGTGCTGGTGGTAGAAAACCATTCCCCCCCAGACGCAGTAGTGGCGAAACCCCACGTCCTATCAAGAAAACAGGCGCAGGCGGCGACACCTCTGTAGTATCAAAACCTATACCTAAAACACCCGCTCCTAAGCCCATCAAGCGGCCGAAACCGACTCAAGAATAGGAATGGGGAGCAGGGGGAGATGAGGGAGTAATGGAAGCAACATCCCCCTCATCCCCCTCATCCCCCTCATCCCCCTCAAAAATCCGTCCGCCGATCTTGGGGTAGAAAAGATCGATCCATCGGAATTGGGGAAACTGGTTCTGTCAGGGTAAACGTACCTGCTTCGATCCACTTTTTCAACTCTAGGGCGACTTGTCTAGAAAAAAATAAACTCGCTAAGGGGGCAGAGCGTACAGCTTTGCCCTCAATGGTTATCCGCCCAGATTTTAGTTGGGCGTAACTCACTAAACCAAAGGTAGGACGGACGCGCCGGGGAATGGAAAAATCCACTATTGGGGCTACTAAGTCTTGATCTTGGACGGCACAGTGTTCAACTACTTGTTCATTTAATACAGGGAGTGGGACACCAACACCTAACATCAATGAGGGGCCATAGCTTTTGAAGTAACATCCCCGCACCCAGTGAGCATCCATTTGCTTGGCATCACCAATTAAAGCTAAAGTGGCGGAAGGCCCAATCGGTGTACGATTAGCTAAACGCTTTTGTAAAGGGAAATGCTGAGTGCCTTCCCAGGCGACATAGCCAATACCACCGCCTAAAAAAATTCGAGTCCCTATACCAACGAGTTGTAAATCGGGATCGTTGAGTAAGGGGGAAATAGCACCAGGGTTAGAGTAAACGGCATTCCCCAAACGCGGTTGTAAAGGGCCTAGATAGGTGAAGAGGGGGCGATCGCCACCATTTACCCCAACAATAAAATTTTGATAAAGATTGCGCGGATTGAATAAATAAAACTGATTAATCGTTTCACTGGTAATTGTAGTTTCAAAAGTTGCTCTGGGATAACAATCTGTTACTTGTCCTTGCGCTTTTACGTGTATAGATTTACCAGCGATCAAATCTTCGATTACATGACCCCCGCCACGTTCTCGGACTTCTTCCCCGTCCGTCGTCTCCACAGCAGAACTCGCACCCAAATATAAATCTACTGCCCCAAAACCAGAGTATGCTGGTACACCATCTAACCAGCAGCGGCGAATTTTTATCGGCGGGTCAGTGTGTCCGAGATTGATAATTGCACCACTTGATTCCATCGGCTCAAATGTGCCAGTGGTAATTACATCAACTTCTTTAGCAGCTTTAGTAACACCGATTTCTACAACTCGTGCTTTTAATTCTTCAGTTGTCAACACTACCGCACGTTGGCGGCTGATTTTCTCGTTAATTTCTGCAATTGTTCGCATTTTATCAGTGCTAGCGCTTCCTGCTGTCTTCCTTTTTGAAGGATATCTTGATAAATCACAGACTCTTCCATAATTTCCTCTGGAAATAATTGTCGCCAATCTCTGCGCGACAGCTTAACACCCCACATAGGGTTAAAATTCCTAAAAAAACAATTCAACTAAGTAAGTGGGCGCAAATAATCATCACAGGCCGCTTTTCAATACTTCTCGGTTAGCGCAATTAGTCGTTGCAGATCCCCCAATCCCTTTTAATATTCTTGTGGCTACTAAAAAATGAGGGCATAGGCAACTTAACAACTTGCCAATACCCTCAAATAAATATCTAAATTTTTGCAGTAGCGTATAAGCCTAAGTTAGTGCTTGAGCAACTACTGCCGAAAGTGACTCATTTGCTGCTTGCTTCAACAATTCGGCTTTATCGGTTTGTTCCCAAGGTAAGTCTAAATCAGCCCGCCCAAAATGACCGTAAGCCGCGACGTCCTGATAAAAACGTCCGCCTCGTTCACTTGGTAAGTTGCGTAAGTTGAAGGTATGGATAATCCCTGCTGGTCGCAGTTCAAAGTGCTTGTTGATTAATTCCAGTAAAGTTTCTTCATCCACTTTACCAGTGCCAAAGGTATCTACCAGAATGCTTGTTGGTCGCGCTACACCAATCGCATAAGATAGCTGAATTTCAACTTTTTCTGCCAACCCAGCAGCGACAATATTTTTCGCCACATAACGAGCCGCATACGCAGCAGAGCGGTCTACCTTCGTGGGGTCTTTGCCAGAAAAAGCGCCGCCACCATGCCGTGAATAACCACCGTAGGTGTCAACAATTATTTTCCGTCCTGTCAGACCAGAGTCTCCCTGAGGGCCACCAACGACAAATTTGCCAGTGGGGTTGACTAAAAAACGTGTTTCCTGATTAGGCTTAATTTCAATGTCGCCAAAAACAGGTTCGACCACTGCTGACCAGAGGTCTTGTTTAATTTTGGCTTGTACTGCCGCCTCATCCGTGATTTCCCCAATACTGGCTGTATGCTGGGTGGAAATCAGAATAGTGTCGATACCTACTGGGCGTCCATCTTCGTAGACCACAGTTACTTGGGTTTTACCGTCAGGGCGTAGGTATGACAATTCACCTGTTTTGCGGACTGCTGCCAATCGGCGAGCAATGCGGTGGGCGAGACTGATGGGTAAGGGCATCAGTTCTGGTGTTTCGTTGCTGGCAAAACCGAACATTATACCTTGATCGCCCGCACCAATTTTGTCAAATTGTTCGTCACTATCTTGTTCGCGGGTTTCTTGGGCGGTGTTAACGCCTTGGGCGATATCAGGTGATTGTTCGTCTAAAGCTAGCAGAACGCTGGTGCTGTTAGCAGAAAAGCCATTATCGGCATTGGTATAGCCAATTTCGGCAATTTTTTTGCGGGCGAGATTGACGAAATTAACATTGGCTTTGCTGGTTATTTCGCCAGTGATTAGCACCAAACCAGTATTAACTACTACTTCAGCAGCGACACGGCTGCTGGGGTCTTGTATCAGTAGGGCATCTAGAATGGTATCAGAAATCTGATCGCAGATTTTATCTGGATGGCCTTCGGTGACTGACTCGGAGGTAAATAGATATCGACGAGACAAAGGAAATTCCTCCTGACTTGAGTTTTTTGGCTGAACTAAATGTAGTTTTTAGTTCAACTACCTAATTTAACGTGAGTTAGATAAACCTCTGCCTAACTTAAACTTTAGTTCAAGCCTGCCCCTCTCTGAATCGGAGAGACACGGTTTTACGTAGCAAAACCTCTTAGAGGTCTTTTAATTCGGCTCATTAGGCGAACACCACATAAGCCGTCGAACTCACATTAATTTATGAAATCATAACAATATTTATACTTCAGTAGTTAGTATCTTCTTAATATCGATAAGAACCACTAGCAATCAGGTAAGTGTCTGTAAAGAAAATAAATTTATGCTCATTATTTTGTGGTTAAAATGTATTTAATAACACAAAAAAAAGGGACACCTAGAAGCGTCCCCACAAATGACACAAACACTGCTGCTTTAAACTTGAACTGCTAACTTTGCTTCCGTAGCTGTCAAGCGCTCATAAGCAGCACGCATTTTCAAACCTGTAAGCACTTGGAAGAAACCAGTACCATTATTGGAACCTGGATACTCGCGGTGCTGGAGTAACAAGTGAGTCAATTCACCCTGATATTTAGTGGATGTATTGCTGAGATGGGTTTCGATATAAATTACTTCTTCTAAGTTGTCAAATTGACCATCGACCTCTAGTACTGAGACATAGCGGCCGTAGTAAACATCTGAACCGTAGTACAGTTGCATACCAGGGTAGGAACAGGTCAGCTTGCGTCCACAGGGAGTCCAATTAATTGTTGACCCTTCATCAAATAGGTAGGTTGGATCAAAGCCTTCCTTACCTTCGCGCTGGAGCATACGTACTCGCAAGACTCTGCGCTCCGTGTCGTTTTTGATCAAGTTCGTGGGTAATACTTGCAGAACCACATCAGCAAATTCTCTTTGTGGTTCGATAAACTTATCAAAATCAGGTTTGCGGGAATTGATTTGCGCTAACACATCTTCGTAGCGATGACCGCGTTCAGCCATATCTCGCTGGATTTTCCAGGCAATTTTGACTTCATCGCTAATGTCAAAATAAACACTGAAGTCGATTAGCGATCGTACCCGCTCATCATATAAAGGATGCAGCCCTTCAACAACTATAATGTGATTCGGCTCTATCCGCTCTGGCGGATCGATCAACCCAGTTTCGTGGTTATAAATCGGCTTATCAATCCCTTGACCATTTTTGAGCGCTTTAATTTGCTCATACATCAGGTCAAAATTGTTTGCTCTGGGGTCTAATGCCGTTATCCCAGTATCTTTACGCTGTTTGCGATCCAAGGAGTGATAATCATCTAAGCAGATGACTGTCATTAAATCTTCACCAAATAAATCTATCAAACGACGCAAAAACGTAGATTTACCGCATCCAGAGTCTCCGGCTACTCCAATCAGCACCACGCGTTCCGGCTTACTTGTCATAAATCTCCTCTAAAATACTAAAATTGATTGTCTCAATATTTTTTCACACAGCAGATTTTGAAGCCAGGAGTTTACCCCATTGGTTTATCCTGCGTTCTTGCTACCTAGCACATCTAATAAGACACCAAGCAAGTAGGCAACAAAATAATTAAGTTGCTACTCGTCGGACTAGCCTGAATGTTGGTGCCGGTAAGTATTTAATCCTAGTGGTATATTTGATTTTAACAGAAGGGTGTATCCCATACAAGATTGCTGTCAAGAAGAATTAGCGTGGTTTATCAATCATTTTTTGTTGATTTAGTTGTTAATTTAAAAATGGGGATCAGCACCGCCCATCAGCGTTGCGCCTTTATCAGTCCGCTACTTGTGACTATAAACAAGACTTAATGGTATAATCTATTATTGCCGCGAATTTTTTGATGTTCCTAAATTGTAATTCCTGCTCGACAATACTTAAATATATACAAAGCAAAAATCTATCCAACGAATGAGCAAAGAACTTGCATTAGTCAAATTATTGACTGTAAATTTATAGATATGCTCAGTCAGATAGAAGCATTGACGTTATGTCCAACTACTGATAGGGGTTGACAGATTTTTCACATCAAGTGAAACTGATTACACTTGCTAAAATCATGGTTCTCTATGTCGTTATGTTTGTAGCTGGAGTTGTCAGAGTCATGTAATTATCCATAGACAGGTGATGAATATAGCTAACAATATTCCGAGATACTAGATTTAAAGAAGTAAAACCAATCAGAAGAAAACCTTCTGGGATTAGCATTTCCGATTTAAACCCCTGGAGTATGCAAGCGCAACCGCAATTTTTGGAAGTCAACTGAGCGGTAGCTTGCACTAATCGAAGCAGGCTTCTTACAATATCTGCCCCTTTAAGTTGCTGGTTGGGTAATAAGGTAAAAAGCTATCTCCCTGGTGGGGTGGTAGTTAACGAAAAAAAGATTAAATTGACTCATTATTAACATTCTCCACAAGACTTATCCTTTACCTTAGAAGGTGAACAGGTGTGTTTTTTACTATGCCTGCATGTCTTCGGTGAGTGTACTTAGCAAGGCATTAATTTAATGATGCCTTTTTTCCTTCAAGGCCAGTTTTGTGAAACGAAAATCCGCTAAACTAAAGCTGGCAAGGTAGGGGAATAGTTTTTTTTTGAAAAACGGTTAAGTAAATTATCGGAGTGGTAGAACGAATGTACAATCAAGGTGCTGTTGAGGGTGCTGCCAACACAGAATTAGGTAGCCGCATCTTCCTTTATGAAGTGGTGGGTTTGCGTCAGAGCGAAGAAACCGATCAAACTAACTACCCAATTCGGAAAAGTGGCAGTGTGTTCATCAGAGTGCCTTACAACCGCATGAATCAAGAAATGCGACGTATTACTCGTCTAGGCGGCACAATTGTTAGCATCCAGCCCATAACTGCGCTAGAGCCAGTTAATGGTAAAGCCTCACTTGGGAATGCTACAAGCGAAGTCAGCGAGTTAGCTACATTTGGGGAAACTGCTAACAGTGAAGGGAATGGTAAAGCCACACCTGTAAATGCTCATAGTGCCCAAGAACAGAACAAGGACAAGAAAGGCAACACCATGACTCAAGCGAAAGCCAAAAAAGACCACGGTGACGTTCCTGTTAACACTTACCGTCCCAATGCTCCGTTTATTGGCAAGGTAATATCTAATGAACCCCTAGTCAAAGAAAATGGTATTGGTATTGTTCAACACCTGAAATTTGACTTATCTGGCAGTGATTTAAAGTATATAGAAGGTCAAAGTATTGGGATTATTCCACCAGGATTAGACAAGAACGGCAAGCCGGAAAAACTCAGACTATATTCCATCGCCTCAACTCGTCATGGCGATGATGTCGATGACAAGACAGTATCACTGTGCGTCCGCCAGTTGGAATACAAGCACCCAGAAACTAGCGAAACAGTTTACGGTGTTTGCTCTACACACTTGTGTTTCCTTAAGCCAGGGGAAGAGGTAAAAATTACTGGGCCTGTGGGTAAGGAAATGTTGTTACCCAATGACCCTGATGCTAATGTGATCATGATGGCAACTGGAACAGGTATTGCGCCGATGCGGGCTTATCTGTGGCGTCAATTTAAAGATGCAGAAAGAGCGGCTAACCCAGAATACGAATTTAAAGGATTCTCTTGGTTAATATTTGGGGTACCAACAACTCCAAACCTCTTATATAAGGAAGAACTGGAAGAAATTCAACAAAAATATCCTGATAACTTCCGGCTCACTGCTGCTATTAGCCGCGAACAGAAAAATCCCCAAGGCGGTAGAATGTATATTCAAGACCGTGTAGCGGAACATGCTGATGAATTGTGGCAATTGATTAAAAATGAAAAAACCCACACATACATTTGCGGTTTGCGCGGTATGGAAGAAGGTATTGATGCAGCCTTAACTGCTGCTGCTGCTAAGGAAGACGTAACCTGGAGTGATTACCAGAAGCAACTCAAGAAAGGCGGTCGCTGGCACGTAGAAACATACTAAATTAGTCATTAGTCATTAGTCATTGGTCATTAGTTTTTGGACTTTGGACAAAGCACAAAGTCTGTAGACGCTTCTGAGGCTTGCGGCGCTCAGAACTTTGTAACAGAGGACAAATGACAAAGGAAGAAGGATAATCAGTAGGTAGGGCAAACGCTCTACCTACAATTGTTATTGGTAGAATTGGGTGCAAAATGGGTGTGAAACTAGGAATACTGGGATTAGGCACCGTGGGAACGGGAACAGTGCAGTTGTTGCAAGATAGCGCTGGGCGTCACCCATTGTTGCAAGAGATAGAAATCTATCGGGTGGGAGTACGATCGCTCGATAAACCCCGTGCAGTAGAATTGTCTACGGAAGTATTGACTACAGATTTGGAAGCAATTGTCAACGATCCGGCGGTAGATATAGTTGTGGAGGTGATGGGGGGACTAGAGCCGGCGCGATCGCTCATTCTCAAAGCTTTAAGTAATGGTAAGCATGTAGTCACCGCCAATAAAGCAGCGATCGCTCGCTTTGGAGCAGAAATTTTCACAACTGCCAATCAAGCTGGCGTATACGTCATGCTAGAAGCTGCTGTGGGTGGTGGGATTCCCGTGATTCAACCCCTAAAGCAGTCTTTAAGTGTTAACCGGATTCACACTATAACAGGCATCGTTAACGGTACAACAAACTACATCCTTACCCGGATGCAAACAGAAGGCAGCAACTTCAATGATGTATTAGCTGATGCCCAACGTTTGGGTTATGCTGAGGCTGACCCGACATCTGATGTCGATGGCTTAGACGCAGCCGATAAAATTGCCATTCTCGCATCATTAGGCTTTGGTGGACGGATTAACTTACAAGATGTTTATACTGAGGGGATTCGGCAAGTCAGCAAAACAGATATAGCCTACGCCGAAAAATTGGGATTTGTGATTAAATTGTTAGCGATCGCTAAACGTGATACTCCCTCATCTCCCCTTTCTCTGAGAGTTCATCCTACCTTAGTGCCTCAAGCTCACCCTTTGGCTAGCATCAACGGCGTTTACAATGCCATTCTTGTGGAAGGAGAACCCATTGGGCAAGTCATGTTTTTTGGCCCCGGTGCTGGTGCTGGTGCAACCGCCAGCGCTGTCACATCAGATATTTTGAATTTAGTGGCTGTCCTTAAAACCAATACAGCAGTTGCAAATCCATTATTAACTTGTGGACATCAGGAATATTGCCAAATTGCGCCAATGGCAGAATTGATAACTCGGTTTTACGCCCGTTTCCTCACCAACGATCAACCTGGAGTTATCGGTAAATTGGGGACTTGTTTTGGTAACTATGGCGTTAGCTTAGAGTCAATTGTCCAAACTGGTTTTCAAGGAGAACTTGCAGAGATTGTGGTTGTTACCCATGATGTGCCAGAAGGTAACTTTCGGCAAGCTTTGGCAGAAATTCGGGATTTGTCAGCGATCGAAAGTATTCCTAGTTTACTGCGTGTACTTTGAAATAATTCGTAATGGCGTCTCCCTTTGGGAGAAGACTCGCTACCGCTTCTCTACGAGACGCTACGCGAACGCTAACGTAATTCGTAATTAATCTAAGAGGATGTTTGAAAAGTATTGGGTGAATAGAATTCGTTACTACACAAACAAAGTTAACCTTTGTAAACTAAGAGAAAATTAGCAATTTTTAACCTGCGTAGGTGGTCACTGAGCTGCTGGTGAGCGTAGTCGAACCATGTCGAAGTGCAGGTTTTGTTTATTTTAATAATCGTAATCAGAGTAAATTTAAATGCACGTTATTAGTCGCAAAATTCTACGGGAATTTTGTGAGGCACACGCAGATGCAAGGGAAGCACTTTATGATTGGTATAGGATAGCAACTAAAGCTGAATGGAAAAATCTGCTTGAAGTTCAGGCTATTTATCCAAAAGCAGAAGCAGTTGGTAACTTCACCGTGTTTAATATCAAAGGAAACAACTACCGTTTGATTGCTGATATTGTTTACGAAACTCAAAGAATCTATATTAAATATGTCCTAACTCACGCTGAATATGATAAGGATAAATGGAAAAATGACCCGTACTTTTAATCCAGAATCTTATGGTAAATTACTAGCTGAGTATCAGGGAAAAATAATTACCACGGAAGCAGAAAACGAACAAGCGATCGCACTCGCATTAACCTTAGAACATCGTCCTAATCGTACACCAGCAGAAGAGATGCTGTTGCAACTGTTGGTGACATTAATTGAGCAGTTTGAAGAAACCCATTATCCAATCCTCCAAGGTACACCCAATTCGATGTTAATGCATCTGATGGACGCACACGATACTACAACCGAAGCATTAGCTGAGGTAATTGGTTCATTGGAAATTGCTTTACAAATTATTAATGGCGATCGCACCATTAGTAAAACTCAAGCAAAAGCGTTGTCGGACTATTTTAATGTAGATATCAGTTTATTTACCTGATATTTCCAACGAACTTCGCTTAGTGAATGATTACGGCAATCAGTGGCTATGGGAACGAAGCTACACTATGCCAATGGAAGAGTACAAGACTGCATTAAGTATAGCACGCGCTCAAGTTAGATATACAGAAAAATTTTTCAGTGATAGTACTGAACTTATCCGCGAGGACAGAAAGCGGTGAGTCAGTATTGCTATTACTCATACCTGCGGTCTATAATATTAAGTGATTATAGTTTTATTAATTACTATGACTCAGACGGCAAGTGTTTGGTAATGTTAGATCGACTTGATGAAGTTGCAGACGATGAACATCGACGGCAGGTAAGTACTTGGGTTTCTCAGCAACTCCAAAATTATGAGCAGAAATTACCGTTCATTCTGACATCGCGTCCACAAGCTTACAATCAAGCTCCTCTGCGAGATACCCCAGCTTATTTTGTGCGGCCATTCACCACTCAACAGCGCAATAGCTTTCTTTTCAACTGGTATTTTAATCTAGAAAAACGTAAAAATTCTAGAGAACAATCACAAAAACAGCTGAAGAAAACTGCCGAATCCAAAAAAAACGAGTTAGTGCGGCAAATTGATGCAGTTCCTTCACTCCGCTTGATGGCAACTAACCCGCTTTTACTGGCATTGATTATTAATACTTACAAGCAGAAAACGAGTCTTTCTCCAACCCGAACAGGACTTTACAAGCAAGTTTGTGATGTGCTTCTCCAAGGACGGCAATCTGCTTCTGGAACTACCCGATATCCACTCAAGCCAGAGCAAAAGCAAGAAGCTTTGCAAGCACTCGCATTAGAGATGACTAAACGCCAAGTACTTCAGTTTACGCTCGATGAGAGAAATCAGGACAGTAATATTTTTCTAGCAAAAGAGTTTCTTCAGGCAGAACTAGCTCAGATGGTTGAGGGGGGACAAGAGGTTAAACCAGAAGATTTTATCGAAAGAGATGATAGTGGTGTGCGAGAACTGTTGAGCGATCGCAAACAAGAAAAACTCTATGAATTTACCCATCGCACCTTTCAGGAGTATTTAACGGCGGTTGAACTCACAAAGGCAGAGCATGAGCATTATTTATTAGAAGTTTTTACAAAAGATAAACAATACCTGGATTGGAGAAGACAAACTATTTTGTTCTATGCAGGTCAGGTCAAAGTCGATAACCTGATTGATGCGGCATTAAACAACCCAACTGTCGCCACCCTAACCCTTGCTTACGAGTGTTTGCAGAACAAGCTCAGGGTTAGTCGGGGGAAAGAGCAGGAACTACTCAAAAAGGTAGAAGAGGGTTTGAAGTCAGATGACCTGGAAGTTTTTAAATTAGCAGCATCAGTGCAACTGGAAAAACGGCTAAACCACCTGAACGAAGATTGTTTTATGGGGAGTTCAGAAAAAGAAAACCCGATGGCGATCGCCACGACAGAGACAGGTGACAAAATCTGGCCAGGGCAAGTGGTAGATGAAAAGGATATATGCTCGTTTTGGTGGTAGAGTGAGCAATGAGGACAACGAAATATACAAAGCTTATTGTCGCTTCGGCGATCGCTTGGAGGGTGGAGAATGGAAGAGTGGATCTGACGCATCAGCTTCGTTAGTACCTCTGCCCAACAGAACACTGAACACACAAAGACTTGTTTCCGTGCCCGAATTGATTGACTAGACTTGTAAAATGTAACATATAAAGCTTTCAGAAGTTTGTAAACATTTATCACAGCCTCCTTTCCCACGGAATAATCAACATTTCAGAAATCCGATACCTGGCAAGCAAAGCAACGCGGCAAAATAACTAATGGCACGACCAATTATAGAGAATTTACGTTCATCAGGAATGTATCTTTCTGACCGTATGATCAATCAAGCACTGGCATTAGTCGGCGAGTAGTAAGCGATCGCCCTTCTCTCTTCTTCCACTGCTAAACTAAAAAACAAACCTTACTACTGCAAAGGTAGCTTTATGACCTCTGCAACCGATCCATCCACCGCCCTTACACCGTTCCCAGACCATACGCAGCTACCAGAGTCTGATGGTACTTCCGTGAAAAACTTTCAGGAACATCCCCAAAGCATTCTCCTAACCGACTCGATTAAACCAATATTACAAAAACGTCATCCTGATGGTCAATACTGTATTGGTCAAGATAGCGGTATCTACTGGCGCATCACTGACCCCCCAGAAAAAGGCGCAGAAGCACCAGACTGGTTTTATGTAGGGAATGTACCACCTACTCTTGATGGACAAACGCGCAGGTCTTATGTATTATGGCGAGAGTTTATTGCCCCATTGATTGCCTTGAAATTTGTCTCTGGCAATGGTAGTGAGGAGCGAGATAAAACTCCGTGGAAGGGGAAATTTTGGATTTATGAGCAGGTGATTCGTCCTCCCTTCTACGGCATTTATGAAGTGAATAAAGCCAGTGTAGAAGTTTATCAATTAATTGGTGGACAATATCAGTTATTAACAGCAAATGAACGCGGACATTACCCCATACATCCTTTAGGAGTTGAGTTAGGGATTTGGCAGGGACAATATTATAATATGGAATTACCTTGGCTACGCTGGTGGGATTTGCAAGGTAATTTGTTGTTGACTGGTGAAGAAAGAGCCGATCGCTTGGCTGCACAATTGCGCTCTTTAGGCATCGAGCCAGAAGTCTAATCTTTACCTATTTATTCACCTCAAGCAACTGCGAAGTTTCTAACCGACTCATCCACTTCTCTAAATAAACTCGATTACCTTTTTGCTCATTTGGATCTTTACTATCCAAAGGATAAGGCATTAGTCCTAAAATCGTTGCTGTCGTCACGCAAAACATCGATTTTTGGAAACTCATGCAAATTTGTACCCGCAAATCATCTTCACCCCGAAGACTGCGACGATAAATTTCGTGCAAATACTCTGGAAGATAATGACGCATATCTTGCATTAACAAGGTGGGAGGAATACCCGCGCCGCCAATGGGCAAAGGATCTGCATACAATGCGCCATATTGAAATCGCGTTTGATCTGGGGGAATTTGATATCCTTGGGCGTTGTATGAAACTGTACCGTGAAAAGGAGTTCCCCGGAAGAATACTGCTTCTACATAAGGTATTGCTGTATCTGCTAAGAAGGTCAAACCAACACTTTTGGGAATGATTTCATAGACTTCACCCCTAATTTTGACAGCGTAGGTAATTGGGTTTGATGCATTTGCCACTAAGCCTGTTTTAATGTGTTCTACAACTTGCGAAATCGATTTTATTTCGCCTTGGTCGTAGCGGTCTGATAAGCTGAGGAACATATCAGCCATGACTCGCCAGAATTGACCTAAACCGGTGTAGTAAGCAGAGACGCGCAAGTGTTCTGTTAAAAAATCTGGAAACAGTTGGTTAATACCCAAAATTAAGGGATTATTTTTAAATTTCGCAGCGATAACGGCTTGCGCTCTTTCTTGAAATTCTTCTGTATCTAAATACGTATCTAGTCCGCCGCCACCATGCCACATCATGGCTTTCATGCAATACTCGGCATATTCAAAATTAATTCGGTTATGCCACCAGTGACGGAGTAATTTCTGAAAAGAAACCTCTCCATTAAAGTATTTAAAAAACGGGAAAAATATTAAAAATTGATGCTCGGCAATATAATTAAGATTTTTTGAGTAGGCATCTAAAACTACGCCATAGCTTTTAAGAATACCAACAACTTCCAGGACATTTTCTGGATTATCGGGGAGTAATGCCTCTCCTTTTTGCAGACGTTCAATATACTCAGCTAAGGGATTGTGAGTCCTTTTCTTTTTAATAGTTACCATTGCTATAGTAGTCCGCTTTGATTTTTGAAATTATTTGTGTAGGGAGTTTGGAGTTTGGGGTTAGGAGTTTGGAGTTAGGAGTTTGGAGTTAGGAGTTAGGAGTTTGGAGTTTGGAGTTAGGAGTTAGGAGTTAGGAGTTTGGAGTTAGGAGTTTGGAGTTAGGAGTTAGGAGTTAGGAGTTTGGAGTTAGGAGTTAGGAGTTTGGAGTTTGGAGTTTGGAGTTATTCTCCCTCATCTCCCTCATCTTTCTCATCCCCCATTCCCCATTCCCTAATCTTCATTGCCCACTTTATCCAAGGACACTGCTACTACTACGTTTTGGCTATTCACCATTGCTGTAATTGTTGGTTCAGTCCAGCGTGCTAACCAACCAGGTTGAATGCCGAAAATCACAATCAGCACAGCTAAAATTGCAGCTGGGGCGCGATCGCTCCAATACACTCGTGGTAAGTTGGTAACTTGTGCAGACAAACGTCCAAAAAAGGCACGGTTCAGGAGTATTAGGAAGTAAACCGCAGTTAAGCCTGTACCAATCATTGATAGCAGCGTTTGCACTGGAAAAACTGGGAAACTGCCTCGAAAAACTATGAATTCGGAAATAAACCCCAGCATTCCCGGTATCCCAGCGCTGGCCATAACTCCCACAACAATCAAGCTACCAATTACGGGCATACCCCGTTCTGGGTTCAGCAGTCCTTGGAGGACTTCTAAATCCCGGCTTCCGGCTTTTTTATACACAACTCCTACCAGCAAAAATAGCATGGCGGAAATCAAGCCGTGGCTAATCATCTGCATAACAGCACCCAACACACTTAATGGTGTGGAAGCCGCCGCCGCTAAAAGCACGTAGCCCATGTGTCCAATAGAACTATAAGCCACCATTTTTTTCATATCGGTTTGAGCGATCGCGCAGGATGCACCATACAATACACTCACTACTGCCCAAGTCGCTAACCAAGGAGCCACATAAGCCCAAGCTTCTGGTAACAAGTTCATCCCAAACCGCAGTAAGCCATAAGTTCCTAACTTCAACAACACTCCAGCCAACAGCACAGAAATTGGTGTAGAAGCTTCAACGTGAGCATCTGGCAACCAAGTATGGAAGGGAACTAAGGGAATTTTAATCCCGAAACCTACTAAAATTCCCCCTAGCAGTAAAAGCTGTGTCGCTAGAGGTAAAGTTGTCGTGTTCAACGTTGCTAGTGCAAAGCTAGAGGAACCACTCAGCCAAACCATGCCGAGGAAACTTGCCAAAATTAAGATTCCCGAAACGGCAGTATAAATGAGAAATTTTGTTGCAGCATAACCCCGCTTTTCCCCACCCCAAATGGCTATTAACAGATATAGCGGGATTAGTTCCAATTCGTAAAACAAGAAAAATAGCAGTAAATCCTGTGCCAGAAAAGCTCCAGTCACCCCAGCGCTTAATAATAATATCAAACAGTAATAAAATTTAGGACGCTGTAGGGATTCATCGCTGCTGTAGATGGCAATGCAAGTTAACAATCCATTCAAAACCAGCAGTGGCAAAGATAAACCATCTATTCCCACGTTATAGTTCAAGCCTAAAACATCTATCCAAGGGACAGACTCGGCAAACTGTTGAGTGATTTCCCCTGGATGGAACTGAATTGCTAGTATGATTGTCCACAAGAAAGCGATACTGGCAAAGACTAAAGCCACCCCACGGGCAAATTTCCCATTGATGCCAGAGGGAGAGAAACCAATTAAAGCTGCGCCGATTAACGGCACTAGAATTAAAACACTAAGCATAGACGGAATTCAGGTAAGGGGAGCAGGGGAGGCAGGAGGCAGGGGGCAGGAGGCAGGGGGCAGGGGGCAGGGGGAGATGAGGCAGATGAGGCAGATGAGGCAGATGAGGCAGATGAGGCAGATGAGGCAGATGAGGCAGATGAGGCAGAATAATTACTAACTCCAAACTCCTAACTCCTAACTCCTAACTCCTAACTCTTAACTCCTAACTCCTAACTCCTAACTCCTAACTCAATTAAAAAGGTAATTTATCTAGTAAACCCGATGACCAACTGATGAATAAACCCAGGACGCTGACAACCGCTAAGATCGTCAACATATAGCCTTGAGATTGCCCAGAAATGCTGTACTTTAAAGTTTGTCCGCCGAGAATCGTCGCAAAGCCAACCAAGTTGACTAGACCATCGACTAAATAGCGATCGCTCCAAGCAGAAACTTTAGATAGCAGTGCGACTGCACCAACCACCGTTAGGCGATAAACTCGGTCAATATAAAAATCATAACCTAACAAGTCCTGCACAAATCTCCAAGCCAAGATTCTGGATCTTGACCAAGCTTTGTGGAGATGAACTGTAGAACCTACACCTATCCCCACTACGGTAGAAGTAAACAACCCTAACGCCACATACCAATTAATACTTTCCCAATCTGGTAGCAAGTACCATTCCTGTAGCATCAGAGGCACAAGCAGAGTCAAGACTGTGAGAATCACCATTGGTAAGGCCATCTGCCAACCAACTTCTGGGGTGCGACGGGTTTTCTGTTGCGGTTTACCCCAGAATACTAATCTGAATACTCTGGTCAAATTTAATGCCGTCAAACCATTGACCAATAATAAAACCCCAATTACCCAAGGGCTAATATTCACAAAACCGTCAGCCCATGCTAACATTGCCCAAAAGCTTCCTAGTGGTAGCAGTGCTACCATTCCGGCTGAACCGACAACAAAGGCAGTGGTTGTGGCTGGCATCCTAGACCAAAGACCGCCCATTTCTGTTAAGTCTTGGCTTTGGGTAGTCAAGATTACTGAACCGGAACTCATGAATAATAATGCTTTAGCGAAGGCATGAGTTAACAGCAACATCAAGGCTACACCCCCTTGCTGTAACCCCACCGCCAAAAACACTAAGCCCATGTATGCACTGGTGGAATGAGATAGCGATCGCTTAATGTCAATTTGAGCTATGGATACTAATGTAGCCCCAATTGCTGTTACCGTTCCCATTACTACTAATACATTCAAGGCAACTGGCGACAGGGCTAACAATGGTTGTAGTTTATACAGTAAATAAGCACCACCAGCTACTACTAGTGAGTTTCTCATTACCGAGGCGGGATTTGGCCCTTCCATTGCCTCATCCAACCAAAGATGCAAAGGAAATTGGGCGCATTTACCAGCAGGCCCAGCAATTAACGCCAATCCCAGCAATGTTGATGTGATTGGGCTTAAATTAGCCGTTTGCGCCCACTCATATAAATCCGAAAAGTTCAAACTCCCAGCTAAGGTGGAAAGCGTCACTACTCCCATCAGCAGCAACAAGTCTCCCACGCGTTTGGTTAAAAACGCATCCCGCGCCGCCGTTACTACTAGCGGTTGAGCATACCAAAATCCCACCAGCAAGTAAGTCGAAAGCGTCAGCACTTCCAAAAGACCATAGCTGAAAAACAAAGAATCACTGATTGCTAAAGCACTCAGCGCTGCTTCAAAAAATCCCAGCAGCGCAAAAAAACGCGCCAACGACCAGTCTTTTTCCATGTAACCCAGAGCGTAAACTTGTGCAAGTAAGCTTAACCCTGTAATTAAAACTGTTGCCCCAATACTGACTGCTGAGAGTTCCAAGGCAAAAGATAAGTCTAAATCAGCAGCTTTAAACCACGTCACCAGTAACTTTTCTGGTTCTCTATCCCAGATAATGTTAAATACAAACAGGCTATGGGCAAAAGCCAAAACCGTCGTCAACAAGTTTATGTAGGCCGCAGGTCTTGGCCCGGTTCGCCGAATTATTCCTATTCCCCACGGCAACGTCAAAATTGCGCCTAATAAGCTATATAAAGGCACAAACCAACTTGTTGAAAATAGAAATTGATGCATTTAAATTTACCTTGATGACTCAGCCTTAATTTTAAAAAAGCTTTTATACAATTATTTATTTTACAAAATTAATTTAGCAGAAACATGAATATTTTTTACTCTTGTTTCAACTAAATCATCATAAGTATTTTTACTTTATTTGACCCTATTAAACTTCGATAAAATATAACTTTACACAGGTTAAAGCATTTACTTGCTTTAACCTCACCTTTGTTTTTACATTTCTATTTCTATTTTGAACAGACTAGTTTATACGATATATTTGAAAAAATTATATATTTTTCACTTAGTCCTTGTGCATATAGCCAAAATTGGCAGAACCTAGAGACAGCATAAGATACAGCCGCTTGTCCTCCCACCCCAGAAAAAATTACCCTTAGTTATGAATGTCGTTTTGTAAATGTGATAAAGAAATTATAAAGCATAAGTGGCTCCTCTAGGAATCAGTGAACTTTAATTGCTCAGGAGGACAGATAAATTTTTGTTAAGTTTTTTAAAACTTTATTATCATAAACTATTATAGTAATTTATATTGCCAGGAAGGCCAACCTTTCCTATGCTTAATTTGGAAGTGTTTTCTTAGCTATTAAGATAAAGCTCTCCCCGTCAAAAATTTCAAGCGACAGTACAGATTGGATTAATATTGTAGGAGTTCTGCGATGCCAATTGCAGTTGGGATGATTGAAACGAAGGGCTTTCCAGCAGTAGTGGAAGCTGCTGATGCGATGGTGAAAGCCGCCCGTGTGACTTTAGTAGGGTATGAAAAAATTGGTAGCGCTCGCGTCACCGTGATAGTTAGGGGAGATGTATCGGAAGTACAAGCTTCGGTAGCTGCTGGGGTTGAAGCGGCGAAAAGAGTAAATGGTGGTGAAGTCTTATCCACTCACATCATTGCTCGTCCTCACGAAAACCTAGAATACGTATTGCCGATACGTTACACAGAAGCAGTGGAACAGTTCCGTACCTAAAAGCTGTTTAAACAAAGTAATTAACACTCAAAACCTTTTTGAGCATCGCTTTCTTTTGTCCAGGGCTAAAAACAATAAAAAAGGGATAAAAATCTAATGTCAATTGCAGTAGGAATGGTTGAAACGCTAGGCTTTCCAGCAGTAGTAGAAGCTGCTGATGCAATGGTGAAAGCTGCCCGCGTTACTCTAGTAGGCTATGAAAAAATCGGCAGTGGTCGAGTTACCGTGATTGTTCGGGGTGACGTGTCGGAAGTGCAAGCTTCTGTGGGCGCTGGTGTTGAATCAGTGAAGCGAGTCAACGGCGGACAAGTGTTATCAACTCACATCATTGCTCGTCCTCACGAAAACTTGGAATACGTCCTACCAATTCGTTATACCGAAGATGTAGAGCAATTCCGGGAAAATGTAAATGCAATTCGTCCTTTCGGTAGAAGACCGTAATTAAAGAATGCAAGTCGCCAAAGTTCGCGGCACAGTAGTTAGCACCCAAAAAGATCCAAGTCTTCGAGGTGTCAAACTACTGTTGTTACAATTAGTGGATGAAGACGGCAACATCCTGCCAGAATACGAGGTAGCAGCAGATATTGTGGGAGCAGGAGTAGATGAGTGGGTACTTGTCAGTCGTGGCAGTGCCGCTCGTCAAGTTATTGGCAATGAACAACGGCCATTAGATGCAGTGGTAGTAGCGATCATAGATACCATTCACGTTGAAGATCGCCTCATCTACAGCAAAAAAGATCAATATCGTTAGTCAACAGTTAGAGAAGTGAGGAGTGAGGAGTGAAAAGTTACAACTGATAACTCCTAACTCATAACTCCTAACTTAATACAGGAGGAATCTCGAAATGGCAGTCCGCAGCACGGCGGCACCTCCAACCCCGTGGTCGAGGAATTTAGCTGAAGCCAAAATCCATGAAACAGCTTTTGTGCATCCGTTCTCTAATCTGATTGGGGATGTACATATAGGTGCAAATGTAATCGTTGCTCCAGGGACTACGATTAGAGCGGATGAAGGCACACCTTTTTATATTGGTGAAAACACTAATATTCAAGATGGTGTTGTGATTCATGGGTTAGAGCAAGGTCGAGTAATTGGCGACGATCAAAATAAATACTCGGTGTGGGTAGGTAAAAACAGTTGCATTACCCACATGGCTCTAATTCACGGGCCAGCTTATGTAGGGGATAATTCCTTCATTGGCTTCCGCTCTACGGTGTTTAATGCCAGGGTGGGTGCAGGTTGCATCGTGATGATGCACACTTTGATTCAAGACGTAGAAATTCCCCCAGGTAAGTATGTACCTTCGGGAGCGATCATTACCAATCAGCAGCAAGCTGACCGCTTGCCAGATGTGCAAGATCAGGATAAAGACTTTGCTCATCATGTGGTTGGGATTAATCAGGCGCTGCGAGCTGGTTATCTTTGTGCTGCGGATAGCAAATGTATTGCACCAATTCGGGATGAGAACACTAAATCTTACAAGGGTAATGGTGTTACTGTTTTAGAGCTAGAAAGGAGTAGTGAAGTGTCGAGCAATAGCTTGGGTGCAGAAACAATAGAGCAGTTGCGCTATCTATTGGAACAAGGATATAAGATTGGTACAGAACACGTAGACCAGAGACGGTTCCGCACGGGTTCTTGGACTAGTTGCCAACCAATTGAACCGAGATCGCTCGGTGAAGCGATCGCAGCATTAGAAAGCTGTGTAACAGGCCATAGTGGCGAGTATGTCCGCCTATTTGGTATTGACAAAGATAGACGACGTGTGTTAGAGAACATCATCCAACGCCCGGATAGTGATGTTAAAGCACCTACCAGCTTTAAGGCTCCGACTAATCGGGGTAATAGCAGTTATAGCAGCAGCAACGGGAATGGTAATGGTAACGGCTCTAGCAGTGGCAAAGTCAATGGTGAAACTGTAGAGCAAATCCGCCAACTTTTGGCAGGTGGTTACAAAATTGGCATGGAACACGTAGACGAACGCCGTTTCCGCACTGGTTCCTGGACTAGCTGCAAGCCAATTGAAGCAACTTCCATAAATCAAGTAATTTCCGGCTTGGAAGAATGTATAGAAAGCCATCAAGGCGAGTATGTGCGTTTAATCGGCATTGATACCAAAGCCAAACGGCGCGTATTAGAGAGCATAATTCAACGTCCAAATGGTCAAGTAGCCTCTTCTGGTAGTCAGAAATCATTTACTAGCAGTGGAACCTCTGGTACGAGTCCGGCAACAGCTACCAGCAACCGTTTGAGTACAGAAGTGGTAGACCAACTCCGGCAATTATTAGCTGGTGGGTATAAGATTAGCCTTGAACACGTAGATGAACGACGGTTCCGTACAGGTTCCTGGACTAGTACAGGTCAAATTCAAGCCTCCTCAGAAAGAGAAGCGATCGCAGGCGTAGAAGGGCATCTTGGCGAATACCAAGGGGAATATGTACGCTTAATTGGTATTGACCCCAAAGCCAAGCGGCGGGTATTAGAGAGCATAATTCAACGTCCAAATGGTCAAGTAGCGTCCTCTGGCACTCAGAAATCATTTACTAGCAATGCACCCTCTGCTACTGCAACAGCAACAGCAACAGCTACCAGTACCCGCTTGAGTACTGAAGTAGTAGGCCAACTCCGACAATTATTGGCTAGCGGCTCTAAAATTAGCCTTGAACACGTAGACCAACGGCGGTTCCGTACAGGTTCGTGGACTAGTACTGGTCAAATTCAAGCCTCCTCAGAAAGAGAAGCGATCGCAGCCGTAGAAGGACACCTTGGGGAATACCAAGGAGAATACGTGCGCTTAATTGGCATTGACCCCAAAGCCAAGCGTCGGGTATTAGAAACGATTATCCAACGGCCTTAAAAAGTTAGGAGTTAGGAGTTAGGAGTTAGGAGTTTGGAGTTAGGAGTTAGGACAATTCATAACTCTATACTTAAAATTTATAACTCCTCACTTTTAATCAACTCCTCACTTTTAATCAACTCCTCACTTTTAATCAACTCCTAACTCCTAACTCTCTATATTTCCGGCTTCCGAGGTTAAAATTTCCATGTCTGTGCTGTCACTGCGCCTCAGCAATAACTTTGATTCTTACATTAGTGGTGAGGTGACTGTTCATCCAAGTGCAGTACTTGCACCTGGGGTGATCCTGCAAGCGGCTGGAAACAGCAAGATCATCATTGGGCCAGGGGTCTGTATTGGCATGGGAGCAATTCTCCAAGTCCATGAAGGAACCTTAGAGGTAGAAGCAGGCGCAAACTTGGGAGCCGGTTTTTTGATGGTTGGCAAAGGCAAAATTGGAGCAAATGCTTGCATTGGTTCAGCCACAACAGTTTTTAACTGTTCAGTTGAACCTGGACAAGTAATTGCAGCTGGTTCGATTTTAGGAGACACCAGCCGGCGAATTGCTCAAACAGCCCAAATAAAGGAACCAGAACCATCCCCGAATAACCCAGCTTCTACAAGTGCAGCACCAGAGAAGGAAGAGGAAAATGGCTCAGGGAGAGTTAAGGAAAAAGAAATTTCCTCAACTAAATTCTCCGCTTCGGCTTTTGTGGATTTTAAACAAAATAAGTCGATTTCTTACTTTAAATCTCCCGCCACTCCAGAAAGCCAGCCTCCTCCTGTAGAGAAACCCGCCAATAATGCTGACTCCACGTTGCAAGAAGCCGCCCAAGAGTCTACAGAAGATGACTCAGACCCCAATCAGCTAACCACAGAATCTTCTAACGGTTTCGGGACTCAAATTTATGGGCAAGGGAGCATACACAGACTGTTGACTACATTGTTTCCCCATAGACAATCCTTGAGCGACCCAAACTCTGACGTTTAGTCTGAGTAAGTGTTAATTGTAAGTTGTCAGCTTTGTGATTATCTGGGAAAGTTCATAATGGAAACATCTAATCAACGGTCTATGAATACCATGCATGGAGCGAGTAGTCAAGAAACCTTTCAGGATACTGCTTTGGGTTTAGTTTCTACCCGCAGCTTTCCAGCAATAGTTGGGACGGCGGATATGATGCTCAAATCAGCAGGAGTTCACCTAATTGGGTATGAAAAAACTGGTAGCGGGCATTGTACTGCGATCGTCCGGGGTGGAATTGCTGACGTGCGTCTTGCCGTAGAATCTGGTGTCCAAACGGCTGAACAGTTTGGTCAGTTGGTTTCTAGCTTAGTAATTCCCCGACCTTATGCCAACCTAGATATAGTACTTCCCATCACAACCCGTTTTACTAAATTGATGGAACAGGGGAATTACAGCCGTCTGAGTAACCAAGCAATTGGTTTGGTAGAAACGCGAGGATTTCCAGCGATGGTAGGCGCATGTGATGCCATGCTCAAAGCTGCTGATGTTCATTTAGCAGCTTATGAAAAAATTGGTGCGGGATTGTGTACAGCCATTATTCGGGGTTCGGTAGCAAATGTAGCAGTAGCAGTGGAAGCGGGAATGTTTGAGGCAGAACGCATTGGAGAATTAAATGCAGTAATGGTAATTCCCCGACCGTTAGATGAAATGGAGCAAACTTTGCCATTAGCAAGCTGCTGGATAGAAGAACGCGAACCGTTAAACTTACCAGTGAATATTAAAGAACAAGTTGCCGAAATTGAGGTACTAAGATTACCAGATTTAACCAAGCTACCAACAAAAGTTGCAGAAGAATTATGGAATGATGAATGATGATAAATGAATTTGGGAAAATCATCATTCATCAAGAATTGGAAGGAATCTTACGCTTTTCTTGTTGTTCTGATAATAGCTTCTTGAATCCATAAATAAAATACCTTTATTTTAATAGAAGTAATAGAGTTTTATCTATAATATATAAAACTCATAACTTTCTATGAGCATTGCGATAGGATTTGCAACTGTTCAGTAATACTAGTTTTATATCGATCAATAGCTATATACAGGAGAACCACCTTTGAAGCAAGCGACGCTGCATCAGTTAAAGGTATTCGAGGCGGCAGCACGGCACAGTAGCTTTACTCGCGCTGCTGAGGAATTGTTTCTCACTCAACCTACCGTTTCGATGCAGATCAAGCAACTAACAAAATCGGTAGGGTTGCCATTATTTGAGCAAGTGGGGAAGCGGTTGTATCTCACCGAAGCCGGACGAGAATTATTTGCTACTTGTCGGCAGATTTTTGAAAATATAGCCCAGTATGAAATGAAGGTAGCAGATTTAAAAGGGCTAAAACAGGGACAATTACGTTTAGCAGTGATTACAACAGCAAAATATTTTATTCCACGTTTGTTAGGGCCGTTTTGCGAACTTTATCCAGGGATTGATATCTCGCTGCAAGTAACAAATCACGAACAAATCTTGGAAAGGATGAGTAATAATCTGGACGACTTATATATTATGAGCCAAGTTCCAGACAATATGGATGTGACTTGTGAACCATTTTTAGAAAATCCTTTGATAGTCTTTGCACCAGTTAATCATCCGTTATCCAAAGAAAAAAATATTCCGATCCAACGCCTGTCTAATGAACCTTTTATTATGCGGGAACCAGGTTCAGGAACTCGTCGCGCCGTCCAAAGTCTATTTGAAGAACAAGGGGTTATAGTAAAAGTCAAGCTGGAATTGGGAAGTAACGAAGCAATTAAACAAGCGATCGCAGGTGGTTTAGGAATTTCTGTTTTATCCCGTCATACCTTACTATTAGACGCTTCCGAGTTTAGCATTTTAGATGTACAACACTTCCCCATTCACCGAAATTGGTACATGGTTTACCCATCTGGCAAACAGCTATCGATCGTCGCTCGTGCCTACTATGATTATCTCCTAGCTGCGGCAAAGAATTTTGTACAGCAAAACGCTGATCCTGCTTCTAGTACCCTTGAACCAACTAACGGATAATTCGTAATTACGAATTACGAATTACCTCAAGGGGTTGACGGGTAGACCGGGAAGCATTGACAATTAACCAGCAGAACCATCAAAAATGGGGGAAAACTGGCAGTGGTTAACCCGGAAATACCGTCTTGGCGTAAAACAGTACAAAGCGAGATTGTAGCTGTCACAGTGTACGCTGACAGAGCATTGGTTACACGGCGGGGTGTAGTTGATTTAGCAGGAATTGAGCAGGAACTAGTAATTACCCCAGTGCCAGAGATGGAAACTGAGTCTGTTAGGGTTAGTGGTAGTGGTACGGTAGGGGTGCGAATGCTAGGAGTAAGTAGCGATCGCATCTACACTACTGAGCCTGTAGCGGAGCTTGCACATTTAACAAGGCAAATTCAGCAATTAGAAGCAGAAAAACGCCACCTGCAAGCCCAAGTCGATGCTTTAGCATTACAGTCTAATTTTATCGACGGATTACGTGAAAAAACAGAAGAACCCTTTGCACAGAGTTTGTCTCGGAAAAATCTCAGTCTTAGCGAAACTTTAGATTTTTTGAACTTTCTCGGAAGCCAGTATAGTGAGTATGCGATCGCATCTGGAGAGTGCAAAACCCAACAACAGGAATTAGACAAACAACTGCAAGCACTCCACACCTCATTGCAAAAAATCCAAACACCCCATCCTAAAGAGAGTTTTAGCTTAGTTGTAGGAGTTGAAGTTGCAGGTGAAGGCAAGTTTGAGCTAGAGGTATCATATTTGGTGAATCGCGCCAGTTGGACTCCACTATATGACTTGCGCTTTAGCACTACCAGCGATATTGTCCATCTGAGCTACCTTGCAGAAATCACTCAAAGTAGTGGTGAAGATTGGATTGGTGCAAATCTCACCCTTTCTACCGCTAAACCAGGATTAGGTACACTCCCACCCAAACTTGAACCCTGGTATATTGATGCGCCACGTCCACAAATGTTACGACAACGACGATTTGCTGCCCAGCCACCACTGCTCCCTACCATAGCAGAGCCGCCTGCTGCTGCTACAAATTGGCAAGGAGAAGATGAAGTTGCAGAAGATAGTCTGATTCCAGCAGAAACCGTTACAGCAGAAGTATCTAAAGAAGGGAGTGTAGTTACCTTTAAATTGAATGGTGGTGGTAACATTCCCAGTGACGGCGCACCTCATAAAACTACAATTTTCAATGATGATTATCCTTGTAGGTTCGATTATGTGGCAATGCCGCGCTTAGTAAGTTTTGCTTATTTGCAAGCTAATGTAAAAAATAATCCCAATGGTGCAACTCTGTTACCAGGCAAAGCGAATATTTTCCGCGACAATGTTTTTATCGGAACCACTCAGTTAGAAAATATTGCACCAGGGCAAGAATTCAAATTGAACTTAGGGATTGATGAAGGTTTTAAAATTGAGCGCGATTTAGTTGAACGTCTGGTAGATAAAAAATTAATTAGCAACCAGCGCCGGATTACTTATAGTTATCGGTTGTTCATTACTAACTTATTAGAGAAAGAAGTAAATCTAAAACTAACTGAACAATTACCAGTGAGTCGCAACGAGCAAATTAAAGTGCGTCTCAATCGCAGCAACCCACAAATTCAACTTGGTGAAATGGGGATTTTAGAATGGCAGTTAACTCTTCCACCCCAAGAGCGACGAGAGATAAATTACCAGTTCATTGTTGAGCATCCGCCTGAGTTAATGGTTGTTGGGTTAGATATTTAAAATGAAGTTAAGGAACGTATAAGTAGGTAGACGTAATTAAACATATAATAAACCTCACCCTCAATCCCTCTCCGATATTTTGGAGAGGGAAGCCGGATTGAGGGTGAGGTCTTATATTTAATTTGAGCCACTTACTTATATACAAGATCATCATTGAACGGTTTTTATAGATAGCGTCTACGCTCCTCACTGCTACGCTAAACTTATAGCACTAAGACACTTGCTGCCATGTCTGTTGTCCAAGATTTAGCAACCCCAAAAGATGTTATATTTCCGCCAGGGGATTTATATAGTGACGAACCGCCTTTGGAAACTGACTTACATCGGCTACAAATGACACTGCTGATTCAATGCTTAGAGTGGCTGTGGCAAAGTCGTAATGATTTTTATGCATCGGGTAATCTCACTATTTACTACAGTCCACGCCAGCGCAAATCAGAAAACTTCCGAGGACCAGATTTTTTTGTAGTACTAGGGACTGAACGCAAACCCCGTAAAAGCTGGGTTGTTTGGGAAGAAGATGGCAAATATCCCAATCTAATTATAGAAATTCTCTCAAATAGCACAGGCGAGACTGATAAGGGTCTAAAAAAACAAATTTACCAAGATATATTTCGCACACCAGATTACTTCTGGTTTGACCCAGAAACCTTAGAATTTACAGGGTTTCATTTGCTTGATGGTGAATATCAACCACTAGAACCCAATTCACAAGGCTGGTTGTGGAGTCAACAGCTAGGTTTATATTTAGGGGTTTATCAAGAAAAGTTACGCTTTTTCACTCCTAAAGCAGAACTGGTTGCAACACCGGAAGAAGTTGCACAACAGGCTGAACAAGAAAAGCAACGTAGCGATCGCTTGGCGGCAAAACTGCGAGAATTAAATATAGATCCAGATACTATTTAACCTTTACACTGTTTTGCTTGAGCCTGTTGGCGGTAATCCTATGGATCTTCAGGAAAAACCCATTTTGGCGGTTCCGTCATTTTTTTCCGCAAGCGTTCTTGTGCCAACTCCAACATTTTATCTAAGGGAGTCTCTTCAATAAATTTTGCAGTGGCCTCTCTAAACTCGATATTGGGGCATTTATCCCCTAAAACACACCCGTTAACACAGGCTACAGCACAGTTAATTTTTTGCTCCACAATAAATTCCTCTCTCTAAAAGTTATGAGTTGTGAGTTATAATTTTCACTCTTAACTCTTTATTATCAGGCATTACCCTCCAGGTAAATTTTACCTTGCCAGTTGCCATCCCATTAGTCTAAATATTTACCATTTAGCTTAAACTAATGTTGCCCCACACTCACTAGACGGAGTGTGGGATGAATTTTTGGGCGACGACGAATTGACCCCTAACTAATTCAAACCTGCGGTTTGACAGGGCAAGGGGTCGATGAGGAGTCGCCTTTTTCTGTGTTTGGCAACGAGTCAATAAGTTCATCAATCACCTGAGTCATGGTTTTGTCTGCATAAGTGGCATAATTTTGAAGCTTATTAAACCTACGTTCTGACATTCTTAACCTTAATTGTTTGTTTTTCATTTTGGTTACAGAGTGTGTGGAGTATGTCACAAAGTTATCAGTTATGAGTTATGATTTTGACTCTTAACTTCTCACTCTTATGAAGGGCGCTCATGTCAGAAGTTTTTGCTACTACTGGAACTATCGCTGCGATCGCCACTGCTGTTGTCCCCCAACAGGGTAGTGTTGGTATTGTGCGGGTGTCCGGTTCCCAAGCAATGGCTTTAGCCCAAACTCTTTTTCACGCACCAGGGAGACAAGTTTGGGAAAGTCACCGGATTCTCTACGGTTATATTCGCCATCCCCAAACGCGACAACTGGTAGATGAAGCCTTGTTGCTGATTATGAAAGCACCCCGTTCTTACACCCGTGAAGATGTGGTGGAATTCCATTGCCACGGGGGAATTATGGCAGTACAGCAAGTATTACAACTGTGTTTGGAAAACGGCGCTAGACTAGCCCAACCTGGAGAATTTACTCTCCGCGCCTTTTTGAATGGACGATTGGATTTAACTCAAGCTGAAGGTATTGCTGATTTAGTGGGAGCTAAATCGCCTCAAGCTGCCCAAACTGCCTTAGCTGGTTTGCAGGGAAAATTAGCTCATCCGATCCGGCAGTTACGCGCCAACTGTTTAGATATCTTGGCAGAAATCGAAGCTCGAATCGATTTTGAGGAAGATTTGCCGCCGTTGGATGATAAAGTCATAATATCAGAAATCGAGAAAATTGCCGCAGAAATAACTAGGTTATTGGCAACCAAAGACAAAGGTGAGTTGCTACGCACAGGTTTAAAAGTGGCAATTGTGGGGCGTCCGAATGTGGGTAAGTCGAGCTTATTGAACGCTTGGAGCCAGAGCGATCGCGCCATTGTGACTGACTTACCCGGTACAACCCGCGATGTGGTGGAATCGCAGTTAGTTGTCGGAGGAATTCCTGTACAAGTGCTAGATACAGCAGGGATTCGGGAAACAACAGACCAAGTAGAAAAAATTGGCGTAGAGCGATCGCGTCGTGCTGCAAATGCAGCTGATTTAGTCTTGCTTACCATTGATGCTTCAGCAGGCTGGACGAAAGGCGATCGAGAAATTTACGAACAAGTGCAACACCGTCCATTAATTCTAGTTATTAACAAAATCGATTTATTAGAAGAAGACGAAAGCAAATATCTTCAATCCAAAATCCCAAATCCAAAATCTAAAATAGTCACAGCCGCAGCCCAAAACCAAGGCATTGATGCTTTAGAAACAGCAATTTTAGAGATAGTTAAATCGGGTAAAGTCCAAGCTGCTGATATGGATATAGCCATTAACCAAAGGCAAGCAGCAGCCTTAACTCAAGCTAAAATTTCCTTAGAGCAAGTACAATCAACAATTGCCCAACAACTCCCTCTAGATTTCTGGACAATTGACTTACGTGGTGCAATTCAAGCACTAGGAGAAATTACCGGAGAAGAGGTTACAGAATCAGTTTTAGATAAAATTTTTAGCAAGTTTTGTATTGGTAAATAAACTAAAATTATTCTAAGCTTGTTAACTTTATTCTGTTGACTTAAGCGAACCAAAACCCAATATTTTATCCTAATTTTCATAGCTTTTCCTACATCATAGCCCCCTCCTCGCTTGCGGGGAGGGGGTTGGGGGTGGGATTCTTATACCTCACTCAATTGAGAACCGCTATATTAAGTTTAACTCTTGTAAAATCATAAATTAACATGTCTTTTATCGATGAAATTAATCCTGTCAACGCATTGATTCTAGGAGCCAACCAAGGTATTGGTTTAGGTTTTGTAAAGAAATTACTACAAGATGACAGAATAGCCAAAATTTATGCAACTTCTCGTCAACCGGAATCAGCCTTTGATTTAATAGCTCTTACAAGCGAACATTCTGAGCGATTAATTTGTCTAAAGATGGATATTACTGACGAATTACAGATTGTTGAAACTGTTAAAAAAATACGTACCCAAGTTGATAAACTGCATTTGGTAGTCAACTGTGTAGGACTGTTGCATGAAGATAATTTGCAACCTGAAAAAAGCTTAAAACAGATCAATTCAGAAAATTTGCTGCGCTACTTTCAGATAAATAGTATTGGTGCTGTCTTACTAGCTAAACATCTATTGCCTTTGTTTCGTCATGGAGAACGCAGCGTGTTTGCCACTATTTCTGCTAAATTGGGCAGTATTGGCGATAACCAACTTGGTGGATGGTATGGCTATCGTGCCTCTAAAGCAGCACTCAATATGTTGATGCGAACTGCGGCAATTGAGTATAAAAGAAGTTCTCCTAAAACATTAATAGTAACATTGCATCCTGGTACAACTGATACGCGCCTTTCCCGTCCTTTTCAGGTTAATGTACCTGCGGAAAAATTATTCACAGTGGAACGCACCGTTACTCAATTATTCACTGTCATCGAACAGCTTCAAGAAGGCGATAGTGGACAGTTTTTCTCGTGGGATGGAAGCCGATTGCCTTGGTAACTGCGTTACGCTGAAGAAGCGTAAAATTTACGTTACTTGTAACCAAAGCCTATGAAGTTTTTTGTGCCAGCAGCCAAGGATGATATTAAAGCAGAGCAGGTGTATAGTGCTTTTGCTCAGTCTGTCAAAGCACCAATAACCCAAAAGCGTATTTGGAAGTTACAGTGGCGTGATAACGAAATTGATATGGAATGCGAGGTAGGTAAACCCTTACCATCTTCTTATCAAACGGGGAAAGAGCTAGTTATGGCAATCTTTGAGTGCGAAAACCTTTATAAGATTTGTACTCTTACCCGTGGAGGAGTAAAGGGAGAGCCTATCTTGGCTGGAAAAAACTCTCAATCTTCAGCAACGTATTTTTCAGATAATCTGACATCTCAGAAAGTGTAGCGTAATTATTAATATAAGTTGAGAACCGTAGTTTTCGCCCTCTCCCTAAATCCCTCTCCCAGTTTTGGGAGAGGGAGTTTGAAATACTGGCTCCCCGAATCCCAGATTTGGGATTCGGGGTTGGGGGATGAGGGCAAATCCTTTTCATCATGGAAGAACTATAGGTTTCAAGATAGATGTGGTTTAACTCCACATTTATGCATTACTTTTTGAGTTTTACCTTGTGGAATAATTCATCTTTAATCCGGTTGAGAATTGAAGTCTCATCCAGGTTTGCCAAAATCCGATTAATCACTGCTTTTGGCCCATCAGGCCCCCAAGTCGCCCCGTTGGCTAAATAAACTTTGGTAACTTGTCCAATTCCGTAAGAAGAAACACCAGCTACTCCTGCTTGCGTGATTGCCACCGATATATAAGGGCCAAGGGCAACACCTGCGGTAGCTGTTGCAGAGATACCAAGTAAAGTTTTCAATCCACTCAAGCCCAGATTTGCTAACAATTCACTAGCACCAATTCCGCCCATACTCAGGGCGATTTTTTGCAGCAGTTGGACGGCCCCGGCTTCGGTCATGGAGAAGCCATAGAGTTTAGATAAACCCAAAATCAGAGCAATATCAATTACCACACTACTGAGAATATCTACCACAGTTATTGGATTAAGTGCGATCGCTAATGCCTTAGTCATAACAGCGTTCCAAATCAACTCATTGGCATTTTGTTCTCGAATCATCACTTTTCGCTCTACCAACTGCTCATTTACAATATCGGCATAAAGCATAGTATTGAGAGCAACCAAAGCTTTACCCTCACGGTGGAGAATTTCCAAGATTTTCAGCTTGAGTTCCTCAACTTGGGCATTACCTGTACGCAACTGTATGCCCCTAGTACCATCAGGGCGACGAATCGCCGTCTTCACCAATGGCGATGCCGCAGCCATGACAATTTCTAGGGGTGTAAGTAATTCCCGCACCCTCTCATCTCGGATTTTGTGATAAATTGCCATCCGGTCTGCTTCTGGATACTGGTCTACTTTGTTAAACACCAGAATGATTGGTTTACCTGCTTCCCGCAACTGAGAAAGAGCCATGTATTCTAGCTTCGTCATATCGCCAGATATCACAAATAGAATTAAATCCGCAAGTTTTGCAATCTGTTCAGCTAATGCGGCGCGGGTTGCACCATCTACTTCGTCTAACCCAGGAGTGTCAATTAATTCCACCTGCGATTGACCGACACCAGGGAGAGTAACTCGCAAAGCATGTTCAGTTTCCCCAATCGCTTCCTCACTAATACTCCAATTAACTCTTTGTGCAGCACGGGTGACACCATGCAGCGGCCCAGTTTCAAATACTGTTTGCCCAACCAAAGCATTGAGTAGCGAAGACTTACCACGTCCCACCATGCCAAAAGCCGCAATCTGCACCACCATGCGGTCTAACTTCCCCAGCATAGTTTCCAAATCCGCAATTTGGGCTTCTAACCCGGTTTTTTCTTGGGGGGTGAGGTCGAGATTCGTTACCAGATTTCGCAGCGCCGTTTGTGCTTGTTTATAGTTCAGTTCTGTTTGAATGTCTTCAAAGCTGAAAATCGCACTATCCAGTTCTTCCTCCCAACTGAGAGAATTTGCGTCAGTGTTGGCGGAATCACTTTGATGAGGTTCAGGCATGGGCAATGTGGAAGTCATATTAATTTTAGATTTTAGATTTTAGATTTTAGATTTTAGATTTTAGATTTTAAATTTTAGATATATCCCATTTAAGTAAGTGGTTCAAATTAAATATAAAACCTCACCCTCAATCCGGCTTCCCCCGACAAGAATAAGGAGAGGGATTGAGGGTGAGGTTTGATCTTATATTTAATTACGCCTACCTACTTACTATCGTAGTTATTTTTAGGAGCGGTTTGGCGAGATGAGGCAGACAAAGGAGACAAGGGGGGATGAGGGGGATGAGGGACAAGAATTAATAACCGCCAATGCCCAATGACCAAGGACTAATGACTAATGACTAACAAAAAGTCATAAACTGAAAAATGCATCTAAATAACTCGTTAGGATCTTGACTAAATTAACTGTGCGGAAAATCGTTATTGCCGGCAACTGGAAAATGTACAAAACCCAGGCAGATACCCAGGAGTTTTTACAAGGATTTCTGCCCCACTTAGAGGAAACCCCCCAAGGGCGAGAAGTGATATTGTGTCCTCCGTTCACTGATTTAAGTGTTTTGTCTAAGAGTTTGCACGGTAGCCTCATCCAACTGGGCGCACAAAATGTCCACTGGGAAGAATATGGAGCCTATACGGGTGAAATTTCTGGGCCAATGCTGACAGAACTTGGTGTGCGCTTTGTGATTGTCGGTCATAGCGAACGACGGCAATTCTTTTGTGAAACGGACGCAACCGTTAATCTACGCCTCCGAACTGCTCAAAGGTTTGGTTTAACCCCAATTCTATGTGTTGGCGAAACTAAACAACAACGAGATGCGGGAGAAACTGAATCACTGATTTCTCTCCAACTCGACAAAGGCTTGGTAGATATCAATCAAGATAATTTGGTGATTGCTTATGAACCGATTTGGGCGATTGGTACTGGTGACACTTGTGAAGTAACGGAGGCGAATCGGATAATTGGCTTAATTCGTAGCCAGTTGAGTAATCCAAATGTATCAATTCAATATGGTGGCTCAGTTAAGCCGAATAATATTGATGAGATCATGGCTCAACCAGAAATTGATGGTGTTTTAGTAGGAGGAGCAAGTTTGGAAGCTGAGAGTTTCGCTCGAATTGTGAATTTTCAGTCGCTGTGATGTGCTTTATTCTCGTTCCCATGCTCTGCATGGGAATGGCTAATGTAAATTTATGTCAACCAACTTAATAATTCGAGGACGCTGTTTCGAGTGGGGACAGCGCACTTATTTAATGGGGATTTTGAATGTAACGCCTGATAGCTTTAGTGATGGGGGTGATTTTAACACTACCTCTGCCGCTTTAGTACAGGCGCAAGCACTGGTAGCGGCTGGTGCTGACATTATTGATGTGGGCGGTCAATCAACTCGACCAGGGGCAAAGCAAATAACTCTGGCTGAGGAACTTGAGCGGGTGTTATCGGTGTTACAGGTGGTAAGACCAGAAATTTTAGTCCCGATTTCTGTCGATACCACCCGTGCTGCTGTAGCCAAGGCATCTGTAGAAGCTGGAGCGGATATTATTAATGATATTTCTGGCGGCACTTTTGACTCAGAAATGTTACCAACAGTGGCAGAGTTAGGTGTGCCGATTATTTTAATGCACATCCGGGGAACACCACAGACAATGCAGCAAGAGACTGATTATCAAGATTTGCTCACAGAGATTTATAGTTTTTTGGCAAGACAAATTGAGGTAGCAACTACTGCGGGCATCGACCGGGATAAAATTATTATTGATCCTGGTATTGGCTTTGCTAAGAACTATGAGCAAAATTTAGAAATTTTTCGCCGCTTGCGATCGCTCTCAACGCTCAATTGCCCTATCTTGGTAGGAGCATCTCGTAAAAGTTTTATTGGTCGGATTTTAAATCAACCAGATCCCAAAGCACGAGTTTGGGGAACGGCAGCAGCTTGTTGTGCTGCTATTTTTAATGGCGCTGATATCCTCCGAGTTCACGATGTTCAAGAAATGCGCGATGTTTCACTAGTAGCCGATGCCCTACTGAGACAAGCCGCACAAGGTGATACTTTGGGGGTTTATTTAAGTCAAGAGTCTCTACAGGCAGAACGTTTTGGGTCGGGATCTAAATAAGAGTCACAAAACAAAATTGACGAATTACGAATTACGAATTACGAATTACGAATTACGAATTATTTAAGTATTACCGTTTTCGTGTTTTTTGCCGTTACTTTCTGGATTATCTGGGTGGGATATCAACTCCTGAAACATTTCACTTGAGTTGGCTGGGTCTACAAAGACAATTTTGGCATTAGTGCTTTCACCAAGTTTTTGGCTAGCATCTACGTAATCTTGAGCCACGAGATACCGCAGAATGTCCCTACTATCTGGATTGGAACGGAGAGCTTGAGAAATAATTTGCACTGAGGCCATAGTTCCTTCTGCTTTTTTAATGGCAGCTTCTTTTTCCCCTTCTGCTTCGGTAATTAGCGCCCGTTTTTTGATTACAGCAGCTTGCTCCTCTTCCCTCGACTTTCGTACACTCTCAGGTAGGGTAATTTTTTGAAGGTCTAACCGGAGAATTTCAACTCCCCAATCTTTGGTTATATTATTCAACTCGAATAACAAAGCTGAGTGCATCTCCACTCTGGAGACATTGGTCTGCTCCAGAGTGTTTTGGGCAATGATTTCGCGGAGCGTGGTTGTAGTCACCTGTGTCAATGCTCCTTGTAGATCCTCAATTTCGTAAAAGCTTTTCATAATATCTTTAATGCGCCAGTATACAATACCGTCCACTTCCACAGAAATATTATCTTGGGTGATCACATCTTGAGGCTTGATGTCTAAAATTTGCTCTCGCGTAGTATCTTCCATCACAACCTGATCTACCAAGGGAACAATAAAGTTCAGCCCAGGTTTAAGTTTCCGATGATACTGCCCCAGGCGTTCGACTAGGGCTTCATTACCTTGATTAATCAGTTTTGCAGAACCTAAGGCATAACCTATAAGCACTAAAACTATAAAAATGATTGGCTCCATATATACTCCTATTCAACTTTCGGGAGAATTTAGTGTCAAGGATATGCTAATAGCTTGTCATATCTTTGAGTTTAATGTTTTGAGTCTCTAATTTTATCAACACCAGCAGCGATGTCTGATGTCGATTCGCTGCGCCTCTTGTAGATATTCTGTAAGTAGGCTGTTTTGCCCAATGCGTAGAAGCTCTGCTTCTTGTCGTCAGACATCGCTATTAAAGCACCTTGACAAAATGCTGGCAAGGGCTAATTTCAGTATGAGGCGAATAGAATTCGCTACTACACAAACTCTCGTCCACCTCCGTGGACTAAGAGAAAATTAAGGATTTTTAACCTGCGTCGGCAGGTTTTGTTTGTGTATGCGTGACTTCTAGTATGAGGCGAATAGAATTCGCTACTACACAAACTCTCGTCCACCTCCGTGGACTAAGAGAAAATTAAGGATTCTTAACCTGCGTCGGCAGGTTTTGTTTGTGTAGCCGTGATTTCTAATCGCCAGGGCTTTTTAAACAACCTCTAAGACTCAGAATTATTAATGGTGCGGCTATTACAAACATTCATCGCCTTTTCTACTCCCGAATTGAGGCTTAGTTCAATACACTCAACCACGAACTGAAGTACAAGAGACATCTGCTGATTTTCTGCTGCCGAAAATCGCCCTAACACATGAGAAACAGCATCAGAATCATCGTTATTAGCTGCACCTTTAGGTTTACCAATACCAATTCGCAAACGAGGAAAGTTTTGGGTACTAAGATGTGCGATCGCACTTTTCATCCCATTATGCCCCCCCGCCGAACCAGATAAGCGCAAACGAGTTTTTCCCAAGGGCAAATCCATGTCATCGTAAATCACCAGCACTGACTCAGGCGGCAATTTATACCAACTTGTCACCGCTTGAATTGCCTGTCCTGAGCGATTCATATAAGTCAACGGCTTCAGCAAACGAATTTTACCTCTACCTGGGGCGATTCCCTCACCATACTCACCCTGAAACTTGCGGTTTTCTGCTAAGGGAATCCGCCAAGAACGGGAGAGAGTTTCTACAGCCGCAAAGCCGATATTATGGCGTGTTTGGTCGTACTTAGCTTCTGGATTCCCCAACCCGACAATTAGCTGGGGAATCACCAAAGCTGGTTGCGTAACAGCTTCTGTCATTTTGCCTATATTCAATTGATCTGCTGCACTCTCCTAACTAGGTTGAGAAGAACTAGCGGTATCCTGTTCAGATTTAGCAGCGTGGATTTGCTTAGGTTCCAATTCAGCAGTAGTCTTGACAGCTTCTTCTAACTGTTCTGCTTCTTTTTGAAACTCGTTTTGAAAGTCCTTGGAAGCTTCTTGAAAACTACGAATTGTTTTACCTACACTCCGACCAATTTCTGGCAGCTTTTTGGGGCCAAAGATTAACAGGGCTACTACCATAATTACACCCATTTCCGGCAGACCAATACCAAATATATTCATTTTTTGTCTCCTGTAAACTCTAAAACCACTACATAGACTCACATATTATTATGTAGTCTACTCAATAATCATCTATCATAGAAAGCGATGCCTGCGGCGAGCTACGCTAACGCCCCACGAGCGAGTGATGCTTTATGTCTCTGACAATTAAAGACTTAGAACAATTACAGTCACAAAATCCTGATTTTCGGATGGAACTAGTAGAGGGAAACATTATCGTTACCGGGCTATCCGATTATGAGTCTGACGAAATTGGTTCTCGTCTGCTAACGTTTTTGAATATATGGGTCATGCCTCGCAAACTGGGACGTGTTACTGGTTCTAGTGCTGCTTTTATCTTACCCAGCATTGAAACCGATGATACTGGAGGCGACCCGGAAAAAAGAAACCTCCGCGCTCCAGATGTTTCGTTTGTTCGAGCAGAACGACTCAAGAAGACTCAGCGTGACTTTGTGCAGTTAGTACCAAACCTGATGGTTGAGGTCAAATCGAAAAGCGATCGCATTAAACCACTCCAAGAAAAAATTAAACTATTCCTAGAACTTGGATCTACAGTGGGTATTCTCATTGACTCTGACAAATTTTTAGTAACAGTTTATCGCCCTAACCTTGAACCAGTAGTTTTAAAAAATAAGGATAAACTGACAATACCAGAATTACTTCCAGGTTGGGAATTAGCGATCGCAGAACTGTGGCCACCTGAGTTTGATTAAATCAACCACCTGAGCATACAATTTCGTTTGTAGAGTTTAACAACAGGTCTGGACTACTCTTAACACGCTCGACGTATTCCCATACACCAACTCTGGCACAGAGCAGCGATCGCAACAAAAATCAACAACCTGAAAACTGATGTTGTTGTTACGATACGCAGAGCGGCAATTCCTCAGATTGTTGTTGCAATAACCACCCCGCAGCCGCCGGAAGTACCCACCCCTTCTTGCGTTCTTCAAGAACACCAACTTTTTTTTATGTATGGTGGGGGGATATGTATGGTGGGGGAGGAACGCCGCTTGTTCCTCTCTACAGAGACGCTGCGCTATCGCTAACGCCGCGACCTGTTGAATAATTTATTGGTTGGAAATACCTAAGATTCTTATCAAAATTAAGGATTTTTGTCAAGTAGCAAATCGCAACTCACAAAAAAACCCGGAATAACCGGGTGTAACTTAACTTGTTATCCAAACTTGATTGCTGTGTATCCGTTAGCGTCCTAAACTCCGCCAATCGACTACTACATCCTCAACCAACAGTGTTCTATTGTAAAGTTGCAGAATAATCAGCAAAAACACGAAAAATAGCAAAATAAAAACAGCCATCACAGGGGTAGTACCCCAACCTGGAGCCACTTTCCCATACTCAGAGTTAAGTGGTTTCAGGATATCTCCCAACCTAGTCCTTTGTGCCATACTTCACCTAATATTACTTGCCAAAGCTTTTTTTAATCTTCTGTAATATTCTATAAGAATAGCACTCATCATCTATTCCTCAATTATGGAACCCGCAATAGTTCTTAGCATTTCTGTGGCTGCCGTAGTGGTTGCCATCACCGGAATTTCGATTTATACCTCCTTTGGCCCTCCTAGCAAGCAATTGAACGATCCTTTTGATGACCACGAAGATTAAAAAAGTTAGGAGTTAGGAGTTAGGAGTTTGGAGTTAGGAGTTAGGAGTTAGGAGTTTGGAGTTTGGAGTTAGGAGTTTGGAGTTAGGAGTTTGGAGTCAACGCTAGTACAGCTTGACCTCAATTCCATTCCTCTCTCCTACAAGAAGAGAGGCTTTGAATCTTAGTCCCCTTCCCGCTTTGAAAAGAGGCTGTTCTTGTTAGGTCTATATTGACTCTTCCAAGCTAAGGATTAATCGCTGGTTGTACCTTAAAACTGGCGATTTTCCACGGCTGTATTGTAAAGATTTGTTGCTGAAATGAGAATTCAGTATTAGAGGAACGCTCTAATAAATCTACTGTATCTCCTAGATTTAACCCTAAATCACTTTGCAAAGATAACTCGGCTGTTTCTCCGTGACATTCATAACACCGCAGAATTAACTGCTGTGGATTATCTTCAGATGGCTTGAAGGCCATCAAGATTAAATTTTCAGCTGATAAATCTAGGAACCTCACCCCCAACCCGTTTTGGCTAGCAAAGAGGGGATAATTTTTCTGTGGGTTTTGATTAACGGGATTCAATATCACTTGCAAGGGTATATTCAATTCATAGCCACGCCTGACTGTATGGGCTGATTCCCAGCTACCAGCATGAGGATACAAGGTATATGTGAACTCGTGAAAACCTCTATCAGCCTCTGAGTCTGGCCAATTAGGACTGCGGAGGAGTGTTAAGCGGAGTTGATTTGGTTTGCTGTCGTAACCGTATTTACAATCATTCAGCAAACTAACACCATAACGATTTTGAATTTTAGGTCGCACCTTTGGTGCGCTTCCAGCGCAACTGGGATTTTGGATTGTGTCTTCTGTTGTTAAATCAGCCCAACGCAAAGCGGGAACTTCCCATTTTGCTTGTTCTACAGGAGTTTGCGGTTTAGTTGGACGGCGAATTGCGCCACAGGGAATTTCATAAGTAGCAAAGTCTGCTTCAAGATTTAAAGGAAAAGCAGCTTTCACTAATACATGATTTTCTTGCCAATTAACGGTAGTAGCTATTTTCAGCAGAGGTGAACCAGCTTGGAGAATATAATTTTGGCAAAATTCCGATTCACCCAACTGACGCACTACCCGCAGACGACTTTGCACTGGGCCTTGTTCTAACCACTGAATAGATAGAAGATTTGTTGAGGGTAAGGGATGTTGACCGTAATTTGGGTCTATATTCCAAGCATCCCAATATTGACCACTGTCTTTAAATGCTTGTAGTTGATTCCCCGCCCCACTTAAAATTTCTCGTTGATAAGTTTTGTCAAAGACACTTGACAAGTCTCCCGTGTCAGGATCGATAAAAACTCGCAAAAATTCATTTTCTAAAATCCAGTCTGGGAGGAATGGGGGAGATGAGGGGGATGAGGGGGATGAGGGGGAAAGCCAAAATATGCGGTAGCCTACGGGGGGAATTTCGGGGGCGAGAAATAATAGTGTTGATGGTTGAGATAATTGGGAGACAAGCTGCTTTCCAGAAGTATCGTAAATCTGCCATTGCTGGGTAGCTGTTGCTGGCGTGGGTAAGTCTACAGAGACTACCTCAGAGCGTTGCCAATTGAGAGAATTGAAAACGAAAATAGGTAAACTATAGGGTTTTGGTGGTTCTGATAGGGTAATGTGAGATGCGATCGCTAAAAGTGATTCTTGTAATATCTTCGTTCCCATTTGTTCCACTTGCTGCCATTCGGGCAACGCATCTGTGTAAACTTGGGTAATTGAAGAACCAGGTAAAATATCATGAAACTGTTGAAATAAAACCTGCTTCCAAGCTGCTTCGATTTCTGCTTTGGGATATGTCACACCACAGCTTACGGTTGCCAAGGTAGCAAATAGTTCAGCTTCATACAATAAATTTTCACAACGCCGATTCCAGCGTTTTTGATCTGCGTGTGTAGTATAGCAACCGCGATGGAATTCTAAGTATAGTTCGTCATTCCAGATGGGGAATGAGGGGGATGAGGAAGTAGGGGGAGAATTCTGACTCCTGTTAGCGGTAGCGGGGCGTTTAGCCCATTCTGACTCCTGAATTCTGACTGCTTTACTGATTTGCTGTAAATAGTTTTCAGCCGTTGTAAATTCTAAGTCTGGGAAGAAAGGGGACTTTTGCCAGCGTTGGGCGGTTTCTAACATATCACGGGTGGGGCCGCCGCCGTGGTCGCCGACACCGGGAAGCCAGAGGGATTGTGGTAAACCAGTTTGAGTTTGCCATTCAACAGCGTAGGATGCCATTTTAACTGGGTCTATAGCTTCACCGATGGGTGCAGACATGAAACTAAAGACTTGGCTACCGTCAGGCGATCGCCACCAAAAAGCCCCATAATCAAATTTAGTAGTATCATTCCACCGCAACTTCTGCGTGACAAAATACTCAATTCCGGCATTAGCGAAAAACTGCGGTAAAGTTGCACAAAAACCAAAAGAATCTGGAACCCACACCACAGTTGAAAGTTTACCAAATTTTTCCTCTATGTAGCGCTGACCATACAATAACTGACGGACTATTGATTCACCAGCAATCAGGTTGAGTTCTGGTTCCACCCACATTCCGCCGACAACTTCCCACCTTCCAGCAGCTACCTGTGCTTGAATCGCCCTAAACAAATCCGGGCGATGTTCTTCAATCCAAGCATAAAGTGCGGGAGTCGAATGACAGAAAATTAACTCAGGAAAATCTTCTTGCAACTTCAAAACCGACTCAAAAGTGTTTTGCGCCGCATTCCAAGTTTCACTCACAGGCCATAACCATGCTAAATCTAAATGAGCATGACCCAACAAGAAAATTTTAGATTTTTCATCCCCCCAACCCCCCTTAAAAAGCGAGGCTAAGATGTCAGATTGAATTAAATTTTGACGTAGAGACAAAAACGACCTTACTAACTCTCCCTCTTCCTCCGTGTCCTCTGCGCCTCTGCGGTTCGTAACCTCCCCCACCATCGCCGCCAAAGCATCCAACCTCTGTGGCGCAAATTTTTCCAAATAAAGTTGTACCACAGCTAACTCATCAGCCACAAAACCCGGATCGGGATTATTATCAACAGTAGACTGATAAACTAGGAGCGATCGCACTAAAGCCCCATCACAATGTCCCGGACTCACTAACCGCAAAGCCACAATAAACTCTTCCCCTGGCGTCACCCCTTGACTCAGAAGCACTCTCGGCGAACAATCAAATAAATCACCCTCTAGCACTAACTCCCCATTCACATAAATCTCAGCCGAATCCGCCCACCAAACCAGCGCCAGCCGCAAAGATAACCCAGCTAAGGGATAGCCTTGTAAATCTTGGGGAACCACCAATCTTTGCACTAGCCATAACACTTTTTTTTTGCCTGTCCAAGCGATATGTTCTTTAGCATTCAACTCGACAGGTTGCCAATCAGACAAATCAGCAGCTACAACATCAGTGATAATCAGGTCAGATTCCTGATATAGCCAAGTAGACTGAAGATTAACTTGACAAAAAGAGCGCAGTTGCTCAATTGCTTGTGAGATAAACTTGGTCTGGGATTGAGAGACAGTCGGGGTCATATATTCGCTAAAATGAGGTGTTGGTCGTTTTTATTGTTTGGCGCGAGTCTCACAACTTAACAAGACTTCAACTAAAAAATTACTATTATGTCTTCTGGTTCCTCTGGTCGTTATCAAAGCAGACTATTTAACTTTGTCCACCAGCAATCTCGGCGGGTGACACAACAGTGGGAACACACCTTCCGGCATTTGCAAATTGCCACTAAGTGGGGTGTGGAGGCACTACTTTACCCAGTGTATCTACTGTTTCAGTCATCTGAATCATCTGGGAAAACGCTACAGACCAAAGAACCACAAACTAGACTAAAGTTACAACCAAATCATACCGATTTTCAGTCGGAAATTCCAAATGTTGATAGTCCCATTCAACATGTACTAGAAACAATCAATAATCTTTCATCAAATGAACCTGCTTTTACTCCTGTAAAAATAGTTGAACCTTTCAAAGTCTTGGCGTTTTTGGGAGTTTTACGGCTGAAATTCGTTGATAATAAGTCTACAAATAATGTTAATTTTACTCAATTATCAAATATCGCTGAACAGCCCATAGTTATCAACCCTTTACAGCTAGAAAATGCTCTAAATCAGCATATTCCAGTAGTGCGGGGAATTGCCACAAATTTGATTGATCGGAGTTTAGTACTTGTTACTGCCGATAATGAAATTATAGATATTTTGACACCCCAGCAGCAGGCAAAATTAGAAGAGCGAATTATTAACGAAGTTGCTAATTACTGGAAGTGTTGGCGATTGATTAGAGCTAAAAAAGAAAGGGAGTTATTACCAAAAATTGACGATTTATTAGCAAAACTCACTGATGGAAATACTGCTACAACTGAATTTGTAGCTGAGGGGATACCAAAAGATTTACTTAATACAGATAGATTATTAGGATTTCTAGATATAGCCTTTGCTAAATTGGAATCAAATGCTTTAGTACCTGTGCAAGAACGTAGCCAAGAAATTGTTCAAGTTGCCCAAACTCAGTTAAATATATTTCTTTATGGCAAAGAGCAATTAGCTGCTAGGGGAGAAATTACAGCCAATGCTGACGGTTTAGAAACTCATACACTGAATCTTAACGCTTTGATTGAGGCAGCGCTTAATTACTTTTTTGGTGTTGGGAATAGAAAAACACTTGAGTCAAGAACTAGTAATGAGCTATTGCCAGGTAAACTATTATCATCACGCCTTAAAAAGTCCTTATCGAAAAGCTCTCAGTTGGAGAACCAGGATTTAAGAGATGATCCTTGGTTAACATGGAATGATTTATTTGGCGACACCGAAACCATTGCCCAAAAGCCAGCTACACTTCCTGAGAGGACAAATCCTGCTTTAGCCTCAATATCAGTAGCACATTTTCCACAAAATAATTTGACTGTAAAACAACCTAAAGTTGGATCTGGTTTGGTGCGAAGAAGTCAAAAAAAATCTGGAATTGTTTCTGCAAAACAAACCCGAACCAGTATTTCTCAAACTAAAAGCGAGAGTGGTAAAGGGGAAATTTTACACCAGCAATTTCACCAAAGCAGTCAAGTTGAGGCGCAGCCAGACTGGATAGAAACCAAAGCAACTTCAATAGGTTACGAGAAACACCCGTTAGAGCAACTTCTGGAATGGGTTGATTATGTTATGCTCTGGCTAGAAGAAAGATTTGTAAAGATTTTTCAGTCGTTACGGCAATTATGGCAGGGGAAATAATTCGTAATTCGTAATTCGTAATTCGTAATTACTTAAATTCTATCTGGTTTTACAATTTTACATTGTTGAGAACCGTAGTTTTCACCCTCTCCCTAAATCCCTCTCCCAAATGCTTGAGAGGGAGTTTTAATAATTAGTTGACATGTTAGTAGCTTGCTGGGAAAATATGTAAAAAACTAACCCGATGATTGACCATAGCGATCGCGTCGTGTCTCGTAAAGAAGGCAGATTTCAGGGTGTTGGAGGACTTGACCTGTATTACCAAAGCTGGCATCCAGAAGGTAAAGTACGGGCAATATTAGCCATTGTACATGGACTGGGAGGGCATAGCGATCGCTACAATAATATAGTTCAGCATTTGATACCCAAACAATATGCTGTCTACGCCTTAGATTTGCGTGGTCATGGACGCTCATCAGGTCAGCGAGGCTATATCAACGCTTGGAGTGAGTTTTGCGAAGATTTAGCAGCCTTTTTAGAGTTAATTCAGGCTGAGAATCCTGGATGCCCAATTTTTCTTTTGGGTCATAGTTTAGGCGGGGTGATTGTCTTAGATTATATTCTGCGCCATCCTCAACAAGCATCAATTTTGCAAGGTGCGATCGCTCTAGCGCCAAGCTTAGGGAAAGTTGGGGTTTCACCGATTCGGGTACTTTTAGGAAAAATGCTCTCACGGGTGTGGCCGCGTTTTACCCTGAATACAGGCATTGACCTGAGTGCTGGTTCACGAGATCAGCAAGTTTTAGCCGCATCCGCTCAGGATACACTGCGACATACTCTTGCTACTGCCCGTCTGGCTACAGAATTTTTTGCAACACTTGATTGGATTAATGCTCACGCAACTGATTGGCAATTACCATTATTGATTCTCCACGGTGGTGCAGACCGAGTGGCTTTACCTGCGGGGAGTGACATCTTTTACCAACGGCTAAACTACAAAGATAAGCTGAGAATCGAGTATCCGGGAGCCTATCACGAAATTCAATCTGACCTCAATTACCGCGAGGTACTGGCTGATTTGGAAGATTGGTTGGAGCAACATCTACCACCTCAGACGGCGCAGTTAGGACGGGGAAGCGGTGAGCTAGAGTTTCCTGGTTCTTAGAATTCCTCTTTAAGTCTTGGAAGCCCCCACCAAAATCGAGAAGGACGATTTATTGGTGGGAGATGTCACAGAGGAATTAGTTCCTACCTTTGAAAGAGTCAAGCCATTCTTGAACTTGCTCGCGGGCAATATCGCGCCCCCCAAGACCAAAGGCTAGAGCAATAGCAACTGCGATCGCACCTAGTAAAAGTCCAAAAGCTAAATTTACAATATCACTGGCAACTCCAATCTGTTGCAGTGCCATTGCAGAAACTAAGGTAATGATTGCAATCCGCGCCACTTGTCCCAAAATCTGGGCTTGGCGTAGGCCTTGCCCGCCGAAGGCATCGCCAGAACTGGTAATGATGTTAAAAGCCAGATTTGCCAAAAATAAGCCAATGGCAAATATCACCAATCCCGCCAAAATCCGCCCGAATATGATTACAATACCAGAAACTAATGCTGTCAGGGCTGGAATATTCAAGATATTCACCGCCGCCACCGTTGCAAACAGCATGATACCCACTAAGGCAACAATACCTGCAATTTCTGATGGTGTGCGGGTTGGAATCGGGGCGGTTGTTGATTCTGTTGAAACTACGATTCGTCTGCTGGGTGTTGTCAGACCCAAAATAGTGAAAATGTTATTAAATCCTAAATTGGTGAGGATACTTGTAACTAGCTCCGCGATAAACCGCCCCAGGAAATAGGCAACAATCAAAATTGCCACGGCTGTAAAGATGGCAGGGAGGGCGTTGAGAACCTGTTGCAGCATTGCGATCGCAGGCGCAGAGATCGCATTAATTTCTAGGGCATTCAGGGCTGCGATCGCCACAGGAATCAAAATCAAAACATAGACAATTGTGCCGATAATATTCGATACAGGTTGCACCCCCGCAGCCGAAGATAATCCCAGCCGGCTACCTAAATGGTCGATACCAGTTGTCGCCAGCAAGTTTGTTACAATCCGCCGTACCACATTAGCTATAAACCAGCCAACTACAGCAATTAGCACCGCCGCTAAAATGTTCGGCAGAATTAGCAGAACTTCTGTAATTAGAGCTTGTACTGGTTGTAGAGCTTGCCTGAGTTCAAGAGTATCTAAAACTGGGGCGAGAAACAGTAAAAATATAAACCAATACAGAGCATTACCAATCGTCTCACTCAGAGACACCTGATTGAGGCTCGGTGTCCTGTCTTCTGGTTCTGGATTCAAACGCTCATCCAGGTTAAATGCCTGTAATGAACGCACAGTAATAATCTTCACAATCGTCGCCAAAAACCAGGCGGTTACCAAAAGGATTCCCGCACCAACCAACTTTGGTAAAAAGCCAATAAGTTGATTAAGAAAATTATTGAGAGGTCGAGACGCTACCTCTAAATCTAATGTCTGTAAAACAGCTACTGCCGTCAGTAAAATAATGCTCCAAAAGACTAAGCTGGAGATTAATTTTTCTACTTGGGGAACATCTTGACGACCCGTTATCCCTGCGGCAATGCGGTTATCTATATTTGTGCGATTGAGGATTCCTCGCGTCAACGCCGCCGCCCCCAACGCAATTAGCCAACCTACTAACAAAATTGCCACTGCCGCCAACAGACGGGGTGTAAACAGAATTAACTGTTGAACAATACCTTGCACATCAGCAATTCCTTGATTCACTGCTGGTGATGTCAGGTAGACGTTGGGCGATTGTGCCAAAAATTGCTGCACCCTGGTGGACAAAGCAACTCCTATCACCTGGGTTATTTCTTGCCAAGTTGTGTTCATGGTTTTTGGGAATTAAGCTTAAATATTCACCGCAAACACTGAGTCAGTGTTTTGCCTATCAATTTACCAGTAAAAACATACATTTATGCCATTGATTCAAGAGTAATTTTTGACTTTGTTACTAATATTTGATTTAATCTACTGACAGTGGTGAATTTTGCGTTACTCTAATTGCAGCAACAGCATCAGAGATATAGAATGTCCCAAATTTTGGAGCAATCGATTCAAATTAATGCTACAGCTACGGTGGTGGAGCGCTGTATTAGCGATTTAGCTCTCATGCATCGCTGGCTCAACCCCGTTCTCCGTTGCGAACCTGTGGGTGCTTGGAGTACTGATGTTGGCAGTGAAAGTCGTTTCATCATTCAAATTCCTCTACTCAAACCCACATTGAATAGCGTAGTTGTAGAACGACAACCGGGTTTGTTAGTTTGGGAATTTCAGGGATTTTTTCAAGGGCGCGATCGCTGGGAATGTCAACCAAAAGAATTGGGAACGCTCCTACTCAACCGTTTTGAGTACGATATCCCTAACCGCTTAGTTAGTTGGGGTTTCAACACCTTTGCTGTCTCCTGGACAAAAGAAGATATGCAAGCCCAACTCCGCCGCCTCAAACGAGTCGCAGAAAATTTGTAATTCGTAATTCCTAATTGTGCATTAGCGAAAGAATCATTATAACTCCCAACTCCCAACTCCCCACTCCCAACTCCAAACTCCAAACTCCAAACTCCAAACTCCAAACTCCCAACTCCCAACTCCCAACTCCCAACTCCCAACTCCCAACCCCTAACTCCTAACTCCTAACTCCTAACTCCTAACTCCTAACTCCTAACTCCTAACTCCCAACTCCCAACTCCCAACTCCCTACCCATCTTTCCCAAATTCGCTAAGTAGCCGCCGAATCACAGATGCATCCTGGGCATCGGGAACTTTTGCTAAATAATTTTGTAAGTCGTCTACGGCTTGCGGGTAGTAACCGAGTTGATAATAGATTAGACCGCGATCGCGCAATTCTAAAGTTAAACCAGGAAACAGTAACAAAATTCGTTCAACTGCTGCCAGCGTTTTTTCTAACTCTTGCTGTTTCATATAAATAAACTTTAAATTTGTCAGCATCCGCGCCAAAAATTGCCGATTACTGACTACAGCTAAAAATTCTGGTTGCAGCGTCACAGGTTGCTGATAAAGTTGAGATAGCCGTTCTTCACAATCTTGGGCAAATATTATTTCACCGCCATTGAAGGCATCCACAAAAATCTCTATATCTGGAATATTTGGGCGAATCAGGAAATGCCCTGGCATCCCCACACCCACCATCGGAAAATCGATCCGTCTGGCAACTTCTAGGTAAACTAACGCCAAAGTAATAGGAATACCTAGCCGACGGTCAATTACATCATTGAAAAAGCTGTTACGTGGGTCGTAATAGTCAATTTGGTTACCAGAAAACTTTAAATCTTCGTAGAGATACTGGTTAATACTTTGAACCATCCGCAAAGGATATCGGGAATCAGGCAGGCGTTCTTGAAGCTCCCATGCCATTGTATCAAGGGCGTTGAGATATTCCTGTGGGTCTAGATTGGAATATTCTTCTTGTGCAATATACAAAGCTGCCTTTGCTAGGTCAATGCGTTCGTCAGACTGTTGAATCTCCTGATAAAAATATTGTCGTGCTGACGATAAATTCATAAACTGTTGCTTGGTGGAAGTGTGAGGATGAAGCGAGAGCGGCTTGGCTGAACTGAAAACAGTTTTTTGTACCTATTTTTATATTAGGGATATTCAGAAGATTTGGAAATCTAGTTTGTGCATAAGTTTTATGGCATTAATCTATCTAGGGGATGAGAATAGGTTAATGTCGCTTTTTTGTCTTGACTAAAATATTTTTTTATGGTATTGAGTTGTGCTAAATCTGTTTTGAGCAATATAAATCAAAGTACCAAATTAGTGATTATTAATTACTCAGATTCCGAAATGGCGTTAAAAGGATGTGTATTAACTATTTGAATAAATGGTATTACGCTGCTCTTTCTGCGATCGCAGAAAAAGCAGATTTTTTATGTAAACTTTCCTAACGGAATTTAGCAAGCGTTAGCGTTCGCAAAGCGTCTCCAAGAGTTGCTCGCCGCAGGCATCGCTATCCTAAGTTTTTCAGGACTTACCCAAAAACTCTCTCAAACTCTTATTCCTCTGTGTCGCGCCAGTTGCTTCTCCCAAGGGGAGACGCTGCGCGAACAAGTCTCTTAACCCGCAAGGGCGCACTGGCTTCTCTGCGTCCTCTGCGGTTCGTTTTTTGGTCATTTTGCGTAAGTCCTATTTTTAACCACTGTGACTTTAATCGGTAAGTAAGTAAAGTGGGTTAAATTAAATATAAAACCTCACCCTCAATCCCTCTCCTTATTATTGTCGGGGTCAGCCGGAGGCAGCGTAAGGTTTTATCTTATGTTTAATTACGCCTACGTACTTAAAGCAACAACTTAAGTTTACAAAGTTTTAGTCAATTATTCAGTTGACACTGCATAAGTAAGTCGGCGTAAATAATCATGACTGGTTTGTAGTTGCGCTTTAGCGAAGACAGCGCAACTACAGGCCAAATACAGAGATTTTACTTTTCGTTACATAGTTTGGTTTTTTCTCGCCGAGCTAGTTTTATAAGTCTCGTTACATCTAGGTTTTGGCTGTTATCTCATCTAATTTAGAATGTAATTCTTATGTGAATACACGTAAAAACTCTCGCCATAAAATAAAATCGCCAGTAATCTAAGTAAATAAGCTAGTGAGGAAAACACTGATCGTAACCTCCTTAAATAACTAGAAAACAAAAGCAAAAGCCAATTTTAAAGCTTTAGTCATTTTTATTAGTACTTATATCTGCGTAGGCGTAGCCCGTCGTAGACATCGCAGCGATAGGCTGAAACTTCACCTATCGAAATGGAGGCGTTATGTGCAACGCTGAAAATTTTGCGTATGCAATTAAGCATATTTTGCTGTTAACATTCACTTTTTTTTAGGACAAAAATTTCATGAACTCATTGACTAAATTTCTGAAGCAAGGCGCATTTGCATTGTTAGGTTTAGGACTAGTAACTGCTCCCGCTCATGCTGTTAACATCACTACCTTCATCCCTAAAACGCAAACAGCAAAATAAAACCGTAGCTAAAGGCTAAATTTATCATTAGGTTATTGTGATATTCGCTGTGTCTAACGATGGTAAGTAAGTGGGCGCAAATAATTATCATTGGCTCGTAATTGCGCTTTAGCGCTAAAGCGCAACTACGAGCCAAATACAGAGATTTTACTTTTCGTTACATAGTTTGGTTTTATCTTGCCTAGCTACTTAGACACAGCATTTTTTTGTGTTGACACGCATAATAAAGCGGTTTGAACCAAAGCGATGGCTCCGCCAACGCCAAGGGCGAACGCGGCTTAAAATGAGCTTGGTGAAAAACTAGGGTATAAAGAAAAAGCATCCGCTTGTCTAGACAAGCTTTTCAGGATCGGGGTTGCAGCTAAAACAGCCAAGCCGCTTTTTAAGGAATTACTAAGGGAGTTATGTCCCCGTCCGGTGCTACAGTGAAAGGTGACATTGCTTATTCTTATGTCTTCTCCGACCGGATCTGAAATATAGCTTCAATCATTAGGCGCAGCATGGTCACAACCGCAGAAAAAACAAACATTGGCTACATTACCCAAATCATTGGCCCAGTTGTAGACGTTAAATTTCCCGGCGGGAAATTGCCACAAATCTACAACGCTTTGAAAATCGTTGGCACCAACGAAGCTGGACAGGAAATCAACATCACCGTTGAAGTACAGCAACTGCTGGGCGACAACCAGGTGCGGACTGTTGCGATGAGTTCCACCGAAGGCTTAGTACGCGGTTTTGAAGTCACCGATACAGGCGCTCCTATCACCGTACCAGTTGGGAAAGCGACTTTAGGCCGGATTTTCAACGTCCTTGGCGAACCTGTGGATAACAGGGGGCCTGTAAATGCTGAAGCAAGTTTACCCATCCACCGCTCTGCTCCCAAATTCACTGACCTGGAAACCAAACCTTCCGTGTTCGAGACTGGGATTAAAGTTGTTGACCTTCTGACTCCCTATCGACGCGGCGGTAAGATTGGTCTATTCGGCGGTGCTGGTGTTGGTAAAACCGTGATCATGATGGAATTGATCAACAACATCGCTACCCAGCATGGTGGAGTATCCGTATTTGCTGGCGTGGGTGAGCGCACCCGTGAAGGCAATGACCTCTACAACGAAATGATTGAGTCTGGGGTAATTAATAACGAGAACCTCAACGAATCAAAAATTGCTCTAGTCTACGGTCAAATGAACGAACCACCCGGAGCGAGAATGCGGGTTGGTCTTTCGGGATTAACAGTAGCAGAATACTTCCGGGATGTGAACAAGCAGGATGTGCTGCTGTTTATTGATAATATCTTCCGATTTGTGCAAGCAGGTTCGGAAGTATCCGCGCTACTAGGTCGGATGCCCTCTGCGGTAGGATATCAGCCCACATTGGGAACCGACGTAGGTGAACTGCAAGAGCGGATTACCTCGACTACAGAGGGTTCTATTACCTCGATTCAGGCAGTGTACGTACCTGCGGATGACCTCACCGACCCCGCACCTGCTACCACCTTCGCCCACTTGGACGGAACCACAGTACTGTCTCGCGGTTTGGCAGCTAAGGGAATTTATCCCGCAGTTGACCCCCTTGGTTCAACTTCCACCATGCTTCAACCAAATATTGTCGGTGAAGAACACTACAATACTGCCCGGGCGGTGCAATCAACTCTGCAACGTTATAAAGAACTCCAAGACATTATCGCTATTCTCGGTTTGGATGAATTGTCTGAAGAAGACCGTCTAATCGTAGCGCGGGCGCGGAAAGTTGAGCGCTTCTTGTCTCAGCCGTTCTTTGTAGCCGAAGTATTTACCGGTTCTCCTGGTAAGTATGTGAAGTTGGAAGATACCATCAAAGGCTTCCAAAAGATTCTGTCTGGTGAGTTGGATGCTCTGCCAGAACAGGCTTTCTACTTGGTTGGCGATATTAACGAAGCGATCGCTAAAGCTGAAAAAATCAAAGGTTAGTCATTAGTCATTGGTCATTAGTCATTAGTCATTAGTTCAAGTGCTAATGACTAATGGCAATTACAAAGGACAAATGAGAAAACGCAAAGTCTGAGCGGAAGTTTCCTCCAATCGGAACTTTGTAAGAGAGGACAAAGGACAAAAGACAAATGACATTAACCGTTCGTGTAATTTCCCCAGATAAAACAGTATGGGATGCCCCAGCTGAAGAAGTAGTTTTGCCTAGCACTACTGGTCAACTAGGTATCCTCACTGGACACGCGCCACTATTGACCGCCCTCGATACTGGTGTAATGCGAGTTCGCGGCGCGAAAAATCAGAATTGGGAAGCGATCGCTGTTTTGGGTGGCTTTGCCGAAGTCGAAGAAAATGAAGTGACAATTTTGGTTAACGGCGCTGAACGTGGCGACAAAATTAACCTTGATGAAGCCCGTACAGCTTACAACCAAGCCGAAACACGTCTAAGTCAAGTTTCCGCAGACGATCGCCAAGCCCAAATTCAAGCAACTCAAGCCTTTAAACGCGCCCGCGCTCGGTTTCAAGCGGCTGGCGGTTCGGTCTAATTTTACTTTCTATTTCAAGTTTGTAGGTTGGATACTACCCAACCTACAAGATATTTATTAAATTTAAAAAAAATTACGTCAAGTTTAAGAAATCGAGGCAAGTCTTAGTGAAGTGTTAAGTTATCTAGTTAGTTGCCCAAATGGGCACAGATTATGAAAAGCTTTTCTTCTTTACTTGGGACTCGTAAACAAAATAAGGTAGCTCGTCTTGCAGCATCTGTCCTAGCGACGTTAGCGATCGCTGCGCCAACGTCTTTAGCGATCGCTGGAAAGATTCACTCTGCAAATGCGACTCCTGTAAAAACAACTATTGCATCAGTCCAGCTAAATCAGACCAAACCAAATATTTCCCAGTTACAAATTAGCAGAACTCAATATCAAGCTGCTGGGATTAATCCTGTTGTACTGGTTCCCATTGTCCTTGTCGGCGGTTTAGTTATATTTGTCCCCCTATTCTTTGGCGGACTTGTAGTAATTGGCGAGCGTGAAGTCGGTATTGTTGTTAGAAAATTTACCCTTTCCGGGCGCGGACTCCCCGCCGGAAGTTTAATTGCCCTCAACGGCGAAGCTGGCTTGCAGGCGGATACTTTAGCTCCTGGTTGGCACTGGGGCTATTGGCCTTGGCAGTATTCTGTAAAGAAAGAATCGGTAATTGTCGTTCCCCAAGGGGAAATCGCTTTGATTGTGGCAGCAGATGGCGCATCCAACCCACCAGAGCGGATTTTGGGTAAAATTGTCAGTTGCGACAACTTCCAAGATGCTCGCAAATTCCTCACCCAAGGCGGGGAAAAAGGGCGGCAAATGGGTTTTCTTACGGCTGGTACGTACCGGATTAACACTGCCCTGTTTAAAGTCATCATGGCAGCAAATGCCAGCGCTCATGGCATGACTCCAGAACAGTTGCGGGTGTACAGTCTGGCATCTGACAAAGTTGGCATTGTCACTACCTTAGATGGTTTACCAATCTCTGCCGGTGAACTCGCAGGCGCGATAATTGGCGGACACGACAACTTCCAAAATGGTCAGAAATTTATTGATGGCGGTGGACGGCGAGGTTTACAAGAACAGACTTTGCTTTCTGGTTCTTGGAACTTGAACCCTTGGTTTGTCCAGGTTGAGCAAGTACCGATGACAGAAATTCCAATTGGGTATGTAGGTGTGGTGATTTCTTTTGTGGGTAAGGCGCATCAAGATGTCAGTGGTGCAGCTTTCACCCACGGTAACTTGGTGAATCAGGGACATAAGGGTGTGTGGGTCGAACCGCTATATCCTGGTAAGCACCCGATTAACTCCCGGATTATGAAAATTGAACTAGTACCAACGACCAACATCGTCTTAAACTGGTCAGGTCGGACTGAACGCCACAGCTATGATGCTAAACTGGCTTCTTTAACAGTGCGATCGCGTGATGGGTTTGCCTTTGATTTGGAAGTAGCGCAAATTATCCATGTGGGTGCTTTAGATGCCCCAAAGGTAATTTCTCGCGTTGGTGCAATGCAAAATCTGGTAGACCATGTATTAGAACCAACTATCGGTAATTATTTCCGCAACTCAGCCCAAGACTATACTGTACTAGACTTTCTCACCGCTCGGAGTGAACGGCAATCTGAGGCTGCTGAGTATATTAAAACAGCATTGCGGGCTTATGACGTACAAGCGATCGACACTCTAATTGGTGATATTCTGCCACCAGCATCACTAATGCAGACACAGACAGACCGGAAAATTGCCGAAGAAGAACGTAAGACTTATGAAGTCCAGCAGATGGCGCAAACCCAACGGCAGCAGCTTGTCCGGGAAACGGCACTCGCTGATATTCAGCAAGAAATGGTGAAATCTGAGCAGAGTGTACAGATTGCCGATTTGAAAGCCCAAGCCCAAATTAAACAGGCGAACGGTGAAGCTGAGGGAACAAAACTCAGAGCAATTGCTGAGGCGGAAGGTATCCGGGCTACAGGTAATGCTAAAGCTGAAACTTATCAAGCGGGTGTGGAAGCCTTGGGTTCACAAGGTTATACAGCAATGCAACTAATGCAGATTATAGGCGATCGCAATGTTCGCTTAATACCGGATGTCTTAGTTAGCGGTAACGGCAGCAATAACGGCTTAGTGGATGGATTACTATCCCTGATTTTATGGAATCAAACTGGTAAGGGTGAATTGACTCCAACACCTTTGCATCCTCAACCAGTAGTTAATAAAGGACAACCAACCTCAGAAAACGGTCTTCCACCGATAGTTGTGAATTTTCCAGTGGATAAGTCACATCAATAGAACTTATTAGTTAGTAAGTAGTTAGCACTTTAGCAATTAAAAACTACTAAAGTGCTAATAGTAATTCAATATTTTGTTTTTGCGATCGCGCATAGCTTCTTCCAAAACATACCCTATAAATTAGGGATTCTCAAATAAATATTTTAGGTTACGTTTACCACTGACAACCCTGACAATTTCGATACCATCATCCATAATTTGGTAGAAAATAATATACCCATCCAATGGAAGTCCTCGTAAACCAGAACGTAAGTCTTCATACTGTCGTCCCATGTTGGGAAAACTACCAAGTTGTTGACATCTTTGATTAAACGCTTGTAGCAGACGCTCCCCAGCCTCAATATTTTCTACAGCGAAGTAGTCAGCAATTGTTCTTAAATCAAGAGAAGCAGGTAGTGAAATTATATACTGACTCATTTCTGAGACTCTTTAACATGCTGTAAATCTGTCAGAAGCTGATTAACAAAAGTCTCACCATCAATTCCTTCCCCCCGTTCAAGTGATGCGATACCTTCATCAATCTTGGTACGAGTTTCATCTACCCATATTTGATATGCGCGATTCTCTTCTTCTAAGAGGTGTAATGCAGCTTCAATCACTTCGCTAACAGTGTGGAATCTACCTGTCGCGAGCAAAACTTGCACAGCTTTCTCTTGTTTTGATGTTAGTGTCATACTCATATTGATTGCGTAAGCGAAGCTCGTCGTAGACATCGCTAGTTTTTTCCTTGACACTCCCCGCTCGCTCAGAGACGGGGATTCTTAAGAACACAAAGCCTTAGTAGACCTTGATTCTTAACGGCTGTGCCAAACAGCCTTTACACAGTCCGGTAAAACCATTCTGCTTACTTTTGCGTCCGATATTTGCAGCACCGTTAGTATCTGAATTAATCAAATGTCCTTCCTTGCTTCTATACAATCCCCGCTTAACTCGCTTACCAGAAAACTGGTAAGTAGCTGGTTTGTCGGCGTTGTAAATGGGCATTTCATCACCATCCAAAGCACTGGCAATGCTTGTGTAAGATTCCTCTTGTTCTTGATAGATCAACCCATATCGCTCACAGAGAGATTTAAGTTTGTTTCTCAAAGAATAAAAGGGGATCTGGACAAAGTTTTGATTATTCCGACTACCGATATTGATACCATCTTTCATTCCAATATTGAAACCAACAATCAGGCGTTCAATTTTGGTATTAATGCAATGGTCAACAATCAGTCTAGCCGCCTTATTCAAATAGTCTCTAACTTGATAAGTGCGATTGGTATACAGTCTCGATTGACGTTCGGTAAGTCGCTTAATACCCTGCAAATCCTTAATAGATTGCAGTCTGGCATTTTCTTTGTTGAACCACTGGTTAATAGATTTGAGTTTGCGGCCATCCACAATAAAGGATGCCCCATTGGTATCAACACAAGTAGCCAAATTATTAAGCCCGAAATCAATCGCCAAAGCACTATCTTTAACGGTTTCCACAGCCTCAATCTCACCTTCAGAAATATACTCAACTTCAAAGAATCGAGCGTCGTACTTGGGGTGAATTCTCACTTCTTTGATTTTAGCTGGGTCAAGACGTTCGGGAAAGTCGATTACAACCTCGCCAAATTCCTTTTTAAAGGCGTTAGACATTGGTACTTTGAACCTCCCATCTTTGACCTTGATTCGCGGAATTATCAGGACAAAATAGCCAACTTTTGGCAAGTAGTGAGGAAGTCTCACCTTTTGTTGAAATGTTCCAGCTCGAACTGCCTTAATCAATCCATAGAAGCTGCGAAACGTTCTGTCTACTACCTTCAACGTTTGTTGTGCAATATCAGTATTGAGAATTTGATAGTTCTCATTGTCTTTGCACAGATGGTAGGCAGATTCATAGCGCAAGTGCTTATGTTCTTGAAAGTAGTACTGTCGAACGGTGTAAAGACCCACGTTATAAAGGTTCTTACTCAATCGACACAACTCTCTCAGAGCCAAGAATTCGGTCTTACTAAGATCGCGTATTTGGTTTTTCTGAGTTAAGTACATAAACATTACTTTCGCTGATATCTCTATTTTACAGCGAAAATACCAGAAAAACAAGGATATTCTAAGGCTTAAAGGCGGTAGGCGAATAAAGAAAGCACGAGTCGTCGTTCCTCCGCGCTCTTTCATAGACGCGGTTTCCCAACTTCCGGCATATTCCTGATGATATAGCAACTACTTTTGGATGGTAACTCGCAGTTAGACTTTTCAAACAACCTCTTAGATGTAATCCGGTTGATAACTCTCACGGAGAAATTTTGCTTTTACAAGAACGTTATCGTTTACTCAAGCAGATTGGTAAAGGGGGATTCTGTAAAACCTTCCTCGCTGTAGATGAGGCTCAGTTTCCGCCAATTCCTTGTGTGGTTCAAGAATTATCGCCGGAATCCGAAACATTTAAAACTTTTCAGCAAAAGGCACAACAGCTAGAAGAATTAGGAAAGCACCCACAAATTCCTACTTTGTTGGCTTATTTTCAGCAGAATGAGCATTTTTATTTAGTGCAAGAATTTATTACAGGCACTAATTTAGCTCAGGTGGTTGAAGAAGAAGGGGCTTTTAATGAAACTCAGATTTGGCAACTGTTAGAAGATGTGTTGCCAGTTCTTCAATTGATTAGCGATGCCTCCGGCGGGCTACGCCTACGCCAAATCATCCACCGCGATATTAAACCCCAGAATATCATCCGTAGATCCCCAATTACAAAAAAGGGGGATTTCGTCATAGTCGATTTTACCACCGCGAAAATCGTTACAGAAATTGACCATTTAACATCTGAAACCAGTATCGGCAGTCCAGAATACGCGGCACCAGAACAAACCAAGGGAAAAGCCGTTTTTGCTAGTGATTTATATAGCTTGGGTGTAACTTGTATTTACTTACTTACTCAGATTTCTCCCTTTGATTTATTTGATATTGCCAATGATTGTTGGGTCTGGCAACAATATCTTACTAGTGCGATAAGCGATCGCTTGGCCCAAATTCTCAATAAGCTGCTGCAAAATGCTGTTAACCGCCGCTTTCAATCGGCTGATGAAGTTATGCAAGCAATGGGTATGGAATCCAAAATCCAAAATCCAAAATCCAAAATCCAAAATCCTCCTTGGCGATGCTTGCATACCTTAACTGGGCATTCTGGGACATTGAGTAGTGTAAATACTCTTGCTATCAGTCCTGACAGTAAGACTTTGGCTAGTGGTAGTGATGACAAAAAGATCAAATTGTGGGATTTAAATAGCCAAAATGTGATAGCTAGTTTATCAGGACATACTCAAGCTGTAAAATCAGTAACTTTCAGCCCTGATGGTCAAATTTTGGCAACTGCTAGCGATGATAAAACTATTAAATTGTGGCAGGTTGAGACATTAGAGGAAATCTCCACCCTCTTGGGACACGCACACGCGGTAAAATCAGTTGCTTTCAGTCCAGATGGGCAGATTCTCGCTAGTGGTAGCTGGGATAAGAAAATCAAACTCTGGGATGTGAATACTGGTAGAGAAATTTGCACCATAACTGGACACCAATTACAGGTAAATTCAGTAGCATTTAGTCCCCAAGGACAGCTTTTAGCTAGCGCTAGTTTTGACAGAACAATTCGGCTGTGGCGGATACCTGCATTAGAAAGTTCCCAGACAGAACCTCAAAACCGCCCTTGCTATAGCTTGTTAAGCACCCTTTCGGGTCATGCATGGGCGGTTTTGACAGTCGCTTTTAGTCCTGATGGTCAAATTTTGGCGACGGGTAGTGATGATAACACTATTAAATTGTGGGAGGTAAACACTGGTCAGCTAATTTGCACACTTGTAGGCCATTCTTGGTCTGTGGTGGCTGTGGCTTTTACTGCCGATGGCGAAACGCTCCTAAGTGCAAGTTGCGACAAAACAGTTAAACTTTGGAGGGTAAGCACAGCAGAAGAGATTGTTACTCTCTCTGGTCATGTAGACTCAGTATCTGCTGTTGCTGTGAGCAAAGTTACACAATTAATTGCAAGTGGCAGCCGCGACAAGACTATCAAACTGTGGCAGCTTGTAGAATAGGACGATATAGCGGTTCTCGTTTTCCTTATAGACAGAAACCGCCCAGAACTAAAGTTCAGGGCTAATAGCTAAAGTCCGTTAAAACGGACTATAACATGAGTCTTAGTCGTCTTTAGACGGCTTTCGCTATTAGACTCAGAATTCATTCTGAGGCGGACTAGATGAGAATGAAATAGCTCTGCCCTTTTCTTAGTCGTCTTTAGACGACTTTCGCTATTAGACTCAGAATTCATTCTGAGGCGGACTAGATGAGAATGAAATAGCCCTGCCCCCAACCCCTCTCTTTGGGTTCAAAGAGGGGAGTGTAAGTTTTCTCAAATACGGGGTGAGGTTATAACTGTGTTGCACCATGCGTGAGAATAGCGATCGCTAATTTTGCAATATCAGGCGCTACCTGTGAAGGCAACCTCTGGGAATTTCAACTGCGCTTCTGCCATTGGACGGTTTCTGCCTTCCTCTTGCCAGTAGTTAATCACTTCTGTCGCTTTGTTAAGCAACTCGACACGATCCACGTCAGTAATCCAATGTTTGGACTCTAATTCCTTCTTTAACTCTTCCCAAGCATCATTTCTGGGCCAAAAAAAGTACTTAGTCAAGGGACTGGTGCCTTTGCCTACAATTTGATCGACTGCTAGAGCAACGTTTTCGTCTAACCACAGAATTTTCAATATAAACTTGGTCAATCACACCTCCGGGAATTTCCGGGCATTACTTAACTAGGATAGCGATCGCTTATTTTAACGCAATACTCATCAAATGACCAAACAGCGATTGAGAATGATCTACCATAAGGTTTAGTCGGCGCTAACTAAAAATGTTTATGACTGCCCAACTGCCCCAATCTCAAACCAAATCTGCTTCTTCTTTGTATGAGCAAGATTTTTACCTGTGGATTCAAACCACGGCAGAATTGCTCAAACAAGGTCGGCTCACAGAACTGGATTTAGAGAATTTGATTGATGAAATTGAAACGATGGGTAGGAGTGAAAAGAAAGCACTCAGAAGCAATTTGGAAGTGGTGCTAATGCATCTATTAAAGTATAAATATCAAGCCGAGAAGCGCTCTGGTAGTTGGCGAGGAACGATTCGAGAGCATCGCAAACGCCTTAGACAAGCTCTAGAAGAAAGTCCTAGCCTTAAACCCTATTTTGATCAGGTTTTCGGGCTGTGTTATGACGATGCTAGACTATTGGCTGCTGATGAAACTGAATTGGATGTAACTATCTTCCCGGAACAATCTCCCTTCACACCAGAACAAACCCTCAACCCCGATTTTTTACCTGAGCCATAATCTCATCCTCACCTAGAAGATTTGGCTGTTAATTTTGAATTTTTAATTTTGAATTCGGAGCAAAGCGACGTGACTGCCCAACTGCCCCAATCTCAAACCAAATCTGATTATTCTTTGTATGAGCAAGACTTTTACCTGTGGATTCAAACCACAGCCGAACTACTCAAACAAGGTCGGCTCACAGAACTGGATTTAGAGAATCTGATTGATGAAATTGAAACGATGGGCAGAAGTGAAAAGCGGGCTTTGGAGAGCAATCTGGAAGTGTTGCTGATGCATCTGCTGAAATACCAAATTCAAACTGAAAGACGCTCAAAAAGTTGGGAATACACAATTTTGGAACACCGTAGACGAGTCCAAAAGGCACTCGTGGAAAGTCCGAGTTTGAAGCCTCACTTTGATCAGGTTTTTGAGGAAAGCTATCAAACCGCTAGACGGCTGGCTGTGATTGAAACTGGATTAGCGATCGCAACCTTCCCCGAACAATCTCCCTTTACACTAGAACAAGTTCTCGACTCTGATTTTTTCCCCCAGTCATAATCTCACACTCTGGCTGGAATGAATAATCAGTGAAAGCAAGCCATCGATCAGGCGATCGCAATCTATGGGCATAATATCTCCACCATCCAGCAGATCCCGCGTAGTCACAATATGAAGCAGCGTTGCGATAAACATTCGGGCTGCAACTTCGGGGTCAGCAATTTGAAGTTTAGGATGAGTAGCAAAGTATTGGGTGATAAAGTCAAGATTTGGTTTCTCAACATTTTGGAGAAAAACGCGTCCTAGTTCTGGAAAGCGACCTGATTCAGCAATGACGATTCGGAAAAGTGCTATATCTTGCGGGTTTTCAGCAGCACAGTTAAGCATTTTAGTAGCATGACGTTTCAAGAATACAACGGGTTCTTCTTGGGATGAGGGAAAATCTTGTTGCTCAAAAAAGTTGACTTTTTCTGCCATTCGTTGGATTAGAGCGCTAAATAATGTCTCCTTATCGGCAAAGCGTCGATAGACTGTGGCTTTAGAAACCCCTGCGGCTGCCACAATTTTATCGATCCTGGCTCCTGCATACCCATGCTCCATAAACTCCTGCATCGCTCCCCGCAGGATCGCTTCAGTTTTTTCCCGGGATAACTCCCGTTCAGTACTCTTAACGTTACTCATCACTCAATTTTCCGCTTTGCTGGGCATCCACTAAGAGAACATCAAAAAATAAATTATCCAATATTGGGGGATGGGCATCTTGCCATAGGTGTCAAGTTAAGAAAAAATCTGCTTTGAGAGGACGTTTTGCCCTCATCCCCTAACCCCTTCTCCCAAGATGGGAGAAGGGGAACTAGAGAATTTACTCCCCTCTCCCAAGATGGGAGAAGGGGAACTAGAGAATTTACTCCCCTCTCCCAATTTTGGGAGAGGGGTTGGGGGTGAGGGTCAAAGCTGGAAAGTTCGCCAAATCTAGCTTATACGTTAAGTTGACACCAATGGCATCTTGCCCGTCCTTTAGTATTAGCGGCCAAGATGCCCGCACTACAAGAGATTTGGGGATATTTTTTATTTGTCAGTCCCTAATACTATTACTATTGACTGATTTCTATCATAACCCATTGACAAGACGAAACGGTTTTGTTTTACTTAATTTTATGCAAGACGAAACTGTTTCGTTTGATATGATGCGATGAAAAGGTCATAAAGCTGTAAAAGGGAGGTTGAAGTATGCGATCGCCAATACATGAAACAAACGATGCTCTACCGATTGTGATTCTAGGGGGTGGTTTTGGAGGATTGTTTACAGCACTGCATCTGCGAGATTTACATTCCTGTCCGATTATTTTGATTGACCAATCGTGGAGCTTTGTTTTTAAGCCCCTGTTATATGAACTGCTTACTAGCGAAGTCAAGCTAGAGTTAATTTGCCCCCGCTACGATCAATTGCTGCACAATAGCGGTATTACCTTTGTGCTGGGGACAGTAGAGGCGATTGACCTGGATCAAAAGCAGGTGGAGCTAGACTCTGGCTTAAAGTATTCCTATCGTCATTTGGTACTGGCATTGGGCAGCACCACAAGTTACCTGGGTATACCTGGGGCAAAAGAACATACCCGATTATTCCGCACAGCTTATGATGTGTTTGCATTGGCACAGCATTTACGAAACCGCTTGCAGATTGCAACCCAAACCGAAGATATAACAGAACGCCTTGCTCTGCTTACGGTTGTGATTGTGGGTGGTGGTGCATCTGGGGTGGAAATTGCGGCAACCCTGGCAGATTTACTGCCAACTTGGTACATCCCTTTAGGTGGGAACCCAGAGGAAATTCGGATTGTGATTTTGCAGCGTGGTGATGATATTCTCAAAGAATCTACAAGCGATCGCCTGCGTGAAACTGCAAAATCGGCGCTGAAAGGGCGAAACGCCTCCGTCGAGGTGTTGTTAGGGTCTGAGGTGAAAGAGGTGCATCCGGGAGCCGTAGAGTTTGAGCGGAATGAGCAACAGTGGAGATTAGCCGCCGCCACAGTGCTGTGGACAACTGGGAATGCAACTCATCCGGTGATTGAGGCGCTGCCGATCGCGGCTGAAAATCGGGATAAACGCGATCGCCTCTTAGTTAAACCGACGCTGCAACTGCCAGATTTTCCAGAAGTGTTTGCGGCGGGAGATTGTGCGATCGATCCGTCGAATCCCCAACCTGCTACTGCTCAGGTTGCCTATCAACAAGGAGCAGCGATCGCTCATAATATTAAGGCGCTGATTAACGGGAAATCTCCTACCCCTGCAACGGTTAATCTGCGGGGTATGTTGATGAAGCTGGGAATGCATGAGAGCGCTGTGGAAATTTTTGATCGCTACGAAATCAAAGGCCAGTTAGGTCAGGCAATTCGCCTATCAACCTATCTCGAATTCATGCCGACTCCAGCCCGTAACTTTGTCAACCGGACGGGATGGTTTGCTGAAGAGATTTTGAAGCAGATTGCTCGTGTATAAAGCAAACTTCAGCCTTTGGTAATACTAATTATTAAAAGAAGCATAGTAATATGAACAGGTTCTCTCTAGATGACCTCACAGCACAGCATCAACTAGTAACTCCAGTTATTCAACAACTCGATCAAACTAACCTCACCTACACACAAGACCAGATTGATAGTTTGTCTGGAAGCCTTTTGTTTGTAGCTTGTCTTTGTGTTGCAGCAGTCTTCTTCTGTATCGGAGTTGGGGTTGGAAGGCGGCATACAAGACATCACCAACTAATAGGAATTCGGCTACGGCAAATTCAAACCTTAGAAAGAATTTGGCAAATGACGGCTAAAGGCAAAGATTAAAGCCTGTCAAAAATAATCTCAAACTTCACTGATCTAGGTGAAAAAATTCTGCAATTTATACCAATTTTAAAAATATTTCCGACAGATTCAAACCTGGAAACCCAGATTTAATCTGAATTACGAATCTTGACGGAGTTAAGTATTTTATGTCAATCGATCACCCAATTATATCTGCATCTTCGGACAAAACTGAGGATCTGAACAAGACTGTTACAAACGGCTCTGGTTCGGGCGTAACGTCAGTGTCTACAGAGCCACGTCCTACTGAAGAAACCTCTACTAAACCTCCTATAAAACGGAAATCATGGCTGGCGGCAATACTTGCGATTCTTGTGCTTGGGGGTGGGGGCTTTGTGGGCTGGAAATTATTAGGTAAACGAGAAGCCCCGCCACCACCACCACCGCCTCTGCCAGTTAAGGTGCAGACAGTTGAATCGAGTCAAGTTCAATCTACCTCTGAGTTTGTCGGCACCTTGGAAGCCCAAGAGCGCGTTTCGCTTCAGCCGCAAGTTCAGGGGCGAATCGAACGCATATTTGTATCTAGTGGCGATCGCGTCACCCAAGGAACCCCAATTGTATCTCTAAGTTTAGATCAGACTACAGCCAATATCTCCAGTGCTGTTGCTGTGGTTAACTCCAATCGGGCGGCTGTAACAACCGCCCAGGCACAGCTAGAAGCCAAACGAGCCGATGAAGTCAAAGCCGCCGCAGATGTAAAATTACAGCAAGTGCAGTTCCAGCGAACCAAAATGCTTGTAACTGAAGGCGCACAGGCAAAGCAAGAACTCGATATTGCTAAAAATAACTTAGATGCAGCGATCGCCACCCTAAATGCTGCCAAAAAACAGGTAAATGCCGGACAAGCAAGTATCAATCAGGCACTATCGAACGTGCAGCAAGCCCAGGCTCAAGTTGCCTCAAGTCAAGTTAATCTGAACCAGAAGCAGGTGGTTGCACCGCTTGCTGGGATCGTTGGCGATTTCTCCGTCAAAGTGGGCGATTATGTGAATATTGGCGGCAACTTGACCACAATTACCAAAAATGATCTCCTGGATATGCGAATTTTGGTGCCGTCTAACAATGCTGCCCAACTGCGTCAGGGATTAGCTGTAGAACTACTAGATGCCAACACAGGTAAGCGTTTAACCACCGGCAGTATTAACTTTATTTCGCCACAAGTGAATACAGCTGCCCAATCTATCTTAGTCAAAGCTCGATTTACTAATTCAAATGGCAAATTGCGGGATGGGCAATATGTCCGCGCCCGGATTATCTGGAGCCAGCAGACGGGGATTTTGATTCCAATTCAAGTGGTGAATCGCATTGGCGGACAGAATTTTGTCTATGTGGTGGAAGAAAACAAGTCAAAAGAAAAGGTGGTGGAAAAAGACAAGTCAAAACAAAAACCGCAATTCGTTGTGCATCAAAAACCTGTGAAATTGGGTGAAGTGCAAAGCGATCGCTATCCGATTGTAGAGGGAATTAAACCAGGCGATCGCATCGCGGTATCTAACATTCTCAAACTGCGAGATGGCGCACCCGTCCAACCACAACCTTAAACCAATTCGCAATTCGCAATTCGCAATTCGCAATTAAGGTTTGTGACTCTTATTTAGATCCCGTCCCAAAACGTTCTGCCTGTAGAGACTCTTGACTTAAACCGCCAAAGTTCGTTAAAAGTTAATCCCAAATTGAAAAAAGAATGCCACACCTAGTTAGGTAAAAGTCAGTCTGAGCAAGACTTTCTCAATCCAAAATCTAAAATATAAAATCTCAAATGGTACAATTATCATGTCGATCGCAGATACCTTTATCAAGCGACCTGTCTTATCAACAGTTTGCACCATACTAATCTTGCTAATCGGTGGCATCTGTATTCCTTTATTGCCGATTAACAACTTACCGGAAATTGCACCGATTCAGGTACAAACCTCCAGCACCTATATTGGCGCAGATGCCCAAACCGTTGAAGATACCGTATCAACCTTGGTTGAGCGGCAAGTAAACGGGGTTGAGGGGATGCAGTACATGACTTCAAGCAGTGGTAACGACGGTTCCAGCACCATTTCAACTCAGTTTGACCCAACGAGTAACCGTAATATTAACCAAGTTAACGTGCAGAATCGAGCTGCGATCGCCCAACCAACCTTACCTGAGTCTGTGCGGCAAACTGGACTGACCACCCTAGCACGTTCTAACAGCATTTTGCTAGTTTATGGCTTCTATGCCGAAAATAGCGAGTACGATAACATCTTTTTGAGTAACTATGTTGACCTCTACATCACCGATGAGATCAAGCGCGTCCCTGGTGTAGGAGATACCAGACTGGTTGGAGAACGCCAATATGCAATGCGGCTGTGGCTTGACCCAAACGCTTTAGCCAGTCGGGGCTTGACGGCAACGGATGTCAGCAGTGCGCTAACTTCTCAGAATGTGCAGGTGGGGGCAGGGTCGATCGGTCAAGCGCCCACCAAGGCAAATCAGAAATCAAATTTTCCGCTCCGAATCAATAGTAGATTAAAAGATGTCAAGGAATTTGAGAACCTGGTGATTAAGTCCCAAGCCGACGGGACGCTGGTTAAACTCAAGGATGTCGGACGAGCCGAGTTAGGAGCGCAGGACTATACAACTTCGGCACTGGTACAAGGCAAAGCCGGCGCTGGGATGTTGATCTATCAACTTCCGGGCAGCAATGCGCTGAATACTGCCAAAGCCGTGGAAGCCAAGATTGCAGAGTTAGAGAAAAACTTTCCCCCCGGTTTGAAAGCCGTCATCGCCTACGACACTACCAAGTTTGTGGAAGTGTCAATTGAAGAGGTGGTCAAGACGCTGATGGAAGCGATCGCCCTCGTGGTGGTGGTGATTTTCATCTTTTTGCAAGATTGGCGGGCGACGATCATTCCGGCGATCGCTGTTCCTGTATCCTTGGTTGGTGCATTGGCGTTTGCTTATGTCCTGGGCTTCTCGCTCAACACCTTGACGATGTTCGGATTAGTACTAGCAACGGGTTTGGTGGTAGATGATGCGATCATCGTCGTCGAGGGGATTGCTGCCAAGATGGAACAAGGCTTAGACCGCCGCCAAGCTGCTTTTGAAGCGATGGGGGAGCTTTCCGGCGCGGTGATTGCTACTTCGTTGGTGTTGATGGCGGTATTTATCCCGGTGTCCTTTTTTCCGGGCGCGACCGGTATTATGTATCGGCAGTTCGCACTAATCATTATCTTTTCTATCGGTATTTCTTTATTCAATGCCCTGAGTTTCACCCCTAGTATGTCTGGACTGTTCCTGCATCATGTCGAGGGTGAAGGGCGAGGTCCACTGGGCTGGTTCTTTCGTCAGTTTAACCGGGGCTTTAGCTGGGTGCTGAAGCAATACGAGAGTTTGACCAAGTTCTTGATCCGCATCCGCATGTTCGTAGTCGGGGTATTTATCCTCGGACTTGCAGCAACGGTGTTTATTTATATGTCCGTCCCCAGTGGATTTGTACCAGATGAGGATCAAGGTATTATTGTCGGTCTAATTCAGGCTCCCGATGGTGTTTCCCTCGCCTCCACCGAAAAACTGACGCAGACTGTGTATAAAACCCTGGAAAAAGAAGTGCCTGAGATGGCAGCGTCTCTGGTCATTGGCGGCTTTGGTCTAAACGGCAATGGGCCGAATCAGGGGACGTTTTTCTTTAACCTGAAAGAGTGGAAAGACCGCCAGGGTGAAGAACATACAGTGAAGGCGATCGTGCAACGGCTGAATGGCATCTTCGCCCAAAATCAGGATGCAATGATCTTCACTTCTAACCTCCCCGCCGTCTCTGGCTATGGCGTGACGGGCGGTTTTGAATTTCAGCTGCAAGATCGTACCAACGGACAACTGAGTATCGATCAATTTTTGGCGATCGCGCAACAGCTAATTGCCAAAGCTAATCAAAATCCCGCTTTGAGCCGAGTGTTCACTCAATTTACGTCTAGCACCCCTCAGTACCAGATTGACATTGACCGCGATCGCTTAGAAGCCCTCGATGTGGATTTTAGTCAGGCAATGAATACCCTGGGCGCTTACATGGGTGGGCAGTATGTCAACGATTTTACTTTCTCCCAGCGCAGCTACCGGGTATACATCCAAGCAGATGAACAGTTTCGTAACTCTCCAGACAATATTGGTCAAATTAATGTCCGTTCCAGAGGTGGTAATCTGGTGCTGCTGAATGAAGTCGTCAAAGTGACTCCGATTACAGGGCCGCAAACCATCAGCCACTTTAACTTATTCCGCTCAATCAAGATTCAAGGCAGTGCAGCCCCCGGTTACAGTTCTGGGCAAGCAATTGAGGCGATGCAGCAGGCATTTAAGGAGATAGACCAGCCCGGTTTGGGTTACGACTGGACAGGGATTTCCAGAGAAGAAGCCAAGTCTGGCGGACAAACGATTCTGATCTTTGGTCTTGGGATCGTGGCTGTGTTTCTCATCTTGGCAGCCCAGTACGAAAATTACATCGACCCAATCATCATCCTACTAACTGTGCCGTTTGCAATTTTAGGCGCGTTGTTATTCGTCTCAGTGCGCGGGTTGGTCAACGATTTGTACTGTCAGGTGGCGTTGGTGATGTTGATCGGTTTAGCGAGTAAAAACGCGATTTTGATTGTAGAATTTGCCAACCAATCGCGGGAAAAAGGAATGACCATCGCCCAAGCTGCACTCCATGCAGTTGAACAACGGTTACGCCCGATTTTAATGACCACAATTGCTGCCCTGTGTGGGTTCATTCCCCTAGTGGTGTCATCCGGCGCGGGTGCAGCCAGCCGGGTGTCGCTCGGTACGGCAGTGTTTGGCGGCTTATTCGTCTCCGTGATCATGAGTCTGCTGCTGGTGCCCGTCCTTTATGTGGTGGTCAAAAATCTTACAGACTTTGGCTCTAAAGGTAAACCTCCTAAGCCTCCCGAATCGCCTGAACCTACTCCATCTGGGGATTTACCCTCTTTGAATGGAAAAGGTCAAGTAACAGTCGTCAAGTCTCAGGGAAATGCCCCTGCTTAACTCTTGAGAGCGATCGCACCACACGCTAAAAATCAAACAAATAAGTCAAATCCTTTTTCCTTCTAGTTTGTTTCTTGAAAGCGATTAGGATGCGTTCTCCGAAGGAGTTGCCGCAGGCATCGCTCTCAAACTTGACTTCCAATACCATTTCTATACAAGTACCCTCTCTACGAACGCGAACAGCCTGTTGCAGACAGATGCTTTTGTAGCTTGGTTCTTTGCAGGAGTACGCGGACTCGTTGGCGGCAGCCTAAGAAGAGAAGACGCTGCGCTATCGTCTAATCCAAAATCTAAAATTGAAGCGGGGCGGGGCATGTATCAAAAAACTTTTTTAATCCAAAATCTAAAATCTAAAATTTGCCCAGTCAAATTACTCATTCACACGATGCTATGAAACTTAAAATTTCTTCTTGGGTCGGTACCACTATCGGGCTGTTGAGTATGGGAATGATGCCAGCTCTCGGTGCTGAACAAATAAAATTTTCTTACAGTCTTTTAGAATTTTCTCTTCCTGTTACTGATTTAAAAACTTATGCTCAAGAAGGTAAAATTAGCAGTGAACTAGCATCATATAAAAAGTACCTCAAACCAGAGGATATTACTCAACTGCGTCAGGTTTTGAATGAAAAAGAAAAATTAAGTCCCGTAGCAGTCTCTCAATTTCTCTACTCAGAAATTGGAGAATCAATGTTAAAATCTGCGGGTGAATTGATTCAAACAGATTCAAGACAAAACGGTTTTTATGCAATTCGGGCGGCGTTGATTCTAGCGGCGGCTGATCCACAGGGATTAACACTCCTGAATACGATGCGCTACTTCCCTTCACAGAGTATTCGGATTAACTCCCAAGAGCTTTTTGCACTGATGAATAAACTTTCAACTCTGAACAAGGAGACAAATCAAGCTCTCTCTGTAATTGATCAACAGTCTACTACAGAAGCATCGACTGAACCACCTGTAGATATCTCAAAATTACCCCAGTTATACAACAAGTCAGGGCCATTTTCTTGGCAGAAGAGAGCGATCGCGTTTGTGGATACTAATCGTAAATCCCTGACTGGAAGTATTAAAACTAGAGTCATTCAGACAGATATCTATTTACCTGAAAGTCAATCATCCGCACCAGTTGTAGTCATTTCTCATGGACTAGGTTCCGATCGTGATAGCTTTGCTTACTTAGCAGAAAATTTAGCATCCTATGGATTTGCTGTTGTTGTTCCTCAGCATCCTGGTAGTGATTCTCTGCAAATGGAAGCACTACTCACAGGGAAAAGCCAACAAGTATTTGCAGACACAGAATTAATTGACCGACCTTTAGACGTAACTTTTGTGCTTAATCAATTAGAGCAGCGGTCAACATCTGATCCCTGGCTACAAGGAAAAATCAACGTTCAAGAAGTCGGTGTGATTGGACAATCTTTCGGTGGTTATACAGCCTTAGTCTTAGCTGGCGCACGCATCAATATTAATCAGTTGCACAAAGATTGTAAATCTGAACCCGATCCGGTCAATATGTCGTTGTTGTTGCAGTGTCGTGCTTTAGCACTGGGAAAAAATTCTCCTGATTATGAACAGATACAACAAAACTTAAGCAACCTAGATTTACGCGATCGCCGAGTCAAAGCTGTGATTGCTCTGAATCCAGTCACGAGTAGTATTCTTGGGCAAACCGGTCTGAGCCGAATCGAAATTCCCGTAGTCATTGCTGGTGGAGCCTCAGACACGTTTACTCCCGCCTTGTTGGAACAAGTACAAGCATTTTCCTGGTTGACTACCAAAGACAAGTATTTGGGTATTGGTGACAAAGGAACTCATACTGATTTGATTGCTGGTGTGAGTAGCGTAGTTTTACCATCTTCTAACCGTTTCTCTGGTTTCTCTGGACGTGAGCCAGAATTGGGACGTATTCGTTTTCAGGCTTTTAGTACAGCTTTCATGAAAGTATATCTTGCTCACCAGACTGAATATCGTCCGTTTCTAAGTACATCTTATATGAAAAACTCAAATCGTGATGAAGCAGTCAAGGTCTATTTCGTCAGGTCGCTACCACCAGGATTTCCCCAAGGATTAGTTCGTAAGAAATGAGAATTAAATAATTAAGTATTCTTTCTTTTTACTTTTTACCCAATTCGCTGGGTTTAAGTACCTCGGTTCCAAAAATAAGCATGTCATTATTAGATTTCTTAATTCGTCCCACCAGATTTTTAATTTCTGCTTTCCAGTGATACTGTACTTTGTCGTACATTTTTACAGCAGTAAATTTATCAAGAGAAACTACCAAGCCTTTACCAAGATAGCCACGACGGGGAAAGTGGTAAACAATATCTTTTGCTATAGGACTCATATCTGATTTTTGAACAAGATTTCAGATAAAACCCTGATAAAACGGGCTTTTCAGTCTCAGTATGTTTTCAGAAATAAAATCGGAGTCCTATATTGTCTCTAACCTATCATCGCGTTTTATTACCTCAGTTTCGCGGGCAAATTTCCTCTCTAGCTTTGCTTGCTGGGTGTCATCAAGGTTTTCATCTTCGAGAATTTGATAAAATTCCTCACTTAAATCCTCATTTTGAATCAGTACTTCTGGTACTCGCTTCTGGTAAAACAGGGAGACAGTTGCGATCGCGCCTAAAAATAAACTCAAACCAAAGAACACGCTATAGCTTTTCATCTTGAAGTGCGAAAATTTACATTTTCAAAGCTTTTAATGACATATAACCAGCTAAAATAACCAACAAACATGTAAATAAATATCTAACTAAATTATCTGACAATTTTGGCAGCAGCCTAGCACCGTAATTTGCGCCCAATAACGAGCCCACCCCCAACATCAGTCCTGGCACTATCAATACATTAGTAGAATCTGCGATTACATAACGACTAACTGCCCATAAGGAAATTAATACAATCGCTCCGTAGCTGGTTTGTACAGATTGCTTGATTGGCATTTTAAGAAGCAGAACTTGCAGGGGAACCATGATAATACCCCCACCTACTCCAAACAAACCAGATAAAACTCCAGCTACCAGTCCAATGCCTTGAGTTTTTAAAGTTGGTATTGTTGAATCTCCTGAGGATTGAGATAATTCAATTAAGTCGGTTTTTTTCTCGTCTTTTTGAAGTTTGTTTTTTAAGTTAATCAGCCAGATTGCAGTTATCTGAAGAGCGGAAAAACTCAATAATAGCCATTTACTAGGTAAAGCGCTAGCGATGCTGACTCCTATTTCGGTTGTTAGCATGGCAGGGAATGTTAATAAAAAAACCGTTTCAAGTTTAAGTGACTTTATTTGCCAATTCTGGATTGTCCCAGAAATTGCGCCAAGGGTAATTGCAACTAAGCTAGTTGCAACAGACTGAATTGGTGAGGCTCCAACTGTTGCAAGCGCTGGAACATAAAGTAACCCGCCTCCAATACCCAGGAGGGCAGAAATAATTCCAACAACTATGCCAATCGGAAACAAATGTAACACGCTGAAAATACTGCTAACACTTACTTGTGTCATGGTAAGAATCTTTGAAAAAAAGAAGAGTATGGGGCATCTCAAGGGAGCAATTGACAATTCGCAGTTCACAATGATTGGTATATGGGGAATTGCGAACTGTCAATTGAGTAAGTAGGGCAATTAAAACAATTCACAATTCGATGCATTCTTAATTCGCAATTACATTTTGTGATGGGGATTTAGCTTAGGCTTCAATTCGCGCTGCTTGATAGAAGCTATGCTACTTTTACCCCCACCACTTGTTAAATAACAGAAACGAATTGTTGCTGTGGCGACTGTTGCAGCCCGAGGATTTCGCGAGCTAGATCGGGTGTTGCGATCGGACGCCCTACTTTTTCGCAAAGACCTCTTAAGTTAGCCACTAATTCTGCATTTGATTTCGCTTTTTGTCCCTTACTGACATAGGTTTCGTCTTCAAATCCTGTGCGAATATGCCCACCAAGTAAAGTGGCTTGCTCTGCTATAAAAGAGTTATACCGACTGCCACTTCCCAATGCTGTCCAGTGAGACGTTTCTGGCAATTGTTTAACCATGTACTCCATATCTTGAGAGGTCGCTCCAATCCCTGAATAACTTCCTAGAATTAGGAGAAAATGAACCGGCTCTCTTAAGATGCCTTTTTCCAGTAATCCTAAAGCTGTTCGGATGTCTCCTATATCGTAAAGATCGCATCTAGGAATAAGCCCTAAACTGTAAATACGCTCGATCTGATCTTTGACCTCAGATGGCGGGTTTAGGAGAACTGTTTGTTCGTCAATATTCCGTGTTGACAGGTTGAGCGCGCACATTTCAGGCTTGAGTTCTGGCTTATTGCCCCACATTGCAGCAGATATTTTTACCAGATTACCCCGTTCAAATTTTACAGGTCTTGGCATTAACCTATCTGTTCCACGCGGGGTGATTTCGATGATGGGAGTAGGAACAATCTGTTTGATCTGAGAAATTGTTTCGCAATATCGCTCTGGCTCAAAACATTCTTCGCCATTATTGTCGCGAACGTGCAGGTGTATAATAGCCGCTCCATTTCTAACTGCTTCTTGTGCAGATTTTGCTTGCTCTACTGGCGTGAACGGAACAGGAGCTATAACCATGAGGAATTGCACATTGGGTTGTAGTAGCGTTTAAACGCTACTACCTCTATTAATAGACTATTCCACCGTTACAGACTTGGCCAAATTTCTTGGCTGATCGACATCCAAACCGCGACGGGCGGCAATATGATAAGCCAATAATTGTAAGGGAACTACGGAAAGAATCGGAGAAAGTAATTCTTCTACATGAGAGATGGGAAGAAGATCGTTAAAGATTTCCGCAGCTTCGCCATCGTTGACGGGAGTCACGCCAATTAACCGAGAATCTCTGGCTTTGGCTTCTTGGGCATTTGAAATAACTTTTTCGTACACATTACCAGGGATTGCGATCGCAACTACTGGTACTTTCGCATCTAATAGAGCGATCGGGCCATGTTTCATTTCTCCCGCCGGATACCCTTCGGCGTGAATATAGCTGATTTCTTTTAATTTCAACGCCCCTTCTAAAGCAATAGGAAAGTTAATTCCTCTTCCGATAAAAATGAAATCTTTGGTTTCGGCGAATTCGTGGGCTAGCTGTTCAGTTAAACGTTCTTGACTTTCCAAAGTTGCTTCAATTTCTTTAGGAATTTGCCGCAACCCATTAATAATTTTCTCTAAAATATCTTTTGAAACTGTCTGACGACGAGCCGCTAAATCCAATGCCAATGCATAAAATGCCATCAATTGAGCGGTAAAAGTTTTCGTCGCCGCTACCCCAATTTCAATTCCCGCTAGGGTACTGATGATATGCGGTACCAAATGACCAAGGCTACTTTCAGGGCGATTAGTAATACCTAGTAATCGCGCTTGATATTTAGCTTCTTTTCCTTGGCGACGTTCTTTTTCCATCGTCAAAGCTGCTAGGGTATCAGCAGTTTCACCTGATTGGGTAACGCCAATAATCAACGTGTTGGCCGTTACGGGTGATGGTGCATAGCGATACTCAGAAGCGTAATGTACCTGAGTTGAAATTCCTGCTAGTTGTTCAAGTAAATATTTACCAATTAATGCTGCGTGCCAACTCGTACCACAGGCGACGATCTGAATTTGTTCTAAATCGTTGTAGAAATCTTTAGGTAAACCAAGATTGATGGGCGATTCGCTAGATTCGCCTGGATTAAAATAAGCCTCTAAACTAGCTCTTACTACCCCTGGTTGCTCATGGATTTCTTTGAGCATGAAGTGTTTGAATCCCTGCTTTTCTACCATTGCAGGGTTGAAGTTGAGCAGCCGGGGTTGTTTTTTCAACCTGTCGCCAGCAAAATTGTAAATCTCAACGCCCAAAGGTGTGAGGCGGGCAATTTCGCCATTTTCTAAAGGTAGCACTGCACGGGTGTAGGCAACGATCGCTGGCGTATCAGATGCACAAAAGAACTCCCCTTGCCCAAAACCAATTACCAAAGGTGCTTGCTGGCGAACCACAATCAATTCATCGGGGTAGTCAGCAGAAATAACTGCGATCGCAAATGCCCCTTGCAAGTGGTTAACTGCTTGGCGAATTGCCTCTAATAAGGGGGATGAAGCAGATGAGGGAGATGAGGTGGGAATATTCTTTAAAAATTCTGCTATCAGATGGGGAATTACTTCTGTATCGGTTTCAGAAAGAAACTTGTGTCCTTTTCCTTTGAGTTCCTCGCGTAAGTCGCGGTAATTTTCGATAATGCCATTTTGCACCACCGCGACTCGCTTTGCCGTATCCATGTGGGGATGGGCATTGTACTCTTCTGGTTTACCATGAGTTGCCCAGCGTGTGTGACCAATACCAATCTGGGCAGGGGCTTCTATTTGTTCGAGTTTAGAACGCAAGTTATGCAGTTTGCCCTTTGCCCGCACACAATTAACCTCACCTTCCCAAACAGTAGCGATTCCAGCCGAATCGTAGCCCCTATACTCTAGTTTTTCCAGCCCAGCCAGTAAAATGTCTGTCGCCGCTTGAGTGCCTATATATCCAACGATTCCGCACATTGTTCACACCACTTTTTTTCAGGATGATTAGATCCAGTATAGTTGGTAGCATAAAGTAGACCTTTTGCAAATAAAAAAGGGAGTAAATTACTCCCTCTGCCACTAGGTATTTTTAAAGATGCTTGCTATTAAGCTATTAAGAAACTTTTAGGAATTACGCAATAACCCTCTAAAACTCCTATCCCAACTCTTGGAGACGCACTCGCCTTCGCGGTTCGTCTTTTCCTAATTTTGCGTAAGTCCTGACTTTAAAAGTTTTAAACACTGAGTTCTGAGTCCTGGGTGCTGAGTGAAGAATCAAGAAATTGTTTTTTTGATTTACTTCTTTGACCCCAAGACTCAGAACTCAGCGAGAACTCTGAGCAAAGCAAAGGCTTGCGCCTCAACCCTTCTGGAAGAACGGTTGGGCAGTAGACCCGCATTGCGGAAGTTCGGTGATGCACTGAGCTTTTTAGTAAGCCAGACCCATACTGCGAGTTGTTTCAGCCCCCAGGTAAACCCGGATGCTCAAAAAGTCGGTGGGACAAGCGGTTTCGCAACGCTTACAGCCCACACAGTCTTCTGTACGGGGTGAAGAGGCAATTTGAGCAGCTTTGCAGCCATCCCAAGGAACCATCTCCAGTACATCAGTAGGGCAAGCGCGGACGCATTGGGTGCAGCCAATGCAGGTATCGTAGATTTTTACGGTATGAGACATTGAAAAAACCGCTCCTTCCGAGTGTTCTTCTCTGCGAAAGAATCATAATCAACGCATAGTTTACCGCAGTGGTTGATAGGCCGTAATCAAAAGGCTACATAACTTCAAACAATGTAATAAGCACGCTTGATAAATGGTTTTTGCGAGGTTGCCCCTATTGCTTTATTAATTAGCAACATCATAGGAGCGTACTTATCCCACTTCATTACCATAACAGAGTTGAATCGTAAAGATTAATGAAACAAAAGTTAATCTTTAAGGCTAGCCCCAACTCTTGGAGACGCACTCGCATTCGGGGAAGTCAAAAGACTTAAAGGCTCTCTCCTTAGAGGTTGAATGAACAAGTCTAATTTATTACTAGCCTTGGCGGTTAGAAACCGCGGCTACACAGACAAAACCTGCCTCCGCAGGTTAAAAACCCTTGATTTTGTTATTAGTCCACGGAGGTGGACTTCGTTTGTGTAGTAGCGTTCGCGTCAGCGTGCCGGAGGCTCTATTTTATTCGCCCAAAACTTGTTCATTCATCCTCTTAAACGAAGTGAGTTCAAAGTGTATTTTCCATTTGAGAACCGCTATATTTAAACCTTATCTAAGTTGAGAACCGTAGTTTTCACCCTCTTCCTAAATCCCTCTCCCAAATGCTTGAGAGGGAGTTTGAAATTGTGGCTCCCGGAATTCCATATCTGGGATTCGGGGTTGGGGGATGAGGGCAAATCCTTTTGATCATGGAAGAACTAGAACTATAGGTTTCAAGATAGACGTGGTTTAAGAAATTTGTATCAGCCATTGACTAAATACCAACGCTGTAGCGCCAACCGTTGAATTTCGCGCCAAGGAATATTATGTTTTCGAGCTAACTCTGCACAATCTTCATATTCTGGCTGCACATTTGCAATAACTTTTTCTGCTGATTGTCCTTTCCATGCTATTTTGACACGGACTTTGCCATATTCAATTTCGACTTGTTGAATTTCTCGTTGTAAAATGGCGCGTTGCTGAGTTGTTCGGCGAATGCCCAAAGTAGTGGTTTCGCTGAATATAACCGCTTCACAACTGAGTAAATTTTCTGGATGACAAATCACAGTCAGCAAAATCCCTGGACGGGACTTTTTCATAGCGATCGCTTGGGTAAAAACATCTACTGCACCAGCCGCAAACAACGCCTCAAACACATAGCCGATCGCTTGCGGATTTAAATCATCAATTTGAGTTTCTAGTACCGAGATGGTTTCTAAATTTGAGCTACTATCTTCAAAATCACTGAAATTCGACTCTAAACTTGCGCTTTCACCCACCCAAAGGCGTAAAATATTGGGAATGGGTAAATTTATGGTTCCTGCTCCCAATCCTATTTGCTTGATAGCGAAGGCAGGTGGTGAACCAAAATCTCTTGCCAAAGTAGTAGCGATCGCCGCTCCTGTTGGTGTCACCAGTTCTTTGTCAATGCCATTGCTATAAACTGGACAACCCCGCATTTCCCAGAGCTTTAATACAGCTGGTACTGGTACCGCCATCTGACCATGTGCAGCCCGAACAGTGCCGCCACCAGTCGGGAACGCCGAGCAGTAAAGTAAGGGCAATCCTTCCTCATTACTCTCAATTCCCAACCAATCCAACCCCAGACAAGTACCCACAATATCTACGATCGCATCTACAGCACCCACCTCATGAAAATGAACTTTTTCAGGAGAAATGCCATGCACTGCCCCTTCTGCTACTGCTAGCTGTCGGAATACCGCCAAACTCCAAGCTTCTGCCCGTGATGGCAACTTTGCTTTGAGGATCATCTGCTCTATTTCAGGGAGGTGGCGTGTGCGATCGTGACTATGTTCGTGATCGTGGTGATGGTGGTGGTGGCGATCGTGTACTAAATCCACATGGACTTTAGTCGCCTGCTGACCATTCCGTTGAACAAATTCTGCCCTTAACTGATATTCCTGTTCAATACCCAACCCATTGAGTTTTTCAATTAAATACTCCACAGGAACACCCAAACTTACCAAAGCACCCAGGCACATATCGCCAGAAATTCCTGTCGGACATTGAAGATAAGCAATATTATTCATAATAAATTAGTCATTAGTCATTTGTCATTTGTCATTTGTCATTTGTCATTTGTCATTGGGTATGGGGGATTGGTCAATAATCAATAGTTCTTCTTCCCCTGCCCCCTGCCCCCTGCCCTCTGCCCCCTGCTCCTACTCCCCACTCCCCACTCCCCACGTTATGGCAAAAATTTTCCCAGTTCATCCGGATAATCCTCAAGTTCGCCGAATAGAGGAAATAAAGTCGGCGCTTTCTAGTGGCGCAGTTATGCTTTACCCTACTGATACAGTTTATGCGATCGGTTGTGATTTGAATGCCAAGTCGGCGGTAGAACGAGTGCGGCAAATTAAACAGCTAGCAAATGATAAACCACTGACATTTTTATGTCCCTCGCTTTCAAATGTGGCAACTTATGCCTTCGTAAGTGACACAGCCTATCGAATTATGAAACGCCTAATTCCAGGGCCATACACGTTTTTGCTCCCAGCGACTAAATTAGTACCGCGATTGGTGCAAAGCCCCAAGCGGAAAAGTACTGGAATTAGAGTCCCAAACCATACTGTGTGTTTGGAGTTGCTGGCAGCTTTGGGCAATCCGATTATTTCAACATCAGCACATCTGCCACCAGATGAAGCAGATAATGGCATGATTCGGATAGATCCAGAAACGATTCAGTCGCGGGTAGAGCTATTTGATCGTTTGGACAAGTTGGTAGACATAATTGTAGATACTGGCGAAGAACCTACTTATGAAGTATCTACCATCTTGGATATGACGGGAGACGAAGCAATAATTTTACGGAGGGGTTTAGGTTGGGAAGCAGCAGCAGCATGGGTATAAGAATTAAACTTCACAGGCGCACCTCTTCGTTTCGGAAATTGTGATAAAAGCGACTCCAGTTTTTAAATTGTCATATTTTACGCCGATGTCTACGACAGCACAGATCCAATAACAGGATGGTGGCAACAGTTGGTACAACAAGGGATTTGACAACTTTAAGAAAATGGCGGGTACTTGTGTCCTAGCGTCAATGTGGTTACTTGTGAAAAAACCGACACATTGCGATAACTATAACTCTCTGGTATTTCCTACAGTTTTATATATGAGCTTTAAATGTGAACATTACATACGGCAAGCCTTAATGGATGAATGCCTAAAGATTCGTAAGCCAAGGCTTTGCTTGATTGCTGTGTCTGCGTTGTAATTACGGTGCAATACTACTCCCTGGAAAAGTCATGAAATCTAACGTCGTTAATCTACCAAACTCTACACCCATTTTTGATAACCACCTTTCGACTGAAGAATTTTCAGACAGCAGCAGCGAAACCTTGATTGAATTGCTGTGTCAGGAAATGCAAGCCCAAGTCAAAGCAGCACCCAGGTGCGTAGAAGCTTTAGCAAACCGCATAGCCGTAGAAGTAGAACGCATTTGCGATAAAAGCTCCCGTATCCAAACATCTGGGGAAATCAAATCCTGGCAGATTACGTTGGGAAGGCATCGGATGCACAAATGCTTACGTTACTACCAACTAGGTTCAAAACAAGGGCGGGTGGAATTACATAGCAACTTGGGTGCTATGGTTTACCGCCATGTAACTATATCCGGCTCTGAATTGGGTTTTGAGGCTCGTTACAGCCTGATTGAAGATTTTTTACAAGCATTTTATATCGAAGCTATCAAAGCTTTCCGCAGAGAAAACGAACTACCTAACGATCACACACCGCGTACTCAGCTGCAATTAGCTGAATATATGGCTTTTACAGAGCAGTATGCCAAACGCCGGATCAACTTACCTGGTGGTGCAAATCAGCAATTGATTATTTTGCGGGCCCAAGGTTTTGCTCGTCGTCAGCCGCAAGAAACTACCGTGGATATTGAAATGGCAGTAGAGTCTGCTAAAGGTGAAGAAGCAGAATCTTACCAGCGTAACTCGGCGGTGCAACAGCTGCGATCGCAAATGATCGCCCAAACTAATTTTGATCCATCCGAAGAGTCAGAACGCGATCGCGTCATCACAGAATTGATGAAATATCTGGAGTCTCAAGGCCAATCTGACTGTATGAACTACCTCAGTTTGAAACTCCAAGACCTTTCAGCCCCAGAAATTGACCAAATTCTCGGTTTAACCAGCCGTCAGCGCGATTATCTCCAACAACGGTTTAAATACCACGTAGAAAAGTTTGCCAAACAACACCATTGGCAATTGGTACATCAATGGTTAGGCGCAGGTTTAGAGCAAAAATTGGGTTTATCTTCCCAGCAGTGGGAAATCTTTGTGAATCAACTAACAGAACAACAACAGCAAATATTACAATTAAAAACTGCACGACAAAACGATGCTGCGATCGCTAAAACCATCAAATGCACCCCCAAACAGTTACAAAAGCGCTGGACTGAACTTTTAGAACTAGCATGGTCTATCCGCAACGGTCATACTGAAGCTCAGACAGGTTGAAGCCCAAGGAAAATCCCTGCGTTTCTCCAACTTAATCTAATTTATTAAAGATGTTTTTATAGATAACTTTCTCTGTAATCCGTCTACAAAAAACCTATTTCTATGGCTAGCATCAAGATGTAACAGGAAGCGGGACAGAGTGACCTTCTCCTAAAATATGCGCGACAAAACTTGTTCTAGCGTAAAAAGCACGCGAGATACTTCCATGCCCAGGCCCTTTTGTTCTTGGTTGTACAAGTACGCCCATTTTGCCACTTAGCTGTTCAAATCCTTGATTTTTAATAGTGTCTCGTACTAAGTCATAATCCGCTTTTACCTGAGCGTAGATTTCAGGATGATCAAGATCGAATGAAGCAACAGAATGTAGAAGCGAGCAGTTTTCGTTCTGATTTTCAAAAATTCGGGCAACAACTACAATTTTTTGTAGTTTCTTGAAAAGATGACTATCCTCAAACTCTTTAGCAGCAACTTCTATCGGGTCTATCATTGTAATTGCCATTGTCTCTTTAACCTTGAGTAGTTTTGTACGTTTATTAAGTACAAGTGGAACTACTTTAAGTTCCCAGCTTCCAAAGTTTGGGGATCGGGATGAGTTGAGTGGTAATCCTAGAAAACGCTCAATTGTGTGGCCAGACCAACCTTTATTTTTTTTACCTGCTTCATGCCAGACTGTAACGCCGTACTGAACTGCCAACTCTCGTAGGTCTTTACCTACAAGTTCGTTTAATCTTGTAAGCGCTTCTACTCGTTCCATAGAATGTATTGCTTGGATAGTAGTTTATAAAGATTCATCAAGCATTTGTAAAAAATCTCAGAATCTTTTTTGTAGGTATAACACTCCAAAAAACAATGAATGTTTTAATTATTTATATACCAATATTTCTTTAGCTGGTTTTCTATCACCGGTGCAAGATATTCGTCTTGGTGCATCCAAAAATTTAATTCTAAATCCTAGCTTTTCATACAAATCAACTATCCTAACTGTTGCTTGGTTAGAAGCTACTACAGTAGCAGGACATGATGCTAACCAAGTTGCTAATCTTACTTGGTCATCCCATTTAAAGTCTTCTTTACTATACTTAGTAAATTCAACATCATAGGGCGGATCTGCATAAATAAAATCTCCTTCTTTAATTGTTATTTTAGTGAAATCACCGCAGGAAAATTCCCAATTCTTAACAAGATTAGCATAGTGAGATAGGTCTCTTGTACCGTTAACTTTCTTATAATCACCAAAGGGTACGTTAAATTCACCCTTACTATTAAAACGGCAAAGTCCATTATAGCCTTGCTTATTTAAAAAATAAAATAACTCTGCTGCTTTTTTGCTATTCAATTCGCCAGACTTAATCAGATTGTTAAACTCCTCACGACATATATAGTAATATTCAGAGTCATTCTTCAATTCTAGTTCAATCACTAAACCTTTTTGTAACCATCTATAAAAGTTAATTAAGTGGGGATTAATATCATTAATTGAAGCTTTTACTGGTAAGAGACCTAGTGATATGGCCATGCCACCAACGAAAGGTTCAACCAGTCGAGTATATTCTTGTTTATCCCAGATTTCTTGAACTATAGAAACTAACCATCTTTTTCCACCAGCCCATTTCAATGGAGGTGTAAAAGTCTGTTGAACTTGCATTAATTATCCTCAAAATTAACAATGACAATATTTCAATAAGAAATCTAATTTTACATCCATTTACTTCAAAAATGGACGCGGGCTAGTTTCCTTGGGGATTTGAATTACCATTTACTTGCGATTTAACTGAAAATAATCGTGACTAAATAAAGCAAATATAACCGACGAAGTATATTTTATATTAGCTGGCTAATTTTCCAGCCGCATAGATTACAATTGAGTAGATAAAGCATATCAAAACAAACGTAAGTATATAACAAGGCAGTTTACATTCAGATGTTTGACGGATTTTGGGATAACGTCTTTCGCTACCCCCGGTACTTAATTAGTATCGTCTTAGGACTGTTTCTGAACACCTTTGCGCCGTTAGTGCCATTGTTGAAGCGTCCAGTCACCTTAATCGCTATCTTGGGTTTCTTTGTGAGCAGCCTAGTCTTCCTTACTCTCACCCTACGGGCAATGCTGGGCTTGAGTACAATCTAGACTAGCGCTATATCGGGGCTGTGTCCCACAGACGGTTGCTCTTGGCGTTGCTCCCGCTAACTACTGTCTACTCAACTTGCAGGTATTTTTGTTGTACAACCTCTGTGATGAGGCGAAATTTTTATGGCTACAAATCGTCGGGTTTCCCGCGTTGCTGAATTGATCAAACGGGAAGTTAGCCAAATGCTGCTCAACGGCATCAAGGATGACCGTGTGGGTACAGGAATGGTAAGTGTTACTGATGTTGATGTTTCCGGCGATCTCCAACACGCCAAAATCTATGTCAGTATCTATGGTACAGATGAAGCTAAAGCAGAAACAATGGCAGGCTTAAAGTCGGCTACAGGTTACGTCCGCAGTGAACTTGGGGCGCGGGTAAGGCTACGTCGTACACCAGAGGTACTGTTTCTCGAAGATCGCTCTATAGAACGTGGTAATAAAGTACTGGCACTACTAAACCAACTTAACGATCAGCGTCCCCCAGAAAATCTAGTAACAGTAGAAGACAGCACCGATCGAGATGATGAATCATTTGATGAATAAGTAACTGAAATAACAATGTAACTTCAGAACAATTAATCTCAGCAAATCCGCCAAACAATTTACAGACGTGACCAAATCGCGTCTGTTTTAATATGACTATAATCTACTTCAGGGATCGGTAGTTGCATATATACGTTTTTTGCTTGCCTTGGCTTCCGTGCCTACTCTACTATTCCTCTTTCCCTCTATCCCCAATACCCTTCGGTTAAGGAATTTCTTGCTTGAGGCAGGTTCTTAAAGCAGGGAGCAGAGGAGCAGAGGAGAAAGTCTTTCCCCCTCATCCCCCTGCCCCCTGCCCCCTTCAGGAAGTCCTTTACTCACCCTTCTACAGATGTTTATCCAAAGAAAACTGTGTAAGATTAGTGCTTAAATTAACAAAAAAATTACGGTTATATTTAAGAAATTGTTAACAGATACTGGGGTAAAAGCCTTCGTAGTGTACTTTAACCGTTATCTTTTGCAACACTTTATACCCTAGTATCTGACAAATATTCTTGTGTTGTTTACCCTTAGATAAATACCAGCAGTTCTAGATCCGGCTTTAAGGTGATTATTTGATATGTAAGTGATTGCGCCCTGAACCTCTGGACAACCGCCAAATCTTGCCTAAATATAGTAATGGCAAGACTTTCAGACTTGTTGGATTAAAACCATACAGTCGCCATAGCAGGTTAAGTTAACTACTCGGAATTTTTTTTGTAAAGCGGATTTTCGATAAATGTCAGGATTCGTTGACTTTCTTAACATTTCTTGAGATAATTTCAGGATATCTAGCGTCAAAATAAAAATAGTTCCGTATAGCAAACTACAAAATCTTAGCCACAAGTCTAATTTCTGTAATGTTTGTTCCTAATTATTAACGGGAACACTATCGTAAGTGTTAATTTGTGAGTAAAAAACATGAGTGTAAATACGGTGCCTTCTATCAATTACTACTCTCTCGATCTGATTCAAGACGAAGCACGCCGACTGGTGCAAAAGGGAATGATTAGCCGACAACAGCCAATATATACCCTCTGCCAATACATTCCAGCCAGAGAATGGGTTTGCGTTGAATGTGAATTAGAGAAATGTGACTTTTTGTTACGCGATCGCATTGGCGACCTAATTGGTCGTGAACAGTGGGACAACGACTAATCAATGTTTGATTTCAAATTTGGGATTGGGGGTTCATTTTCGATATGTGGATGTCACAATCAACGATCCTACGCCCAATCTGGGGGATAATCTCTGGTTTTTGATGAGCATTGCCCCATATAGAATCTTGCGTTTTTCATTACCCTAGAAGCATTGGAGTCTGAATTTATACAACTTTTCAAGTTAAAAAAGGCATCAGAACCATTTTTTCTGTATATCTGGTGCTACAGCTTGAGTCTAGTAAGTAGATTCTGTGACGTTCCTACATTTATCTAACAGGTAAGTGTAGGAACTTCACTTTTGACTGGCAATTCATTGCATCGCTTATTTTAGGGAAGTAATAGTCTGCTTGCTGTTCACAGCCAAAATCCGTCTTGAAAAGTTTGCTCCCGTCGGGCTAACCGTCACCAGTTGCGACAACACAGAGAGAACCTGGGGAAGCAACTGGCTCAATTTTCGCAAAATCCAAAATTTGTATAGTATTTTTTCTTAAATCTCCAAAAGCGCAGAAAAATTAAATAAACTATTATCCTACTTGCTCTAAGTAATTAGAAATGTCTTCAATGATGCGAGTAAGTTCAGCTTCAGTAGTCAAGCGGATGTTGACGTTGCGGACAGTCAGCAAAACTTTGGCTGCGAAGGGTGTTGGCCAGATATTAGGATTACAGAAAATTTCTAAAAATACTTCACCCGTATAACGATATTCTAGGGGAGGCTGGGGAGTTACTTTACCACCGCCAGGAGTGGGTTTAGCGGCCACAGCTTTCAGCCGCTCCATCAATTGATCTGTTGCTGCTTTTAATTCTCGTGCTGCTTGGGGTGAAAAACTGAAGGAGACAGAACCTTCAATTAGGTTCAATGTTAGAGGAATTGAAGACATATCTTTTTTTTAAAACTTCTTGATAAGTACTAATATTACCCGAAGAAGAGACGAAGCCCACTTTTTGGTTTTTGGTACTGATAGTATTCGTGATTGAAACTTGTCGTCTGAAGAACGAAACCCAACATTATCAAGGCTTTGTTGGGTAACACGAATGTTCAACCCAACCTACAAATCTTCAAAACCTACGCAGTATTGGAAACGGGGGGATTGAAGTAAGGGACTGATACCAATTCACGAAAACCTTGACATATAGGACTTACGCACAGGTAACGGAAAATCGAACCTTATTAGGCACAGAGAACACGGAGAAATAAGAGTTTGAGAGGTATTTTGCGTAAGTCCTGATATATATAGATTTATCGTAAGGGCTTGTCTTTGCCATGCCCTTACTTACTAAAGCAGGTGGACATAAACAAACCTAACTATGTAACGAAATTTAAAGGGAGCATCCCAATTTTGGCTTAAATCTTTTCCCTCACCCCCAGCCCCTCTCCCAAATTTGGGAGAGGGGAGACATCAATACTGCTCGGTTAAGGAAAGAAAGTAGGCTGAAACCCTTGAAATATCGTTGTCTATAATGCCCAAAAGAGGCTTAACCGAGCAGTATTAGGGAAGACATAATTCTAGTTCCTCGAAGTAAATGTTTTTCGATTTACCTGTTGGTTAAAGGTAGTAAATTAAACTTATAAGGCTCGTTAATTCTCCTGAGTAAGTACAGCTTACTGATGGTCGTCATTATCTTGTTGAATACAATTCGGTCTGACCTAAGTGGATGTATGAATAACAAAATTGATTAAAATATTTCTGGTATTAATGCTAAAAATCTGCTGTTATCTGTAGAGGTATTCTTGACATCTATAAAGCTTGTAGCTGTTATTAGTTATAAATAATCTCAACAAAATGGTATAAAACATAGAGCCTATAGAGAGACTTAATTCTTACTGCGTAAGACTTTGATACATTTTATTAGTGTCTATTTATGTTTTAAGTTTTACATTAGAAGTCATAGAACTTGATGTGATAAATTATCTATGATTTACGATAACCGCGCCGAAGTGCGAAAGGTTTTAATTATTACCCTACTGCTCAACCTGTTTGTAATGGGATTGAAAGCACTTGTGGGTTACTGGACTGGTTCGTTGAGTTTGCTAGCTGATGCCTTGCATAGTGTGACAGATAGCGCGAACAACGTTTTGGGATTAATTGCAAGTAAATTTTCTTCTCCACAACCCGATCGCGAGCATCCCTATGGACACACCAAGTTTGAAGCAGTAGGCGCTTTAGGAATTGCTTCATTTTTAGGAATAGCCTGTTTTGAAATTTTGCAAGGAGCGATCGGGCGAATTATCAAAGGTGGTGGTGAACCTGTGAAAATAGCACCCCCTGAATTGTGGTTGTTACTAATTGTGCTGGGTGTGAATATTTTTGTGGCGTTTTACGAACGGAGTGTAGGGAGACGGGTAGGTAGCTCAATTCTTATAGCTGATGCGACACATACCATGAGCGATATTTGGGTGACAATTTCTGTAATTGCTGGCTTGATAGGAGTTTGGCTAGGTTATCAATGGATGGATTTGGTATTATCTTTTCCTGTCGCCTTGTTGGTATTTTGGAGTGGCTGGTCAGTTTTAAAAGAGAATTTGCCTTGGCTTGTGGATCAAATGGCGATCGCACCCGAAGCAATTCATGCGATCGCTACTTCTGTTCCAGGTGTAATTAACTGTCATGATATTGCTTCTCGCGGTGTTCTTGGTCGTCAAGTCTTCATTGAAATGCATTTAATAGTAGATGCACCAGACGTAGAAACCGCTCACCACATCACCGAAGAAGTAGAAAGCCGATTAGAAGAACGATTCCATCCAGTCAGGATTTTAATTCACATTGAACCACCAGCCTATAAGTCTGAGCAAATTAGCTTTGAAACTGGAGCGAAGTAATCTAAAATTTGAAATCACTGCATCTTAGCGTTAACTCTTATAAGAAGCAATCAAATTAGCGACGATCGCAACTAGTTCTCCTGGATCAACTGGTTTTGCCACATGAGTTTGAAAGCCCGCTTCCAGTGCCTGACTACGATACTCGCTATCGCCATAGGCAGTTAAGGCTATAGCGGGGAGTTTTTCCCAAACATCGGACTTCAACGCCCGGATCTTGCGGATGAGAGTGTAGCCATCTTCACCAGGCATCGCAATATCACAAATCAAAACTTCTGGTTGCAACTCAGGTAATACTTTCAATGCTACCTCTGCCGATGCAACTGCCATGACGGTGGCTCCATCAGCTTCCAACACGGTAGTAATGTAAAAGCGGCTATCGTCATCATCATCAACTACGAGGATGTTTAAGCCAGCAAGGGGCAGAGCAGGTTCCATAACATCTCCATTAACGTTGATCGCATGAAAGTTATTTCTAATGAGTTGCTTGTTTTTTCTCAGTCACCACACCATTGGTAATTTTACTGCGATCGCGTCTATTTTCCTAAACAATAACTCAATTTGTCTAGCCGCCATCAACTTGATAGTTATAGGACTTACGCAAAATGACCAAAAAACGAACCGCAGAGGACGCAGAGAACACAGAGGAATAAGAGTTTGAGAGAATTTTTGCGTAAGTCCTGAGTTAATTATTCACTGGCATTTACTCCTCTTGTGTCACTTTACGAGTATTATGAATAAAAGAATTGAAAGCTAAAACTCTACAAATATTTTATTTCTTGTAAATTAAAAAAACTGAACCAATCGGCCCAAGGTTTTCTACATAAGTTTTCTGGTTATAATACAATCCTGGAGACATCCCGCCATCAAATAATATCCCTTCTTGAATCTTACCTAAACAGTTATTGCTAGCAATACCTTCTAGAACATTATCAAACATCTCTGGTAGTAACTCTTGATTAAGTTGAGATAATTGAATATCTGAATTAGCTTTCAAGTCATTAACTAATAGTATTACATACCCTTCATTAGTGATAGCTGCCATAGAGCGGTTTTTAGCATTTTTACAGGCAAATTCCCCTAAATCTTGACAAATATCTTTAAATTTACCCTGACGGTAGAATCTGCCATTACCACCCACTAAATTGTAATTGAGAATATCACTTTTTCTTTTACCAGTTTGGATAGTAGCCTGTCGCTGTTTGGGTGTACCTCCTGATATCCCAAAAGAAGAACGCTTATTTTTAAATGCTCCCGAATACTCGACACCACGAGAAACATTTAAGCCTTGTGGTTTATCATCAGTACCTATATAGTCGGCATTAATTGCAGCAATGGGTAGCTGTCCATTTAATTTGGCATTCTCATCGCTGATGAGTTCACGAAACTGTTTTGGTACATATTCTTTACGCAGTTTCCCCCTAGCATCTTTGGCGTAGAGTTTATGAGATAGACCAACATTAACTTTAAAATCTAATTCTGCTGATTTGGGATTAAAAATAATCACATTGTTAATACCTCTTTGATTTCTTTCACCTTGATTATTAGTTTTAAAAAAATCAATGCTGAACTTAGCATCTTTGCCAGGGCAACTTCTAGATGCTTTTGAGACTGGATTTGCTTCCATCTTTTGACAACCTGATAATAAGGTTGCACCAATTATCAAGATAAATAAGAAAAATAATTTTTTTGTATACATATAATGCAAAAAAAACCGCTATAGGATTACTATAGCGGGGAATAATTTAAAATTTCAGTCTGGAGTTTATCTCGGAACCAAAACTTAAGAGAACCATTCTAAAACAGCTTCTTCTTTGGTGTTGGTATTTCGAGATGGTGTCTCACGATTAAATTTCATCTGAATTGATCGGGTTTGCTCACCATCAGCAGCTACAGCCAAGATTGGATAATCAATTAAACCATCCTGGAAGGACATCTGGAAGCGGAATGTTCCATCTGGATTTAGCTGAATTGGACGACCGCCAATGGTTACGGTAGCATCGGGTTCGGTTGCACCGTAGACTATCAACTCAGCATCGGCAATTAACCAGAACTGGCGCGGACGCACTGGTACGGCGGAAGCTGAGAAGCCAACACCTGACATTCCTGCACCGGAAGCGGTTAAGCCTGACACGGTAGGAACTGCCCACATACCCACACCAGATGGGAAAATGTAGGAGCTAATAGCTTGTTCAGGACGCGCTGAACTTGGTACTTGGTGCTGGGAACCGAAGATAGAACCAGCAACCCGGAGCGCTTCGGCAGATTCGGCTAAACCAAATATTTTGTCGTAGATGGGGTTACTGTTACCATTGACAACAGCATTACCAGCATTACCAGCATTACCATTGGCGGGGGTAGCTGCAATCTTCTTGGCAGGGGGAACTAGTTCGTACTGAGTCTTAGCACGCAAATCTTCTTCAAAGTTGACAGTGATGAAGACATCTTCAATCCAGTCAGAAGGATAGACGGGAGGAATGTGTACTCTAGCAGAACGAGCTAGTACTAACCAGCGACCATCAGCAGCACGATAGCCGATATCGATTACATAATCGCGATCGCTAACTGGAACTGGTAGATACCATTCTCTAGCTAGTTCATCAGCAGGATATTCTTGAATGCTGTGGGGGCTTTGGTATTCAATATTGATATCGGTGACATCATAAATTCGTAGTGCGAGTTGTTGTCCCCCTTGTCGGCGCAGTTCTTCTTTATGCTCATTGGGAATATCCCAGTAAGTGTAAGCCCATTGAGGATCGCGTGGTAAGAGTACAATCCGGCTGTCACCATAGCCAGAGGGCAAATCTGCGAGTCCTTCATCAACATCAGCGAAAGATCCACCAGTCCGATCTTCCTGACCTAATTCAAACTTTGCAGCTTCCACGGTTTCCTGTGCCTCCAATGAACGAGATGGACTGAGTAAATTTTTACTGCGCTGGACTTCTTGAATTGATGCCAGCAATTGTGACTTACGCATTCGGCTATACCGAGAGATGCTATATTCGCTAGCAACTTTGCGTAGTTGGCGTAAGGTCATCTCCTCTAGTGGCGGGCGTTCTTTTGCCATTTATTTGGCCTCCAGTAGTTTAAGCGGTAAATGATTTCCCCTGGTTCAAGAATGCTATGTAAAATGTCATCCACTCCAGATGAATTTCTTATCCTGACTCCTGGTTTTGCCCAGTTTTTAAATTTTTTAGTCTGTTTTTAAATTGGGGTCACTTCCAATCAATTCCTTAGTTATGCCAAAATTAGCATTTCTTTGGGATCGGGGAAGTTCGATTTGTTAAGTCAATATTAACCACTAAGCATATCTAGGGATCAAGGGGTAATAACTAGGTTTTTTGCCTGTTTCACGAATTTACAAGCGCTTCTGGGATCGTTTTGTCATGTTTTCATAACATTCTTGCTTGCTCAGATGTTGAGCAATGGTAATAATGTCAATTTTTCATGACATTTATCGGGCTTCTGGGTTGAGTCCAATACAGACCTAACAAGAACAGCCCCTTAAGAGCCAGCGTTGGAGAGTAAGATTTTATTTTTCTTTCCTAAAAAGAAAGAGGTCGGAGTGTATTGCATACAAATTGAAAGAATTTGCATTTGTCGCCTCCCACGATGTGCAAGAGCCACTGGGTAAGATTAAAAGCTTTGGCGATCGGCTCAAAACGACCTGTGACGACACCTTAACTGAACAGGGACAGACTACTAGAGCGAATGCAAAATGCTGCATCAAGAATGCAAACATTAATTGAAGACTTGTTGACACTTTCAGGAGTTACTACCACGCAACCTTTTGTATCAGTAAATCTCACCAAGATTGCCCAAGAGGTATTGTTTGATTTAGAACTTTATGTGCAGCAAACTGGAGGAAGTGTAAAAATAGGCGAGTTACCCACCATTGAAGCTGATCCTTTGCAGATGCGTCAATTGCTGCAAAACTTGATTGGTAATGTCTTCAAATTCGACCGCCCACAAATACCACCTGTTATCAAAATTTATAGTCAATTTTTAAACAATCAAGCAGATAACATCTTTGCCCATTCTGAACTTTGTCAAATCATCGTAGAAGATAATGGTATTGGTTTTGAAGAAAAATATCTTAATGGAATTTTTAATGTTTTTCAACGATTGCATAGTAGCATTGAGTACGAAGGCACTGGCGTAGGTTTAGCGATCTGTCGGAAAATTATTGAACGTCATCACCGAAATATCACAGCCCAAAGCAAAACCGGGCAAGGATCAAAATTTATGATCGGATTGTCAATTAATTCCCCTTCTTGATTTTTATTCTTGGATAAGAATAATGCTAGTAACGCAGGGCAAAAGTCAAAAGTCAAAATAATTGTATATCAAGGCTTTTGTAAGTTTTAAAATGGTAGCTTCAACTCTGCTGTCATTCTGTCAACATCACAAACAGAAGAAGATATATAGAAGACTTACGATTTGGGTGCGAACTCCTTCATTACTAAGTCAGTGACTTTTGCTTCATTAGTTGAGGTCATGAAACAAAAGTTAAATACTGGTTTGAAATAGTGAAACTGCCAGTAGAAGCCGTGGGAGAAAAACATGGACAACAGCCCTATCAAAGTTCTGTTCATTGATGATAGCGAAGACGACTATATTTTGACTCGTTATTGGTTTGGTGAATTTCAGGTAGCAAACTGCGAGTTGGAATGGGTAAATAATTATGAAGCAGCAAGGAATGCGATCGCTCGCTACCAACATGACATTTATCTTGTAGACTACCGTTTGGGGCTAGACAGTGGACTGGAACTTTTGCGCGAAGCAATTGCTAACGGCTGTTGTTCTCCAATAATTTTGCTGACTGGCCAGGGCGACTGGGAAATAGATATTGAAGCGATGAAAGCCGGAGCCGCAGATTATCTCGAAAAAAGCCAGTTGACTGCACCTTTATTAGAGCGTTCTATCCGTTATGCCATTGAGCGCAAACAAACACAACAAAAAATCCGTGAACAAGCCGCTTTACTAGATGTTGCCACCGATGCAATTTTTGTCTGTGATTTAGACGAGAAAATTTTATTTTGGAACAAAGCTGCCCAGAGGCTCTACAGTTGGAAAAAAGAAGAAGCTATCAATAAAAAGACACGAGTTCTTTGGCATGAAAAACATGTGTCTCAAGTTGAAAAAGCACTCAATATTATGATGAAAGATGGCTCTTGGGAGGGTGAGTTACATCAAAAAACAAAATCAGGTAAAGAAATTATTGTTGAAAGTCGTTGGACACTGGTGCATGAATTCGGTAATAAAGCACAATCTATTCTCATTGTTAACACTGACATCACCGAAAAAAAACAACTGGAAGCGCAATTTCTCCGCGCCCAGCGATTGGAAAGTATTGGCACCTTAGCCAGTGGTATAGCCCACGACCTGAATAATATTCTTGCCCCCATTCTAATGACAGCCCAACTGTTAGAGCCAGAAGTCGATGATCAGCGTTCTCGGCAACTGTTGCAAATATTGATTATAAACGCTAAACGTGGAGCTACTTTAGTTAAGCAAGTATTATCTTTTACTCGCGGAATTGAGGGCGATCGCACTATATTGCAATTGAAGCATTTAATAGTAGAAATTCAGCAGATTATTAAAGAAACTTTTCCCAAATCCATTCAAGTTTCTACTCAAATTCCGCAAAATCTTTGGACTGTATGCGGCGATGCTACCCAATTGCATCAAGTACTGATGAATTTGTGTGTTAATGCTCGTGACGCTATGCCAAATGGGGGAACTTTAAAAATATTAGCGGAAAATCTTTTAATTGATGAAAATTACGCCAAGATGCGTATAGATGCTAAAGTTGGTCACCACATTGTTATTACAGTTAGTGATAGCGGAACTGGTATTCAAAAAGAACTATTAGATCGGATATTTGAGCCATTTTTTACTACTAAAGAACTTGGGAAGGCTACTGGCCTTGGTCTTTCTACAGTACTTGGCATTATTAAAAGCCACGGTGGTTTTATCGATGTAGTAAGCGTTCAAGGAAAAGGCAGCCAATTTAAGGTGTATTTGCCAGCACAAGAGGCGGCAGAAACTATAGAAGAAAAAGAACAGGGATTACCTTCAGGACAAGGAGAATTAATTTTAGTAGTAGATGACGAAGCTGCCATTCGAGATGTGACAAAAATATCTCTAGAAAACCATAACTACAAAGCAATCACAGCTAGTGATGGCATTGAAGCAATAGCCTTATATGCAGAACATCAAGATAAAATATCTCTTGTATTAACTGATATGCTAATGCCGTCAATGGACGGGATAACTACTATCCGCACCCTACGAAAAATGAACCCAAATGTCAAAATCATTGCTGTCAGTGGACTAACTTCGCAGGATAAAGTTAATACAGCTTATGACATGGGTATCAAAGCCTTTTTATCCAAGCCTTATACAGCTAGCCAATTATTGCAAACTATAAGCACAGTCAAAAATAATTAGGAGTTGGGCATTGGACACTTGTACTGAGCGACCTAACAGTGCGTCTCTAAGAGTTGTCGAAGTATTGGGAATTGGGAATTACTAATTGATTTGTCAAAGTTGAGAGTTATAATTTAGTAACTCCTACCTCCAAACTCCAAACTCCAAACTCCAAACTCCAAACTCCTAACTCCAAACTCCAAACTCCAAACTCCAAACTCCTAACTCCAAACTCCAAACTCCTAACTCCTAACTTCTAACCCCAAACTCCTAACTCCAAACTCCTAACCCCTAACTCCTAACTCCTAACTCCTATCTCCTAACTATTTAATTCCCCATGACTAAGGATGAAGTCTTAGCGGCTAATGCAGCTTTTTATCGAGCTTTTGAAAGAAAAGATATTGAGACAATGAGTGCAGTATGGTCACAAGGAACTGGTAGTTTTTGTATTCATCCTGGAAGTAATATACTGCGAGGTTGGAAGGAGATTCGCACCTCTTGGGAGCAGATATTTAAAAACACCGCTTATATTGAAATAAACACAGATATAATTGCTACAGATTTAACTGATAATATTGCTTATGTTGTGCTGAGAGAAAATGTGTTTCAAGTGGTAGGTGGGAGAAGACTTGAAGCACAATCAACAGCTACAAATATATTTCAGTTTCTTGGCGGTAAGTGGTATTTAGTTCATCATCACGGTAGCCCAATTTTGCGGTAGATTAACTACTAATCCATGTCCAAATCTCAATGCCTAATGACTAATCATATATTGAAATCACTGAGGAACGCGGGTTTAATAAAGTACAAAACCTCACCCCCGACCCCTCTCCGTGAGTTCAGAGAGGGGAGATTTTGACGAAAATCAAAGACGAGGTGAGGTTAAAAACCATATTTGGATGTTATTTAATTCACATTCCTAAGTTTTTGAGCAGAGAACTCGAAACCCAAACCAAAAGCCCTATAGTTCTGCCTCCAAATGACAAATGAGATCAAATCCGGTAGCATCTGAATGATTAAAAAACCCCTCCAGATGCAGAGGACGCAGAGGGAGAGGAAAGAGCAATAATTCCTATACAAACGGATATGACAAATGACTAATGACTAATTAACTCGACTGCATCTCGTCCATCGCAATTTTGTAAGTAAACTTTGACAACTTCTTCTTTAGCAGTAGGTAACTTTTTGCCAATAAAATCTGGGTGGATTGGTAATTCTCGATGACCCCTATCTACTAACACAGCTAAACGAATCACCTCTGGTCTACCGTAGTCGTTGACTGCGTTCAAAGCAGCGCGAATCGTCCGTCCTTTGAAAATCACATCATCCACCAGTACAACCGTTTTCCCCGTCAGGTCAAAAGGAATTTCGCTTTTGGCTGGAGTCCGCAATCCAATTTTGTCGAGGTCATCTCGATAAAATGTAATGTCCAAAGCGCCGACTGACACAGCTACACCTTCTAGCGTCTCAATTTGACGCGCCAATAATTCGGCTAATAACGCACCTCTGGTATAAATACCAAGAAGCACCAGTTGAGACAAATCACGCGTCCTTTCTACAATTTGAGAAGCAAGGCGAGTCAAGGTACGACGGATTTCTTCGGATGAGAGGATTTCAACTACTTTGGCAGACATAGTGAGTGATAAGTTAGGAGTGATGAGTTAGGAGTTAGGAGTTTTTATTCTTAACTCCTAAGTCCTAACTCCTAACTTTATATTTATCATTACCTATTTGGGAGTATTAAGAATATTGCGATCGCTATCCCTAACCATACCAAAAAAGAATATCGGGTCAACTGCAAAGCATTCTGAATGGAAGTTGCAGTAATGGGATAAATAGCATCTCCTAGCAGTGGTTTGTACTTAGCTACCCCACGATACCAATTTGTCCCCCCCATCTGCACCCCCAAAAACGCAGCATAGGCGCACTCACTCCAGCCAGAATTAGGACTAGGATCGTTAATTGCATCTCGACGACAAATTCGCCAAACATCCATCGGTTTACCCGATAACAGCGCCAGAGTCACAACTGTTAACCGACAAGGTATCCAAGTCAAACAATCTTCCAACCGCGCACAGAACCATCCAAAATAAGTATAAGGTGCTTCTCGATAGCCCACCATTGAATCAAGGGTACTGCTGGCTTTATATGCTAAAGCCAAGGGAGTTGGCCCTACAAGTGGCACAAAGACACCAACAATTGCATAAAAAAGCGGAGCTATTACCCCATCAGTGGCATTTTCTGCAACGGTTTCTAAAACGGCTCGGTATATTTCTGCTTGTGAGAGGTTTTGGGTATCTCGACCAACATAATTACTTAAAATATTTCGAGCTTTTTCCAAATCTCCTGCTGTTAAAGGTTCTAAAACAGCCACTGCTGCGGCTCGTAAACTTTTGCCAGCAAAACAACTAGCCAAAAGAATGCTATCTATTGCAATTCCCAACAACGGATGAACCAATTTGGCACTTTGAATAATCAAAAAGCCAACAAGTCCACTACCAATTATGAGGATAATACTTAGTAAAATTCCAGCTAGGCGTTGCGTTAGAGAATTTTGACACAATTGGAGAGAAAATTTGGTCATGCGAGAAATTACCCATCCCATAACTTGCACTGGATGAGGCCAATTCCAAGGATCGCCAATTAAGTAATCTAAAAGTGCAGCAATTATTAAGATATAGATGCTATTGATCATAAGTTACGAGTCAAGAGTCAATATTTGGACTATTGGCCAGCAATTTTGGATTTTGGATTAAAATAATTTTTGGTTCATGCCCCACCCCTTGTGGATGGAACTAATCTAAAAGACGCTCTCTCTAGCTTGCTTACCTGTAAGGTTATGCGGACTTCTTACAATGCGCGATCGCAAATCTAAAATCCTTGAGCTAAGTCCTCTTGTGGGCATCAATCCAAAATTGCAAATCTAAAATCCAAAATTGTTTGACTTTTGACTAAACCACAAAACTAGCTTCTTCTCCAAGGGCAGCTTGCCAGCTCCGAGCATCATAATAAAGGTCTGCCAAAGTAATACTGTACAAAGCTTCTTTGAGCTTTTGGTTGAGTCTCTGCCATAGGCTAAATGTTACCCAATCTTCAGCTTGTGCAGGGGCTGGGGTGTGATGGGGTAAATGGCTAGTCTCGCCAACTGCTTCTAAAATTTGTCCTATAGATATTTGTGCAGGCTCTCTTGCCAATTGGTATCCGCCGATGCTACCACGAATTGATTTAACTATTGACGCACGACGCATTTCTATTAGTAGTTTTTCGAGGTAAGGTGCTGGAATATCTTGGCGTTTAGCGATCGCTCTCACGGATACAGGGCCATATTTTGGCTGTAAACTCAAATCTAGCAACGCCTTCACACTATAGTGTCCTCTGGTAGTTAGTTTCATTTTGGCAAGCTTTGTTATTTGTTCTCTATCATTTGTAAATAACCAATACTTCGACAACGCTCAGTACAAACGATCAATAACCAATTATCAATGGCTAAGGATCAGTTTTACTTATCATTCTGTGACTCTGTTATCATCTTCAGCAAGTAAACAACTTTTCGAGCGTCTGTTTAGAAAACTTAAAACTTGTATAGTCTAGCAGTGATTCACTAACTATATATATAGTTATCAGCATTGCCAGAATTTTCTAAAATAGATTGTCTTGGCAATATTGGTTAAGGCATAACAATTGTGCATCCGAGTGTAATATACTTGGCTAGGTTGAGATAAAAACTAAAGGATTATGTTCCTATTAGCTCAACCTCAGGTAAAATAAAATCGATTCCAACACTTCAAACATTCATTTTCGACCTAAGTTGATGCCTAAACAGAAAAAAATTGAACCCCTACTCGGTGAAGAACTGCTCAAAAAAGTCAAAGAGCTAGAGAGCGAGAGCAAAGAAGACAAAGCCAAAAAGTGCGGCTACTATACCATTACCAAAAATGGTATAGAGCGCGTCAATATGATGAAGTTCTTAAATGCCCTAATTGATGCTGAAGGCATTCAGTTGGACAGTACACCCAGTGCTAATGGGCGTGGTGGGCGTAGTGCTAGCTATAGAATTAGTGTGCAATCGAATGGTAACTTACTTATAGGTTCAGCTTATACAAAACAGATGAATCTGCAACCAGGAGATGAGTTTCTGATCACTTTAGGCAAAAAGCACATTCGTCTGAAACAGGTAGACCCAGAAGATCAACAAGATGATGAAGCCATAGACGCTACAGCTTAAATAATATAGTTAAGAGTCCAAAGTCAACATATTTTGGATTTTAGATTTTAGATTTTGGATTGACCCCACTAAGAGACGGATGGGGCTTGAAGATTTTGGATTTTGGATTGTTTTTGGTTCATACCCCACTCTTTCTAGGTGGAACAAATCTAAAATCCTTAAGCTGCATCCCATTGTGGGTGCAGTTAATCTAAAATTGCAAATCCAAAATCCAAAATTGATTGACTAATGACTAATGACTATATCTGTAGTCGGTAAGATTGGTAAATAATGGAGAAGTGCCTTCCGCGTAACTGCTAAATTGCAGGTTAAGGCAATTTGCTCTCTTTCTAGTAAACCCAAAATGCGATCGGGTTTATCTCGTGCTACCACTGGTAATTGATGCAAACCTCTAAGACTCATGCGGTCTAAAGCTTCAGATAATAGTTCATCTTGCCAAGCATAAAGGATTTCAGTAGTACAAATGTCTATGAGAGTTTGACTGGATAAACTATCTGGAATTTCAGTTGGTGAATTTGAGTAAGTTTGCCAAAGAGCAAGGGCGCGGTTAATATCTTCCAGAGAAAGTATACCAACTAATTGCTCTGCTTGATCAATTACTAAAGCACTGCGGACGCGATCGCGGATCATTTCTCCAGCTGCATCTAATACTCCAAGAGTTGCAGGTAACTTTTTTGGACAGGGATACATGGCATCTTCTACCAAAATGTGCTGCACAATTTCCGCTTGTTCATCTTTTAATTCCGAAAGACCAATTTGTTGTAAGTTAGAGTTAGAGTTAAAAGTTGGTTTAATCCTTTCCACTAGCCAAACACTTAAACCCACAGCTGCCATCAACGGTAAAACAATGCGATAGTCGCGCGTTAATTCAAACAGCATTAAAATAGACGTTAACGGCGCTCTAACACTACCAGCCAACACAGCAGCCATTCCTACCATTGCGTAAGCTGGAGGAGCCGCCATCTGATCGCCAATAGCCGGGAATGCTACAGCCAAAACTTTGGCGTAAGCCGATCCAAAAGAAGCACCTAAAAACATGGCTGGTGCAAACAAACCGCCGATGAAACCACTACCGGCACTAATTGCAGTCATGACTAACTTCACCACCAACAGCACCACTAACAGGTAGAGTGGAAACTCCACATCCTGAAGCATTGCTTCTACAGTTTCATAACCCACGCCCATAATTTGCGGGAAGTGCAAAGCAACTGCGCCAATCATCACACCGCCAATTATTGGATGAATCGGCTCAGGAATTTGTCCCAAAAAGGCAAAACCTGGAACTTTTCCAGCAAAGCAGGCTTTTGATAAACGAATTGATTGAGTATAAGCCAGAGAAACTAGGCTAGCCCCTAAACCCAAGCCAAGGTAAAGCGGTAATTCCAAAGGACTGCGGACTTGGTAGACAGGTAAATCAAAAGCAGGTTGCGCCCCCAAACCAATTTGGGCAATTAATGCTGCTACCACCGCCGCTAACAGCACCACACTCACACCAGAAGTAGCGAAAGATGTCGCCATTACCACCTCTAGGGCAAAAAATACTCCAGCGATAGGAGCATTAAATCCGGCCGCAAGTCCAGCCGCAGCGCCAGCAGCTAAAAGCAAACGTTGGCGTTCTTGCGATACATTCAAAATCACAGAGAACAACATCCCAAAATTTGCGCCAATTTCTACACTCGGCCCCTCAGGTCCCAAAGAAGCACCGCTCCCTAAAGAAACAGATGCAGCCAGCATCTTCGTAACTGGTCGTAGTGGTCGCCTAATCTCTGTTCCCTCAGAGGCGGCGATAAGAGATGAAAGTTCAGGCCCAAAATCTTGAGTGCGCCAGCGCATTAAGCCAACGATTAATCCGCCAAGGGTGGGAACGCACGCTAAAGTCCAAGCACCCCAAACGCCGATTTGACCCATTAAATTTTCCAGCATCAACTTGTGAATCAGCTGGATTAAATAGTGAAAAGTGACTATACCCATACCCGTACCACCGCCAATCAGCATGGCTAAAAACAGGACAACGGTTTCTGGGGATGGTTGAAAACGATTAATAAGGTAGGCTAAACGAGCGGAAGGTGTAGGAAAGGCAGGTTGTTCCGTTACCTTCCTCAGTTGAGTGGGAGGCAAGATCATTGAGAGGCGGGGTAAATGTAAGAAAAAATTTAAATTTTTATCTGTTATTTATCATTGTGAGCCATTATTTAGCAACCAGACAAGTAGACTTTATTTGCTTGATTTACAAAGATTTAGTAAAAAATGTCATTGTGCAAATTTTTATGGGAAAAATGGTTAAATGGGAGACAATTATTAAAGGGTTAGCGATGCCTAGTTTGGAGGTAGCTGCGGCTAGTGGGGTGGGAGCGAATGCCAACGCTATTTTTTCTAAAGACGACAAGTTTTTGTGGGCTGCGTGGACGCATCGGCAAATATTAACTAGGAGTCATCCTTGCCTAAATCTAGCTATACTCGTGTTGCGACCATTGAGCCATCCTTGGTAGTAATACAATATATGTGTGATTTATGGCTGATTTGAAACCATACTTGGAAGTCTGCTAAGTATCGATCCCAATTCAGTATAGCTATTGTTATAGAGCGAGTAAATGGACTAGGCGGATGAGGTAAATGAATATACACACCTTTGATAATCATTATGTTACTTGCCCAATTTGCCAAAGAAATAATACGCCCAAATTAGTTAAAACGCGCATGGGCTTATTTTGCTGTCCCAATTGCCAGGAACGGCTAGTAGTTTGCCAAAGCGGTCATTATGTGCGCGATCCGTTTACTTGGAGACAATTGATGGTTGCTTCGTCGCTACGTCGTCAAAGCCGACCTTTAGCTAGGATTGTCAGAGATTTTGTCTTGCTGAAGCGTCCTATAGTAGCCTTGGCTATAGGAAGTGCTATTTTTTTTAGTGCGATCGCCTTAACTCAGCAAAAGACAAACTACGATCACCAAGGGTTACCCACAACAGAGAAAGTTAATAAACCAGGAAACAACACTCAGTAAATGGATTACTTTGGTATAAATCAAATATTACTTTGATTTTTGTAATATTATAACTAAATACTTCTATAAAACCGTGTCTTATTGCCTCAAATAGGACACGGTTTTACATTATGTTCGCTTAAATACAGGTGATAAAAGTGGCGATGATTCCTTAATTTTTTGCGGGATACAGCAGATGATCTGGATCTAGCCAAACAATGTAGAAAATCTCGTCAATAAAGAATCCATGAACCCTACCATGTTCATTTGAGGAGATGGAAAACTGATATGGTATATCAACTAATTGTTCTTCATTCGGCAAACCAAATGCCCTCTCGCTGGTATCTTCCCACTTGATGGGATGACATCTGAGCGTACTGCTACGATTTACTAATAACTCTTGAGCCGTTAGGCTAGATAGAGCTTTTAACCGATCAAGCAAGGTAAGCCAGTAGATTACTTCTTTTTGGCTACAAGAAAACTTGCTGCGATCGTCTTGATAATATTTAAAAGAAAAGCTGATGCCTTGAGGTGGCTTCAGCTTTGTTGGTTTAATACCTGATGTGCCATCTTTGGTAATTTCAGTCTTCTTAATCCTTTTCTTCGGCACGAGATCCGTAGTACTCCTTCATCCACTGTTTCTGAATAACTTCGTTGGAAGGTTCATCAGGTGGTAGATTTCCTCTAGCCAAATTCCAGGGTGCTTCGGCATGAGTCATCTGTTCTAGTTCATAAGCATCGCAGGCAAAGTACTCTTGTGCAACCTCATCTAGAAACTCTTGAACCTCTTGAGGTAATTCTGGGTTAGCATCCTCTAAAATTGGTTGCCATCCAAAAAGCTTATACTTCTGGTACAACGCAGGTATCACAGGCCCATGTATCCAGGCTTGAAAATCTTCTTGGAATAGAGGAGTGTCATTGAGTGCAAGATGCCAAGCCTGAGCATAGTACACAAGCTTTTGCAGTTTTAGATTACTGATGAAAGAGCCTGTTTCATTTGCTAACCAGATAAAGTAATCTGCTACGTTAAAACATGACAACACTACAACGGCCCCCTTCAATCTGCTAGATAATAGCTAGCCTTCATTCGCTCTCATACATCAGCTTACAGAGTTATTACGGCAAGAGCTATGAAGAATTTCCGGCTTATTATAGTTTAATTGTACTACTTTAAGCTTCTACGCAGTGAATCATAAACCTTATCTAAGTTGAGAACCGTAGTTTTCACCCTCTCCCTAAATCCCTCTCCCAAATGCTTGAGAGGTAGTTTGAAATTCTGGCTCCTCGAATCCCAGGTTTGAGATTCGGGGTTGGGGGATGAGGGCAAATCCTTTTCATCATGGAAGAACTATAGGTTTCAAGATAGACATGGTTTAAAACTCTCAATAACTTTTGGTGGACTTGCCCTACAGATAATCTTCTAAGTAAGCCCTAACTGAAAATTCTCTGCGGTCATTTAAAATGCTTCATCCTTATTTAAGGACAATTTTAAATACTTCTTATACAACAAATCATATACATATATTTATTAGCAATTATGTTAACAATGAAATAATCCTCTGGTCAAACGGGAAAACTATGATTACCCCATTAGGGGTGACTTCTATATAATTACCGAATAGGAAAATGCTGAAAAAATCTCTGCTCAACTGTTTGATTTTGCCTTTTTCTCTAGCAACCGGGCTGTGCGTGGGAACGCTTTTTGATTCCCAAGCTAATGCTTTACCAGGGCAAAGTACAGAGGAAGTAAGCACCTGGATTAAAGCACATCCCACCCTCCGCCCCAGGAGTGGGGAGCAATTGTTTGTGCAGAAGACTGATACTGCTGCTCAACGATTCACTTTTCAAGCGTCGGTATTGCCTCCCGGTAGGGTGGAGTTTTCCAAAGACCGTGGCACAATTCGGAGTGAGCGTATTGCCATGTATGATGCCATTAACGGCATGACATTTACCCGTCTCCAGGAATCTTTGCGGGTGATTTATGGCTTAGAGATTTATCAAGACTACGATCGCGCCCAAGTCGTGTATCAGTATCCCAACGAAAAGGTAATTAACTCGGCACGTTTTGCCAAAACTCCAATTCGGGAAGCTTTAAAGGGAGAATTACGAGTAGGCGATCGCTATGTATATTGGGTGGAAATTGCTCAACCTAACACGGGCAAAGCTTTTACTGGTCAAATGACAATTTTGCTCAAAACTGACCTAGACAAGTTAGAAAATGAACTGCAAACTCGGTAATGGGCATTAGTCATTAATCATTAGTCATTAGTCATTAATTATCTTCCCCTGCCTCCCCTGCTCCCTCATCCCCCTCATCCCTTCTCGTTTAAAAATGACTTAATGTTCTACAACTTCTCCAACCCTATAGGAGCGGGGGTTTGCCATGTACCCGAAAAGATACTTTCAGATGCTAAGGAAATTCGTAGTAAATCTTCCTTGAGTAGCGGCGGCCAATCAACCCCGGCTTTCCGCCCTGCGGCAAATAGCTGTTGCCCTTTAATGCTTAACTGATAAAGGGTCAAAGCCAACTCTCGGTCTAGGCTCTTTGCATCTTTGAGGGCTTCAAACACCACTTTCAATGCCAACAAAATCGAGGTGATCTGACCGGGTACCGGTGGTTTTCCCTGTTTCATACGCGTCAACAGCGCATCTGGGTTTTCCTCGCTTGTGATTGTCTGATCTATGAGCAGTTTCCTAGCTGTTTCGTAATTCATGTAGCCAGTTTAGCGTACATTTGGAATACCTAATTAAAAAGTCACTAAAACTAGTTTTTACTTATTTATAGCAATCTCTGATGATTTGTGAAAAGATGAACTTGGGGAAAATGATGGGGGATTTGCGATGCTCTATACTTTTGCAGATAGACTGAATATAATATCTTTGAAAAATCCGTCCCGCTTATAATCAGAAGCAAAATGATATCACCGAATTTACTAGAAATTGAGCGCTCCGTCCTTGCCTTGTCTGTAGAAGAACAACTTTGGCTGCTAGAAAGTATTGCTCGACAAATTCGAGAAAGTGAATATACAAAAGATAAATTGCCTAATCCCAAAAACTCCGAAGAACAACTAGAACTTATGGTTAATCAGGCAAATATTCCAAGAGAAATTGCTGCTATAAATGATGAGTTTGCAATTTCAGAAATTCTCTGATAGGGGAAAGTAACAATTATGAGTTTGCCAGATTTAAAAAGTTAAATATACAGCTTTTAGAGATTCTCTCGTTCCCAGGCTGAGACTATACTTTGGGCAATGAAAAATTTTATCCCCAATCCAAATTGGGAAATTCAGGAGCCATAAAAGTCATAGCTTAATAGTCATTGTCAGCCACACAAATGCCTTTACATTTAATACCGTTCGTAGCGGTGCGCTGACAATGAGAACATAGAACTTTTTCGTTTTCTGTTTCTTGATTTGTCTTTAAACTAGTGCTTGCCTGTAATTTTTCTTTTTGGGTCTGGATTTTTAAAGTCATAGTTAAAAGCTGTTTAATTACTTAGAACTTTTATCAAATATTGTGTTAATGTAAACGCATCTACACCCAATTCGGTACGCTCCTGGGCGGCTATTATACCCGCTTGCGAATGCCACCATGCAGCAGTTGCCACAATATCTTCTAGGGGAATTTGCTTGGTTGCTGCTTGCGCCAACAATCCACCCAGTAGGCCAGTTAACACGTCACCGCTACCGCCACGCGCTAAGGCTGGTGTGCTTTCAGGAACAATCCAAACAGCACCTTGAGGGTTTGCGATCGCAGTTCTCGACCCTTTTAACAATACTATCGCCTCACTTTGGGCTGCTGCTTCGCGTACTGCTTGCACCCTGTCATGTTTGGCATCGGGGACATTAGGAAATAATCGCTCAAATTCGCCAGTGTGGGGTGTGAGTACGGTTACAGCAAGACGTTTTTTTAATGTGGCGATCGCTCCCATTTGTGCCAAGATATTTAAACCATCGGCATCGAGAATTAGAGGGCGATCGCTGTTGATCGCTTCTTGCACAATGGGAGTAGCATCTCTTGTTAAACCGGGGCCACATGCGATCGCATTAAAAGAACTCAGATCGGTTTTTTCGGGTAATTGTAAGTGGGCGATCGCTCCAGTTTCCGTCTCTGGACAACCGACAATTAGCGCTTCTGGCAAGTGTGACACCAAAAGAGATTTCAGCGATTCGGGTACAGCGATCGAAAGCATTCCCACACCACTAGCCCTAGCACCCAAAGCAGTTAAAATTGCCCCACCTGCATAGCGCCGCGAACCGCAAATTAGCAATAAATGTCCTTCCTTATATTTATGGGTGACTGCTGGACGGGGTAAGGGTAAATTAGCAAGTGCCGTTGGTGGTGTAATACGTTTAATCTTGGGTGCATCTTTTAGAACAGCTTCCACATCAACTAAAGGAATATCAAAATCGATTAACTCAGCTTTGCCGAAATATTCCAGCGCCTGATCTTGAAAAAAAGCTAATTTCCATAAACCCAAGCAAAAAGTGTGAGTGGCGCGAATCGCAGTTCCTAATACAACGCCAGTGTCGGTATGTAAACCTGATGGTAAATCAATACTATAAATCGGCACAGACAATTCATTTAACTGATTAATTGCAGAAGCGATGGGATCAGTGAGGTTTCTTTCTAAACCAAACCCAAACAAGCCATCAATTAACAAATCAGAATTTGGCAGTTGCTCAATTGTTTGATAAATTGGAATGCCCAAACTCTGAGCATACTGTAAGTGCTGCGAAGTTAATTCTTTAAGCTTAGAGAAAGGAGAATAAATCCAAATTTCATACCCGCGAAAGTGTAATTCACGGGCTACTACTAAAGCATCCCCGCCATTATGACCTGGGCCGACAAGAATTCCAACACGAGATCCCCCCGCCTGCGGCGATTCTCTTAAAAAGGGGATCTCTTGAATGCGACGGGCAATTAATCCCGCCACCTTTTCCATCAAAGCGACTACAGGCATTCCTGCTGCAAAGATTCGATCTTCAATATCGCGCATCTGCACAGATGTCACTATCACTTGGGAAATTTTTTCTTGCCTGTTCTGCATCAGTCCTGAATCCTGTTAGCGGTAGCAGGGCATTGAGCCAGTGCTGAGTTATGAGTTTTAGGGTTACTGAAACTTTAGCAGATTTCATCCAAATGAACTAACTGCTTAATGCTGACATAGTTGGAATCTTTGTGTTACAACTTGGCAGACAATTTAATAATGCGTTGGAGTGGGTGAATCAGATTTTGGGAATAATCCCCATAGTGTTTGAAAGCATCGTTTTGATTGGGCTGCACGCTATGAGAGCGCGATTTATAGTAAAAAAGCAGATTTTTGGCTGTTTATCTCTTGCATTTTGCTGCATTTTATCGATTTATTTGACATTAATTCCAGTTCATGCAACCTCCACAGGTTCTATTGATAATTTGCGACAACAGCAGCAACAAATGAACCAGCAGCGTCAGAGTGTGGTTAACGATCGCGATCGTTTAACAAATCTCCAACAAGAGGCCCAAAAACACCTGACTGGTTTAAAGCAAAATCTGCAAACTACAGATAACTATATTCAAGAGAGCGAATCACGATTACAACTCGCTACCCAACGCCTGGATCAGTTGGAAACTGATTTAGCAGTAGCGCAACGTTCATATCAGGAGCGGCAAATAGCAACAGTAGCACGATTGCGTTATCTCCAGCGATCGCCTGCATCTGTTGGATGGGCTGTTTTGCTCGAAAGTGAAAATATCAGCGACTTTTTCAGCCGTCGTCATCAGTTGAAGTTAGTGTATCAGGCAGACGAACAAATTTTGGTAAAACTCAACCAACAAGCAAAGCTGATAAATCAACAAAAAACGGATGTAGAACAGCAAAAAAACGAAATTGCCTTAATTCGTGAGCAATTATTAGCCCAAAAATCCGATTATCAAACTCAGGCGCAGTCACAATCAGAATTGATTCAACGTCTTAATAGCGATCGCCTAGCCTTGGAAGCGGCGCAAAACCAGCTAGAGAGGGAATCCCAAAATCTGGAAATCTTGATTCAACAAAAGGTTGCAGAAGCTAGAGCAACAGAAGAAGCGCAAACAAAAACCAACAGCCGGACTGTAATCATTCGGGGAACTGGTGTAATGGCATATCCTAGCGATGCTGCTACTAGCAGTCCTTTCGGCTGGCGAATACACCCAATCCTTGGCTATCGTCGCTTTCATGCTGGGCTGGATTTTGCCGCTAGCTATGGTAGTACAATTCGGGCAGCCGATTCTGGCAGAGTGATTTTTGCTGGGTGGTATGGTGGTTATGGCAGAGCAGTAATTATCGACCACGGTAATGGTCTGACTACACTCTACGGACATACCAGCGAGTTGTATGTTTCCGAAGGACAAGCAGTCGAACGCGGACAAGCGATCGCTGCTGTCGGTTCCACAGGTTTCTCAACTGGCCCCCACCTGCACTTTGAAGTCCGCCGCAATGGTACACCGGTAGACCCAGCTAATTATCTGTGAACTTATAAACCAAGTTTATCTAGGCTGAAAATTTTATCACAGACGTGCTATAATCTGTAAGACTAAGGGCGCGTAGCTCAGTGGATAGAGCAACAGATTCCGGTTCTGTGGGTCGGGGGTTCAAATCCCTCCGCGCTCGTTACTTTTATAAGACTAACCACAAAACCGAGAGGTCATTTTCTCTCACTGGATAAACTCAATTTATCCTATAAAACATAATGGCAACGGGTAGCTGGAATACAAAAAATTTTAGTTTAGACTCACTAATATAATTTTGGATTAGTAAGTTATTGATAAATCCTGTCTATAATAACCCCTAATAACTTACTAGAAAATAGATTTTTAATATAATTTATACTAAACTTCAATTTGAGATTGGCGAAACATCCAGGCAACCTAAATTTACGGTTGAGAATAGGTTGCTAATTCGATATGGAATCAGGACAAGTACGGCACAGATGCTTATGAAGAATAGAAGAGTTGAGACAAGCCGATTATAATCTTAGTCCTTCGCAGTTTGTAGATGTTAGCAATAAAGTTGTGCATTGTGCGATCGCGGATATTTTGACAGATTTGGCGGTAGCCAGAGAAGAGAAGGAATGAGCGGATAAAGATTTAGCTGAGGTGCTTGCTAATTTGAGACTTTAGATTTGGGATTGATTTTTTCAGGAGGATAGGAGAATGACTCAAGCAATTGATAAGGAACAAATGATAATTGATGAATTTAAAAAATTATCTCCTGAGAAGCAGCAGGAGGTATTAAATTTTATTGAATTTTTGCATTTTAAGGCGCAAAAGCAGGAGACATTTGAGGATAGAGAGAAGGGAAAACAAGTTTCATTTTTAGAAGCTGCTAAGGAGTATATTGGATGTGTTGATGGAGGGACTGGAGATTTAGCGACTAATAAAAAGCATCTAGAAGGATACGGTAAGTAGTGAAGCAAAATATCATTATTGATACTGGTCCTCTAGTTGCTTTAATTAATCATCGGGAACAATATCATAGTTGGGCTACTAAAGAAGTTGCTAATCTAGCTTACCCTTTCTTTACTTGTGAAGCAGTAATTAGTGAAGCGTGTTTTATATTGCGAGATTTTTATGGCGGAGAGGATGCAGTTATGTCTTTACTAGATTCTGGCTTAATTCAAATCTGTTTTCGTCTCAGTGATGAAATAGGAACAGTTAGAGAGTTGCTAAAGCGGTATCAAAATGTGCCAATGTCGTTAGCTGATGCATGTTTGGTAAGAATGAGTGAGTTAATTATGGGGAGTTGTGTCTTGACGCTAGATAGTGATTTTCGGGTTTATCGGAAGAATAAGAATGAGATGATGGATTTGATTATTGCTGATGGGATATAAAAATGGATAGGTATAAGCGAGATACAAGTACCTAAAATTACAGCCAATCACTTTTAAAACATCCTCTAAGCTTGACATTTTGCCTGCGTATGTTATTTAACTTAAAAGTTCAAAAGGCGAAAGGCAAATATGGTTTTCCAGTACACTAACGCATTTGTCACCATAGCATCGGTTAATTGCGAAAATTTAGTGAATTTCTATACTAAATTGCTGGAGCAAAAGCCAGTTATTTTGATTCCGAATGTCTATACTGAGTTTAATTTGGTTAGTATGCGTTTAGGTATTTTTAAACCAAAGAACACAAACGAATCGGAATTTGAAGCCAGCGCCAAAAGTAAGATAAGTTTGTGCTTAGAGGTGAGTAACTTAGAAGATGCGATCGCTCACCTAACAGCTTTAGGCTATCCCCCACCAAAAGACATTTCTATTGCTTCCCACGGTAGAGAAATTTATGCTTATGACCCTGATGGCAATCGTATAATTCTACATCAAGCCAAAGAGGAATTAGGAGTTAGGAGTTAGGAGTTAGGAGTTTGGAGTTAGGAGTTTGGAGTTAGGAGTTAGGAGTTAGGAGTTAGGAGTTTGGAGTTAGGAGTTTGGAGTTAGGAGTTAGGAGTTAGGAGTTAGGAGTTAGGAGTTAGGAGTTAGGAGTTTGGAGTTAGGAGTTTGGAGTTAGGAGTTAGGAGTTAGGAGTTAGGAGTTAGGAGTTTGGAGTTAGGAGTTAGGAGTTAGGAGTTAGGAGTTAGGAGTTTGGAGTTTGGAGTTAGGAGTTAGGAGTTAGGAGTTTGGAGTTAGGAGTTAGGAGTTAGGAGTTAGGAGTTAGGAGTTTGGAGTTAGGAGTTTGGAGTTTGGAGTTAGGAGTTTGGAGTTTGGAGTTTGGAGTTTGGAGTTTGGAGTTTGGAGTTATTATTTTCTCCTAGTTCCCAATCTCCAGTCGGTTTTATTGGCGATAATAAGTAATTGGTAGTTAATAATAAATTATGGCTATAACTCAAAATTATAGATTAAACCTGATTCAATGGTATCCAGGTCACATTGCGAAAGCTGAAAAGAAGCTCAAAGAACAGTTGAAGCGTGTAGATGTGGTGTTTGAGGTACGAGATGCGCGGATTCCCTTAGCGACTCACCATCCCCAAATAGGTGAGTGGGTGGAGGGTAAGACACGGGTGTTGATAATGAACCGAGTAGATATGATTACGCCGCAAATGCGATCGCTGTGGATAGATTGGTTTAAACGTCAAGGGGAGATCCCTTATTTTACCAACGCTCAACATGGTAAAGGTATAGCAGAAGTGGCGCAAGCAGCGCAAGCCGCTGGGGTAGAACTCAATAAAAGAAGAAGCGATCGCGGCATGTTACCGCGTCCAGTGCGGGCTGTGGTGATTGGTTTTCCCAATGTCGGTAAATCAGCTTTGATTAACCGCTTGTTGGGACGGCGAGTAGTAGAAAGTGCAGCCCGTCCTGGGGTAACTCGCCAACTACGCTGGGTGCGAATTTCCGAATATTTGGAATTGCTAGATGCTCCTGGTGTCATCCCTCTAAGATTGGAAGACCAAGATGCAGCATTGAAATTAGCCATTTGTGATGATATCGGTGAAGCTTCTTACGATAACCAGCTAGTAGCAGCAGCCCTAGTGGATTTACTCAACTATTTGTCAGTTGTAGCCGCAGATTTGTTACCCAAGAAATCATTACAGTCCCGTTACCAACTCGATTTGACATCAGACACCGGAGATACCTATTTGCACGCCTTGGCGGAACATCGTTACAAAGGTGATATAGAGCGAGCTGCAAGGCAACTTTTAACAGATTTTCGCAAGGGTTTGTTAGGTGAAATTAGTTTAGAATTACCTCCTAACTAGATTACAAGCATTCTCAGCCATTTTTGAGTAACAGATGAGTAGCGCTCAAAAATCTGGACACTCAGCTTTGGTGACATCTGGCTGGCAGTAATACCGCTTTTTCTGTGTGATTTTGGTCTGAAGCTTTTGGTATATGTAAACTAGCCCCACTAATCGCTTGAGAATCTATTTGAGTCAACCACAATAAACTCTAGACTAGCAGCACATAAACCCGTAGTATCGAATATGGAGTTTATATGAGTTAGGAATTGTTACATGGCAACTTATAAGGTCACATTACGTACCCCAGACGGCGAACAAGTAATTGACGTTCCTGATGATGAGTACATCCTAGAAATCGCTAACGAGGAATATGAGCTTGACTTGCCCTATTCTTGTAACGCTGGTTCTTGCTCTACCTGCACTGGTAAGCTGATTTCAGGTACAGTTGACCAATCAGATCAGAACTTCTTAGACAACGATCAAATGGACCAAGGATGGGTTCTTACCTGCGTTGCCAAGCCCACTTCTGATTGCGTAATCGAAACCCATCAAGAAGAAGCCCTTAACGGTTAACTAAGAAATGTGGATTTAATCAAGAGCAATTTTTGTCGGGTGCGTTATAATATTCCTCCTAGCGCCCCTAAAATCTGGGGTGGTGTATAACACCCTATAAAAGATTTAAAATTTTGCACTTTCCTAATAAATCTGTATAAGCTGAGTAATTCACGCGAAAAAGCGCTCTCCAAAAAGGGAGCGCTTTTTATTTAGTTTAATAGATAGCTAGCAGATATAAAGCCGAAATTAGCCAGATGATGCTAGATTAACTTTGACAACTTTATTCTTTTCTTCTTCAGCTTTGGGTAGCGTCAGCTTCAAGATGCCATCTTTATAATCTGCCGTAACATTGGTATTTTGAATCCGAGCAGGTAAAGGAATTACACGTTGGAATTTACCATAGTGGAATTCGCTTTTAATCACACCTTTATCTTCAGATTTTACTTCAGACTTCCGCTCACCACTCAGGTATACAGCGTTTTCTGTAACTTGCAAATCTAAGTCTTTGGCTTCAATTCCCGGAAGTTCTAGTTTTAAATGAATTGTATCTTCAGTTTCTTTTAACTCAGCAGCCGGAACTTTCGATAAGCCTTTATCCAAAAATGCAGTTGGCAAAATATCTTCATCAAATAAGCGATTGATTTGACGTTGTATCGCGTTAAATTCTTGCCAAGGGTTCAAGCGTACTAATGTCATATCTCTACCTCGAATAACCAGTATCTTTGCTGTTTAAGGATTGAAGGATTTGATTCCTTTCTTTGTTCTCATAGTATTAAAAAGTAAAAGTGGGGTAAATACGGTTTTTATCACCTGATTGGTGATTATTGCCGATCCAGAAGTTTCCTTGCTATAAATGTACGGTAAACTCAACTATTGGGGTTCGGTAAATTCGACAAAAGCAAGCTTTAAATATAGCAACTCTATTTAAAACATGGGTGACACTTACACCCATACCCTTGCGCTTAAAGCTTGCAATGCGTAGCGTATCCTACAAATATTTAGTAGATTCATGCGAATAATGATAATAATTTTTCCTGTTGGATTTTTTAATTTAACAGAGATAAAATAATAAAATATTCCTCACAAAATGCTGATAACAGATATGTCTACAAGTTGGATTTACCTTATTGCCGCAATCCTCTTTGAAGTTTCAGGCACAACTTGCATGAAGTTATCAGAAGGATTTACTAAAATAGGCCCTTCCATATTAATAGCTGTCTTTTATGGACTTTGTTTTACTTGTTTGACCCTTGCTCTCAAGAAACTTGAAGTGAGTGTGGCTTATTCTGTCTGGGCTGGATTAGGAACTATCTTAATTGCTATTATTGGTATTATCTGGTTTAGGGAATCTGCGACACTCATGAAACTCATTTCCATCGCCTTAATCATTATGGGGGTAATAGGCATAAATGCAAGTGGATAGTGGATAGCAATTTGACTTTATGTGAAAAATGAATTTGTTTAGAATCCCTAAATTTATTAATATCAAAAATTAAACTTGAAACAGAACAACTTCTTGCTTCACTAGAGCTATGAATTTTTGGGATGTTGGCACAGCTACGAAGTTGGACAAACCCCCACAGGAGATTGGATAGGGGAGCGATTGCAAAGCGAATTTGACTACAATTCTTAGAAAGCACTACAAAAACCTAATGTCTAAAAAGCCCGCGCAGTTACAAAATCTTTTTGCTGCCCATCACTCAAGCGACTGGCAAGAAAAACTAGTGCAAGTAGCCTATCGTTTTAACCGAGAGTATCAACGTGAAACCTTTGAACTCCCAGCAGAAGTGCAGGCGATGCCGATATTCCGTGAGTGGATTGGAGGTAGTTTTTCAGGAAGAATTGCTTCCCCTTTTTGGGAAATTGCTAAACCTCAAAAAAACCAACACTGTATAGATATTGGCTGTGGTATCAGCTTTTTAATCTATCCTTGGCGGGATTGGCAAGCATTTTTTTATGGGCAAGAAATCAGTAATGTAGCCCGCGATACCCTTAATTCTCGTGGGCCACAGTTGAATTCTAAGTTGTTCAAAGGTGTTGAATTGGGAGCAGCCCATCAGTTAAACTATTCACCAGAGCAGTTTGATCTTGCGATCGCCACAGGATTTAGCTGCTATTTTCCCCTCGAATACTGGAATGCTGTACTAGCAGAAGTCAAGCGGGTATTAAAACCAGGTGGACATTTTGTATTTGACGTTCTCAATCCAGAACAGCCTTTAGCAGAAGATTGGGCAGTTTTGGAAACTTATTTAGGGGCTGAGGTGTTTTTAGAGCCTGTAGCTGACTGGGAAAAAATGATTAAAGCAGCTGGTGCTAAAGTCGTAACCCGCAAATCAGGGGAATTATTCGAGTTATACAAAGTGCGGTTTTAAAAATACCATCACTCAGGGATAAGTTGACTTGATGGATCTAAAGAAGTTGTAAAAACAAAATAGATTACTCCAGCACCGAGAATCATCACGGCGAGACTGAACAGCAACACCCAACGGTCTGTCGGTTCATAAGTATCTTCTTCGATATCACGACGGACTGCGAAATAGTGTGCCGTTGATAGCCACACCGTAATCAAACCCACCAGCGAGAAGACTAAACCTAACTTCCAGCCTGTGCCAGGACGGGGTATTAAAGGTACTTGGAAAGCCCGCAAACGCACGATGACGACACCAAAACCTAAAAGAGCAATTCCTGTCCGCATCCAAGCGAGGTAGGTACGCTCATTTGCCAAGTGATCTCGGATTCGGGACGGATTCAGTCGTCCTGGCTTTTTTTTATCTTTATCTTCTTCTGTAGGTTTCAATTTTAACTGCATCAATAACACCCTTATCCCGTACCGGCTCTGATTAAAAAAATGCGGAGGTAATAGCAAATCTCTTTCCTGATGACTTGCACCCAGCGCAATATTTGCCCTAATCAAATATACCTGTTGTGATTGTACATTTTTTTCAAAATTTATTTTAATGCAGATATCAAAATAAAACAAGCCTGAGTGAATAATTCGTAATTATTAATTGATGGTAAAGAGTAAGTGTAAGGAATAAGGTGTAATTAATAAAACAGCCAAGATCAGAGAGGTTTTTCACTAGTGCGTGTCCTGTTTATCCTCTGATTTTGGCTGTTACCCTATTGAAATTGAGAACAATCATTCAAAAATAGATTATGCAGTTCTATCTCAAGACTGAATCCTTACGGGGCATTAGGAACTCGTGTATTTATGATAGCCTGTGATATATCTGGGATAAACCAGTTAGCCGTTTTGCTGTTAAGAACTTTCACAGTCGGAACATTCAAGTCAATCGCAGTATTATCTGCATTTGTTTTAATTACCAACTGAGTTCCATCAAGTATTTTTAGTGCAGCCGGGCCTGTCAATTCTTGACCTTGCCCATTAGGACTAGAAGTGAAATTTGCTACCTTAACATCATTCGCTAGATAGATGCCATCACAATCCCAGTTGTTTTCAGTGGACTGACCATTCGCTAAAAAATACAGATTATTGTCGTATACGGCATCTTCATCTTCTTCTTCATTTGGTCTTTTGCCATATACACCTATGGTATTACCTGTTTGGTTGTCGCATTGACCCCAGTTAATTCCCGTTTCTAAAGCATATTTTTGCAGTGTTAATTCTTCGGTTCTCTTTTGAATTTCTTCTGGTGTCAGACCTTCAACTTGAGTTTGGGTATCTTTTGTCTGAGAGAGTTCTTTCAGAGCTTTAGTGACTTCGATATAGTCAGGGTTTTTGCTAAACTTTGGTCTATCAGCAAAAGAAGGTTGAGCAAAGGCGAGATTCACCAAAACCATCAAGACAATTAGCAGAGATTTCCAGATTTTCATGTTTTGATTCCTGTTGATGAGTAATACTTTTTGCAGTTTTGAATTCATGTTGATCAGAAATTTCATCATGCACTTGTTTTTAGACACTTAATTTTTCTTGTTTTTCAGTGGATGAGTGATTATTGAAACCTAAAATTAATGAAAATATATAACTAGAAAATACAGATAAAAGAGTCCAAGTAACATTTTCTGTAACAATAAATATACCGAGTCCAATCAATATACAAGGTACAAAAGTATTGCCATTCTCTGTTAAAAAGTTAGCGATCGCAGGCAAATAGGTTAACTTATAAGCGGTATAACACCATACACCGACCATTGTAAAAAATACACTTAGTATCACTAGCAGACTATCTAATTCCGAATTGGCAAACAGGGGTACGTATACGCTGATATTATCACTACCATTCGCAAAGGCGATCGCAGCTACATTGCATGTTTGCGGAGAGAAAAAACTGCTAATTATAGAAGGACTTGACGGCTCGGTTTCTTCTTGGGCTTCCTCTGGTAAATCTTCTTCGCGTTTTAGTAAACTACTCACACCAATGATTATTGGCATTAAACCAAGTAGTCTAATCCAGTCCTGCGGTATAATTAGTCCACCGAAGAAACCGGGAAGGCTAGCAACGATCAATGCAGCAAAACCCAGATACTGACCACCAAGAATGTGACGACTGCGGAATGTTTTATTTATTTGTGAAAAAAGCAACGTCAGAATGACAATATCATCAATGTTGGTGGCAGTGAATGCGGTAATCCCTGTGGTAATTGCAGTTACAAAATCGCTCATTTGTGAAAGTCCTTATTTTCATGCTTGGTGATTGGCCATGGGGCATTGGTGATTTACAAAGGACAAATGACCAATGACCAATGACTAATGACTAGGTAGAAAGCTTTGATTTATACTTTAGTCAAACTAACCGATAGAATCAAATGCTTTTGTTTGTCAAAATGATAAATGAAAGTGATTAAAAATTTGACACCAAGTTGTAGGGATACCATAAATGGCAGGAATGACGCTTGAGCAGCTAAAAATTTTTATGGCTGTGGCGCAGCATTTACACTTTACTCGCGCAGCAGAGGAGCTTTATATTACACAACCTGCCGTCAGTGCAGCAATCCACAACTTAGAGCAAGAATACGGTGTGAAGCTGTTCCATCGGATTGGTCGGCATATCGAGATTGCTGAGGCTGGTAAATTATTGCAAGTAGAAGCCCAAAAAATTCTCGATCAAGTTTCCTTGACTGAAAGGGGATTGCGAGAATTGAACAATCTGCAACGGGGTGAGTTGAAATTAGGATCAAGTCTGACAATTGGTAACTACTGGCTACCAAGTAAGATTAGTGAGTTTAAAAGCCGATATCCCGGTATCCAGATTAACTGTAGCCTTGCCAATACAGAAGAGATTTGTATGGGAACGGCGACAGGACAGTTTGATTTGGGTTTGGTAGAAGGAGATGTGAAGCCAGCGCTTCAAAGTACTTTAGAGTACGAAATAGTAGGAAGCGATCGCTTACAAATTGTAGTAGGTCAAAAACATCCTTGGTTTGAGTGGGGAGAAATTGACTTAAGCCAATTGACTCAAACCCTTTGGGTGATGCGAGAACCAGGTTCTGGAACCCAGCAAAGGTTTGAGGAAGCCTTACAAAATTGGGGAATCAATCTCAGTGAACTGGATGTGATTTTAGTGTTCAATAGTGGAGAGATGACAAAAGCAGCGATCGAAGAAGGTGTCGGTGCAATTGGAATTTCTGAGTTGATGGTAAAAAAAGAAATACAGTTGGGAACTCTGCGGGCAATTCGCGTGATTGATAATAGAGAGGGTAAAGGTATGATGCCTACGGCCGGCTACACCTACGCAGAAATAGTTCGACCTTTTTTCAAACTCAAGCATCGTCAACGTTTTCAAACTGCTCTTTCCAAAGTTTTTGAACAAATGTTGATATCGTCTATGTTAGATAGCTCACATTAACATATATCAAAATCAGTTATTTAAAGGGGACTGAGCAAGTCGAAAGTGTCCCCAGTCCCCTTTATACCTTTCGCATATTTTGACTGATAGGGTCAAAACCTCTAGAAAACCGCGTACTGTCATCGTAGTAAGCGCCAGTCAGATTCGCTCCATACAACTTAGCATAGTTGAGTTTTGCTCCCCGAAGATTTGCTTCATTGAGTTTGACACCGCTCAAATTAGCTCTGGTCAAGTTTGCTTTGGCTAAGTTAGCTCTACTCAAATCTGCTCCCCAGAGTTTAGCTTTAGCTAGGTTGGCTCCACTCAAGTCACAACCCCATAAATTGATTCCAGGCAAATAGGCTCCAATCAACTTGTCCCTACTCAAGTTGACGGCTGGAAAATATCTTTCTCCTGCGGCAAAACGCCGTTTTAATTCCTCAGCATTCATGTGAAGCGTTCACCTTCTTTAGCAATACAGAAGTTATTTGTTCCCATTCCTGGCTTAGTTCTCCTGAAAACTCTGGCTGACCACTGCGACGATACCAGAAATTAGCATTCTTCAAATCGCCTTCTTTGCGGTGCAGGTAAGCATGAACCCAGGCACTATCAGCATCGCTGGCATTTTGAACTATTTCATGGGCTTTGTTCCAATCACCTTGCTTCTCATACCACATTCCTTGCAGAGCTTTTGGCAGTGTCTGAGGACATGAGCGCTGCTTTTCGATCAATCGCAGGAATTCCTCTGTATTCACGATCGCTACCCAACAAAAATCAAACTTTTATCCCTAAGATACTCTTCAGCTTAAGGTCTTTCTATTGTAACCGCCATAGTATAGGTTGTTTATTTAATATCTGTAATCACTCCAAATTTACTCAGATGCACAGAGCTAAGTAAGTGGGTCAAATTAAATATAAAACCTCACCCTCAATCGCTCTTTGATGCTTTGAGGGTGAGATTTTAGCTTATGTTTAATTACGCCTACCTACTTAATAGAGCAATTTCTTCCTTTTAATATTCGGGCATGGGTCATTTTTTTTGCAGCAATTAGTGGAATTATCTTCAGATAAAAAACATCTAATTTGCATAATCTAATTAAATATAATTATTGTGGGGTGGGCAACATGAGCGCCCAGATGATGCAATTTAAATGTGGAACAGCTTATTAACTCTTACAGCTAATTTCTGACCACACAAGCGAGTATAGAACTTACGCATCAGATACCAAATGTAAGGGCAATTCATGAATTGCCCCTACGGAAAATCAAGGATTTTACTGCCTTGAAAGCGTAAGTCCTAGAGTAGTTAAGCTACCGGATTGCTAAAATTGCTAAAGAAGTCATTTTTAGCAGCTTTAATTGTAAGATAACCTCAACATCATATTCTAAACCTTATCTAAGTTGAGAACCGTAGTTTTCACCCTCTCCCTAAATCCCTCTCGCAAATGCTTGAGAGGGAGTTTGAAATTTCGGCTCCCCGAATCCCAAATCTGGGATTCGGGGTTGGGGGATGAGGGCAAATCCTTTTCATAATGGAAGAACTATAGGTTTCAAGATAGACGTGGTTTATTTAACAAACTTCGGCGCTTTTTTGTCCCCAGCTTATAACAAGCCGTAAGTATTATGTGGAGAGCGGGGTCTAAATCCCCCAAAGTTTTGTGGGCCCAAACCGTCCCCATAACAGCACTCTTCGTTACAAAACTGTACTTCAGACGAACGACTTCCGACTTCTTTATATTATTCTCTTACAGAAAGAGCCATGGCCTTTAAAACAGCAACAGAACATCTGATCCTCCTAAAAGGTGTCAGCAAATCTTATCAACAGCCCAACGGCCAGCAGATTGTCATCCTAGAAAATATCAGTCTTGAGTTGCGACCGGGGGAGATAGTTGCATTACTAGGCCCTTCCGGTTCAGGGAAATCTACTTTAATGCGGATCGTTGCTGGGTTAATTCCCGCGACTCAAGGTGAAGTGATATATCATAATCGTCCTTTAGTTGGTTTAAATCCTGGGGTAGCAATTGTTTTTCAAAGTTTTGCTCTTTATCCTTGGTTAACTGTACTGGAGAATGTGGAACTTGGTTTAAAAGCAAAAGGAGAACCCCCAGACTCTCGACGGCAAAAGGCGTTGAAGATGATTGATATTATTGGTTTGGATGGGTTTGAAAATGCCTATCCCAAAGAGCTTTCTGGGGGAATGCGTCAGCGAGTTGGATTTGCTAGAGCTTTGGCTGTAGAACCAGAACTGTTATGTATGGATGAGCCGTTTTCAGCATTGGATGTGCTGACAGCAGAAAACTTGCGTTTTGAGTTATTAGATTTGTGGTTAGAACGTCGGATACCCACCCAAGCCATTCTGATTGTCACCCACGGGATTGAGGAAGCGGTAATTATGGCAGATCGGATTATTGTTCTAGGACGCAATCCGGGAAGAATTCGGGCTGATTTACCTGTGACTTTACCCCATTACCGCGATCGCAAACACCCAAGTTTTCAAGCCCTGGTAGATCAGGTTTATACAATCATCACCAACCCCGAATTAGAAAAAATTCAGCCCCCAGCGACTACCTCTGTACCAGATGCAACACCACCAGCAAAATATCAGTCTTTGCCAGCCGTGAGAATTGGTAGTATTGCCGGTCTTTTGGAAATTTTAGAAGATCGTCAAGAAAAAGATTTATCTCGGCTTACCCAAGAATTGCAACTAGAAGTAGATGATATTTTACCAATTGTGGAAGCTGCAAAATTAATGGATTTTGTAGAACTCGCAGAAGGGGATATTAGCCTGAAGCCAATCGGGCAACAATTTATCAATGGTAGTATTGACGATCGCAAACAAATTGTGCGATCGCAACTCTTAAGTCATATTCGTTTGGTACAGCAAATTTACCGTCTTCTAGAAGCGAAAAATAATCAACGTATTCCAGAAGAACTGGTTTTAGATATCCTAGAAAGTCACTTTAGCCCAGAAGAAGCCGAGCGACAATTAAAAACCGTCGTAGATTGGGGTCGTTACGCCGAAATATACGGCTACGATGAGCCATCGGGTCAAATCTTTTTAGAGCAAGCTGTTGTTAGCCATTAGTCATTTGTCACTGGTCATTGGTCATTGGTCATTGGTCATTGGTCATTTGTTATATCAAGTCTGGTTAATCACTTATGATTACCGCATCTGTGCAAAAATTGGAAAAGCCTCTTTCCCCTAGTAATAACTGCGGTCTAAATGATAAGTCTTTAGCCGGACACGATATTTATTATTTGTTATTCTCCTCTCATCTGGCTCTACTCCCTACTTAATATGACTCGACCACTCACTCCTGCTAATAAAACTCTGGGACGTAACAATTGGACTTGGCAAGATGGATTGCTGATTATGGTGATTTTATCTTTTATTGTGGCAATTATTAGAACTGCTTCACAATTTAGTGGTACTTTTCAACCTGAACTGACAATTTCTACAAACATCAATGCTTTGCCAGGATATGCAGCCCAAAGCCTAATCCGCATGGTTCTTGCTTACTTTTTATCCCTAATTTTCACCCTATTGTATGCCTATAGTGCTTATCGCTCCCGAATGGCAGAACGGATTTTAATTCCGATGTTGGATATTCTGCAATCGATTCCAGTATTGTCTTTTTTACCAGGTGTGGTGCTGGCTTTGATTGCTGTGTTTCCAGGTCAGAGAATTGGTGTAGAACTAGCAGCGATTTTGCTAATTTTTACTGGCATGACTTGGAATATGACTTTTAGTTTTTACCAATCTCTCCAAAGTATTCCGCAAGAATTGCGAGAAGCAACGCGGGTTTATCGGCTTAATCCCTGGCAACGTTTTTGGACGTTGGAGTTACCATCTGGTGTAATTGGTTTGGTATGGAATAGTGTAATGTCGGTGGCTGGAGGTTGGTTTTTTTTAATAGCTATTGAGTCATTTACCTTGGGTAATAAAGATTTTCGTTTGCCTGGATTAGGCTCTTTTTTAGGCACAGCAGCCAATCATGGAGACTTTAAAGCTATATTGTGGGGCTTGGGGCTGCTGATTGGGATTATTGTGATAACTGATTTTTTTGTGTGGCGGCCACTTATTGCTTGGGCCGAAAGATTCAAGTTAGAGATGCTTGAAACAGAAAATGCACCCCAATCGTGGGTATTGGATATTTTCAGGCGATCGCCTACTTTACGCGCAATTAGTAAACGGGTTTTTCAGCCATTACAAACAGTCCTAGACAAGAGTTTAATTAGCTCGTTTCCTGTGCGTTCCGTACCTGTAAATGCCAAAGGGAACCTAAATTTGCCGAGTTTTTTAAATTGGGTATTTGTTAGCGGTTTCACCTTAATTGTGCTATGGGGTACTTGGGAAGCCGTACTACTATTACGGACTTTAGGCTGGGATGATTGGCAACAAGTAATAAAGGGCGCTATGTTAACAGCCTTGCGGGTGATAATTGCTTTGATATTATCCCTGTTGTGGACAGTACCCGTGGGAGTAGCAATTGGTCGCAATCGACGGTTAGCTCAAGTATTGCAACCATTAGTCCAAATCGCCGCTTCTGTGCCGGCAACAGCCTTATTTCCAGTACTGCTGCTAGGTTTAACCCGCATCGCTGGTGGTTTGCAAATTGGTGCGATCGCTCTGATGATGTTAGGAACAATGTGGTATATCCTGTTTAACGTCATCGCTGGGGCGCAGTCTATCCCCTCAGACCTGATCGAAGCAGCTTTGGTATATAAACTCTCAACTTTGCAGCGTTGGCGAACCTTAATTTTACCTGCAATCTTTCCCTACCTAATTACAGGAATTATTACCGCCGTTGGCGGCGCTTGGAATGCCAGTATCGTTAGTGAGTACGTCGCATTTCAAGGGCGAGTAATTAGTACTCCTGGATTGGGGGCAACAATTTCTCACGCCACAGCTACAGGTAATTTCTCTCTATTGTTAGCTTCAACTGTAGTCATGTCTCTTTTAGTAGTCTTGACTAATCGTTTGGTTTGGCGACCACTTTACAATTTAGCTCAAGAGAAATATCAATTATTGGTTTAATTCCTTCTTCTCTCTGTGTCTTTCTTGCCTCTGCGGTTCTTTAAAAAAAGAGCCTTAACTCAACTGTATTGACTGATATTTAATAGTCTGACGTATTTTAAGTAAGTGGGTCAAATTAAATATAAAACCTCACCCTCTATCCGGCTTCCCTCTCCTTAATAAGGAGAGGGATTGAGGGTGAGGTTTGATCTTATATTTAACTGCTGTCCGTGGGTTGAAGTCCCCCGGTTCTAAAAATAAGCAAGTTTTGTGTCCTTCGACAGGCTCAGGAACCATTGGGGTTAAATCCCCCGAAGTAATGCGAGTCGGAAACCGTCCCCACAACAGCACTCTTCATTACAAAACAAAATTTACGTACAGCCCAAAGGGCCATGAAAACCGCGCAGCGTGCCGGAGGCTCTATTACGAATTACGAATTACGAATTACGAATTATTTAAGACTCGATCCTCCCTAACCCTCCTTAAAAAGGAGGGAATTAGAGCAAGCCTCTTCTTTGACTCTACTTGACTGGAATAAGTTCAAACTCGAAAGTACCGATCAAACGGTCATCAATATAGACCTCTATTCTATACTTACCAAGGGGATCGCCAGGAGCGATCGTCCAAAAATTCTCAATCACACCGTCTGGAGCCGACTGTGTGCGCCGCGTCACAGATGTAGTGCCATCTGCTGATATTGAAAAGTCTTCACCGTTATCTGTACCCCAAGTTTCTGGAGGTTTTGGTAAATGCAAGACTTCGCGCCATTTCACTTCCCCTTGGTAGTCTTTGAGCTTAATCCGCCATCCGTAGGCGTTTCCTTGCTGAAGTGGCACTCTCGTCGTCCGTAAAATGGTAACGTTACCTTTAGAGTCAACTCTCTTCAGCCCGAACTCAGTGTTACTAACAGTAATCTGTTTTGTATTCGTTGGCGCAGGAGATGATATGCCATTTTCTATCAAAACAGAAGTAGCGTTGATTGGCTTAGAACCTATGGCTGCAAATATTAGCCAAGAAGAAACTAGCACAGCAGTAGTAGCCCAAATTCTCATTAGTATGGTTTTCCTATCAGACTTTTGGTACTTATTCAAGTAATCTGACATGTTTTCCGGGTCAAGGCTATCTATGGTTGGACAAAGACAAAATTCCTTTTAATAATTGCCAGATTCAGTAACTCAGGGAAAACTCGAATTCGATGAATAAGGCTTTTAAGGGATTAGCTGAATTAAAAGCATTGTTTACGAAAAGTTGGGTGAAATCTACAGAAGTGGCTAAAGGTAGAAATGGAGTCTCAGCACACCCGCATTTACATATTTTAGCAATGCTGCCACTTTCATATTTCCCTAAATACTTTTACTGAGGCTTGAGCGTATAACTTGCGTTAATTTGAGGCGTTGATACAAACTGATTTGGTGATTTTGTGTCTGCTCAAGCCTTAGACAGTAACTTTATTGCTTTTAATATATCGTCTCAAGATAAGTTCCAACAAAATCAAAATGTACAGACCTTATCCGAAGTTTCGCCTATAGGTAAAATCTGGGATAAGCACAGAACCAATACTGATAAAGTCTTGCATTATTATGCCAAAGCAGACGAAGATTGCTTTCAGCAGTACGCTTGGCGCATGAAAATGTGTTCCGAGTTGTTGAAGTTTCAATTAGTGCCAGAGGAATCGGAAGGTATTCTCAAGTTAAAGCTATCAGATGCCCGATTCTGTAGAGTTCGTCATTGTCCGGTTTGTCAGTGGCGGTGATCGCTCATGTGGAAAGCAAGGGCTTACAAAATTCTCCCACAGGTTGTTACTGATTACCCCAAGTACCGTTGGCTGTTTGTTACTTTGACTGTAAAGAATTGTCAGATTGAAGAACTCAGGGAAAACTTGGATTCGATAAATAAAGCTTTTAAGCGATTTACTGAATTGAAGGCATGGCCTGCGAAAGGTTGGGTGAAGTCTACAGAAGTAACTAAAGGTAGAGATGGAGTCTCGGCACATCCGCATTTACATATTTTGGCAATGGTGCCGCCTTCGTATTTCAGTCATGGCTATCTTTCTCATGCCAAATGGGTAGCGTTATGGCAGCAGTGCTTACGAATTGATTACCAACCTGTTGTTCATACTAGCGCGATCGCAAAGCATCATAACCCTTCACTACTCATCCCAGAAATTCTCAAGTATCAGGTGAAAGAATCAGATTTGGTGGGTGATAGAGAATGGTTTTTAGAGTTAACCCGTCAACTGCATAAAAGTAGAGCGATCGCTGTTGGGGGTATACTCAGGCAGTATATGCGCGAATTAGAGGAGAAAAACCAAGACCTCATTGATGAAAGTGAAGAGACAGATGAGGTGGATGGAGAAAGTTTGTATTTCCGATGGGAGCGCAAGTTACAAAGATTTAATATAGAGTGACATCAGCGATATAAGAACAGCCTCATAATCCTTACATGAAAAGGATTACATAAGTTTAGAACTGTAGATCCTGTGGCTTAATCCGGCGAAAGGACAAAGACCATCGGTCAGATACAACCGGAAGTAGTTCATGGTGAAGATTAGAATAAAACTTGATAACCTGACCATCTTCAAGGTGATATTTATTACTATACCCTTGAGTATCAATGCAGAAAGTAGCACGTCCAATATTGACTAATGCTACCAGAGGTTCAAAAACGCGGTGGTCACGGTGTCGTTTCATGCCAACACCTGGAGGATAATGGCAGAGTAAGGCAGAATTCCATCCTGGAAGAATGCGATCACCAAGTCGATTAACCGTCTCATCCCAATGTCCTTTGTTAATTACCGGAGGGTATACTAGTATTACCTCGTTTCCAAACGGTTTGTGAGTTCGACCAAAAGCAATATTACTAGAAGGCATTGACTTCATATTATTAGATTGACGATTGCACAAGTCATAAAGACTTTTAAGATCGAAACCATAGTCTTGAATAGTTTCAATTTTAGCTAAATCCATTATGAAATCCATTATTAACTCCTGAAAATTTCAACTCTGCAAATCAAACTAATTACACCTACCCTCAGCGCGAAGCGTTCAAAAAAAAGATATTTAAAGTCGATTCCACTCCACGACTATTGGAGTACAACTCTTTATTTATTTTCTTCATATACTTTTAGGGGTTAGCCTATTCTTTATTTCTTCAGCGCGAAGCGTTCAGAAAAAAATATTTAAAGTCTATTCCACTCCACGACTATTGGAGTACAACTCTTTATTTATTTTCTTCATATACTTTTAGGCGTTAGCCTAGAGCGCCTATTCTTTCTCTAACTCAAAAAGCACAAACAAATAAATACCAGCCACCCAACAAGGGGATGACTGGTTAAATTGCCTTTACTTGAGGCTAGTAAATAGCTTCGATGATAAAGTTATAAAATCTCAAAATAGATTGTGAAAAATAACAATGACTAATCCAAAGCCTATTCGCACAGTTCGTCGGGGAAGAATATTCGCTGATATTCAGTGGTCAGAAGAAAAAAAAGCTCAATGAAAAGCTGAACAAGAGGCATTTTACAAACGCTGTAAAATTATTTTTGACCGAGTTCAGCCAGAGTTAATCAAAAGTCACCACAACTGGTATGTAGCTGTTGAACCTGAGAGTGGAGACTATTTCACTGATAAAGACGAATTAGCTGCTATACATAAGTCTCGTCAGCAGCACCCAAACGCCCCGGTGTTCATATTTCGGATTAATGAAACAGGAATAGCTGGCACAATATGATTCAAGGCAGCTTTGGTGATGAGGAACAGCTATTCTTTGAAATAGATTTGAGAGTCGTTGAAACGAATAATTAAATTTTAACTAGCCAGAGAAAAAGCTTCTGCAACTGCTTTTGGTAATTCAATCAATACGAAATAATTGCTAGGATATAAATAGTCTTCACCTGATTCATCAATAACTCTAATCATTTGGTGTTTAATAGCATCAGAATCAGGAACAGTCTGGTAAATTTTCCGAATTTCTAAAGAAGCAGGATAATCTTTGTTGCTAATGCAAACAACATATTGAGTTTCTGTGTTCGCTGACTGCATAACGACTCCTATAGAAAGCGTTTTATTTTGATTTCTTTCTTACCAATTCCGTGGGGTTCATACCAGTGTAACTCAGCTTCATAAATACTTCCGTCGTCTAAGCTAATGGTTACAAAGCCTTTAAACTTAATTACGAATTACGAATTACGAATTATTTTAACCACAACCTACCGCCAATCTTCGACTAACCAACTCAGCCGCTAAATGTATCGCTGCTTTCATACTCGTAGCATCAGCAATTCCCTTACCCGCAATATCAAACGCTGTTCCATGATCTGGTGAAGTCCGAACAAAAGGAAGACCAATAGAAGTATTAACTGCCCGATCAAACGCCATCAGCTTCACAGGAATTAAGCCTTGGTCGTGGTAAAGTGCCAAGTAGCCATCAGCAGGATTTTGTACTAAAGAATTTCCATACCAAGCTTGACCAGGTTTAACCCACATCGTATCTGGCGGTATTGGCCCATCTAGCTGTAATTGTGGCCGCTTTTGCCGCTCTTGCTCCAACCAGGGAATTAACCAATCTTGTTCTTCATGTCCAAGTTGTCCCTGTTCGCCACTGTGGGGATTCAAACCCGCGATCGCAATTCTCCCATTTTCTATCCCAAAATCTTTCTCCAAACACTCCACCAGCAAATCCAATTTCTGTGTCAGCAACTCCGGTGTCAATGTATCAGCTACTTGACTTAGGGGAATATGTGTGGTAGCTAGTATTGTGCGGAGTATCCAATTAGTATGGGGCGATCGCGCCACAAATAACATCCCAAAACGGTCAACACCTGACTTTTGCGCCAAAAGTTCCGTTTGCCCTGGATAATTATACCCTGCGGCTTTCCAAGCAGATTTAGCGATCGGGCTTGTGACAATAGCATCAAATTTACCAGCCAGTGTTTGAGCGATCGCACATTCCATATACGCAAAACTAGCCGCACCACTGGCCGCATTACCTATGCCGGCGATAATTTTACCTTGAATTTCCCCATGCAACTGCACATCAATAACTGACAACTCGTCTGGATTTGCCAAAGATACTAAATTCTCAGTTAAATTCAGTTTCTGATAAATCTCTACCAGCAAATCCCGGTTTCCCACCACTGTCACGTCATATTTTTTACTAATTTCCGGTTCTGCTAAAGCTTTCAAAATCACCTCCGGCCCAATTCCCGCCGGATCTCCCAGCGTCAGTGCCAAACGCGGGCGATTCTTTTTGCTAAAATTCGCTAAACTATCTTGATTATTTTGATACATAAAATTTATTCATAATTATTATCATCAAATTTTTCCCCATCCCCCCGTTCTCTCCCTCCACAGTAGGGATTGCCCCCCAAACTAGTAGGGATTACTTGCTAAACTAGTTTAAGATTATTTACACAGGTCTAATCCTACAGCGACAATTCAAGAGCTTCTGATAGACCTAGTTTACACACACTAATTTGCATAAGGAGAATCACACCAATGGGCGGCGAACTTTTGAATGCAGCTTTATTGTCCTTCGGTTTAATCTTCGTAGGCTGGGGCTTAGGCACGTTGTTACTAAAAATTCAAGGCACAGAAGAATAATTGAGTGCTGAGTTAGGAGTTAGGAGTTAGGAGTTAGGAGTTTGGAGTTTGGAGTTTGGAGTTTGGAGTTTGGAGTTTGGAGTTTGGAGTTTGGAGTTTGGAGT
>NZ_JBALFF010000038.1:0-2942 GCF_036916975.1 Nostoc sp.
ACGAAAAGTAAAATCTCTGTATTTGGCTCGTAGTTGCGCTTTAGCGCTAAAGCGCAACTACGAGCCAGTGATGATTATTTGCGCCCACTTACTTACCTACTTCGTTCGTACAACCCAGCGTAAATAAACCTACCATTTTAACAGGCACAAGCTTTAATATATCAACCTTTTTAGGACTTACTCATCAAGTACGAAATGTAGGGGCAATTCATGAATTGCCCCTAGTGCAAATCAAGACTTCCACCGCTTTTTTGCGTAAGTCCTACTTTTGAATGCGTGACTTCCGCCTTGCGGTACTAGTAGAGTATCACTCCTTGGTTATAAGCATTTATAAAACTCGTGTAGTCATACTCAACTTGAGTTGCATAGTCCACCGCAAAGTTAACAATTTCGTCTTTGAATACAGCCTTGTTACCGCTTGCAATATCAGTCACTTCTTTGTCAACGCTTACGGAAATAATCGCAGCATCATAGTCTTTATCAGAGATTGCATGGTTCTTGGCAACGACTTTCCCCACATACCCCACCGCATCCATAAATTTTGACTTAGTGGTTAGCAATGTATAGTCAAAGTCCACTTGGTAGGGTGATTTTTCATGTAGCATAAAAGGGATACTATTGACCGTAGTGTATCCAACCAAGGGGTCAGTATTGGAGAGCATTGCTTTAGTAGCGATTGCCACTCTCGCCCCTTCTTGGTTACCGTAAACTGAAGTTGGTAGTAGACCTGGAACTGCCATCGCAACTGCGCAACTGCCTTCTTGCTTCATCTCCAAAATGCGATCGTCGTCGCTTGCTGAACTTAGCCCCTCAATCAGCAGGTAATATCGGTACTTACCAAGACTACCAGTGCCTGAACCTAATTTTAACCGAATGTCTTTGAGAGCATAATAACTATTGTTGTAGCGTTTACTGCTAGGAATTGAGGCAATGTAACTGCTCATAGCCCCAGCAATGTCAGAATAGGTGCTTTTGAATACAGGCTGAAGTTCTGAGGTCGTCTGGAATACGCGATTGTTACTGTTATTTAACTGAGTGTACTTACTTAGCAAGCTAGAACGGCTGTTATCTGATGCCTTTTGAATCAAATCTTTGACCACACCGTTTGTATTGCCAGATTCCAAACGGTATGAAAGTTCGTCGTTGGTTCCCTTAAAATCACTCATTTTGTTCAAATAAGCATCCAAAAAATTACGGACAATATCTTGAGCATCACTTGAATTAAGACCGTTCTCTTTAGCTGCTAACAAAATGGAGACTGCCATCCGTCGCAAGTCCCAAACGTAGGGGCCAAGATAGCCTTCATCAAAATCAGTGGTGTCAAAAACATTGTTGTCGTTGCTATCTCTTATCCCTCCAAGATTTTGCAGATGCATATCTCCCTCTAACCAGATAGCTGAGGTTGAAGAATTCACAAATCCTGAACTTGGCAAGGTCTGCATATCACGATAAAAAATGTGATCTGTTCCCCGATAAAAGGCGAAAGGGCTAGCCTTCATCTTTTGCATTTTTGTTGCCAGTTCTTGAGGCAATTCAGAAGCAAAGGGATGATTGTATTGGTAAATTTCATTCTCCACCCAACTTGAACGGACAGTTGCTGCTTGAGTTGGAGATATAAACCCGAAAATTAAAATTAAGACAAATACAATTGCAGATATAGATATGTATTTGGGCATGACCGTCTCTTAAATAATTCGTAATTCGTAATTCGTAATTCGTAATTCGTAATTTGTAATAGAGCCTCCGGTACGCTCCGGGTTAAGCCAAGCGTTGCCGTAGGTTTTACGTAAATTTTGTTTTGTGACGAAGAGAAGTTTGTGGGGACGGCTTCCGTCCACAAAACTTCGGGGGATTTAGACCCCTAAACTTTGTTAAATGTAAAAAAATTGACTTTTGTTAGATTCTTGTATAGAGACAATCATCCGACAACAACTCTTTTATCACCTGGAGCCATAGTTTAGAAAGCGATCTAAAGCACAATGTAACAAGTATTCATAGTAAAGAATTCAAAAAGGTAAAATTATAAAGAACGGTCAGAATCTAATCATGTCAGCTATCCAAACAACTGTGGTTCTTGCCATGACGGCCGATGGAAAAATTAGCGCCGTAGATCCGAAAGCGCCTCGTGATTCCGATCCAGTTGATCAAGCACACCTAGAGTATCAAGCTTCTCTTGCCGATTTAGTCTTGGTTGGAGCAGGGACGATTCGGGCTGAAGGGGGAACCTATACAATTCGCAATCCCGAACTTTTGGCAGCACGAGAGGTTAGGGGTCAGTCTCCCCAACCTATTACCTGCGTTGTCTCAGGTTCCCTTGACCTATCGCTTTCCTTGCCTTTTTTAAGCCAGGAGATTGAGCGATGGATATTTACAACACGGACTGGTTTAGAGCGCAATTCTGATGCAACAAGTTTGCAAAAGCTGGCTGAATTAATCGATTTGGGAGAGACAGATATAGACTGGGATCGGGCTTACAGCTTGATGGCAGAGCGGGGTATTCACAAGGTCGTTGTTTTGGGAGGCGGTTCTTTAACAGCTGCTTTACTAAAGGCTGGGCGAATTGACGATTGGTGGTTGACAATTTGGCCCGTCATTTATGGAGGAAAGCACGCCCCTAGCCCAGTGGAAGGAGAGGGTTTTCTTCCCAAAGATGCTCCTCATCTCCAACTCGTCGAAACTCGTCAGGTTGGAAGTCAGTTGTTTTTACACTACCGCACACTCAATTGAGAATGCGCTGCCAGAATTAAGCTCTGTTATTGTTGACACTAAAAAGCGCCCTCCCTTTTGGGAGAGCGCTTTAAGATTTAGCTAAACTTTACTATTTAACCGTTGATAGCAGGAGCGGTTAGAGCTACAGGAGCAACATCTAAAGCTGCCAAATCTAAGGGGAAGTTGTGAGCGTTACGCTCGTGCATTACTTCCATACCCAAGTTAGCGCGGTT
>NZ_JBALFF010000039.1:0-89002 GCF_036916975.1 Nostoc sp.
CAATAATTAATATAGCAAGCCTAAATCATTTGTGAACAATTATATCCCCGACTTCTTGGAGAAGTCGGGGATATTAGCCTTACAATTTTCACCAATCAAATAAGATTGCTATAGCTTTGCCTGAGTTTCGCTAAGGCTGAATATTTCAACGATTCATTAATTCTTTACAAAAAAATTAATTTATAGAGTGTTTTTATTGATTCTTCAGTATTATTACTAATGTCAATTCACCATATCATTAATTAAATTACAGACTTACATGAGGTAAAAATGCAGGGTTTTCTCCCTGCCGATAAAGCAAATGGGAATATCCCAAATTGCTATATTTTTGCAGTCCTAACTAAAATTGTTAATCAATTATTATGCTTTTATTTAACAAAAAAAGTTCCATAATTTTAACTTTACTGCTGAGTTTGGGGCTGGTTGTAATAGATAAAGCTGGCGCGAGTAACTTCAGAGTCTCTCCAATTAAAGTCTCGTTTTCTTCCAAGGTATCAAGTCAAGTTCTCACTGTACGCAATGACAGTAATGAGACTTTACGCTTTCAACTTCACACCTATACTTGGAAGCAAAATGCTAAAAGTGAGATGCAGCTTGATGCTACAGAAGACATCGTAGCTTTTCCTGGCTTATTTACTTTAAAACCTGGACAACAGCGCCTTATACGTGTTGGGACATTAACCCCTGTCAGTTCCATCGAAAAAACCTACCGCATTTTTATTGAAGAACTTCCTCCAGAAACAAAAGCTAATCAACAACCTAATGGAATCCGCATCTTAACAAAAGTAGGAATTCCTATATTTCTTCAACCTAGCAAGGAAGTTGTAGAAGCAGGTGTGGAAAATATTGTTGTTAGCAAAAATCAGATAAACTTTCAGTTCAAAAATAGAGGCAATGTTCACTTGATTGCTCAAAAAATCCGGGTAAAAGGTCTTGGTGAGGCAGATAAAAATGTTTTTGACCGCCAAAGAAATGGTTGGTATGTTCTTGCTGGTACATCTCAACCCTATGACCTGAAAATGTCTCGACAGGAGTGTAGCAAAACTCGAACTTTAGTAATTGAGGTCAAAACAGATAATAAAGTTTTTACAGAAAAGCGTGAAATACCTAAAGGTGCTTGTAGTGCCTCAAATTAATTAACCGAGCGACTAGAAGCCTCGGCTACAGGACACTTTACCCACCTTTGCGGGTTTTAAACTCTTGATTTTCTCTTAGTCTACAGAGGTTAACTTCTCTGCGAGACGCTACGCGAACGCTTGTGTAGTAGCGAATTATATTCGCCTAATACTTTTAAAACATCCTCTTAAGGAAAGTTATTTAGTCGATGAGAAATTGGCATTCACTACAATTTCTTGGTAGCCTCACTTTTTGTTTAGGTTCTAGCCTTGTAATATGCCATCAAGTTGTAGCACAAGATCAAAAGGCTATCTTAGAACTGAACGTTAACCAGGTTTCCCAAGGAGAAGTTTTTGTTATATTACGGCAAAGCGATATTCTCGTTCGCCCCTCAGACTTACAAAAAGCACGATTGCAAGGTTTCTCTGGTATTCAGGAAACTATAAACAATGAAACTTATGTCTCTCTTGCTTCACTAGCTCCTAATCTTAGATATCAATTTGATGAAAATACCTTAACTTTAAGCATAACAGCCCAACCTCAATTACTAGGCTCTACCTCAGTAAACTTAGGAAATGAGCTACCAAATAATATTGTCTATAGCAAAGACACGAGTGCTTTTTTTAACTATGCCTTCAATGTGCCGCTCAATGGGCAAGCATTTGATAGCTATACTTTCTCTGGAGAGACTGGGCTAAGTTTGAACGGCAACTTGCTCTTTAGCAGTTTTTCGCGCAAATTTGACGGCTCATTTGTGCGAGGATTAACAAATTTTACTATAGATGATCCCAAAAATTTGAATCGATGGGTAGTTGGAGATAGCTTTGCTAATACTGGGAATTTAGGAGGCGGAGTCTTTCTGGGAGGTGTTAGCTTCTCACGAGAATTTGGACTTAATCCTTATTTCGTTCGCCAACCAACCTTTGCACTATCTGGTGCTGTTCTCAACCCTTCTACAATAGAGGTTTTTGTCAATGGCCAACGAGTTAGTCAGCAAGACTTGCCCCCTGGTCAGTTTCAACTAAATAATCTAGTATTACCGGTGGGTAACGGTTCTGCAAAACTGGTTATCCGCGATTCTTTTGGTCGAGAACAGGTAATTACCTCACCATTCTATTTTTCTACAGGGCTTCTCAAGCCAGGGCTATCTACCTACAGTTTTAACCTGGGCTTCCGTCGGGAGAATTTGAACTCTGATAGCTTGAATTATGGTTCTCCTGTGTTTTTGGGTCAATATACTCAAGGTATAAGTAAATCTTTAACTTTAGGAGGGCGTTTAGAAGCCTCGAGTAATTTAATCAGTGGTGGTTCTACTCTCACAACTGCACTGCCTTTTGGTGCGCTAGAAGTGTCTTTAGCCGGTAGTAGTGAATCAGGAGTATCGGGTGCGGCTGCATCAATAGCCTATAATTACTCCGGTAGAACTTTAGGTTTCGGTAGTTCCCTACGCCTATTCAGTGATAAATATGCCAACTTGAGCTTAAGTGCCTTAGATGATAGACCAAACTTAGAAACTAATGCCTTTATATCTGCAACGCTAAATCGTAATTATAGCTTAGGTTTGCAATATGCCTTATCTGATTATCGCGATCGCGGACAGAGCAATCGAATTTCTTTATTTAATACTATTAGACTGAACGATCGGTCAAACTTATCTATAAATCTTAGCCATTCTTCTGAAACTACAGAGTCTTCAATAAATGAGATATTTATTGGGTTTAATTATTCTCTGGGTAACAGTACCAGTGCCAACGTGAGTCAGAGCATTAATGATAAAAAAGCTGTAACGACTTTATCTTTGCAACAATCTCCTCCTGTTGGAGAAGGTTTTGGCTATCGCTTGCAGTTGAGTCCTAGCGAGGAAGAATTACCAGGTAACGGTAGGTTAGTTTATCAAGCTCCCTTTGGTATTTATGAGTTAAATTATGATCATAACCGCGATAGCGAAAATGCAAGTACTCTCGCTTCAGGTGGTATTGTAGCAATAGGAAATAATGTCTTCTTTACCCGTCCTGTCACAGAAAGCTATGCACTAATTCAAGTGCCAGGAGTTAGAGGAGTGCGGGGTTATATGAGTAATCAAGAAGTTGGGCAAACTGATTCCAGAGGCAACCTTTTAATACCAAACCTCTTACCCTACTATGGCAATAATATCAGAGTTCAAGATGAAGATATTCCACTAGACTATAGGGTTGATGCTAACGAAAAAGTAATTGCGCCTAGTTTCCGAGGTGGAGCAATTGTTCGCTTTCCTATACAACGTATTCAGAGTATAATCGGCAATATTTCTCTAGAAGCATCAGGAAAAACTATAATTCCTGTTTATGGTCAGTTAACTATAACTGTAAATGGCAATCAAATAGATTCACCTATTGGTAATCAGGGAGAATTCTATTTAGAAAATATTACTCCTGGTCGCTATGTAGCTAAAGTAGAATATGAAAAAGGTGTTTGTACTTTTGATTTAAATATTCCAAATTCTAACGAAAAAATAGTTAATTTAGGAAGTTTAAAGTGTATACAGAATCCTGGAAAATAAGTAGGAACTTATGAGCAATAATAAATTTATATTAATCTTAGGAATTATTTTAAACTGCACTACTACCTTACCTGCTTTATCCCAATGCACTATAAATGCTACTGGTGTGGCTTTTGGTTCTTACGATATTTTTAGTACTACTAAAAATGCGTCTACTGGCAATATAACTTATAATTGTGCTTCGGGAACTCCACCTTTTACTATTGACCTCAGCAAAGGTAATGCTGCATCTTATAATTCCCGAGAACTGAAGGATGGAAGCAATTCTCTTAATTATAATCTTTATATAGACGCAGCAGGATCGCAGATTTGGGGAGATGGAACAAGTAGCACAAATCAATATAGCAGTTCTAACTTAACGGGTACTATAACTATTTATGGCATCATTCCACCTCAGCAAAATGCCAAGGTTGGAAGTTATACAGATTCGATTACAGCTACAATTAATTTTTAGCACTGAAGTAGCAATTGGTGTAAATTGTACGGTAACTATAACAATTTTAAATCATTCGTGAGAGTTTGAAATTGTTGCAACCCCCTGTAATCCTCCCTTGCCCAAGCTGGGACTACAGGGGGAGTTTTCTTATGTGCATTTTCATGCAAAACAAAATTGGTATAAATAGATCCGCTCTGTAGGGGTTTAGCAATGCTAACAAGTGTCAACTTAACGTAAAAGTCATGTCCCGCAAAGAACTGAAGTTCCTTGCTAATAGCAAAAGTCATCTCATTTCTAGCTTAAGTTGACACCAATGAGCAATGCTAACTGTTGCCTTAGCATTCCACTCAAGCCCCATTTAACTTACTATATTTATTGTCCCCCATTTAAATGGGCTACATCTGCCTGCCTTTAGGTCATTATGGCAAAATCCAAAAAAAGCGCCAATCCCATCAATTTAAACGATCCACAATATTATCTTAACCGAGAGTTAAGCTGGTTAGAATTTAATGGGAGGGTATTACATGAAGCCTGTGACGATCGCACGCCCCTTCTAGAACGCCTGAAGTTTTTGGGAATATTCAACTCTAATTTGGATGAGTTTTTCATGGTGCGGGTTGCTGGTCTAAAGCAACAAGTAGAGGCGAAAGTCAGCCTGTTAACTCCCGATGGTCTGACACCACAACAACAGCTAGACGATATTCGGTCTACCCTGATTCCCCACGTAAAGAAACAGCACCAACATTTTGAGCAAGTACTTCGTCCTCTATTAGTAAATCACGGCATCCATATCGTGGATTACATAGATTTGAATCAAAAACAACGGACTCATCTCAACAGTTATTTTGAGGAACAAGTTTTTCCAGTTTTGACTCCCCTGGCTGTTGATCCTAGTCATCCCTTTCCTTTTATTTCTAATCTCAGCCTGAATCTGGCTGTTGTAGTCAAAAATCCAGACACCGAAGAAGAATTCTTTGCCAGAGTTAAAGTCCCCAGTGTTCTCCCCCGATTTTTAACAATACCGCCAGAGTTGGGAGATCAAAATAACGATAAACCTGCCCACTGGACTGGTGTACCTTTAGAACAAGCGATCGCTCATAACTTGGAATCTCTATTTCCAGGAATGAATATTCAAGAATATCATCCGTTCCGCATTACCCGTGATGCCGATTTGATCTTAGAAGAAGATGAAGCAGATGATTTGTTGTTAGCGATCGAACAGGAATTGCGAAAACGCCGCTTGGGTGGAAGTCCAGTCCGGCTAGAAATTCAATCTCAGACTCCTGAAATAGTGCGATCGCGATTATTGCATGATTTGGAATTAACAGAAAGCGATCTCTACGAAGTAGAGGGTCTTTTGGGACTGCGCGATTTGATGTATTTTATGTCTTTGCCATTGCCAGAACTCAAAGATCCACCCCGCCAATCTGTTGTACCATTACGCTTGCAAAGGTTGAGGGAACCAACTTTAGACCGAGATACGCTGGAGACTGACGAAGGAAAAGACTTTTTTGCTGTGATTCGGGAAAAGGATTTGCTAGTACACCATCCCTATCAATCCTTTTCGGCGACAGTGGTGCGCTTTATTACCCATGCTGCCTACGATCCGAATGTCTTAGCTATCAAGATGACCCTTTATCGAACTTCTGGCGACTCACCCATCGTCAACGCCTTAATTGCCGCCGCCGAAAATGGCAAGCAGATATCTGTACTGGTAGAATTAAAGGCGCGATTTGATGAGGAGAATAATATTTACTGGGCAAAACGACTAGAAAGAGTGGGGGTTCATGTTGTCTATGGTTTAGTGGGGCTGAAAACCCACAGTAAAACCGTCATGGTGGTACGGCGGGAAAAAGACCGGATACGCCGATATGTGCATATTGGCACTGGTAATTATAACCCCAAAACGGCACGACTGTATACAGATTTGGGATTGTTCAGCTGCCGTGAAGAATTAGGTGCTGACATCACAGATTTATTTAATTTCTTGACAGGCTACTCACGACAAAAGTCTTATCGAGAATTGCTGGTTGCGCCTGTGAATATGCGCGATCGCTTTTTGGCACTAATTCGCCGCGAAATCGAAAATGTTCAAAATGGATTTTCTGGACGCATTGTCGCCAAAATGAATTCTCTAGTCGATCCAGAAATTATTGCCACATTATATGAAGCTTCCCGCGCCGGAGTCCAAATCGATTTAATTATCAGGGGCGTTTGTTGTTTGCGTCCAGGACTCAAAGACATTAGTGAAAATATTCATATAATCAGCATTGTCGGCCGCTTTTTAGAACACTCTCGGATTTTTTATTTTCATAACAATACACAAGAGGAAATCTATATCGGCAGTGCTGACTGGATGCGCCGCAATTTAGATCGCCGAGTAGAAGTAATTACCCCAGTCAAAGACCCAGATATTGCCAAAGATTTGCAAGAAATTATGGGAATTATGCTCGCAGATAATCGCCAAGCTTGGGAATTGCAAGCCGATGGCAGTTACATTCAACGCCGTCCATACAATGATTCTCCCGAAGCTAATTCACAAAAAATTCTCATGAATATGGCATTACGCTCAACTGGTGTAGCCTCAAAGCTGATTGATTAAAAAATAAGTTACTTCTACCTTGACAACTAGCTCAACTTAGTTTTTTAGAAAACTTAACTTTTTTGAGAAGTTATCTAAGTTTTCTGTCATGGGTTAACACAAGTTATTCAACCATAGGATAGAGTCAGTGCTGGCATTTGTTCCCATAGACTAGAGAGGTTGTTGTGAAATAATTTCGTCTTTTCTATCAATGTTAATGTTATCCTGTGAGCTTTCTACCTTGCGTGTTCTAGTAGTTGATGACCACGAACTGACTCGTTTAACCTTACAATTAATTTTTTCTTGCCAGGAAAATATTCAAGTAGTAGGTTTAGCCAGCAATGGTGAAGAAGCTATAGAAATGGTTAAACGTTGTCATACTGATGTAATTGTTTTAGATTTACAGATGCCAGTTATGGATGGCTGGAGTGCGTCTAGTCACATTAAAGCTATATCGCCGAACAGCCAGATCCTTGCTTACTCCTCAGTGGAAGACGTAAATTTTCAGGGGACAAAGGCAATGTCTAACTTTGATAAAGTTTGCAAAAAAGATGTACCTACAAGCGAACTTATTGCCTTAGTTAGGCAGTTAGGTCAACGTGCAGGAGATGCTTCAGTTGTAGGATAAATGATACAGCTATGTTGCTTCGCCAACATCAGACTTAGTTAAATTCTGGGGATTTGAAGACATGATACTACTGAATAACGTCGGTATAACCTGAAGTTGACGGTTAAACCGACGCAGTTTTTGATAATTTCTACTCTACCGGAATGGTGCGTCTAAATTCATCAATTAATTCATCGAGTTCTTCCAAAGCCTGATTTACGTCAACTCTCAAAGTTCCCAAATTTGGTTGCTCTAGTAGCCCTAACAGGTACTCGCGTTTGCTTTGAACTGCGCCAATTCGTTGTTTTATAGTCTGTAAATCCATTTTTTTTTCCTAATCTTTAACTACCTTTAAATTTAAAGTTAACTCAAAATCCAATATTCTGGGGCAATAATACGCCCTTACTAGTCTAATACACGAACTTTGTCGGTTATAAATCCGTTTCCTTGCGTCTAGAGAAATTATTAATAAACCTTATCTAAGTTGAGAACCGTAGTTTTCACCCTCTCCCTAAATCCCTCTCCCAAATGCTTGAGAGGGAGTTTGAAATTCTGGCTCCCCGAATCCCAGATTTGGGATTCGGGGTTGGGGGATGAGGGCAAATCCTTTTCATCATGGAAGAATTATAGGTTTCAAGATAGACGTGGTTTATAAGGAAGGCAGAACCCCTTGAATTTTTACCGTTTCAGTCTTTTGCTAGCAATTATGGAGTTGGTTGAGAATATTACTGTCTAGGAACGATGTTCTTCCCTAATTAGTTATTCATAGCCGATGATAATAAAACTGAGGTATTCAGACTTTATACTAAATTTAAGCTCATGCTACGCCAAATTTCTTTGGGAACACTCGGTCTAACTATCGGCGGCATATTAACCATCATGGGTTTCGTCGCCTATGGTGCTAATAATGCCACATTAAATCTTGTCGGATTTTTTTACGGAATTCCTCTATTGTTGGGAGGATTGGCGCTGAAAGCTAATGAACTCAAGCCAGTACCCTTTACCCAAACTACGTCGCCGTCAGCATTGATATTGCGCCAACAGCAAGCAACTGATACTCAAAATAAAATTCGCAAAGATATCACCCGATATTGTTACGGTCAAGATGCTCATCTAGATACAACACTTTCTTTTCTGGGTTTGAGTCCCTCAGACCAGGAACGACCAACAGTAACAGGTTTGCGAGAAACAGAAGTTAATGGCGGCTATGCCCTAGTTTTAGAATTTGATTCACCGCTAATACCAATTGATGTCTGGCAAAAAAAGCAAGAAAAAATGACCAACTATTTTGGCCCTGGATTGGAGGTTGAAATAACCCAGCCATCTGAAGATAAAATTGAGCTAGCACTAATTAATACTCAAAAAGAGTCATTAGTCACTAGTCAATAACATAAGCTTCCGTGCCATTTTGCGTTTTTCCTGTGAGCTATCGCACTTGTGAGAGGCTGGGCAAAAAATAAGGGGAGACATAATTCTAGTTCCCCTTCTCCCTTCATATGGGAGAAGGGGTTAGGGCTATCAAGCTTTTTGCACCTGACGGGATGCTCCCTAATTACGAATTAGGAATTAGTAATTATTTTTGAATGGTACTTAGTAGCTCAACTCAACTGTTCAAACTTAAATTTACCTTTAATAAACTTGTTAAAGTATTGACCTTTAGACGGTGCATTATCTAAGTCTTCCTTAATACTGGGAGGTACTTTGAAATACTCGTAAACACTTCCACTATCAAATTCAATAGTTAGTGTTTGAATTTTTGGCTCATAGGTAAATTCCTTAATAACGCTACCTTCAGGCTTGAGTAGCGGGAAGGCGATCGCATCCCGAATACTGGCACAATCAGTTAATAACATTACCAACCGATCAATCCCAATCCCTAAACCACCCGTAGGCGGCATACCGTATTCTAAAGCTGTCAAAAAGTCTTCATCTACACCTTGGGCTTCTAAGTCGCCAGCAGCTTTCCTTTCAGCTTGGGCTTCTAAGCGTTCTCTTTGATCAATAGGATCGGTAAGTTCTGAGAAGCTGTTCCCAGTTTCTCGCCCAACGATAAATAACTCAAATCTTTCCACCAAACCAGGTTGAGAACGGTGAGGTTTTGCTAAAGGCGAAATTTCTACAGGGTAATCAATTACAAAGGTAGGTTGAATTAAATTAGCTTCTACCTTCTCTTCAAAAGCTAAATTCAATAACTTACCAATTGATTTGGCTTCATCTACACCAGGAATACTAGCATTTTTACTTGCTGTTTTTGCTTCTTCTAATGTTTGGAAAGAATTGAAATCCAAGCCTGTAAATTCTTTAACTAAATCGTGCATTGTCACTCGCCGCCAAGGTGGTGTTAAATCTATAGGTTCCCCTTGGTAGGTAATTTCTAATGTGCCGAGTACATCTTGGGCGACAGTAGTAATAATCCCCTCTGTCAGCGCCATCATATCGTTGTAATCGGCGTAGGCTTGGTAAATTTCAATTGTCGTAAATTCGGGATTGTGTCGAGTCGAAATTCCCTCATTACGAAAAACTCGCCCCAATTCAAACACCTTTTCAAAACCACCGACAATCAACCGCTTGAGATGAAGTTCTGTAGCAATTCGCAGATACAACTCCATTTCTAAAGTGTTGTGGTAAGTGATAAATGGACGCGCATCTGCACCCCCAGTTTCACTTTGCAAAACAGGCGTTTCAATTTCCAGAAAATTTCGTTCTTCTAAATAACGACGAATACCGGCAGTAATTTGGGCGCGACGGCGGAAAGTTTGCCGCACTTGGGGGTTAACAATCAAGTCAACGTAGCGCTGACGGTAGCGCTTGGCAACATCGGTTAATCCATGCCACTTGTCGGGTAGCGGCAACAGGGATTTAGTCAGGATAGTATATTGTTTAACGTATACAGATAACTCGCCCTTTTCAGTCCGTTTAATAGTACCTTTAACTCCCAGGATGTCGCCTGCATCTGTGAGTTGTTTTAAATGATTGAAGGCATCAGCATCAATATCTGCCATGCTTTCTTGGATGCGATTTTTATCCAAATAAAGCTGAATTGTGCCAGTTTCATCTTGCAAAGTGAAGAAAGCCAGTTTACCAAAAACGCGACGCGCCATAATGCGTCCAGCGATCGCAACTTCTAAATCAACTTCTTCACCACTGGCTAAATCGGCAAACTGTTCTTGCAACTGCGCTGCATGATGGGTAGATTCCCAACGATAGGCGTAGGGATTAGTCCCTAGCTGCTTGAGTTGTTCTACTTTCTCCAGCCTTGCGGCCCGGATATCTTCTTCCGACATGGTAACGAACTTTCAGGGGGCAAGATTAATTATAGATGCTGCAATTGAGAGGATGCAAGTTTATCTTTGATTGCATTTCCAGAAATTGAAATCCATATTAGTCAAATGTTTCCATAAGTTAGGTAATAGAATTTGAGTAGGAAATTTTTTATCTACCAATTCTTGATAAATGAGAATAAAATCTTTAGTTAAAATAACTAAGTTAAATAAAGTAACATAGCATTTACCAAATTATTTGCTGCTATGTAGTAAGCTGTTATTTCTTTGTAGTATTCAGTTAAACTCTCTACTGTCTCTGGTTCTGACCAATCTATAATACTCACTCGTTCTTGTTTAACTTCTTCTCGTTTATATCTTGTTATAAAGCCATTCTCTGAGAGTTCTGATAAAGCTTCGGCTACTTGCTTCACTTCATCGGGTATTAAATATCTATGTTTGCCATAACCCTCTTTGTTTCCTATTTCTGTGCCACCCAGGATGGCATTTACTAAAGGTAAATTATCTATATCTAACGTAGACTGTTCTATATACTCTCGATTCCCTAGCATTTTATTAAAAATTTTAAACAAACTCCAATTATTCAAGGAAATTTTAGGTAAGTTGTTTGAAGAGTTTTTACTTACTAAAAAAGACAATTTATCTGTATGAGTGTATCCAGTAAGTAAAAAATGCAGTTCGTGCCACGATTTACCTAAATATAATTCTGAAATTTGCCACTCTTTCAAAAATTCTGCTTTTATGTTTTCTATTTGCTGATTATCTGCCCACTTAAATTCTTTAAATTTCTCCTCTGATTGCTGAATATTAAGCCTTGAATTCTCTGATATATAAATAGCTTCTTCCCAAAAAGGAGACTCAGGTAAATACTTAGTACTAAAAAATATATCCAATAGAGATGAATTTATTTTAAATTTATCTAACATTACAGGTGATATTTGCTTAAGTTCACCTACAATACCCATACATATCTCCTTATTTTTCTTCTAAAGGGGGAATTAAACCTTATCTAACTTGAGAACCGTAGTTTTCACCCCAGGGCTATTTCATTCTATTTTTACGGTAGTTTTTAGGAATCTTTTTCAGAAAAATAAGAATTTAAACGCGATTTAAGTTGAGAACCGTAGTTTTTGCCCTCACCCTAAATCCCTCTCCCAAGTCTGGGAGAGGGACTTTGAAAACGTCACATTTTAGAATGAAATACCCCTGGTTTTCACCCTCACCCCCAGCCCCTCTGCCAAATCTGGGAGAGGGGAGACATAATTCTAGTTCCCCGAATCCCATATGAAGGGATATTGATATCTTCTCTGACAAAGGCTCAAAATTTAACTTTACAAGTTAAACCTTTATTTTTGTCCTATTTTTAGCGAATGCCTAGATGAAATAGCCTTCATTTTCAAGTTAGTAAATTGCCCGATCGCTTTTACAAAATCTTGCTGTTCTGGTTGCAAATGCAGTTTTTCTAGGGCTTGATTGATATTATTACCAGCGCGGAGATTATGATTAAGTTGGGTACGTTGCGATGTGTTTAAGATTGTCTCAATTTCCCTGTTTCTTCTCTGACGCACAGCCTGGAGTTCTTGGCGTTGTAAGGGAGTCAGATTAATCTCCGACAAGGTGGAGTAGCTTGCAGTTTTGGTAGTTTGGGCGGAAATAACACCAGAAGTAGTACGGAATTGAACGGGTGCAGCTAAGGCAATTCCCGGCATGGAAAAGACAAGAGCTAGAATAAGAGCGAACACAGAAAGACGTTTTGTCAAGTGAATTGCCATATTCAGAAATGCCTACATCTAATTTAATGCTGAGATATAGTTAAGCAATTTTCAAGCCTTAATTTTGAATCTTGAATTTATCCACCCCCAAGAGGATGATATTTCAGCTAAAAAATATTATCCCCTTTAAGGGAATCAAAAAACTAGAATGGCAAACTTAACTGAATTATTTTTGCTAAAATACAGACTCAAATTCAAGCTTTTACAAAATTATCACTTTATTGCTCATTTCTGTTAATCTGTACTCAGGACTCCAAACTACTCAGACCTTTTCATTCTGTCGATTTGCCGTTGTAATTCTTCAATTTGGCGGCGTAAAGTTTCTGTTTCATTTGCAGAAGATTCTGCTGCAACATTTACCGATCCTGAAGCAGGCGATCGCTGATAATTTCCTCGGCGAATTTGCTGGTATTCTTCAGATACTGCCCACGCCCGTAAGTAATGCAAGCGTTCCACTGGGAAAGGATGGCTCAACATCATACCCTGACCGCCATTGTAGATCAAGAATTTATATATCTGATTCAGTCCATCTTCATTGAGTGCCTGATAATTTTCTGACTGCTTGATAAACTCTTGTAAACTACATTCATTGGCATATTTGTTACTACCGCCAGAGAGTTTCATCATCGTTGACATGACAGGATTTAAGTCATCCATAACTAGTAGTGCGGCGCGATCTGACGATAACTCCGCTTTCCGCCGCCACTCAAAAAAGGCGTAAATCAAACCTTGTGTGAGAATATTACCGATGCCGAAGGTCAATTCTCCCAAGGCGGAAGCAGCACTCATTGCCCACATCGCCATTTGAATTAAAATAGTATGACCACATTTAATATGCCCGAGTTCATGGGCTAGCACCGCCCGAATCTCGGCTTCGTCGAGTAACTCTAGTATCCCTGTATTTATGACTATGTAAGGATTCTCTTGCCCCAGCGCATAGCTATTTGCTTGGGGATTTTGCGAGACAAACAGTGTCGGTTCTGGATAAATGTCCAAATCTCGGACACATTCTCGAAATATCTGGTAAATAGTGGAATATTGACGCGGCCCGACTTGGATGGTGTTACCCATTAGATAGACTAACTGAGGGCGTTCGTAGATAAATTCCACAAATTTACGAGCGATTAAATCAAATCCTGGTAAATTTCGTAAAGCTTGCTCGGCTTGGCGATCTAGTGGATGCCTGAAGGCTTCGCTGGAAATTCCTGTGTAAGTTGGCATAATTCAGGGTATTGGGTGATTGGTTATTGGTCATTAGTTATTGGTCATTGGTCATTAGTTTTGGATCAATGGCAAAGGACAAAGGACAAATGACTAATGACAAGATAATAGATATGGGGCTTTGTTCGTAAAAGTCACTTTGTATGGAATTAAAAGCGTGTGATTGAGGCAGAAGTTCATTTTTCACTACATAACTTTTTGCGATCGCAAGCGGGGTTCCCTTCCTGGCCCCATCATTTGACGATGGCACGGTTGGTAGCACGCGCCTTACGATTGGGACGTAGCGCCCTAATTCAAGTAGGGGCGGTTTGTGGCTATCAAGGGCGATATCGTACTAGTTTCGTAGCATCAGCCCTGATGTGGCATGGCCCTGTAATTATTGTTGCTCAAGAAGCAGTGCAGCAACTTCTGCTGCGGGTGGAAATTCCCCGTTTACAGCAGTGGCTACCATCCAACAAAGCAATTAGGACAGGTGATGCTTGGCCTAGTGGCCAGTTCCAAGGGCTACTGTTGACCTCACCCGAAGCTTGGTTAAAAGGACAATTTGCTGGTGGCTCATGCTTTCCCCAAGGCATCCCTACAATTATTGATGGAGTAGATGATCTAGAAGATTGGGTGCGCCATCAACTTACCCAAGATATTCAACCCCATGATTGGGAGCAACTTATGCTAGCTTGCCCAAATCAAGCTGAGGCAATTCGTGAAGCCCGGATACAACTTACACACGAACTTTTTCAGCATCCTGTCAATCCATATCAGTGTTATCTAATTTCCCAGCCAGAAATAGAAATTTTAAACCGTCTCTATTTAGCTTTAGATCAAGCCAACCTCCCGGATAATTGGAAAAATTTCTGGCAACAATTTCAAACCCTTAATGAAAATCTTTCCCCCTCTGCCCTCTTCTGGGCAACTATTGCCCATCGACAAGGTTTATTTTCTTTGCACTATGCACCAATGGAATTAGGTCAAATCCTCTCACCCTTATGGCAGCGACAACCAGTAGTTTTAATAGGCAGCGCCATCGAACCAGAAACTGAGGCTCCTCTTTTCCGACAGCGCCTTGGTTTGGACGATTTAACTTGCCTGAAGTTCTCGGCAGATCAAGCAGAAGCAATTCAACTGTATGTACCCTATAAATTGCCCCTACCTAACACGCCAGAATTTCAAGCGGCATTTATTCACAAAGTCCGTACACTGGTTTGTCTAAGTGCTACAGCACCAGGATTAACGGTTGTCTTAGTGGGGGATGTACCACTCAAATCTCAAGTTGCGACAATTCTGGCTTCAGAATTTGGTTCGCGGGTGCAAGTAGAAAAAACTTGTTTAGATGAAAATGGTATTTTGATTAGCGGTTGGGAATTTTGGCGAGAACATCAGCAAGTCTTGCCAGCACCCCATTTGTTAATAATTGCTACTTTACCTTTACCATCTTTAGAAAATCCGCTAGTAGCTGGTAGGGTAGCTCGTTATAAGCGATCGCATCAAGATTGGTTTCGTTTATATTTGTTGCCAGCAGCTTTGAATGAATTACAAAGAGCGATCGCTCCAGTCCGAGAAAGTCAAGGTATTGTTGCTTTACTTGATAGTCGTGTAGTTAATCGCAGTTACGGCGCTCAAATTCTCGCCGCCTTAAGTCCTCTGGCCCGCATTAACTATCTCGACCCCAGTCTGTTTTCTAATACCGATGAAGAAAATTCTGCTTAAAGTTCAGTTAGCAATCCCCAATTTACATTTTGTCAACCAAAGCGCGATCGTCTAAAAGCAAGCACTATTATCAGTTGATGCAGATGATGCGATTCAATGCCTCTCTGTAGCCATGATTGAATGGCAAGATAAATTTAGATAGAACCTAAGTAAAAAAATTTGAGTTGCTGATTATGGGTGAAGCAAAGCGTCGTAAAACCACACTAGGGGAAACATACGGTCAAGAGACTCGCATCTTGCCTTGGCTTCCCATCACAAAAACTCAAGCCGAATTATTTGTCAGTTGGACAAGTCGTGGTGCTTGGATAGGCATTGGTCTTATGGTTGTAGGATGGGCAACTATCCGTTTTATCGGCCCCGCCTTCGGTTGGTGGCAAGTAGTCTACTAAATCCTGCCGTAGACCCGCGTTGTAGGGGAAAATTGAACTTAACGCGAAACGGGCGGTTATGAAACCGCGTCTACAAAAACAAAACCCACCTCCGTGGGTTTCAAACCCTTAATTTGACCTTAGCAACTTGAAAGGCTAGTCCTAAATTGGAATTTCCCCACAGCTTTGGTGAGTATATGCTCTACGTTTTGGGTCTATCTTTGTAGTATATAAAGAAGGACTTTTGACCTGAAATTATGCCATCCTCTAAAAAATCCCTTACCTACCCATCCAGCCATACAAGCAATCAAGTAGATAATTACCACGGTACTTTAGTCGCAGATCCTTACCGTTGGTTAGAAGATCCTGACTCGGAAGAAACAAGGGCTTGGATTGAGGCACAAAATCAAGTTACTTTTGGCTACTTGAGCGAAATTCCTCCCAGGGAAAAAATTAAACAGCGCCTTACTAAACTTTGGGATTATGAAAAATATGGCATCCCTTTTAAAGAAGGTGAGCGCTACTTTTATTTCAAAAATGACGGACTGCAAAACCAAAGTGTCCTCTATACTCTGAAAACCCTTGACGACGAACCCAAAGTTTTACTCGACCCTAATAAACTTTCAGAAGATGGTACTGTTGCTCTTTCGGGATTGTCTATTAGCGAGGATGGTAAACTTTTAGCATACGGTTTATCCGCCTCTGGTTCTGATTGGCAAGAATGGAAAATACGCGATGTCGAAACTGGTGAAGACCTCCAAGACCACCTAAAATGGATTAAATTTTCTGGCGCGTTCTGGACACATGATAATCAAGGTTTCTTCTACAGTCGCTACGATGAGCCAAATGAAAAAACTCAATTAGAAGATGTTAACTATTATCAAAAGCTCTACTATCATCAATTAGGTAAACCCCAATCAGAAGATGCACTAATTTATCATCGCCCTGACCAAAAGGAATGGGGTTTTAGTGGCGGTGTTGCTGAAGATGGACGCTATTTAATAATTTCAATTTGGTTAGGTACTGACTCCAAAAATTTAGTCTTTTTTAAAGATTTGACTAACCCTAATGCTGAAGTCGTAGAACTAATTAACCAATTTGTTGCTGATTACAGCTTTATCGACAATGATGATAGCGTCTTTTATTTCCGCACAGATTTAAATGCACCACGAGGAAGAGTGATTGCTATTGACAGCAAAAATCCTGCACCAGAAAATTGGCGAGAAATCATTCCCCAATCAGCAGAAACGTTGGAAAGTTTAGGCATACTCAATAACCAATTTGTAGCTGATTATCTCAAAGATGCTCATAGCCAAATTAAAATATTTGACCTCAAAGGTGCGTTTATTCGTGAGGTAGAATTACCTGGACTCGGTTCAGCCGGGGGTTTTGGAGGGAAGCGTCATGATACCGAAACTTTTTATACTTATACCAGTTTCACCATACCAGGAACTATCTATCGCTACGATATGGTAACTGGTAAAAGTACCATTTTTCGCCAGCCACAGGTAGATTTTAATCCTGATGATTACGAGACGAAACAAGTCTTTTATCAGAGCAAAGATGGTACTAGAATACCAATGTTTATCACTCATAAAAAGGGCATAAATTTAGATGGCAATAACCCAACTTATCTCTATGCCTATGGTGGTTTTAATGCCTCAATGACACCTGGTTTTTCTGTGAGTCTTTTGGTGTGGATGGAGATGGGTGGTGTCTATGCTATGCCTAATATACGCGGCGGTGGAGAATACGGCGAAGAATGGCATCAAGCAGGAATGAAGGATAAAAAGCAGAATGTCTTTGATGACTTTATTGGCGCTGCTGAATGGTTGATTGCTAATAAGTATACTAAGACACAGAAGCTAGCGATCGCAGGTGGTAGTAACGGCGGTTTATTAGTGGGTGCTTGTATAACGCAACGTCCCGATTTATTTGGTGCAGCCTTACCAGCAGTCGGCGTCATGGATATGTTGCGGTTCCACAAATTTACCATCGGCTGGGCTTGGACTTCCGAATATGGTTCAGCAGATAATCCAGAAGAGTTTCCAGCGCTGTATGCTTATTCGCCACTACACAACATCAAACCAGATACAGCTTACCCAGCAACCTTAATTACCACAGCCGATCATGACGATCGCGTTGTCCCTGCTCATAGTTTCAAATTTGCCGCAGCTTTGCAAGCAAATCACGCAGGTGATGCGCCAACGCTAATTAGAATTGAGACTAAAGCAGGACATGGTGCGGGTAAACCCACGGCTAAAATTATCGAAGAAGCCGCAGATAAATGGGCTTTTTTGGTGCGTACTTTGGATGTTAAATTTTAGCAACTTTGTAGGGTGGGGAATGCCCACCCTCCGAGGCTAAACTAAATAAATCAATAATCAATTTAAACAAAGAAGACATCAGTCGTTCCAACTTACAAGTGCGATGCTCCCTATATTTCTCCTATTTCTCGGAGATAAGCAGGTCGGGGCATGAGTTGTCTAACCAGTGCAGCATCAGCCGTCCAAAACTCCGCAGATACACTCTGGGCGCAAGCAAGAAAGTCCGCATCATAAAGGGTAGATAATCCGTATTTATCGGCAATTTTCCAGGTTATTGCCCTAATTGCCTCTTCTTGAATGTAATCAATAGGCAGTTCACAGAAGTCTTCAAAAAAACCTTGCGCTTCCTCTGTTGTAATTACTCCCATGCGGTTTTTTTTTCTTAGCACAGATCCTACTTCTGCCCACGCAAAAGCCGGAGCCACTAACCGTATACTCAGACTTAAAGCTTCTGCTACTAGTTTTCTAGACTGGGGTTGATAAACTTCTGGTACAAGATAAGGAATCCAAACACTGGTATCTAAACACAAAACTCTAGTCACGTCGCCCTTCGTCCTCTCTGAGGCTGCGAATCAAATCTGTAGAGGCTGGTTGTATCCCCGTTTTAGCTTTCACAATTTCGCTGCGGGCAATTATCCGTTGATGGGCTGCCCATCCCCGGCGGCGGCTTACCTCACGTTCCAAAGCCTCAACCACTAAATCATTCAAGGATTCATTACCCTCTTTAATCTTCTTAGCTTTGACAAGTAAATCAGCCGGAAACCGAATTGTTAGGGCTTCGCGTTCCATAGCAATAAGTGCAACCAAATATTGATACCATTTATTATAACCGCTCTATGGCATAGTCTCCAAGCATTTTACCTGTTGCCTTGAGTTCAATCGCCAGCTGATACCCAGGGCTATTTCATTCTATTTTTACGGCAGTTTTTAGGAATCTTTTTCAGAAAAATAAGAATTTAAACGCGATTTCAGTTGAGAACCGTAGTTTTTGCCCTCACCCTAAATCCCTCTCCCAAGTCTGGGAGAGGGACTTTGAAAACGTCACATTTTAGAATGAAATAGCCCTGGCTGATACCACTTACCCAACACACTTAGTATTGACTGCTTGATCAATTCGATAAACGCGATCGCTTCCACTTCTCGGTAAGGTGTATCCCAAATACGCACCAATACTTGTATTTCCATGCTGATTGAAATTGGAGAGATGACATAGCATTAAAACAATTCGCAATTCGCAATTACGAATTGTTTTAATTTCTTTATCTCTCTTGTGCTTAAAATGCAACAGCTTGGGCTGTCCCCTTCACAAGGATTGTTGTATAAGTTTGTTGTTGCCCTTGGTTGAATAGAGGAATCACAGAAAAGCGGTTTGTTGTGGTGATTCCTTTAGTTTCAACTTTTGCTTCGTTACTAGATTGAAGGTTTATACGAGGTATGAGCAAGGTAAATGTGGTGTTGCCAGTATCTACTGTCTTTTTAATAGTCACAGTCACTAGCGTACCAATTTCCGTATCTACAGTACGGATTTCATCTCCCCCAAAGTTTAATGTCTGTTTCTGCTCTTGATAGTTGAAAAGGGGCTTACCAGTAATGCTTGATGTTGAGTAATTAATGCTGACTTTATTGCCATTTGAATTATACCCTGTGAAATTATACAAGTTCGGTGTTCTTGCGACTTGGGCATGAGATTGTAATACAGGTATTGCGGCTAAGGTTATACCTAATGTCAATGATGTAATTAAGTTTCTTGTTTGCATATTTAAAAAAGTTATTGCTAGTTTAATAATCGTGCCAATTTTAGATTTAAGATTAATAAATTATTTCGGTTGATGCCCTAAGTCTTGTGGGCAAAACAAATTCAAAAGACGTTCGCAGACTGGCTTTAAGCAAAGCTATACCGCAGTGTAAACCCTGTGCTATCGGCAATCCAAAATCCAAAATCCAAAATTGTTTGACGAAAATATGTACCCTGATGGGATGACAAGGAATGAAACCAATTTTAAAAGTGGATATTCCGGAAAACTTTTCAAATGAAATATATCGCAATCGTTGTTAATATATTTGTAATAATTTATAACATAGGGTAGAGTTACATCTGTCTTGAAAATAGAGAATAAGTGGCAAGTAATAAAAAAAGCGATTTTTATACCTTTGTTGTAAGTTATTGCTCGTAGATGTCTTGCAAATAGGTAAACTTGAAAACCGACCATTACGGCATGGCGGAAATAAAGCTACCATTAAAAATGGTAAAAAAGCCGAAAATGTAAGTCTTTTGACTTCCAGAAAGCGATACTAAGGTTTTGTTTTATAATTAGAAATTTTGCATTTCCCATTGCTTATGAAGCTGCGCTCATATATGCTTGTAGGGTTTTTTCTTAGCCTCGTGCTAAGTATTGTGCCTTTTTCGGGCAATTTCACCAATGCTGCAACACCAACAGCAGTCGCACCTGTATCTGCTGTCTCATTCACCCAAGGGGTACAAAAAACGGTATTAGACAACGGCTTAACAGTGCTAACTAAAGAAGTCCATACTGCTCCAGTAGTGAGCGTACAAGTTTGGTATAAAGTTGGCTCACGTAACGAGGTTAAGGGAGAGAATGGCATTTCTCACCAGCTAGAACATTTAATGTTCAAGGGTACAACTGACCGTCCTGTGCAGTTTGGCAGGTTATTTAGTGCCTTGGGTAGCCAGTTTAATGCTTTTACTAGTTATGACGAAACAGCTTACTTTGGCACAGTGCAACGAGACAAACTCGAAGCATTGCTGACACTAGAAGCCGATCGCATGGAAAACTCTTTAGTTGGTTCAGATCAACTCACAAGTGAAAAGCGGGTGGTAATCTCCGAGTTACAGGGGTACGAAAATTCACCAGGCTATCGTCTGAGTCGAGCAGTGATGCGAGATGCTTTCCCTAATAGAGCCTATGGCTTACCTGTAGGAGGCACAAAAGCTGATGTAGAGAAATTCACGGTGGAGCAGGTGCGAAATTATTACCAAACCTACTACAGCCCAGATAATGCCACGTTGGTGATTACAGGCGATTTTGCCACAGAACCTGTACTCAAAGTTGTTAAAGAAACTTACGGGAAGTTGCCAAAACGAGCCAAGACGGCTGTAACTAAAAATTCCGCCCAGGTGACTGCTTCTACCTCTGCTGCGAAAAAAGCACCAATCGTCCTCAAGCAACCTGGAAGTACCGCACTATTGCAAGCAGTGTATCCTCTGCCAGATATCAAGCATCCTGATGTCCCAGCAATTGATGTGATGGATGCCATTCTCACAGGCGGACGTAGTTCTAGGCTTTACCAGGCTTTGGTGGAATCTGGACTCGCTAGTTCAGCGAGTGGGAGTGCTTCCGAACTCATCGAACCAGGTTGGTATGAAATTAATGCGACGGCGGCTCCAGGTCAAGAGTTAGAGAAAATTGGCCAAGTGCTTCAGGAATCTTTAGCAAAATTGCAAGAACAGCCAGTTACTACTGAAGAATTGAACCGGGCGAAGACGCAACTGCAAGCCTCGTATATCTTGGGTAACCAAGATATCACTAGTCAGGCAACCCAACTGGGATATAACCAAACAGTGGCCGGCGATTATCGTTTTATTGAACAGTATCTAGCTGCGATCGCAAAAGTCACCCCAGCCCAAGTACAGAAAGTAGCGAAAACCTACCTAAATCCGGCTCAACAAACCATCGGCTTCTTTAAGCCAACTCAAGCAGATGGTAAACCAGGAACTTCTAGCGCTGGTTCTGGTCGCACAGTAGAAAATTTCAGCCCTGGTAAGCCTGTAGATCCAGCAGAACTGGCTAAATATCTGCCACCTGCCACATCAGCGACAGATTCAGCCAAACAATCATTACCAGAAGAGTTTACCTTGAATAATGGTTTACGGGTTTTGCTGTTGCGCGATCGCAATCTCCCCATCATTAACCTGAGTGGACAAATTGATGCTGGTAGTGAATTTGACGGCAATCAAAAAGCTGGATTAGCGAATTTGACTGCGGCCAATTTAATGAATGGGACGCAGACTAAAAATGCTCTAACCCTAGCAAAAATCTTAGAAGACCGAGGAGCCGATTTGAACTTCGGTGCCAGCCGCGAGGGAGTTAGCGTTGGCGGTGAGGGACTTTCAGCGAACCTGCCGATATTGATTCAAACTCTGGCAGATGTGTTAGAAAACGCGACTTTCCCAGCCGACCAATTAGAACTGAGTCGCCAACGCGCACTGACAAGTCTCAAAGTCCAGCTAGATGATCCCAGAGGTTTAGGACGACAAGTATTTCAGCAAGCAATTTACCCAGAAAATCATCCATTCCACAGCTTTCCCACAGCCGAGAGTTTAAAGAGTATTACTCGTGATGATTTGCTTGGCTTCTACCAGACACACTACCGACCAGATCAGACAACGATCGCCTTAGTAGGAGACTTTGATCCAGTTAAGGTAAAAGCTTTGCTGAATCAGGCGTTTGGCAAATGGTCAGCCACAGGTAAGCCACCTGTTCTGAAAATACCATCCGTGCCATTGCCGCAAACTTTGACACGTTTAAACAAAGTGATACCTGGTAAGTCCGAAGCTGTTACCTACATCGGCTACAACGGTATTTCTCGGAAAGACCCACGTTATTATTCAGCACTTGTACTGAATCAAATTTTGGGTGGTGATACCTTAGCGAGCCGTTTGGGTACGGAAGTGCGCGATCGCCAGGGTTTAACCTACGGTATCTATAGTGGTTTTGCCGCCGGAATCAATCCAGGTCCTTTCTTGATTCAGATGCAGACTGCTCCTCTTGATACCCAAAAAGCGATCGCTAGTACTCTCGCTTTACTCAAACAGTTCCGCGAACAAGGAGTGACTGAGGCTGAATTGAACGCAGCAAAACGCTCAATTACTAATAGCTATCCTGTGGATTTAGCTAATCCTAGTGATGTATCAAGCATCATTTTGAATAATGCTGTTTTGGGACTTTCACGATCAGAAATCCGAGACTTTCCCCAAAAGATTGAAGCAGTCACAATGCCTCAGATTCAACAGGCAATTGAGAATTTAATTAAGCCGGAAAATCTGATAATTGTCACTGCTGGCCCTGGAGAGACTGTACCCAAGGGTAGCTAATTACCTCAAACTAAAACACAAAGGCGCTAAAAATTACTTGAAGCCTTTGTGTTTAGGAGCATCCCAAATGTGTAATACCATTTCTTTGTAAAGCTGCATATATTTCCCCCCCGGCTACGCCGTCCCCCCTTATTAAGGGGGGACTACAGGCAGGGCTGTTTCATTCCATTTCAAACAGGATTTGTCAAGATGGTTAGCGAGAAAAATTGTAAGTGAGGGTGACGATGAGATGAACTTTTAAGCACTTAAACAACAGTAAAATTGTTCATTTTATCGGCACGTTAGTAACAAAATAATCAATTTTTAATCGCTAGAAACCTTGATTTTTCTAGCTATTTAGGGAATGAAACAGCCCTGCCTTATTAAGGGGGGACTACAGGGGGGTTTTATTATGTGCATCTTCATACAGAATTGGTATAAAAACATATTTTGTCATTGCCTACTCCTTTGGAGAACCCGCAGGGTACGATAACTGCTATATTTCAGAATTTAAATGACAAAATGAAAGTGCGTAGACACTAGGGCTATTTCATTCTATACATAAACCGCCCAGAACTAAAGTTCTAGGCTAATAGCTAAAATCCGTTTTAACGGACTAGAACATGAGTCTCAGTCATCTTTAGATGACTTTCGCTATTAGACTCAGAATTCATTCTGAGGCGGGCTAAATGAGAATGAAATAGCCCTGGCGTAGACACAGACTTCTACATACTTCTTTAAATGAATTATTTTTTCGGAAAATGAAGATGAAAATTAGTATAAAATCCCTCAGCAGAAAACCTATTTTTCCAGACTTTTCGGCACTCATGCTGCAAATCTAAGAATTCTTTATCTGAAAGATTGCTATGAAATTCAGCTACTTTCTCTGCAATATGTGGTATTTCCTTCTCATCTACCCATACGCAATATTTTTTCCAGTCAATTATAGAGTCGTCAGGTAAAACGCAGTCTGTATCAATAAAAATTGGAATCCGACCACAACTGAGAATTTCATATAATCGAATAGAATAGTTTGCAGAACCACGACAGCACAAAATATAGTCGCTCTCGACCATATTTTTCACATATTCATCACGAGTCTTCTGTCTTGGCTCTATGTCTTGTGTAGTTAGAAATACTAATTTGTCTCTGATGATGAAGTTGGTGTTTACTAAAGAGGGGTTTTCTGCAAGTACTTTCAGAGCCTGACTACGCAAAATTTGTCCTTTGTAAGGCGAAACTCCAAGCTCTAATGATTGGGTTAACATCAACCCGTGAAATAAAATCGTTTTCAGTTTCTTTTCCCATGAATCCGTTACTGCTAGTCCACAAAATCCAACAACAGGTTTCTCAGATTTCTGTCTGAGAGACATTTGTCCTCCTAAATATTCTTGAACAAAATCTTCAGTAAAAGAAGGCATAATAATATCATTTTGCTTCCTTTTTGACCGATATGTTGCCATTCGCATTACTGTTGCATTCTTGACAGGAATTTCTTCGGCGCAACAATCACCTGCGAAAAAAATAACTAATTCTTTGCCGCTATTAGCTACTTTTTTGGCAAATTCAATAGATAGACTTTCTGCTTCTTTATTAACTTTACTTCTCCAACTCTCTCCTCTAATGAATCTCCAGTTTATAGGCATAACAACTAGGTCAGCTTCCTTTAACGAAGTCATTTTAAAAAGCGAATTACTTACCTCTATATACTTGCTATACAATCTAGACCAAGGATGTTTTTCACTAGGGATAAACTCTTTCCAAAATGGATAAAGCATTGGAACTGGCTCTATTCCTTTAGGGAGGTAATTTTTATCAGAATAGATGTTTAATAGCATATTTTAACCTGAGTTCTGACTAGTTTAATAACGGAGGAATTATACAAAAAAAATAATTAATTTAAAACTACCTTTGGATAGATATATTTTTATAATAAATTTTAATTTAAGACTTTCATAATTTATTAAGTTTAAAGCTAATTTAAACTCATATTAAGGAAGAATAAACTAAAGTCTATGAATAATAAAAACTTACCTAGCCCGATTAGCCTACCGGACTTTAGTTATACTCGAATGGCTAATGCTGTTTGTTCGCTGTCGAAGGTAAGTTTCAAACAATTTTTGATTTGTCAACAATACTGAGTGCTTAAGGGTATCAAGGTATAACTTGGCAGCCATCTTCCGCAAGCGTTGTATTACGCACAGTCAATTACCGAAGCGTTCAGCTTTTTGTCTCACAGAGGAGCGATGTCTCCGACAGTCTACGCCTACGCAACAAGCTTTATTTAGCGCCGCATCAAAAAGCAACGTTATGATAATTAATCGTCTAACAATAAATAAGTTGGCACAAATAAACCTCAATAGTACGGAGATGATTAATCCCCTCTGTAGAGCAGTCAAAAATCATTGAACTATAGACTTTAGGCTATAAACTCTTGAGAATGGACTGTTAGGTGCTACGCCCAACCAAAATCAGCCGTTGTACAAATTAACACAAGGATAATTGAAGTGACTAAGACTAACTCAGACTTTCTTACCTCCACCGATCCAGCGATCGCGGAGTTAATCAACGACGAACTACAGCGTCAGCGAGATCATTTGGAGTTGATTGCTAGTGAAAACTTTACCTCTGCTGCTGTACTGGCGGCTCAAGGTTCAGTACTGACAAACAAATATGCCGAGGGATTACCTGGTAAACGCTACTATGGCGGTTGTGAGTATATCGACAAAATCGAGCAATTGGCAATTAACCGTGCTAAACAGATATTTGGTGCGGCTCATGCGAATGTGCAACCTCATTCTGGCGCACAAGCCAATTTTGCAGTGTTCCTGTCGCTCTTGGAACCAGGAGACAAAATTATGGGGATGGATTTGTCTCATGGGGGACATCTCACCCACGGTTCACCTGTAAATGTCTCAGGTAAATGGTTCCAAGTTAGCCACTACAATGTCAGTCAACAAACAGAACAACTTGACTACGATCAAATTCGGGAGCTGGCGCTGAGGGAGCGTCCTAAGCTCTTGATTTGTGGTTATTCGGCTTATCCCCGGATAATTGACTTTGAAAAGTTCCGTAGTATTGCTGATGAAATCGGCGCTTACTTACTTGGCGATATTGCTCACATTGCTGGTTTAGTTGCTAGTGGTCTTCATCCCGATCCCATTCCTCATTGTCATGTAGTAACAACAACTACCCATAAGACTCTACGCGGGCCAAGAGGTGGTTTAATTTTGACCAGCGACGCAGAACTAGGTAAAAAGCTAGATAAATCTGTTTTTCCTGGCAGCCAAGGCGGGCCATTGGAACACGTCATTGCTGGTAAGGCAGTAGCTTTTGGAGAAGCCCTGAAGCCTGAGTTTAAAACCTATTCTGCTCAAGTGATTGAAAATGCTCGTGCTTTGGCAGAACAACTACAAAACCGGGGTTTAAAGTTAGTGTCTAATGGCACTGATAATCATTTAATCTTGGTAGATTTACGCTCTGTAGGTCTAACTGGGAAGCAGGCAGATCAGCTAGTTAGTACCGTAAATATTACTGCTAACAAAAATACTATTCCCTTCGATCCGCAGTCGCCATTTGTTACTAGTGGTCTAAGATTAGGTTCGCCAGCAATGACCACGCGAGGTTTAGGAGTAGCAGAATTTACCGAGATTGCAAATATTATTAGCGATCGCCTGCTTTCTCCAGATTCCGACATAGTAACCCAAGATTGTCGGCAAAGGGTAGCAGCATTGTGCGATCGCTTCCCCTTATATGCTCACCTAGAAATTCCTGTACCAGCCCTAGCGTGACATTATAGTTAGGAGTTAAGAGTTAAGAGTGATGAGTTTTAAATTTTGAACTCCTAACTCCTAACTCCAAACCCCAAACCCCAAACTCCTAACTCCTAACTCCTAACTCCTAACTCCTAACTCCTAACTCCTAACTCCTAACTCCTTACTCCTAACTCCTTACTCCTTACTAATTCCTTCCAATGAGTGCAGAAATTATTTGTGTTGGTACTGAACTGCTGCTAGGAGATATCCTCAACGGCAATGCTCAATTTTTGGCGCAACAATTAGCGCAACTCGGAATTCCCCACTACTATCAAACAGTGGTTGGGGATAATCCCGAACGGTTGAAGCAAGTTATAGAAATTGCTATTTCCAGAGCGCAAATTCTCATTTTCACTGGTGGACTCGGCCCGACACCAGATGATCTTACCTGCGAAGCGATCGCTGATTTTTTTAAAGTTCCGTTAGTAGAACGTTCTGACATCATCGAAGACATAACCCAAAAATTCGCCCAACGAGGTCGGGTTATGTCATCAAGTAACCGCAAGCAAGCTTTAATTCCCCAAGGTGCAGAAATTCTCCCCAACCCCACTGGAACAGCACCCGGTATCATTTGGCAGCCTCGCCCTGAAATCACGATTTTTACCTTTCCGGGTGTTCCCAGTGAAATGCACCCGATGTGGGAAGAAACAGCCGTGCCATTTCTCAAAAGTCAAGGTTGGGGTAAAGAAATTATTTACAGCCGGAGTTTAAAGTTTTGGGGTATTGGTGAATCTGCTTTGGCGGAAAAAGTTGCTTCCTATTTGAAGTTACCAAATCCCACAGTCGCCCCTTATGCAGGTAAAGGGGAAGTAAGATTGCGAGTCTCTGCTAAAGCCACTTCAGAAGCAGCCGCAGAAACGTTAATTGCGCCCATTGAAAAACAACTTAAAGAAATTGCCGGACTGGATTTTTACGGCGTTAATAATGATACTCTTGCTTCCGTGGTTGGTCAGTTGTTGCGGGCATCAAAAGAAACGCTTTCTGTGGCAGAATCTTGCACGGGTGGCGGTTTAGGGCAAATGTTGACTGAGATTTCTGGGAGTTCTGATTACTTTTGGGGTGGCGTAATTTCTTATGACAATTCGGTGAAAGTTAGGCTGCTGGGAGTTAACCAAGAAGATTTAGATAAATTTGGGGCGGTAAGTGCAACTGTTGCAGAGCAAATGGCAATTGGAGTCAAAACCCGCCTTGCAACAACTTGGGGATTGAGTATTACTGGAATTGCTGGCCCAACTGGAGGGACAGATACTAAGCCGGTGGGTTTAGTTTACATTGGTTTAGCTGGGCCAAACGATGAAGTGGCAAGTTTTGAGTATCAGTTTGGTACAGTGCGAGGACGCGCTCTAATTCGTCATGTCAGCGCGAATGCAGCGTTGGATAATTTGCGGCGGAAGTTATTGACGAGCTAGGAGGTCTAGTACGTTTGTCATACAACTTGTATGACAATCGAACCTATTGAAAATCTGATGTTATGTTAAAAAACTCAATTACGAATTACGAACTTGTAGTGAGCGACTTGTGCCAAGCGTTGCCGAGGTGTTACGAATTACAAATTACGAATTACGAATTATGCAGCTATGAGCAAAATTCCCATCCTCCAACCAAATCACTCATACACTTTCAGAAGCTATTTTGAGATGTCATTCGAGCCAGAAGATATACTGGCTGAATTTGGCTATTCTTTAAAACGTTCCTCTCTCAATCAACAAAAGTCCACCATTGAATTAGATAGACTTGCAAATCTCAAATCTAGAATTGAGGAGAGTTTGCCATATATTAGTTTGACTAGTGAAGCAGCCCGCAGAGAATTACTAATTGCCCCAATTTTACTAGATGTTATTCATTACACTCACGCCCAACTTAGAATTGAATATCCTTTAATTGTTACAGAACAATTAAAAGGTTCCCTTGATTATTATTTGCACGCAGACCGTAAACTCTTAGTTGTAGAAGCCAAAAATGCTGATTTGGCAAGGGGTTTTACTCAGCTTGCTGTAGAATTGATTGCTATTGATGCGTGGACTGATTCTCAAGAACCAAATTTACAGGGGGCTGTTTCTACAGGTGATATTTGGCAATTTGCTCTATTGAATCGAGAAAGTAAACAAATAACTCAAGACCTCAATTTATATCGTGTTCCTGCTGATATAGAAGACTTACTTCGGATTTTGGTGGCGATACTGAGCTAAGGATGAAACACTATCATATTATAGCGGTTTCCATCGGATGCGGTACAATATTATACCGCCAGGTGTAGGGGCATGGCATTGCCATGCCCCTACGGATGTACCTCACATAAACATTCTTGAACCGAAATATCGTCCTGCAATTTACCAACTAGCCTCATGATTAGCAGAGAAGCGATCGCAGTTTGTGTAGTGTAGAGGTTGCGATCGCCTTGGGTAATAAATCTTAACACCAATATTCAGGTTATTTGATTGCAGCCAAATCACAGTTTAACTTTTTGTTAATAGAATCTATTACCTTAGCTTCTGCTGGTGTAATTACCCCATCTAGATGAGCAATTTTTTGACATTGAGCTAGTAAGGGTAGAGCAAAATCACTATTAATTTGCTCAAGTAAGGTTTCTAAAGATGGTTTTGTTTTAAACTAGTTTTTGGCGTAATTTTGGGTAAATCTAACCACTGACTTACCAGACTATTAATCGCATTTGTATCACCCTGCTTGGCAAGTTCTAGAATGTTTAGCTGTATCATACTTAGTACTGCTGAGAATCTAAGCAATAACTTAGTCCAATTATTCCCACTTACTACATTCAAAGTAACATCTGATACATTAACTTGGTAACCATCAGCCATCCTATACCCACCCATCAGCACAATTAATCACGGGATCGCTTGCTGTATTCTTGACAATTTGTTACAAAAGTACAAAGAACTTCTAGAGACCCAAAACCACATGTTCGGCGGACTTACTGGTTTACAAGATCCTAAAGGCACTGATTGGGGAGAGCGGATGCTCAATACGGTCGCCAGCCAAACGATTCGCCACCTGTTTAGCCAAAGCGAGTCAGTAGAAGTCTTTGTGCGCTGCTATCCCTCCAGCAAACTGTTGCAAGGCAGCATTGATAGCTTCAAAATGACCGGTCGTGGCTTGGTGATTCGGAAAGATTTCGCGGTACAGGAGATGTCTTTTGAAACCGATGCGGTTGCCATTGACTTCGGCTCGGTTTTAAAGGGCAAACTCAGTCTTAAGCAACCTACTCAAGCGATCGCTCAAGTAATTTTATCAGAAGCAGGGATAAACCAAGCCTTTAATGCGGAACTGGTGAAAAAGCGCCTGCTTAACCTCACCGTACCATCACTGACAGAATTATCTGGCGGTGAACCTGTTTCCTTTACCGAAGTCCAGATACAGCTATTGCCAGGAAATCGCTTACAGCTTGTAGCAAAAGCAGATTTAAATAATGGCGAACTCGTTCCTCTGAACATGAGCCTAGCTTTAGGCATTGAAAGGCGGCGGCGAGTTTCCTTCAAAGATCCAAAAATCGAACTTGACCAAGTACCAGAAGCACAACGGGAAATTTCGCAAACCTTGAGCATGGCGCTGGTAGAAATTTTAGATAATATGGTCGATTTGGATCGTTTTGACCTTGATGGCGTGAAAATGCGACTTAACCGATTAGAAACTGAAGGTCAAAAACTTATTTTCAGTGGATATGCTGAAATTGAGCGTATTCCACATAGCGCTTGATTTGATATTCTCACCTAAAAATGCAACCTAAAGTGAAGCTTTAAACAAATTAAATACCGCCTAGAATAATCTAGGCGGTATTTAAATCTTTAGGTTTTTAAGGGAGTTAGGAGTAATTAATTATGGGTTGTAATTAATTTTTATTGATAACTCCAAACTCCTAACTCCAAACTCCAAACTCCAAACTCCTAACTCCTAACTCCTAACTCCTAACTCCTAACTCCTAACTCCTAACTATCTTCCCACACCTACATATTGGAATCCAGCCCGGATCATTACTTCAGGGTCGAGGAAGTTACGACCGTCGATGATAACGGGGTGGGCCATCAATTTTGCCATCTTCACATAGTCGAGAGTGCTGAACTGCTGCCATTCGGTGACGAGTACCAACGCATCGCAGCCGTCAGCTAGTCTTTCGGCATCGGTTTCTACTAGCACACCAGAAAGCCCATGACGTAAACCTGTTTGTGAAACAATCGGGTCAAAGGCTTTAACTTTGGCTCCCAGTCGGTTTAGCTGCTCAATTAGGTTGAGGGCTGGGGCGTCGCGCAAGTCGTCGGTATCTGGCTTGAAGGTCAGTCCCAGTAGTCCGACTGTTTTGCCTTTGAGAATTTTCAGAACTTTTTGGAGTTTTTCTAAAGCAATCAATCGCTGGCGTTCGTTGACACTGACAGCAGCTTTGAGTAATTGGGCTTCATAGCCATAATCATCAGCAGTGTGAATCAGGGCGGAGACATCTTTGGGGAAACAAGAACCACCCCAACCAATACCAGCTTGTAAAAATTTGTTACCAATACGGGAGTCTAGACCGATACCTCTAGCTACTTGGGTGACATCAGCACCGACGCGATCGCAAATATTAGCAACTTCGTTAATAAAACTAATCTTAGTGGCTAAAAAAGCATTAGCGGCGTATTTAATCATCTCCGCCGAACTTAGGTCTGTTGCCAGAATTGGCACAGGGGGTAAAGATTGATCGTCAGCGTACTTGCGTTCCACAATTGGGGCATAGAGTTGTCGCATTGAGGCTACTGCTCTTTGACTATTGCCTCCTAGTACAATGCGATCGGGGTTGAAGGTGTCGTACACTGCCGAACCTTCGCGCAAAAACTCTGGATTGCTGATTACATCAAACTCGGCTGCAAACTCAGGTAATTTATCATCACTCGGCATCCCACCTGCGGGTACTAATGTTTTCAGCCGTTCAGCAATACCATCTAAAACAAGCATCCGTACCCAGTCACCAGAGCCAATGGGTACTGTAGATTTATTCACTATGACTTTATAACCACCGTTGAGATTTTCCCCAATCCCACGGGCTACAGCTTCAACATAACGAGTATCACTTTCACCAGTGGGTAAAGGTGGCGTTCCCACAGCAATAAACAGAACTTCTCCGTGGGCAACTCCAGCAGCAAGATCGCTAGTAAAATGAATTTTCTCTGCTTGAATGGCAGACTGCATAATTTCTGAGAGTCCCGGTTCAAAAATCGGGGACTGCCCAGACTTCATTAACTTAACTTTTTCTTCGTTATTGTCTACGCAAATTACATCATGCCCAATATGAGCCAAGCAAGCACCTGTAACTAAACCAACGTAACCAGTACCAATCACGCAAACACGCATTTTTTAACTCCTCACTATTTTTTGGGGTTAGTCTTCAAAAATAAGTATCAATTAAGCTGTTCAGATTTAAATTGCATAAGCTAGGCGGCCAAGATGTCCACCCCACAAGAGTTATATTTAATAAGGGTTATGCAAATTAGATGTTTTTAGCTTATGACACTTAGACACTGGCAGTCAACTCAGCCACTAAGCATATTAGCTATCGATAGGGTCAGCCTGGATGAAAATTTAGGGCAAGGCTAGATGCCACTCAGGTGATTGAATTCTTTACATCGCTTTGAATGCGATCGCGAAAATCTTCTATTGTTAGTTTTAACCCCTCTTGCAGAGCAATAGTCGGTTCCCAATTTAACCAAGTTTTTGCCTTTGTGATATCAGGTTGGCGACGCCGGGGATCGTCCGAAGGTAGCGGCTCGAATTTAATCTGCGCGTCTGGATTAATCATATTTTGCACAGCTTGTGCCAATTGCAAAATCGTATATTCACCAGGATTACCCAGATTTACTGGGCTTATGTAGTCGCTATTCATTAGGCGGATGAATCCTTCGACTAAATCGGAAACATAGCAGAAACTACGAGTTTGCGAACCATCACCGTAAACGGTTAAAGGATTACCCCGCAAGGCTTGAACTATAAAGTTGCTCACCACCCGACCATCGTTTTCTAACATTCTCGGACCGTAGGTGTTAAATATCCGAACAACTCGAATATCAACTTTATTTTGCCTATAATAATCAAATGCTAGAGTCTCAGCAATTCTTTTACCTTCGTCGTAGCATGAACGTATCCCAATGGGATTGACGCTACCCCGATACTCTTCAGTTTGGGGATGAACTTCAGGATCGCCGTAGACTTCACTGGTTGAAGCCAAGAAAAACCTAGCTTTCACACGTTTAGCCAGCCCCAACATGTTGAGTGTTCCCATCACGTTAGTTTTAACGGTTTTAACTGGGTTGTACTGGTAATGTACTGGTGAAGCAGGACAAGCTAGATGATAAATTTGATCCACTTCTAACCGAATTGGTTCGGTAATATCGTGGCGGATCATTTCAAAGTACGGATTATCTAACCATTTAAGGATGTTCCGTTTGTGACCAGTGTAAAAATTATCCAAGCATATTACTTCATGCCGATCATTCATTAGTCGGTCGATGAGATGAGAACCAATAAACCCAGCACCACCCGTAACCAAAATTCTCATAGTTTCCCAGTTACTTACAAATATTTTCAAGTAGCTATTGCACTTACTTTTAGATTACCCAGATTGGGAACAAAAATACAAAAGAAAGAAAAGAACAAAATTTTATCTAAAAGTGTTGTTTAACTTACCTATTTTTCTCCGGTTATAGTTTTATTATATTTTTACTTACTTCCTTAATGATTTAACTAGTAAAATAACCTACATTGTTAGTCTTCTACCTAAATTTCATCAAATCTTCAATAATATAAAGTATTATTATGGCTGCTACTGTTTTCTGTAAGATGCAGGAATAGGTTGATATTTTCCCCAGTTTAAGGTTTTACAAATAACCCATATTTTTGCAATAGTCAAGTTGTCGCATTTCCCAACATCCTGCTTTGTATTTAAATGCAGAGGCTTATATCATTTCAAGATATTCCTGTTATAAATACATCCCTTTCTAGGAGCATACAGATGTACTTCTTTACAGCCGATTCATTTGTTGCAAAGATTTTTGTCAATGCGATGCCTTCGGTGGTCACTGAGCGCGACCGTTGTGCGGGCTACACCAACGCAGCCCAAGCCCAGATGAGTGAATTAAACTCTGCCTAATATCATACAGCAGAGGTAATGCTAGTAACCTTTTTAGACATAACTAAATTTGTGGTTTGAGTGCGTTGCGGTTCTCCAAGCATGATAATTGAGCAGGTGAGTTGTCTGGCTAACTGAGTTGTGACATCGCTAATGGCTAACCCTCCAGGGCTGGTACGATTACGTATAAAAGGTAAAACTACTAGATCGTATAATCGTGCTGCCTGCAAAATTGCTTGAGCAACATTTTCATGAGCGATAATTTGAATTTCTGGGGCATTGGTCAAAGCTAATTGAGATACTAGTAGGGAGAGATGCGATCGCCTCCAAGCAATTTTACTCGAACTAGTGCGGCGATCGCACACATTTAGTACAGTAATGTGGCTTTGATTTGCCTCTGCCAGCATCTGGGCGAATTGTACAGGCTGTAATGTCGGTGCTGTTAAGTTTTCTACTGGTACTAAGATGCGCTGAATTTTTTTCGGTGATTCTACTAGACGGGTTACCGCTACTGGACAATGGGATGCCCAAAGCACGCCATCAATCACATTCCCAAATAAACGCGCTCGTAACCCAGTCCGTTTACCCCAACCCATAACGATTAAATTAGCCTTTTGTTCACGAGCTGCTCTGCTAATTCCTTGAGCAAAGGCATCATCAATCCGCAGCATTGGTTCTGCGGCTACGCCCAATACTCGACTGTGTACCGTGGCTTTGGTTAATAATTGCTCACTTTGTTGTAGAGACGCTTCTAACTGCGGTGCATCCATTTGAGCGGTAGCATTAGCGATCGCAAGCGGTATAATTTTTCCCTTACACTGACGCGCTAATAACGCTGCCATTTCAATCAAATACTGCTCAGTATGAGGATTATAGACAGGTACGATTATATTAAAAGCAGTGTCTATTTTTGGTGTGTTTTGGTCAGGTTGGGGTGGTGCGGGATCTTTAGCTGGTGAGGAATTCAAACCAACAGCTATTCTATTAGTGATCAACGGCCCCAAGCTTGATGTGACAACCATTAAGACAATGACGCTGTGCAATACTTCTAGTGGCAGCAACCCAGCCCGGTATCCCACTAACGTTGCTGCTAACGTTGTCGCAACCTGGGGAAGTGATAGCGACCAGATGGTTAGCATTTCTTGCCAGTTATAGCGGTAAACCAGTTTTGTAAAAAAAGCTGCAATCAATTTACTGACAATCAAACCGACTATCATCAACAGCGTTAACTTTAGCGTGTCTAGGTTGTTCACAAAGGCGGGTAGATTGATCGTTAAGCCAAGGTAAACAAAGAAAATCGGAATAAATAGCACACTGCCAATAAATACCACCTTTTGTTTGACTGGGCCTTCCCCTACAGCTTCATTTACCGCCAAACCTGCTAAAAAGGCACCAACAATTTTCTCTATCCCAATCAATTGAGCGCCCACAGCTGCTAAAAATACAGAAAGCAACACAAATAAAAATTTGTTTCCTTCGTCGTCTCCAGACCGTTTGAAAAATTCTTTGCCCGCCCAATCAAAGCCTGTGACAACAGCAACAGAGTAAATAATTAACCAACCCGACAAGCTGAGTAGTTTCGCCAAGCTGAATGCTCCAGCATCAGCGACGGCTACACAAAGGGCTAAGATAAGTACTGCGCCAATATCTGTAAAAATCTTAGCTCCAATGGTGACCGTAACAGCTTCGTTGTTGACCACTCCTAAACGGCTGATTATGGGATATGCCAAAAGAGTATAGGAAGCGAATAAAGAGCCAATTAATATTGAAGTATTCCAGCCATAGCCTAAAATCAGCCCTACTAAGGTTCCCATCACCAGGGGGACACTGAAAGTTAAGCTAGCAAACCCCAAGGCACGACTTTTTTGCCGACGAAACTGTTCTAGATCAACTTCTAGCCCTGCGACAAATAGCAAGTAAATTAACCCAATATCTGATAGCAGGTTAATCATCGGCGAGTCAGACTGAAATAGATTCCAGCCTGAGGGGCCTAGTACTAGCCCTGAGAAAACTAAACCTACTAATCCTGGTAATCTTAGCCGCTCAAACACGATCGGTATAACTAAGATGACCACCAGCAAAATAGCAAAGGGAACAATTGGTTCATTGCCAAGAACTTGGCAAGTTGGCTCTAGAGCAAGAACTTGTGATGTGAGTTCCATCATGTAGGAATGAAGGGGCTATGGTAAAGCTGCGATTAGCTTGGGGCGATCGCTTAATCGATATAAATAAATGCAGAAGCCACCCGATGAAAAATCAAATAAATCAAATATATTAACTTACACTAACTAGGCAATTGTCTTAGAACTAACTACCTACGGATGGATTTGACTCAAAATGAACCGTAAGCGATCGTAGTCGTCTTTAAGTAGCACACTCAAGCTACGTCCAGCTTTAATTAGCCATTCTCGGTCAGTTTTGCGTAACTGGTATATCTCTCGAATAGCAGCTGCGGTCAAAGACTCTACTGGCGCACCGTTAATACAAAGGAGCGTCCGCAAAAAATCTAGTTCTTCAGTAAATTTAATAATTGCTTCTGGTTCGCACCGATAAACAGCTTGATGAATTTGCGGGGGACGGGGTGGTAGATACTGATATATTCTTTGGTTATAACCTCGATTCTGGGAAGATTGCTCAAATCCGACGATGGCAGATCGAAATTCTGTTCTGAGCATGGCAAATATCTGGGGTTGTTCTTCGCGTAAGTCTTGCAATGACAACCCCAAAGCTCTAGCCCGGTGTACGGAATCTATGGGCATTGTCGTGGCATAATATACCACAGCATAAACTTGATTGCCCGATTCTTCATCTACAGAACAGACCCAACTACCAAAGGGTGGCATGGAGGGAAAGCTCAAATCTGGTGGTTCCAAACACTGAGCTAAAAATTCAGTACTAGTAGTTTCAATCACCTCCGCAATGTGATTGGGATGGCGATCGCCAGTAGTAAACTGTGGTAGGGGGAGGCGCATGGGAGTGCTGAGTTAAGAGTTAGGAGGGATGAGTTAAGAGTTAAGAGTGAGGAGTGATCAGTTGAAGAATCATAATTCCTAACTCCTAACTTCTCACTCCTAACTAATCTCACTTTTAACTCCTAACTAATATTATTTGGCTTTTTTACGTCCGGCTGTGGTTTCTACGAGTTCCAATTCGCTCAGGCGAAAGGTAACTAATTTATCCCAGTTACCACCCTCAAATAATACGGCTACTTTGCCATCACTCACCCGTTGCACGAGTCCTTCGGAGCGATAATAGGTATCTGCGGGATTCTTGACGCTAACAGTTGCTCCAGGCAGAATCATGTTTTTAGCCTCGCTTGTTTCCTTCTAATAGCTTAATACTTCTTATTAGTCATTTGTCGTTGGAGAAGTGCAAATGACCAATGACCAATGACTAATGACGAATCAATAATACTTCTGCCTTTGGCGAAAATTTGCTACTGATTCTACTATTCCCAAGGAAATGAAGTTGGTCAGCATAGCAGAACGCCCGTAACTCATCCAAGGTAGGGGAATACCTGCCACAGGCGCTAAACCAACCGTCATGCCAACGTTGACAATTAGCTGAAACACAATCATAGACAAAATGCCAATAGCCAACAAGGAACCAAAGTTATCTTTGGCGGTTTGGGCAATATGCAGTAGACGCAAGCAAATTAAGCAGAAGGCAAACAGCACTACCAAACAACCAACAAAACCGAATTCTTCCCCGACTGCGGAAAAAATAAAGTCTGTATGCTGTTCTGGTACAAAATTCAGTTGCGTCATTGGCCCCTTAAACAGACCCCATCCCCAAATTTCACCAGCACCAATAGCAATGCGAGATTGGATTAAGTGATATCCAGCACCGAGTGGATCGTGATCGGGATTCATGAATACGGTTAGCCGGTCTTTTTGATACTCTTTTAAAACATGGTTCCAAGCGAAGATTCCTAATTCGCCACCCAGTATATTCAGAGTCCACGCACCGATAGCACCTAAACCAAAACGACGCCAGGGCAGAGTTTGCCAGCCCACAATAGCCATTGCAAATGACCAAACTATTCCTAATGAACCAAAAGATAGTTCTTTGAATAAAACTATCGGCGCTGATAAAGGCCAAGATATACTAAACAAAATGGCGGCAACCACAGGAGAAATCATCAGAATTAACCAGCCTGGGTTAGCATTTGCCCAGTAAAGCATTCCTAAGACGATCGCACCAAATACTAGTGATGTTGCTAAATCTGGCTGTAAAAATACTAATCCCCAAGGGATAGCGGTGATTGCCAGAACGCGGAAAACACCTTCGAGGGTGGAAGCAGTGCGCTTGTGTAGTAAAGCTGCTAAGGTAACAATCATGCCGATTTTGGCAAATTCTGAGGGTTGCACGTTAAAGCCAGCGATACTAATCCACCGTTGCGCCCCTTTGGCGCTAGTACCAGCAATCATCACGGCGATTAAGCTGAAGTTCGTTAATCCATAAGTTACCCAGTGCCACTGCATCAAGAGTTCATAACGGGTGCGAGCTAAAAACAGGGCTATAACGACACCGATACCCGCTACCATCCAGTGCCACCACCAGTCAGTTACTGGCTGCTTCAGTTCCGTACTGAGAATCATGACACCGCCAAAGATACTGACAGCAATCGGCAAACAAAATAGTAGCCAATCTACATATTGCCAGGGCTTAACCCAAGACTTCCAGCGAATTTTGGGGAGCGATCGTTTTAATAACATTGTGTAAGTTTAGACTTTAGCTTTAATTGTTGGGTATAGGGCAGGAAGCATGGGGCATTGGTCAATAATTAATAGTTCTTCTTCCCCTACTCCCTCATCTCCCCATTCCCCACTCCCCAGTATTCCCAAGCTATAGCCCAAGAATAAGATTGAAATTAAAATTAATTATGTCAACGCAGCAACTGATACTTTACCAGCAATGGTAAGAGCGATCGCTGTTAATGCTTTTGCTGAAGCTGAATCTGGATCGCCAACAACTATTGGTACACCACTGTCACCGCCTACTCGTGTGGAAATTTCTAGCGGTACGCACCCCAATAATGGCACTCCCAATTCGGCGGCTGTTTTTGAGCCACCACCGGAACCAAATATGTCATACTGCTTATCTGGTTGATCGGGGGGGATAAAATAGCTCATATTTTCTACGATACCCAATACCGGGACATTCATCTGCTGGAACATCCGCAATCCCTTGCGAGAATCTAACAGGGCTACAGTTTGCGGCGTGGTGACAATTACTGCCCCTGCCATTGGCACTGCTTGGGTTAAAGTTAACTGAGCATCTCCCGTTCCCGGCGGCATATCTACAATCAAATAGTCCAGTTCTCCCCATTCCACTTGATAGAGAAACTGGCGAATAACACCATTGAGCATAGGCCCCCGCCAAATTACTGGCTGATCTCGGTCAATCAAAAAGCCCATTGAAACTAATTTAACGCCGTGATTAAAAGCAGGTTCTAGGATGTCACCTGTTTCACTCGAACGCACAGTAATTTTGGCATCAGCCAGCCCCAGCATTGTGGGATCATTGGGGCCGTAAATATCAGCATCTAGCAAACCGACTTTCGCCCCCGTTTGAGCTAGAGCCACCGCTACATTCACCGCCACCGTACTTTTACCAACGCCACCTTTGCCACTGGAAACAGCAATGATATTTTTCACCCCAGAAATACCGGTGCGGTCAGGTAAACTTTTTTGTTGCGGTGTTTCTGCCGTCACTTCTATGCTGACATCTGTAACGCCTGGGAGTTTTTTGACAGCTTTCTGACAGTCTTCGACAATAAATTCACGTAAAGGACAGGCAGGAGTGGTTAACACTAAAGTGAAACTAACCTTGCCACCGTCAATTTTCACGTTGCGAATCATATTCAGTTCCACCAGACTTTTGCGGAGTTCTGGGTCTTCTACTGGTCGCAACACTTCTAAGACAGAGCGAGAATCGAGGACATCGTACATAAAAATTCAAAATTCAAAATGAATAAATACACTTGTGGCGAACATCTTAGCTATTAACTGGATGCTTTCTTAAGTAAGGTCAGCTTAGTATTTTCACTGTCAATACCGTAATAAAACTTAGTAAATTGCATTATTACCTAATAGAATCTTAACTTTCTTTGGGCATTGGAAATTGAGCATTAGTCATTAGTCATTAGTTATAGGTTATTTTGCTTGTCCCCAATCCCCAGTCCCTAAAAATCAAAACAACTGTCATTAAGAGATTTTTTCTTACCAGATACCGTTGGCAATGCTGTCTTTTCTACTGCTTCTACTAAAGACCGGGCTACGCGGTCTGCATAAGGACGGGATAAAGACCAAATTAGGGGCGATAACCAACCCCGTAGTGTTACAGAATAAGACAAACAAGTACCACAAACTGTTGACTCTACTTGATAAGTCACCCGTTCCTCTATCCCAGGAATTGCCATCACTCGGATACTCAGCATCTCCTTATGATTAACGCGCTCCACAAAAATTCGGATGGGAATCGGCCAAAAGCGTGTCACAGCATGATAAATCAATCCTGGCTTGGGTACTAATCCGTAGGGTACGTTAGTACTCTTAAGTAGTGGATGCCAGGAAACATCTGTTAAGTCAGCGACTTTTTGCCACAGTTCGTCTACAGAAGCAGAACTTATCTCTCGATACGTCCGCACCAGAGAAGCGCAAAACCGACGACGTTTGCGGTGGATGAATTTGGATAACCAATCTTGCATTTTCCTAATCCTCCTCGCTAGACACTTTCTGGTAACTCCTGCCTAAATTAAAACTTTCTCAGAAATGCCCTAAACATAGCAAGCCTGTATTCGTTACAGACGCTAACAGATAACATAAGCAATATGGCAAAGAAGTTTTGATCGGGGCAGTCAAACCCTGATAATTCAAGGTTACGACTAAAGTTTAGTGTTTATACCAGAATGTTCCGATTAAGAATTTCAAAAAAAAACTCAGTCAATATACAAGCCTATACGCATTTGAGGGAAAATAACTCTAGTGATGCCCATCAATCGGATAAATGCTTAACCAGTAAGAAAAAGCGGGTTGGGCAAATAGAGCTTGATTGTTGGCGCGTGTTTCCCCCAAATTTTAAGATAAGAAATTTGTGGCTTTCTGGAAATTGTAATTTTTTAGGTTCGGGAATCTATGTTGACCAACTCGCAAACACCAACTGTACCAGCAGAATCATCCAAGTCTTTGCCACCGACTGACTCTCAGACTAGAGTCAGTCAGTTTATGAAACAGCTGCAAGACGAAATTACCGAATCATTGGCAAAACTAGATGGTGTGGCTAAGTTTCATGAAGATAGTTGGGAACGCCCAGAAGGAGGGGGAGGGCGATCGCGCGTGCTGCGAGAAGGTGCAATATTTGAACAAGCTGGTGTAAACTTTTCTGAAGTTTGGGGTTCCCATTTGCCAGCCTCAATTTTAGCCCAACGCCCTGAAGCCGCAGGGCATGGCTTTTATGCCACTGGCACTTCAATGGTGCTACATCCTCACAATCCTTACGTACCCACAGTTCATCTAAATTATCGCTACTTTGAAGCGGGGCCAGTGTGGTGGTTTGGTGGTGGTCTTGACTTGACACCTTATTACCCCTTTGCTGAAGATGCGGCACATTTACATAAAACGTTAAAACAGGCTTGTGACAAACACCACCCAGACTATTACCCTGTGTTTAAGCGGTGGTGTGATGAATATTTCTACCTCACGCATCGTGATGAGACACGGGGTGTAGGTGGTTTGTTTTTTGATTATCAAGATGGCGAGGGTGCTTTATATCGCGGGCCAAATCCCAATGGGGAAGCGGCTATTTATAGCAACCAGGTGGGAATACCAGCAACTCGCAATTGGGAAGATTTATTTTCTTTTGTGCAAGACTGTGGTAAGGCATTTTTACCAGCCTACGTACCAATTGTAGAACGGCGACATGGGATGGAGTATGGCGATCGCCAACGGAATTTTCAACTCTACCGCAGGGGACGGTATGTAGAATTTAACTTGGTTTATGACCGAGGTACCATTTTTGGTCTACAAACCAACGGACGCACCGAATCAATTCTCATGTCCCTACCACCCTTAGTGCGCTGGGAATACGGCTATCAACCGGAACCCAATACACCCGAAGCCGAGTTGTATGAAACTTTCCTTAAGCCTCAAGATTGGATCAACTGGACACCCAAATAGTTCTGAGTTAGGAGTTTGGAGTTTGGAGTTAGGAGTTTGGAGTTTGGAGTTTGGAGTTAGGAGTTTGGAGTTTGGAGTTAGGAGTTAGGAGTTTGGAGTTTGGAGTTAGGAGTTTGGAGTTAGGAGTTTGGAGTTAGGAGTTAGGAGTTTGGAGTTAGGAGTTTGGAGTTTGGAGTTAGGAGTTTGGAGTTAGGAGTTAGGAGTTTGGAGTTAGGATGTTCCTCCCTCATCTCCCTCATCTCCCTCATCTCCCCACTCCCCACTCCCCACTCCCCACTCCCCACTCCCCACTCCCCACTCCCCACTCCCCACTCCCCACAATTTTGCTGAGTTCAAGTACTAAAGTTAAGCACTTAGCAAAAAAAAGGTGACAATTTTAGCTATAGCTTGTTAATCTCAAGTGGCAGTATTAGAAAATTCTGTAACTAGTTAATCTTTAGAAAAATGTCACGGGGAGGGCTTTAGTGATTCATATAGACCAAAAAACTTATACAACCCAAGACGGAAACACCGTTATTGTCCTGACACCAGCAGGCCGCCTAGACATTACCACTGCTTGGCAATTTCGGCTGAAGTTACAAGAGTGTATTTCCAAACTCAGTCGCCATGTAGTTGTAAATCTGGCTCAGGTAAATTTTATTGATAGTTCTGGTCTTACGTCTTTGGTTGCTGGGATGCGTGATGCTGATAAAGTCAAGGGTAGTTTCCGTATCTGCAATGTACATCCAGAAGCCAAACTCGTGTTTGAAGTGACGATGATGGATACTGTCTTTGAAATCTTTGAAACAGAAGACGAAGCTTTAGAAGGTGTACCTCGTAGCATCGCTAGCTAAAAAAGAGTTAGGAGTTAGGAGTTAGGAGTTTGGAGTTTGGAGTTTGGAGTTAGGAGTTAGGAGTTTGGAGTTTGGAGTTTGGAGTTAGGAGTTAGGAGTTTGGAGTTTGGAGTTTGGAGTTTGGAGTTTGGAGTTAGGAGTTTGGAGTTAGGAGTTTGGAGTTAATTCAAAATTCATAACTTATAATTCATTAATCATAACTTTATGTTATGGAATAATGATTTCGCTTGGTGTAGCGATAAGGCCCCATAATCGCTCCCCAAGTTGCTTTTCCAGTTTCTGGATCGATTCCTTTGTCGTAGCTGTGGAATTCTAAAGCAGTAGCTTCAAAACCTAAGGAAACATTGATGCTATTGCCAAGATAAGTAAAGCTGCAACAAGTCTCTGGTAATGGGGTAGCGATAAACTTATAGCGATCGCCAGCTAGGGTTTCTTGGCTAACTGTTAGGATACAACCTGGTAGTAAATCTAATTGTTCGGATGTCAGTGTGTTAAGGAGAGCAGGGTTATTGCCTGCGCCTATTAATGCATCTGGATCTTGAGGCATGTAGTATTGTACTTCCAAAGATGTGTCATTGCTACCCTGGCGCAACCGCATAATTCGCTGGCGGTAAGGTTTATCCAACTTAACAACGTTAGCCTGTTCAGCAAACAGGGTGATGCTATCTTCTGTGAACAGATTAATTGGTCTTTGCCACAGGCGGAGGTGGACATACCAAATTGGCTCTCCTATGGCTTGTTCCTGATTATCAAATTCACCAGCTAGATACTCACCCAAAGCAATTAACTGTGGCGAAAAGTTCATAAATGCAATAAACAAATCATTAAAGATAAATATTTTTGGCTAGTTTTTTAGAGGAAAGGGTCTTAATCCCCTGTGGCTACTAGCTTATAAAATACTTTTGATTTGTCTACATTGTAAATCAAACCGTCACCAGCCAAAAGCTCAACTTGGCAAAGTCGCCTTTAAGCGAGAAAATAAAGATACGTCGCCCTTAACATTTTCTTTGTGAATAACGTCCGTACTGTCTCTGATACCAAACGAACTTTTTACAATCTTCATACCCGTCCGATAAATACTATTTATCGTCGGGTAGTAGAAGAATTGATGGTGGAAATGCATCTGCTGTCAGTAAATATCGATTTTAGCTACAATTCAATTTATGCCTTGGGCGTCGTCACTACTTTTGACCGCTTCATGCAAGGCTATGAACCAGAACGGGATCAAGAATCAATTTTTAACGCCCTATGTCGGGCTATGGAACAAGATCCGCAACATTATCGACAGGATGCCAAAAGATTGGAAGCTGTAGCTAAAGGTTTGCCAGTTAAAGATTTAATTGGATGGCTAGGCCAAACTACTTTTTTAGATCGAGATGGTGACTTGCAAGCACAACTGCAAGCGATCGCCAACAATCCTAACTTTAAATACAACCGTTTGTTCGCAATTGGTGTATTTTCGTTATTAGAACAGTCAAATCCTGAATTAGTCAAAGATGAAAAGCAACTCACAGAGGCGCTGAAAGCGATCGCTGCTGGCTTGCACCTTTCTGATGACAAACTCAACAAGGATTTGGAGCTATATCGTTCTAACCTAGAGAAGATGGCGCAAGCGCTAATAGTGATGGCAGATATGCTCTCAGCCGATCGCAAAAAACGCGAACAACGTAAACAACAATCAACTACCCCCGTTGCTCCCCCAAGTTCCAACGAATAGTTAGAAGATGGAAGTGAGAAGTCAGGAGTGATGAGTTATGAGTTAAGAGTTGTTAATAACTCATAACTCATAACTCCTAACTTGTGATTTTAGACGCCCAATAATGTGTAGATTAAGCTGTTAATTATAGTCAGTGCAAATGCTCCAATAACGGCACTCCAAATCCCGTAACGCAAGCGAAAGCCCTCTACTAACGAAGCAGCAAGACTAAAACAAACCACAGCAATCATAAATGTGAAAATGCTGGATAGCAAGTCCAGTGTGAGTAAATTTGGTACTGCAAAAACGAGGCTTAAAATCGGTCTGACTATTGCCGTCACGATACCAAGCACTGCGGCAGAAAGAAAGGCTTTACCAGGAGTATCAATTTCAACTCCCAAAGGTAATTTACTAATTATCAACAGGCTAATAGCTGTTACTAACCAAACAATTAAAAGCGTCACAATATTCATGCCACAAGCCCTGAAACGTGAATGGCAATTGGTGATAAATTACTTCACTTTCTCAGTGGAAAAATCTTTAAAGCTCAACCAATTATCTATAAATTAGCAGTAAATTTTTCTCTAACGGAATTTTATTTTAGATATCTTTAGGTTTGGCAAAAGTTTGAAGAGGAGTGGGGAGTGGGGGATATGAGGGGGATGAGGGGGATGAGGGGAAAATTCCTCTCCTCTGCACCCAGCAAGAACTGCCCCTCTGCCTCTTCCCCCTGCCCCTATCTCATCTTTTAAGACTGGGTTGGCTCTTGGGTGCTACAGGCGCTTGAGATGCTGGTGGGTTGGAAATACCAGGATTGATACCTTGTCGATCTGGAGGCTGACTTATGCCAGGAAGGGGTACAGAATTAGGCGCTGAGGGAAATTTAGGGGTAAGATTCCCTTCGGGATTGATGCCTGGGAATGGTGCGGTTGTGGGTATTGGTGTTGCACCAGGATAGATTGGGAAAGAGGGGATATTAGGCTGGTTAAGTGAGTTTGTGGGTGATTGAGATGGACCAGGAATAATTCCTAAAGAAACGCGATCGCCTCCTACTTGCCGTAGCAAATCCAACGTCTCAATCACATCATTATAAGTTGCTGTCCGCGAAGCATTCAGCACTACAACAGCATTAGGGTTTGCTTGGAGATACTGTTTTAAACTCGCTCTCAAATCATCCCGTTTTACAGCCTGTTTTTCTATGTAAGTATTACCAACGGCATCGATAGTTACAATCAGACTTCCATTTTGTGATGTTATTCCAGATACTGAACTGGCGCTGGCTTTGGGCAAATCAACATTTATTGCCTGTTGTCTGGTAAATTGTAATGCCGCTAATAAAAAAAACGTCAGAACACAAAAAACAACATCTATTAAAGGGATGATTTGAATTTGGACTTCTTCAATTGGGGTATGTAGGTTAACTTTCATTTTCTCAATTTAAACGCTTAGTTCGGGGGTTAAATTCTTGACTAATTAGGTGAATTTGGGGGTTCAGGAGGTTCAGGTAATCTAGTCTTTCCTGGCTTGCGGGGTGGAGTGAAATTTTCTGGCACAATTGCTGATGTACTATTAGTAAAATCAGGGGGGGACTGGCGGTAGAGTAATTCCATCTCATTCCCTGCCTTCCGAAAAACTTTGACTTGGTTGACTACAAAACTTTGAAATAGGCGATAAAATACTAAACTAATAATGGCAACTATTAGCCCAGTTGCCGTACTAATTAAGGATTCACCAATACCAGTAGTTACCCCGGCGGTAGATTCAGTTCCCAAATCGCCAATCCGAATTGAGCGCAGGGATCGGATTAAACCCAAAACCGTTCCCAACAATCCCAGCAGGGGCGCGAGGGCAATTACGGCTTCTAAAAGTTTTTCGCCCCGCCGCATTCCAGCCAATTCATCTTCTGCTGTAGCCTCCAGTGCTAGTCGAAAGGTTTCTGCATCAGTTTTTGAAAAACGTAAGGGAGCATAGAGAAAACGCCCGACAGGCTGATGGCTTGCTTGTTTGGCGATGTCAGCAGCTACTTGCCAATTATCCGGGGCAGCATCGAGGATGCGATCGACTATTTGCTTTTCCTGAGTCAAAATTCGCAACCAGAACCACAAACGCTCAAAAATTACACTCAAAGACAGAATCGAGAGAACAAGCATTGGCCACATCGCTGGCCCGCCCTTATAAAATAAATCTAATATATCCACTGTTTTTAAGTTTCCTCCTTCCATGACTAAAGCAAATGTGCTAAGGCATTTTAATTCTAGAGATTAATGCAAAATGAGGGACTTCCAAAATATAAATTTACCGAAAACCTAAAAAGACAGTGCAAGTATGGGGTCTTTGACTTAGAATACCGAATTACTAATGACCAGACGTTCTAATTTGTCAAACCCTTCCGGTATTAAACTCTTATGGAGAATTAAACAATAGGTATTTGGTGAGAGATTACGAGTAGCGTCTTCCAGACTAAACTAGGGCGGTTATTCCCACCAGGAATTTTTAGGATAATTTGTCAAAATTAAAGATAACTGGAGGTTCAAAATATGAAATTTTCAATCGAATCACTTTACACTTGGTATCGCACTGTGCTTCGTAACCCGAAGTACCGTTGGTGGGTAATTTTAGGAACGTTAGCCTATTTGGTCAGCCCATTTGATATTCTTCCAGATTTTATACCCGTTGTGGGACAGATTGATGATGTTTTCCTTTTGACTCTGCTAGTTTCTGAGGTGTCTGGGCTAGTAATTGAGGGCTGGAAAGCTCGTAAGGGTGATGTGGGTGCTGAAGTGCCTAATAGCAGTGAGGGTTCTACCTCTACTGGAAGCACTGTTGATGTTGATGCTGTTTCTGTTAAGTAGTTTTAATAAAACCCCTGCTTTTGGAATCTGAGGTGGGGGATATTTTTTTTAACGCAAAGGAACGCAAAGGGAAGCGCAGAGGAACGTAAAAGGGGGAGTTAGAGGTTGTTGGCGACGCGTTTGATACCTTCTTTGAGGTGGAGGACGTTAAAGTTGAAGAGAAGACCTAGTTTGCAGTTTGCGAGTTTGAGATAGGTTAAGAGTTGAGCGGAGTGAATCGGGTGGAAAGATTCTACAGATTTAATCTCTACAATTACTTTGTTTTCGACTATCAAATCTAATCGATAAACGCATTCCAATTGCACATCTTGGTAAACTAAAGGCAATGGAATTTGCTTTCCAACATTCAACCCGGCTTTGTTCAACTCATAATTCAAACACTCCTCATAAGCCGACTCCAACAAACCAGGCCCCAAAGCAGTATGCACCCTCATAGCACAACCAATAATCACCCCACTCAAATCATTGTCTCTCATCCTCTGCGTTCCTTTGCGTTTCCCTGTGCGTTCCTCTGCGTTTAAAAATCTTTCACAAATTCCGTCAAGAACCGGAAAGCCTTCAAAATATAACCAGCACAATCTCTAGGAGAAGTATTGTAAAACGATCGCCACGCACTCGCCTTATCCTCATCATACCGATCGCTGCGATGAGTATGATTTTCCAGCCACGCCAATCGCACTGCATGGCCAATTAAGACATCCAACACAATATATTCTTCAATTTGCAGCTTAGGATTATTGGCAGCGATCGCTCCTAATTCAATTAATGCTTCAATATTAACTTGGCGATATTCTGGAGCTTCGATTTTATTCAGCAAATGCTCAACCAAGAGAGCAAAATTTCTTTCCCCGGCTGTCATTTCTGACAACATTATCTCACTATCTAAACGATTGCGGCGCTCTAATTTATCGGCAATTACTAGACCTTTGCAATGTTGCATTAATAGCCAAACTTGCTTAAAAAATTCTTTTGGTACGCGCCCCGTCGCACCCTCGGCTTGGCGAAACCGTCGCCAACCTCCAGGCGGAACTTCTATTCCTTCGGCGATTCCTGGTAACACCACCCAAGCAATATCACTTTCTTTTTGCTTGGCGTGCAGTGATTCTTGCTGGCGTAACAAGTTACTCATGCCAGTATATCCAGTTAATACTTGACGCAAGCGCATTTTCACTTCAAAGGGTGAAAGTTGCATTAAGTGATCGTAAGCTTCATCTTGAGTCAGGTGCAATTCCCGCGCTAGTTCACTGGTTATCAATAAGATTAGATAACCAACTCTCAGCGTCAGCAGCCCCTGAAATAGTTCGGGTTCTGAGGGAATTAAGACACCAACATAGATTAAAATCTCTTGAGTGAGAACGCGATCGCGGATATCCTCACGACAAAAATGATTAATTTTATCGGCAATTTCATCATGAGACATGGGTACGCTAATCAAGGACGCTTCACTGTAAGCTTTACCCACAGCAATTTGCTTACCTCCCACCAAAATACTCGTGACTGCATCTGATAAACTGATATCAACCATTTGCCGTAACCCCGCAGCCCGACGCACTACTGCCCAAATGCCTAAATCTCCAGCTTTGGTGTAAACTTCATCTAGTAAATCGCCTACGGTGACAGGATATCCTGGGCCACCATACCCCGTATCAAATTTCATTCCCTGCAAGCGAGTTAAAGTTTGCAATAACTCAATTTGCTCGTAAATATTCTCTGATGAACGCAAATAAGAAAGTAATAATCCCAAGTTGGTTTCATACTCCACTTGAAATTCTTGGGTATGTCCTAAGCGCCAGTTTTTATCAGGATGATATGCTAGATAATAGCAATGTGGGCTAGCATTTTTTACTGGCGATCGCGCGAATTCTGCATTAGAGAGAAAATCAATTCTTTGGATTCTGGCTGTTAGCATTAACTGATTTAGCCGCCCTAATTTCACCCGCACACCGTTACAAACACCATCTTTCAGTTCTTGCATTAGTTCTAGTAATGCTTCGGAACCTGCTTCTAACATGGTGTGCGTCAACATTAAAGTCAAGGTAGGACGCCCTAAATCGCTCCAATATTTTTGAATGTAAGCTAGTTCGCTTCTAATTTGATCCAGTAGAAAATGGTAATCAAGGGTTAAGTAAAACTGTTGAGAATCGGAAAATGAAGGTAAAAATACAATTGTTTCACCACTAATGCGAAATATTCTAGATGTTGTCAAACTCCGTAACCGCCGCACTGGCCGCCCAGTTAAACCAAGTTTTTCATTACGTCCAATTTGGGTATAAATAGCAGAAAATTCTTCAGCTTTTCTCACTTGAATCGGTTCTACTTGAGTAGGCGTTTGCGCTTCAATTCCGTGAACTTCTAGTTTCGTTTGTAAATCTTCATCTTCTGCTAATAAGGCAATTTGTACCAATGCCTCGCGCTGTTTTCCCACACACAAATGTCTTCCCAAAGGGTCGATATCACCAACTGCTAGTAACCCTTCACTCAACATTTCACTCAGAAAATATAAACTCTGCGCCCACACCAAGGGAATATTTTCATTGGGCAAACGTGGCTGCGTTTGAGGTGCTAACTTTTCTGCTTCTATGTTTTCTGCGGGAACATAATAGAGTTCTGGTAATAAACGCAAACCATTTTGTTCTATAAGTAATGATTCTAAAAGATTTTGGTATTTTTTAACTTGTTCTTGTTCGCCGCGAAATAATCCATCTAGAACTAAATAAGTGAAAAATAGCGGCCATTCGCATTCAATATGCTCAAATTGCTTAAGTTCCCACGGTTCGTAGTGTAAGCGGTGATTATCTTCTAAAACGGTTTGGTGTCCATCACGCAAAAAGCGTTTGCAGCCGTATTTACCTGCGAGTTTATTGATAATATCGTTTAAAGTGCGATCGCGTAATTCCAAATCTTCCACTGCAAAGGCAGGATAACTAATAATACTTAACAGCGCCGCATCAATTTCTTTGGAACCAGATTCTCTCGGTAATAGGGATTCTAAAGTAATCCGGGCGCGGGCGATTTCATCTGGTAGCACATGAATCACCGATGCTTGACTACCACGCACACCAAATAAATCCAGTCCGTTGATAGCTTCTAAAGCCGCTTTTGCCATACCTACAGAACTGGCATTTAATTCAGCACTACCACGATTAATTTTATTACCACGTTCCCAAATACCATAATCTGGTGTGCGGTAAGCTCGTCCAATATAGTAAACTAAATTTTGGACGAAATTCACTTCATCAATTGTATAAATTATTTGCAATCCGGCTGCGGTCATTTGCGCCAATATTAGTAAAAATATAGATGTGGCATCAAGTTGCAAATGTCCCCATTCGTCATCACCAACAACAATGTCACCAGTTGCGGTATTATATTTGGCGTGCAGTCCATCTAGTAGAGACTGAGTATGTTTAAATGTCTCTACTTTATGAGCCTGTCGCATCATTGCAAACAACAACCCGCGCATTAGTTTAATGACACTGTGTTCTAATTCATAGGTGCGTCCTTTGTCGTCGTCAATCTTGCGGTATGCAAGTCCTAAACCCCAAACTGCCAAAATACTGTAAACATTGTCTCGCACCCAGGCATCAGTATAATCGCCGTGGGCTGTAATCGCTGTACTCGCAGGTAGTAAACCCGTAATTGGATTTTGCCGAGTCAGGATGATCGTTTTGATTTGCTGATAATAATACTCCAGACGAGCTAGCAACTTGGTAGATGTTTTCATGATTTGGTTCAGAACTACTTGCAGAATTCAACCCTGTGACTGTGAAGTGAATTAGCTAAACCAAGCCAGAATAAGTTCTGTAATGGTTGATGGGACAACAGCTAAGGGTGGTGTGAGCTTATTATTATCTCCTGTTAATAGGTTTCTGGATACTGAATTTTAGCGATCGCAAACTAAAATATGATATTTGCTCAAATCTTCATTGGCACATAGTTGATAAAAAATATTACTTACTGATATTGTAAATATTTTAACTGTATAAAGTTTGCGAAAAAAATCGTTGATTGCCAAGACACATAGCTTATAGCAATAGTCAAATCTACTTTAAGCTAGAGAAAATTACCTAAATTTCGGGGTAATTAACTTAGCTACTAGTGGTAAATATGACAAAAGCTGAATGCTAATATTCAGTATCTCCCGGAGAGCGCTATTCCGGGTTAGGATGATGACTAGCGATGCCTTAACTTAGATATCGATATTGAATTGTTGAAATTTTATGGGCCATAGTTCACCAGATGGCAGTATCAACCTCCTCTGAGCTGGCGAGGAAGTCTCCCAGCGCGGGGGAGACTTAGGAGATATATCTCATGCTTACACAAGATATTCGTGATTTGCTAACTGATGCTACCGATTTAAATCAGTTGAAATGTGATTTAAATCGTCTACAACCAGTCGATGTAGGAGACTACATTACACAATTGCCTGAGCAACAACGCGCGATCGCATTTCGTTTACTCAACAAAGCTCAGGCAATTGATGTATTTGAATATCTGCCCACAGAAGTGCAAGAAGAACTAATTAATTCTCTGCATGATGTCCAGGTAGTGCAACTTGTAGAAGCGATGAGTCCCGACGAACGGGCAGAATTGTTTGATGAACTACCTGCTGGGGTAATCAAACGGCTATTACAAGAACTCAGTCCAGAAGAAAGGCAAGCAACAGCAACGATTCTCGGCTATCCAGAAGGCACTGCTGGGCGGGTAATGACAACCGAATATGTCCGGTTGCGCCAAGGATTGACTGTCGGTGAAGCCTTGAGCAAAATCCGCCGTCAGGATGAAGACAAAGAGACGATTTACTACGCCTACGTCACAGATGACAACCGGACACTGGTGAGAGTGGTTTCATTGCGCCAATTGCTGTTTACCTTTCCCGAAGTTTTCATCAAAGATATTGCTAGCGATCGCGTCATCAAAGTTAGAACTGAAACCCCCCAAGAAGAAGTAGCGCGAATCATGCAGCGCTACGACTTAATTGCTATCCCCGTGGTTGATCGAGAAGATCGATTGGTGGGCATTGTCACCATTGATGATGTCATGGATATTTTGCAAGAGGAAGCCACAGAAGATATCCAAAAACTGGCGGGTGTGAGTGGTGATGAAGCAGCTTTATCCTCTCCTTTATTCACCATCCGCAACCGCTTACCTTGGCTATTGGGCATCATGGCACTGTATATTGGTGCCGCCAGTGCGATCGCGCCTTTTCAATCTGTAATTGCCGCAGTGCCAGTTTTAGCAGTCATCATGCCGATTTTTTCTAACACTGGTGGTACTGTTGGGATTCAATCATTAACGGTGACAATCCGCGGCTTGGGAGTGGGAGAGGTAACACCCAAAGATACCTTAAAAATTCTCCGCAAGGAACTTATCGCTGGTTTAGGTACAGCCTTAGCTTTAGCCACAACGATGTTTCTGCTTTCCTTAATTTGGGCGCAACCCCAAGAGCGATGGGTAGCTTTAATTGCCGGCATGGTAATGGCAACTAATACAATTGTGGCTGTTACACTCGGCACGTTACTGCCAATGGGTTTGACACGGCTCAAGCTTGACCCTGCTTTAGTTAGTGGCCCGTTAGTGACTACAATGCTAGATACAATTGGGTTTTTAACATTCCTCAGCCTAATTTCTCTAGCTTTAAATGTTTTCCATTTACCAACTTGAAGGGATTGGGCATGGGGCATAAAACATAGGGCATTGATTATTTCTCCCCCAGTCCCCAATCCCCAGACCCCAAACATGCCTACTACTACCTGGAATCGTCATCACATTCTTTCCCTAGCTGACTTCACTACCACTGAATACGATACCGTTTTGCAAACTGCGGCCTCTTTTCAAGAGGTGCTATCACGGCGGACGAAGAAAGTACCAACGTTGCAGGGGCAGGTGGTGGCGAATTTATTTTTTGAATCGTCTACCCGCACTCGTAGCAGTTTTGAACTTGCTGCCAAACGCTTAAGTGCAGATACACTAAACTTTGCCGCAGCCACATCTTCTATGACTAAGGGAGAGACAATTCTCGACACGGCGAAAACCTATTTGGCAATGGGAACTGATATTATGGTAGTCCGCCATCGAGAGGCAGGAGTACCAAATGCGATCGCGGCTGAAATGGATCGTTTAGGTGTAAAAGTTAGTGTCCTCAATGCTGGTGATGGTCAACATGAGCATCCTTCCCAAGCACTGCTAGACTTATTTACCATTTGTACTCTAATTGATCCAGCTAGTCCTCGACTAGAACTTTTAAAGGGTAAAAAGATTGCCATTGTTGGGGATATTCTCCATTCTCGCGTGGCGCGATCGAATATTTGGAGTTTAATCGCCAGTGGTGCCGAAGTGCATCTGGCAGCCCCACCCACCCTCTTACCCAAATTATTTGCCGAGTATATCTTGGAAAATGCAGGAGTCAAGAATCAAGACTTTATTATCTCCTCATCCCCCTCATCCCCCACTCCCCAACTATTTCTCCACTGGCAACTAGAACCAGCTTTACAAAATGCCGATTTTGTGATGACTTTGCGCCTACAAAAGGAACGCATGACGGCTCATTTACTGCCAAGTTTGCGAGAATATCATCAGCTATTTGGCATTACAAGCACAAAACTGCAACTTTGTAAACCTAACGTCAAAGTTTTGCATCCAGGCCCAGTTAACCGTGGTGTTGAAATTAGTTCTGAGTTGATGGATGACCCAGAATTTAGTCTCATTCAATCGCAAGTTACCAGTGGTGTCGCCGTTCGTATGGCGCTGTTGTATTTGATAGGAAGCAGTAAGGTCTAAGAGGATGTCTGAAAAGTAAGAAAGCCCACGTAACGGTATCCTGTCAGTAGAAAAAATACTTAAGTATGACAGCGTTATGAGAGCCATGAATCCATCGTACCCAAGTAATATGACTTCAGAGCAGTGGGAACTGCTATCAGGACTCATACCGGCGGCAAAAACTGGAGGTCGAAAACGTAGTGTCGATATGGAGGCGGTCGTTAACGCAATCTTGTACATCTTGTGTGCAGGTTGTGCGTGGCGAATGCTCCCAAATGATTTTCCCAAGTGGAAAACTGTGTATCATTACTTCCGACAATGGCGTATTGATGGTACATGGCTGGAAATTCATGAGCGGTTACGTTTGTGGGTGCGGGTCAGCCAAGACCGAGAAGCATCTCCAAGTGAGGCAATCATGGATAGTCAAACTGTTGAGACAGCAACAATGGTTTCCCAAGAAGTTGGTTACGACTCTGGCAAAAAAATTAAGGGACGCAAACGGCACATACTCGTTGACACTTTGGGTTTACTGATAGTCGTGGCGATCACTGCTGCTAGTACTAGCGAGCAAGCAGGCGCAAAACAAGTACTTTTTAAGCTTGATGCAGTACGCGATCGCTTCCGTCGTTTAATCACAATTTGGGTTGATGGCGGCTATCGAGGCAAGGATTTTCAGCATTGGGTGATGGATGTATACCGATGGAAAATGAAGCGTTGTTACCCGCCATGAGGAACAGAAAGGTTTTGTTGTACTCCCTAAACGTTGGTTGGTTGAGCGAACTTTTGGTTGGTTTAACTGGTGCCGACGATTGAGCAAAGATTATGAAATTCTACCTGAGACAACTGAAGCATTTATTCACGTTGCCATGATTCGTTTGATGCTAAAACAACTTGCGTGATTTTAATCACCTATCTAAAACTTCTCAGACATCCTCTAAAGGGCAACTACAAACCAGTGATGATTATTTAGGCCGACTTACTTAATCGTTATCATAAAATTGCATTCAATGATGACAATAATACCTGTCAATTTATAGTACCCCCTACTAAAGAATAATGGCAAATTTTGATTATTATTGATACTTGTATTTGTAAATATTGTGGTAATTGATAAAGAAAAAATATGGAGGCCAATGAACTTATTAAGCGATATGAAAATGGAGAAACAAAGTTTTTTGAAGCAAACTTAAACGGCGTAAATTTGTTTGGTGCAGACTTGATTGGTATAACTTTAAATAAAGCAAATTTGTCTCATGCAATCCTAATTTTTAGCTATCTAAATCGGGGAATCCTGAATAAGGCAAATCTAGTTTGTACAAAGCTAAGTGGCGCGAACCTAAATCAGGCAAGTTTAATCGATGCCAACTTGCATGATGCTAATTTACATGGTGCAACTTTACAGGGTGCTGATTTGCGTAATGCCAATTTAACTTTAGCGTATATGCTAGATACTAACTTGATGGATGCCGATTTGCGTGGTGCAAATTTGAGTGGTGCAAATTTAACTGGTGCGTGCCTGCGTGGTGCTAACCTGCGAGAAGAAAAGAGAATGTACTCTGCTAGTCTACGGGGTGCTAATCTCCATAAGGCTGACCTGCGGGGCGCTGATTTAACTGGTGTAGACTTATCTAAAGTTGATTTGAGTGGTGCTAACTTGAGTGAGGCAACGCTACGTTATGCCGATTTGAGTGATGCCAACCTGAGTGAAGCGATTTTGTATACAGCATTTACGGCAGATACTAACATCGGGGGTGCTAATTTGAAAGGTGCTAACCTGATGAACGCTAGACTAGAACGGTCAAATCTCATTGATGCTGAACTTACAGGTGTTAACTTGTACGGTGCAATTATGGCAGATGCTAAACTGACTAGATGCCAGATGAGTGGAGTAAACCTGAGTTTTGCAAGGCTAAATAGAGTTGATTTAAGTCGGGCTAACCTGCGTGGAGCTAACCTCACTGAAGCAGACTTGGTTGATGCCTATCTTGCTAGGACAAACTTGACTGGTGCTAATTTAAGTAAGGCAAATCTAATCAGACCAGAAATGAGTAGTACAAATCTAACTGGTGCAGATTTGCGTGGTGCGGTCATGCCTGATGGAACAATTAACGACTAAAAATATATAGCGGTTTGCAATTGTTGCAGTTGAGTCCAATAATATTAGTATTAGTCCGATCGGACTAGCTTATAGAAGAATACCTAATCTCATAGATATTATATATTCCTCCGATCGCATGAGTACAGAATTCTCTAATCTTGGCACACTGGTATCGTAGAAGTTAAAAATTTAATGACTTCTAGAAATGTCGGAGGTAAATATGAAACGAATTTTTTTGACGGCAGCAGCCTTACTCAGCACGCTATCTTTAGCTGCTCCCATTCCCGTCAAAGCAGAAAACTCCGCCCCTGTCCGGCGCTTGCTGGAAACTAGAGAATGTTCTGGATGTAATTTAACAGGAGCAAACCTCAAAGGCGCTCACCTGATAGGTGTTGACCTCAGAAATGCAAACTTAAAAGGGGCTAATCTCGAAGGTGCTAACTTAGAAGGTGCTGATTTAACTGGTGCAAATTTGAAGTCTGCTAATCTCACAAAAGCATTTGTCAGCGACACTATCTTAAATAACGCTAATCTCACCAACGTTAATTTGAGTAATTCCCGTTTATATAATAGTGACGTAAATGGCGCTGTTATGGCTAATATTGATTTAAGCGGTGCTGATGTATTTAATACTGCCATTAGCATTGGTGGTGAATACTAATGGTGAGTAATGATTTCAAAGTGATGAGTTAAGAGTTATATTCAACTCATAACTCTCGACTTTTTAAATTTTACTCACCAGTAATTGACAGTTCATTAACCCAGATTTTCGGGCAAACTCCACCTGGCGTTAACTCTGCTTCTTTTTCTACATAAATAATTGACTTCAGAACTTCTAAGAAATCGCCAGCAACAGTTGCTGACTCAATACTTGTCCTGACACCTTTGTTAACTAGCCAACCATCAAACGGCAAAGAAAAGGAACCTTGCAAAGCTTTAACTCCAGCATGGAGAGCTTGTAAATCATCGATAAAAATCACATTTTCAGCAGTTTCTAAACTGAACTCTTCTTCGGGAATTGCTGTTGAAAAAACGTGATAAAAATTGGGACTAACGCTAACTTTTGCACCAATACTGGCATTACCTGTTGGCTGGGTATTGAACCTTTTGGCAGTGCCTGCACTGTGGAGAAAGCTTGTTAAAACACCATTTTCAATCAGTGAAACTTGACGAGTAGGAGTTCCTTCACCATCAAAACTTTCTGCGCCTACGTTAGCTGGGTGAAGTGCATCATCAAAAACTGAAAGTAAAGGAGAAGCAATTTGCTTACCTAAATCATCAGCAGTAGATAAGCTTTGATTATCCAAAATACTTTGAGCGTTGAATAAGTTAGAAAAACCACCCAACAGACTTAAAAAAGCTTCCGCTGAAAAAACAACCCGATATTTACCAGTTTTGATTTTTTTATAATTCAAGTGACTGATAGTTTTATCTGCGGTTTCTTTGATGCAACCATTGATGTCTAGATTATCTAAACTATGGTTGATTCTAAAAGCACCTGCACTGCGAGGTTTTTTTCCTTCTTCTTCAGTTTTGCTGTAAAGATAAACTGATGCTAAGGAGTGAGATTCAGTTCTCACTGCACCGTCGCTATTGAGGTAAAACCTGTCAATATCTCTTTGCGATAACCCATTATAAGGCACACCTTTAATTGCTGGATGAGCTGCTAGTAATTCTTTTTCAGCTACCAACAATCTTTCTATGAGTTCAGCAACAGGTGCTTGGGGTATCTTATCTTGAGGTTTATTTGCAATCGGAGCAGTAGCTTCTGGACTAAAATCAGGAACATTTTCCTTAACCCCAAAAAAACTAGCTTCGTAGGCAGTTTTTAAAGCTAATTCCAGTCCTTTGGGGTCTACATCTGTGGTGCTGGTGACACCCATTGTATTATCTTCATTCCAGACACGAACAGTAACACCAGAGCGATTTGAAGCTTTGACTTGTTTTGGCTCACCTTGGTCTACTTGCACGCTAGTATCATCTACAGTTGAGCCATAAATGTCAAATTTCTTAATACCAAGCTTACCAGCATTATCCTTGGCAGAATTTGCAATCTCATTGATATTTGGCATAGTCAATTTTGGATTTTGAATTTTAGATTTTTGATTGGGAACGATTTTATTTTTGATATTAGATTTTGAATCTTGGATGTTAAGCTTTTCCACATAAAATTTGCTTGTATTTCTTGGGCGGGCGAGACGCCCACCCTACAACAGAGTATTATGCTAGATGTGGTTTAGCTTATGACTTATATTTATCTCGGAGCTTTTTATTGACACAATATGCTAATCATTCACAATCCAAAATCCCAAATCTAAAATCTAAAATTTTTATCGTCCACCAACGGTAATAGAATCAACCTTGATATGGGGTTGTCCTACTGTGGTGTAAATACTGCCACTGACAGAACCACAAAAACCTGGTGCAATTTCCAAATCTTGGGAACACATAGAAATTTTATTCATAATTTCCTTAGCTTCACCAATTAGAATTGCTCCCTTTAGCGGTTTGGTGATTTTGCCATTTTCAATCAAATAAGCTTCATCAACACTAAAGTTAAATTGGCCTGTAGCACCAACGCTTCCGCCACCCATCTTTTTACAGTAAATACCTTTATCAACAGAGGTAAATAAATCATCAATGCTATATTCGCCAGAATCAATATAAGTATTACGCATCCGGCTAGCAGCAGCATAGGTATAATTTTGGCGGCGTCCACTTCCAGTTCTGGGGTGTCCGGTGCGTGCAGAACCTGTTCTATCTGCTAAGAAGTTTTTCAGAACGCCTTTTTCAATTAATAGAGTTCTTTGAGCAGGCATACCTTCGTCATCCATGTCAATTGTGCCGAAGGCATTTTCAGAACGCCCTTCATCCCAGGCTGTCAAACTTTCGTGGGCAATTTTTTCGCCTTTTTTGTCAGCAAAGGGAGTGGTATTGCGTTCAATTTGAGTGGTTTCTAACAGGTGTCCGCAGGCTTCGTGGAAGATTACGCCGCCAAAGTGATTCGCCATAATAATCGGGTAAGTACCTGATTCTACGTAATCGGCGTAGAGCATTTTACCAGCAGATTCTGCTATTTTTTCGGCGGCTTGCTGAGAATCCCAAGTCCTCAAAAAGTTGGCATCGCTGGTGTTACCAGCGCGTTCACCGATGGAAGCACGATTAGCACCATCAGCACACAACAAGTTAAAGCCTACTGACTGGGTGAGGCGAATGTCACGGGCAAAAGTGCCGTCACTGGCGGCGATTAAAACCTCTTGCCAATCCCGGAAATAGGTAGCACGGCGCGATTGGACGTGGCTAGCTTTTTGCTTCAGGTGGGCAGTACCATCAAGGAGGACTTCTCCCATTTCTCGGATTGAGCTACACACTGGTAGCCATGCATCTTTACCTCTTTTGGTGGCGTAATCTCTCAATAATTCTAGGTTGATTTCTGGAATGAAAGCTTTAGCAGTGGGTAGTTGCAATCCTAAGATAGAAAGACCTTTTTCTAAAGCTGCTTTCAAACCGGAAAACGAAAGGTCATTGGTGCTAACGTAGCAATCAGCTTTACCGCGAAAGACTCTGACTCCCGCGCCTGTAGACAGACTGGGTGAAATACTGGTGATGGAGTCGTCTTCTGCAAGAGAACTAATATAGTTGCGACGCTCTAAAAATAATTCGATGAAGTCAGCACCTGCGGCGCGTCCTAGTCCCAGGAGGGTAGCCAGGGGGGCTTCCCAGGTTTCATCGAAACGCTCTGGTGTGGAGGAATATTGCAGGGTGGGAAGTTGATTCGAGAGAAGTAGCGTACTTGTAAGCATGGGTAGCCTCGTCTGCTGGCGTAGTTCAGAGATTTGACTGAAAAATTCTGGTGTGTTTAGTCTAACAAATCAGTGAAAGTCAGAGTCGGCAATTAAGTAGTAGGGGTTTCCTCACCTGGGAAACTTACTTCCCTCTCTTAAGCGTGAGTGAAATATTCTAAGTAACGCCCTTTGCAGAGCGATCGCTATAATGTAGAGTCGATATATAATATTTTACAGAGAATGAGCAAACCAGAAAGTGAAAATATTCATACATAAATAATTGGAAGGCAGTCTTAGACTGTCTTCCAATTATTTAAACTCTTAAAAAAGAAGCTCCACATATATTGGTAAAAACAACAATTTCATCAAAATTATTTTTGATTTCTGCCTTGCTCGTCCCTAGAATACTCCCGTTGATAAATTACCATTTTTCCATGCAGTTAATCTTGGTAAGAGCCTATACCTTCTCAGGTTTATTTACGATTTGTTATTTTCAATGGAATTCTTAATGTTTCTTGCTGATTGAAAGTCTGACCTAAATTAGCAGCAGTTGGCGCTGGCGATGTTAAATTCTTAAATAATAGCTTGAGGGTTCGAGTAATAGTTTTAAGAATTTTCATTTTGCTGGCACTTGGCTTTTCGTCATATCTCAAAACCATAGGAATTTCTACGATTTTTGGTTTGAGCGGTTTGGCTTTCAGCAGTAAATCTATCATGCAAGCAAATCCACTTTCAGTGAATAAACTCTCGCCATAATACATATCTAGTTTACTGACAAAAGTCCGGTTATAGAGTCTGTAGCCGCAAGTATAATCTCTTACACCTGGTACACGGGCTGCAATTCTAAAAAGCCAGCTAGCTCCGTAACTCATTATCTCTCTAAATGTTGATAAGCCTATGACTTTAGAGCCTTTTCGATATCTGGATGCGATCGCAATATCATAACTACCAGCTATCATCGTCTCATACATCTTGATTAATAGTTCTGGTGGTTGAGTGTTGTCGCAATCCATCGCCGCTAAAAAATCGCCTTCTTTAGAAATTTCTAAGAAAGTCATGAAACCCGTTTTAATTGCTTGACCTAAACCAGCATTTTTGGGATGTTGGACTAATTTCAGTGATATCCCCTGTAATTCAGATTCATCTATTGCAGTCTGAGCAGTTGCATCCCTGCTACCATCATCAACAAGAATCAGCCGGATATCCAGATTAGATATTTGCTGCAATGTCTGAAACTTTTTGAATAAAGGGCGAATTGATTGTTGCTCGTTGTATGCGGGTAAAAGAACAAAAATACTCATAAGTACCTCGTGTGATTTTCAAAATATCATTCTCAGATTTCAAGAATTCAGTAATGTTGATTTCTTGAGAAATTCATCGACCTGTCGGACGACTGCGTTGTTATTGACGCTATCATTCACCAACTGTGAGGTATTGACAACGAAAAAATCATCGTTTTCAGTACTCACTTTTGGAACAAGGCTTGAATAATTTAAAACTTGTAGCGGCTGTACTTTAATAGCTCGATTAATGTGTGCTGCAACAATATCATCTGCTTTGAGTTCTGGGAACATCATACGTATACCCTGGAAAAAGACTTGCCGCAATTCATCATCTGGCTGTTTTAACAACGGGTCAGTGGAAAGGATATATTTTGGTAAAAATGTGATATGATACCCTGCTGTTTCTTGCAAAGAAACTAGGTTACTCATACCGATGACTCCGGTAAAAGGAACATTTCTATCGGCAATATTTACTACGTAATAAGGAATTAGAGCCTTGCGGGTAATAAGTGCCATGCAGATTACGCCCAGGTATTCTACTGTTTCACCAGTGTTGGAAACTTTCACGAGTTCTTTAGCAGCAACCTGTTGCAAAATATTAACTGGCCCAGTAAAGATAACTTTATCAAAATGTTCCTTTTTGCCTTGATATTCTACCCACATTCCACCCTTTGGATGAGGTGCGATATATTCCACCGCAACACCTGTGTGGATATGACCTCCAGCCGTGTAAATTAGTTTTTCTATATGGTCAAAAACAGTTTTGTAACCGCCTGAGACATAACCAAGTTGTTCTTTATTTAATGAAGAATCACGCGCTGAAAATAACCGTTTGATATAAGCCCAGATAAAAACTGCTGATATTCGCTTATAGTTCTCTCCTAATTTCGATAAAAGCAAGGGTTTCCAGAGTTTCTCGTATGTGCTTTTACCACCGAGTTTCAAGAGCCAATCTTCAACTAATATCTTCTCTAAGCGCCGCCAGTTATTAAGGCGTGAACCATACAATAGAGTAAAAGCTAATCTAATTTTACCTATAAGTCCAAACAAAGGAAAGCGGAGAAATTCGATAGAGTTACTGATAGAATAAAATTTTTGTTTATCGTAGAAGCCTGTTAAACTTCGATGCCAGCGTAGTTTATCTCCAAGTCCAATATCTCTGAGAAAATTTATTAAATGAGTATCAGAAGGCAGGATAACGTGATAAAACCGATCCCAGGTAAACAACCCATAATCATGATAAGTGGTAAGTCCACCAAGCTGCTTATTACTGTCGAATACAGTTACTTTATGTCCTTGATTTGAAAGACGTTGCGCTAATACTAGCCCAGTTATACCGCCCCCAATGATGCCTATATTCATAAATTTAATTTAGATTTTTATAGGGATGCTTTTGAAATTTATTTTCAAATAATTGTAATATTAGTAGCCTTGCTGTCTACCCCTTTAGCTATTAATGTACAACCAGAACTACACCAGTTATGATAATGGAAATTCCTACCCACTGGCTAAATACAACTTGCTCTTTTAAAAGATAGTGAGAAGCGATTGGTACAAATGCATACATTAATCCTAAAACTGGAAATGCTTGGCTTAGAGGAATTGTCCGCAATACATAAAGCCACAATATAGTCATAAATGCATAGCAGATAAACCAAATCCAAAAATAACGAGATAATAGCAGGTTTTGGATAGATGCGCTTGCTCCTTTAGTTTGGCTAGAAATGTGAAGTCCATACTTTAGTGATAGGTTAGCTGTTGTTCCAAATAAAACCACAAGCATTAAAACTAGGGAAGTAATGATGTTCATTTTTAATCTTCCTGATGAGATTTACTATAAACTGATGTAGATTTTTTCAGAGGAATGACCACTAAAAGAACACCCAGAAAAATTGTGATTACTCCTGCTATTCTAGTTAGTGTAATCTCTTCATTAAAAAAGTAGTGTGACCCGAAAAGTATCCCCACATAATTTAAACTAGTCAGTGGATAAGCAATACTCAATTTTATAGATCGTAGAGCCAATATCCAATTTACCACTCCCAAGCAATAAACACTAATAGCTAATACTAATTGTTGAATAAATACCCAATTAAATAGTCCCTCATTTGTATGACTCATGGTATGCTTCATCAGCAATTGCCCAGAAATACTAAATAAAATACTGACAAACAGGATAATATAAGGAATTATTTTAACGTTTGAAGTTTGCGAAATAGATTTCATAGTACATTTACCTCAATCGAGATAGTAGGTATGAACCGGACAGGAAACAGCCCATCGTTTTGAAAGTTTTGGATTGAGGTCACACCTTCTGTGCAATTCAACTTTTACTTCAATCAATAGACAACAAAATTAGGAAGGCTATGTTGAAGTCACTGATATCAAAATGAGCGTCGAAGAGTTAGCAACTAAATACTATGCAAGTGGGATAGTTGCTGTATAATGGCAACGACCAATATTATCCCAGTAGACTAGGTTACACTTGGAGACAGAACAGTTTACTTGCTTGACAATTGACACAATCAATTTAGGTTTTGCCCAATTGTGAATTGCAGATGTCTTCTGTATCAGCCACTGATGCTTCCAGACTAGTTTTAGTGCGATGGCGTATCCGCCCGCCGTAGGCGATCGCAATATCTATATCTATGCCATAGTGGATGCAGATATAACGCAGTTTGAGTGTTATGACACAAATTTGTGGACATTTAGCAGTGAGATATCGCTTATGCTGAACTCGCATTTGGCTTGCATGTTCAACAGATGGAGTTAAGTCAATATTAATGGATTTCCAAAATTTTTGATTAATCCATTGATTAACTTTCATCAGTTGTATCCTGCTGTAGAAATCTTGTTGAAGACACTACTCAACTTCTCAAGCGATTAACTTGTGGAGCAAAACTAAGAGCAAAACTAAGCTAGATTGATAAATGTTCTTAAGTTGTCTCCAGCAAGTGTTTGTTAGTTTTGTGACATGCCATAGAATTTATCCAGGCTCACATACATCTATTTAACTTCGGCTGGAAAGTAAGCCGATTCATAAAGATTTGTACTCAAATTTAGTATATATACGTAATTGGTTAGGACATAGGAACACAATGGTTGAGATAAATCTGCTTAAGAGCGCAAAGCATCGATAGATAACTTTACAGTAATATGGTTGGAAGTTAGGTTTTTAGGGAATTTTACTGAATGTCAAAATGGAGTTTTTCACGACATTAAAGGCGAATGTAAACTAGCGTTTGGCGATCAACTTGCAGCTTACTTAGGTTGAGTTAAGTGGATTTGAGATATTTTTACATTATCTTAATCTTAGTATCATTTAATTGGCCTTAACTATATGTAATTTCAACTAGAGCTTTATCTCAAAATTTCTTTTTACATATAATTACTTACTAGAATACCACGATAAAACAATGTTGCAATTTTATCGCAATACTTCATCAAAAATTCATTTTAGGAAAATATACTTAAACAAAAACTTTATAAAATCTACAGTTTCCTCTTGATGAATATTTATTTTTAAGAATTTTTACATTGATTCACCACATTCTGGCTAATAAACTTGCAGAAATAGCGATTTAGTATCAGATATTAAAAGTGCAAAGTTAAGAGTTTCAGTAAGCAGAATTGAAAGAGCAACAGTGCAAAGTCCAGTTTTCTAAGTATAAAAACATACTATTTTTATCAAAAACAATATATGTTAGCCGATAGTCTTAATCGTTTTTTATTTATCCATGAAAATCAAACTAATTTAGTTAAAAGTTCACTTATACACTAAGTAAGCCGGAAGTCTTTGTTTCTGAATTCTCTTAGCTGGCTTATGATTTTCAGAACTTAAAAGTTGAGAACAAATTAGTTCGTAGTAGTTGGTCTTATTTAGTTTCTCTAAATTGTTTTTCTATAACTTCAGTTTGTTTGGACTCATTTTCCTGCAATAGTTTCTTGGTAATAATTAAGACAATGATTAACAATCCAAACTGAATCTGCCAGGGTGCTAATACTAAACTGAAAATCAAGCTAATAGCTGCAAATACACCTGCAATATATGCAATTTCATCACTACTCTTTTTAAAGAAGTAGCCAGTGGCTAAAGCCGTACACAGTGGTATCAAGAAAAACAAAGGCATTTTACTAACCTCTGAAATAAAAGTTGTTGTATCTATGAAACAAATTGAAATTGTGTTTGGAATTATGGTTGATCTTAGCTTCAATAAGGTATTAGCTACAACAGTCGATAGAAGTAAATATTCGTTCTGTCAGTGTCCCGACTCAGAATAGCTGCGCTATGCTATACAAACTCTCGTTTAACCACGCAGATTGGAAGGGTTTAAAACTTGCGTAGGTGGGTTTTGTCTATTTTGCCAATTCCACTTTTGCGAACAATCATCTGGTAAATTAGCTTAAAACTTTGGCCTTGTGTCAGGATCGGGATCTAGCATATTACCTTTAGAAGTAGCATTTTCATTTTTTCATTTTTTCATTTTAGACACCTAATGCTGAACATTCCTCAATTACTGGCAACAGAAATAAATCTCAAACCCCATCAGGTGCAAAACGCCCTCTCCCTTTTGGCGGAGGGTGCAACAATTCCCTTTATTGCACGTTATCGAAAAGAGCGCACGGATGAGATGAATGAAGTGCAACTACGCGAACTGGCTGATCGATATACTTATTTAACAGAACTGGAAGAACGAAAATCTGTGATTTTAAGTGCGATCGCAAAACTTGGTAAACTCACAGATGAACTCAAAGCCAAAATCTCATCCTGCTTACAAAAAACCGAACTTGAGGATTTATACCTACCCTATCGCCCAAAACGACGCACCCGCGCCACTATCGCCAGAGAAAAAGGACTCGAACCATTAGCGGAATTCATCAAGTCATTAAATGTAAAAAATGCTGCAACGGCTTTACTGGAAGAAGAAGCGGCTAAGTATATTTCTGAAGCCAAGGGAGTAAAAACAGCAGAAGAAGCGCTTAAAGGTGCTGCTGATATTTTAGCGGAAGAAGTGGCTGAAAAAGCTGAATTACGGTCATATATCCGCGATTATCTTTTAGAAGAAGGGGTATTTGTCTCTCGCATCAAAGATGATTATCCCGAAGGTACAACCAAATTTGAGATGTACCGGAACTATCAAATTCGGGTAAAAAATATTGCACCCCACAATATGCTGGCGTTGTGTCGCGGTGAAACTGAAAAAATATTAAGCTTTGAAATTGCTTTCGATGAGGATACGGTACTTTACTATCTTGAGTCGCAAGAAATTAAAACCAAAGTTCGGACAATTCGGGATTTTTATCAGGCGATGTTAAAGGATGCATTCAACCGTTTAATGAAAATCTCTCTTATGGGGGAGGTTATTTCTGAGATAAAAGTTTTTGCAGATATAGAATCAATCAAGACATTTGAAACTAATCTGCGGGAGTTGCTGCTATCTGCACCAGCCGGGATGAAACCAACCTTGGCGATAGACCCTGGATTTAGAACTGGGTGTAAAGTTGCTGTTCTCGACCAAACGGGGAAATTTTTGGAATACCAAGCGGTTTTTCCCCATCAAGCGGCTGAACAACGACTCAAAGCTGCACAAACTGTCAAAAATCTGATTGAAAAGTACAAGATTGAGTTAATCGCCATTGGTAACGGTACAGCGTCCCGCGAGACAGAAGAATTTGTCACGCAAGTTTTAGAAACTATAGAACGCAAACCAGTTAAGGTGATGGTGAATGAGTCTGGCGCATCTATATATTCTGCGAGTACTGTAGCGCTAGAAGAGTTTCCCGATTTAGATATTACCGTGCGTGGTGCGATTAGCATTGGCCGGCGTTTGCAAGACCCTCTGGCGGAACTAGTGAAAATCGATCCCAAATCTATTGGTGTGGGACAATATCAGCACGATGTCGATCAGAAGTTGCTGAAAAAGAAATTGGATGAGACTGTAGAAAGCTGCGTTAACTTCGTCGGCGTAGACTTGAACATGGCCTCCAAAGAACTTCTGACTTCTGTCTCTGGGATTACGGCAAGTATTGCCAATAACATTGTCGCCTATCGTAACCAGAATGGAGCTTTTAAAAATCGCCGACAACTATTAAAAGTTGCCAAGCTCGGGCCGAAGGCTTTTGAACAAGCGGCGGGTTTTCTGCGGATTCGCGGCGGTGATAACCCATTGGATAATACAGCAGTGCATCCAGAAAGTTATTCTGTAGTAGAAGCGATCGCATCTGAGCTAAATGTGCCATTAAATCAAGTGACACAAATTGCCGAAAAACTTAAAAAGACTAACCTGAAAAAATATGTTACCGATAGCGTCGGTGAACCCACACTGCGCGACATCCTCAGTGAATTAGAAAAACCAGGTAGAGATCCGCGTGCAGAATTTAAGTATGCCACCTTCAAAGAAGGAATTAAAGAAATCAGAGACTTAAAGGTGGGAATGGAACTAGAGGGAATCATTACAAATGTCGCTAACTTCGGCGCGTTTGTTGATATCGGCGTACATCAAGATGGCTTGGTGCATATATCCCAACTTGCTGATAGATTTGTAGACGATCCCAACAAAGTTGTCAAAGTCGGACAAGTAGTCAAAGTGCAGGTGTTAGAAATCAACGAGAAACTCAAGCGGATTAGTTTGTCGATGAAAGCAGTTAAATAATTCGTAATTCGTAATAGAGCCTCCGGCACGCTGCGCGAACGTAATTCGTAAATTTTGTTTTGTAATGAAGAGTGCTGTTGTGGGGACGGTTTGGGTCTACAAAACTTCGGGGGGTTTAACTCCAATCGCATTATTTGGTTATTTTTTGAACCGGGGGACTTAAACCCACGGAACTAGTTAAACAATAATTACAAACAGCAGATGGCAGTTTATCAAGTTCAATTCATCAATTCTACGCTTGGATTAAATCGTACCATTGCAGTACCAGACGATCAATATATTCTAGATATGGCAGAAGAATCAGGTATCCGCCTACCATCTGGGTGCAAACAAGGCGAATGTTCTGCTTGTGTCGCCAAACTGATTAGCGGTGAAGTCGATCAAAGTGAGCAAAAATTTCTGCGCCCAAGTGAAGTACAGGCTGGTTATGTTGTTACTTGTGTAACTTACCCCTTATCTAATTGCACTTTAGAAACCCATCAAGAACAAATCTTGTATAAATCGGCCCTTTACTATCAGCCTGAGTCGGAAAAATCTAAGCGATCGCAATAGTAATCGGTTAAGAAGATTTATAGGTTGGGTTGAAGGTAGTGAAACCCGACAAAACTCTGACAATGTTGGGTTTTGTTCCTTTACCTAACCTACCTTGGAATGCTTTTTTAAGTAAAAACTACGTAGTATTATAACCGCTATATTTTTCTCAATGATCGGCCTAACGGTAGAAGCAAATTCTATCTTGCTAGAGAGGTTAAAATCTAGTAGATAGTTGAAGATGAGATAAGAAGTTACAAAAAATCTTTAGTGATTAGGTAAGAAAAATGTTAACACCATTATTAACCGCCCTAGCTACAGCTTTGAGTCTGTTGATTGTTGATTTAGTTGTTCCTGGCGTTAATATTGCTAATTTTCCCGCAGCTATGATTGCTGCTTTAGTAATTGGTCTAATTAACGGTTCAGTTAAACCAGTTTTGTCTGCTCTTTCTCTACCACTTAACTTTCTATCATTTGGAGCATTTTCGCTCGTCGTCAACGGTTTATGTTTCTGGTTAGCAGCAGTGTTAGTTCCTGGGTTTGCAGTTCGCGGAATTATTGGTTTCCTTCTTGGACCAGTGATTCTAACTTTTGCTAACACCTTCATTAACAACTACTTTGTTGAAAGAAACCTTTTAAGCGCCAGTGGTGATGTAAAAACCCAAGGCGAATTACCTTCTAGATAAGTATTATAAGGAGTAGTATAATTGCGAATTTTATTATGTCTCTACTCCAAATAAAATATCCCAAGGTGGATTTGCTTATTCGGTATCTTCAGCAGAATGTAATTAAATAAACTCACAAAAATCCGGCAAAATCATGAAATTAGTTCGTTTTCTTCTAGGTTTAGTAGTGCCTCCTTTAGGCGTTTTCCTTACAGTTGGAGTTGGCCCAACTCTGTTTATTAACATCTTGCTTACAGTTCTAGGTTGGCTACCCGGTAGTATTCATGCAATTTGGGTTATTGCCAAGCATGATGAACAACTCAATAGAGAAGGAAACATTTACTAATACGCAAGATGAATTTTAGGCAATCTTAAATATGGTGCGTTATGGCTTTAGCCATAACGCACCATATCAGTTTTTACCAGAATTATAAGTTATAAATTATTCAAAACTTAACTTGCATAATTAGCGGGTAAATGACTTACGCAAAATATCTCTCAAACTCTCATTTATTTCTCCGTGGCCTCTGCGCCTCTGCGGTTCGTTATTCTTAAGCTTATCAAGCAATGCGTTAGCCTTTGGTATAATGCACCCAACAAAAGCACAGTTATACTAATTAGTAGGGACACAGCAATACCGTGTCCCTACAAAAATTTTATTTATATGTATCAGAGTTTTGTGAAAAGCAGTCCACTCTATTTATGAATAGTATCCCGCTCTTTATTAGCAGGTTCCTTATCTTTGAACAAGTCAGCCGCCGTTAAGAGTAATTGCCTCAACGTTTGTTTGATTTGACGCTCTTTTCTGGCTAGAGATGTACCAGCTTCACCCAGTTGATCTTCTAGCTGCGATCGCTTCTCTTCTACCTGCACAGCCATAGATTGTGCTTGAGGACGAGCTTTATCATACCAGTGTTTAGCCTCGTCTAGATAATCTTGAACCTCCATATTACGTCCGCCATAGCGTGCAGCTATATTAGCTCGGACAATCGCTAGCTGCGCTTGCAGTTGGGCGTAACGTTTCTTTAACAATCCTGCTTCTTCACTATCTTTAAGGGCATTGATAGCAGAATCAATTGCAGTTTTGGTACTAGCAGGTTTTTCCTTACCCGTCTCTTCAATTTCTGCCAAAATTACATCAACCTCTTGCTGTAGTTGTTCTTCTTCACCATCCAGTTGATTCTGTAGCCGCTTTATATCTGTCTGAGTTTTAGCAATGCTTTCGTGTCTTTTGCTATTAATCCCTTCCAGCGCTCCTTCAATAGAAGCTGTCACTTCATCTTTGAGTTCGCTACCTTTTTCTTGAAAGTTTTCAATTACAGCATAAACAGCATCTTTAACAAGATTACGAACTTCACTTGAACCTTGTTTAAACTCAGAAGATACTTGAGAAACTGCTGATTTCACAATTTCTCGAATCCGCTCAGTTCTTAATTGTCCAGTTTCTTTAGCTTGTTGCAAGTCTGCTTGAATTTGTTGTTTGATATTGTTAGGCATTTTCAACTCGTAAAATTTAACTAATTGGGATAAAAGTTTCTAGAAATGTTCTTACATCCCCATTATGGCGTAGCCTGATAAGGCTCGACACTTCCTTTAGATAGAAACTAATAACCTTTAGGAGGTGATGTGTAGGATGTTGCCGATTCGTGAGATGATTAATATTTGTTGCTAGGAATTGAGATAAAAATATGTGGCAAGTAAATGTTACTTGTACAGGCGATGCCTGGAAGCGATATGCTAATGAATTTAAAGCGATCGCAGAAAAATATCAAGGTGAAGTGATTAGTTCCAAAAAAATGCCAGATGGGACGCGGATCATGTCTTATAAAATTGAGGATGTAAGCGATGCAGAAGCCTTTCAAGAAGATTGTGCAAATTTTGCTGGATTTACAACTGACTTTGAATCCTTGTAACATTGCTTCTGAAACTTATGCCTGCAATATCCAAATCGGGAGAATTTAATTGAAGAAACTACTTACATTAGTATTAGTAACATTTTTCTTATTGCTCGGTACCTTTATACCTGCTAGTGCAGCAGAGACAGTTAACGGCGAACAAATATTTAGTGTTCATTGTGCTGGTTGTCATATCAACGGCAGCAACATCATCAGGCGAGGTAAAAATCTCAAAAAGCAAGCGCTGAAAAAGTATGGGATGGATTCAGTAGAGGCAGTTACATCTATAGTTACCAATGGTAAAAATAATATGTCATCTTATAAAGAACGCCTTACTGAACAGCAAATCCAAGATGTTGCTGCTTACGTTCTCGAACAAGCTGAAAAAGACTGGCGTTAGAAAATTGGGAGTTAGGAGTGATAAGTTAGGAGTTAAGAGTTAAGATTTAAGAGTGATTGATGATTGTTGTTATAAATGATTCTTAAGAAAGTATAAAGGCTAAGAATGTTGTAATAAGATGCTTACGACGAACTAACTAATTTTTCATTCCTCTCACTCCTAACTCCTAACTCCTAACTCCTAACTCCTAACTCCTAACTCCTCACCTATCCCTTAAACTTGAAAATGAACTTACCCACAGCTAGCCGTCTCCAATTCACTCCCGATTTGAACATTTGCCGCATATTAAACGGGATGTGGCAAGTCTCCGGCGCACACGGACGGATTAATCCCAGTGCTGCTATTGAGACTATGTTCAAATATTTAGATGCAGGGTTTACTACTTGGGATTTAGCAGACCATTATGGCCCTGCAGAAGACTTTATTGGTGAGTTTCGCTGTGAACTAATTGATACTCGTGGAAAAGATGCTTTATCTCAGGTGCAAGCTTTTACAAAATGGGTGCCTCGTCCTGGTAAAATGACCAAAAAATTGGTTGAGGAAAATATTGATATTTCCCTGAGAAGGATGAATGTGGAATCGTTAGATTTGATGCAATTCCATTGGTGGGAATATCAGGATAAAAATTATCTGGATGCTCTCAAATATATGGCAGAACTTCAAACTGAAGGTAAAATTAAGCATCTAGGTTTAACTAATTTTGACACGGAAAACTTGAAGATTATTACCGAAGCCGGGATCAAAATTGTTTCTAACCAAGTGCAATTTTCTCTGGTTGACCGCCGCCCAGAAGTTAATATGGTGCAGTTTTGTCAAGAGCATGACATAAAGCTTTTTACTTACGGTACACTATGCGGCGGTTTGTTATCTGAAAACTATGTGGGTAAAGCGGAACCGCGAGGATTTGATTTATCTACTGCTAGTTTGAAAAAATATAAAAATATGATTGATGCTTGGGGTGGTTGGCAATTATTTCAAGAGTTGCTGGCTATCTTAAAGGAAATTGCTAATAAGCATAGTGTTAGCATTTCTAACGTAGCAGTGCGTTACATTTTAGATCAGCCAACTGTGGGCGGTGTGATAGTTGGTGCCAAACTTGGTGTATCTGAACATATAGAAGATAACGCCAAAGTATTTAGTTTTAGTTTAGATGCAGACGATAGCGATCGCATCAATGCAGTCTCTCGCCAATCACGCGATTTGTACCAACTCATCGGCGATTGTGGTGACGAATATCGGCGATAATTTCCGAAAAAAGGTGATAATACGGTGAAGGTTACTGTGGAAACTACTGCTATCAGCCATGCCCCTAAACTTCACCTTCGCCCTCAGTCAACAGCAAACTTTTGAACTGCGCTGTCATTATGGCTCACGTCGCCTGGATAAAACGGAGTTGGCAAAGCTCATTGATTTGTGTGAGCAAAATTATTATTCTCAACAAAAAGATAGCTTACCCGATCTCAAGCAGTTGGGATGCCGACTTTATCAATGGCTGGATGGTAATGAGGGATGGCTGAGAAGGGCGCTGAACGGGGCGGATGAGCAAACCATTTATCTAGATTTGATTCAAACCAGCGAAGCGCAGGGGTTGAACCCCGAAACAGAACGGGTAGCCTTGGGATTGGCACATTTGCCTTGGGAGTTGCTACATAATGGTGCAGGGTTTTTACTAGAACGCGAGGATATTTCCGTCTTACCAGTGCGTTGTGTGCAGCAGCGTCAAACTCAAGTGATTGGCGTGCAAGATCGCCCATTGCGGTTGCTGTTCATGGCGACTTCTCCTGAAGATCCCAGAGTTCCACCACTAGGGTTTGAGCAGGAAGAAGCGAATATTTTGCAAGCAACTAAGGATCAGCCTTTGGCGTTGATTGTCGAAGAAAGCGGCTCGGTTGCAGAGTTAGATAATTTGGTGCATTCCTACGAAGAAAACTATTTTGATGTCTTTCACCTCACGGGACACGGGATAATTTATACCAAACAAGATCACCGCAATTTGCTACCAACAGGTAAAAAATTACCAGACAATACCCCTTGCTTCATCACTGAGGATGAGGTGGGGAATATCCAACTTACTACCGTCAATGATTTAGCTAGAGCCTTTCGCGGACGCTGGCCGCGTGTAACTTTTCTCTCTGGTTGTCATACCGGACAGGTTCCTAATAAGGGGACAGTACCCTCGATGGCCCAGGCATTGGTGAAAGCGGGGGCAGGTATAGTTTTAGGCTGGGCGCGTCCGGTGTATGACACCACGGGTATTGTAGCAGCACAGGCACTCTATCAAGCTTTGGCGACGGGGGCAACTGTTGAAGAAGCAGTCAAAGCGGCGCAGCAGGAGATGATTGACAGAGAATGCACCGACTGGCATCTGTTGCGGATGTATCGGGATACGCGCCCCATTGCCGAACTGGTGACACCTCTTAGAGGAAACAAAAATCGTCGTGACAGGCTGACGTTTACACCGCCAGAGCAAGAATTTCTCGATGAGAATAATCAAGTTAAAGTTGCCAGTCGGTTTGAATTTGTGGGACGCAGACGACCTTTGCAACGGTGTCTCAAAGCTTTGCAGGAAACCAGCGACCAAATTGGCGTGTTTATTGCCGGGATGGGGGGATTGGGCAAAAGTAGCTTGGCGGCGCGGTTATGTACGCGGGTGCAAACGCAGCGTGACAATTTTGCGCGAGTTGTGTTGATTGGGCCTTTGGATGAGATAGGTTTGCTGAATAAGCTTTCTAATAAGTATGAGCGGTTTGCAGATGTTCCCGCACTTTTGAACGAACCAAAGGTGTCTCTTAAAGGACGGTTGCAAAACTTTTTTGAGGCAATTGAAAAGCAACACAAGCAACCTTTGCTGCTGGTGCTGGATGACTTTGAGCAAAACATCCCCATAGCTAACGTTGAAGATGGCTCACTGCGGATGACGGCAGAGGCTTACGAGATTTTAAGGGCGATTTGTGCAGCATTGGCAGACAACAGGGCAGAAAGTCGGCTGATTGTCACCTGTCGCTATTTGAAAGCAGACACCTTGCCACCTCATCGTCTGCACTTGGAATCTTTGGCAGGGATGAGCAGCAGTGATATTGATAAAATCTGCTTTCCCTTAGATAAGGAAGTTAGGCAACAGTTAAGAACTCAGAGGATTATTAAGATTGCTGATGGTAATCCCCGCTTGCTGAAGTGGCTGTTAGAGGTGATTCAGCAACCAGGAATAGCGGCGGATGAATTACTGAATCGGCTGGAGGCGACTGAACAGAAGTTTCGTGAAAATATTTTGGCACAAACTCTGCTGGATGCTTTGGAATTGGAAGAACAAAAGTTTCTCGCGCGGTTGAGTGTGTTTCATCTGCCCGTGACGGAGGATATTGTCAGGGCTATTTCTTCGACTTCCCACCCTAACGCCTGGGACTCGAAGTCCGAGGCTAATAGCGAAAGTCCTCTTCAGAGGACTGAGGATTTAGGGCTGGGAATTTCTAGTCCGCTTGAGCGGACTTCAGCTATGAGCCAGGAAATTGATTTCCTGGCGGTTGTGGGTAAGCTAAGTGGCCTCAGCTTAGTTGAGTCTGCTACCACTCACCCCACCCAGCCAGCTAATTATCGAGTGACGACAATTTTAGAATCGTTGCTGGAATCAGTGTTGAGTGAGGAAGAGTGGCAAGCAACCCGACAGCAAGGGGTGAAGAAAATCCATCAAGTTTGGTGGGAGGAGAATGACAACAGGACGGAAGCAGAAGCACTGGAAATTGTACGTTTGGGACTGCTGGCAAAAGAGCAGGAGATTGCTGTCAGCGTTGGAAATATGATTACAGATAATTGGGTGAACAATTCCCGCTTTGTGGAAGCTTTGGAGTTATGTAAGGAAATTCTGGCACTTTATCAGGATTACCGCATCTTGGCAACTGTCGCCACAGCTGAAAAGGTTTTGGGTTTTGTGCAAGAGGAGGTTCTTACCCATTATCAGCAAGCTTTAGACCTTTGCCCTGAAGAGGAATTGCAAGAAAAAGCCACTATCCTCGACAGCATGGCACTGGTATTCGCCCAACAAGGGAGAATCCCAAAAGCGATCCCACTCTGGGAGCAATCCTTGGAAATATCTGAGCAGATTGGCCATGTCAAAGGTAAAGCCACTACCCTCAACAACATGGCACAGGGATTCGCCCAACAAGGGGACATACCTAGAGCGATCGCACTCTGGGAGCAATCCTTGGAAATAAAGGAGCAGATTGGCAATGTCAAAGGTAAATCCGCTACCCTCAACAACATGGCAGAGGTATTCGCCGATCAAGGGGACATCCCAAAAGCGATCGCACTTTATGAGCAATGCTTGCAAATATCTGAGCAGATTGGCGATGTCCAAGGTAAAGCCACTACCCTCAACAACATGGCACAGGTATTCGCCCAACAAGGGGACATAGCTAGAGCGATCGCACTCTGGGAGCAATCCTTGGAAATATCTGAGCAGATTCGCTATGTCCAACTTAAAGCCACTACCCTCAGCAACATGGGACAGATAATCGACCAACAAGGGGACATCCCAAAAGCGATCGCACTCTACGAGCAATCCTTGGAAATATCTGAGCAGATTGGCAATGTCCAACTTCAAGCCACTACCCTCAACAACATGGCACTAGTATTCGCCCAACAAGGGGAGATACCTAGAGCGATCGCACTCTACGAGCAATCCTTGGAAATATCTGAGCAGATTGGCAATGTCCAACTTCAAGCCACTACCCTCAGCAACATGGCACTGGTATTCGCCCAACAAGGGGACATAGCTAGAGCGATCGCACTCTGGGAGCAAGGTGTTGCCACATTTGCACAAATAAGTGCATACAGTAATTTGGTAAGAGTTCTGGGTTATTTAGGCGTAACGGATGAAAGCAACGGTTTAGTTTACCTAGCTCAAGCAATCTGGTTGACGCGGAGAATTCAAGCACCTTTAGTAGATACCATTGAGTTAATTGGTGTTTTATATAATAAAGTGCCTCAAGGCGATGAACTAAAAGCTGTGTTAGGAGCAACAGCAATGTTCTTTTGCAACCGCCGAGGTGAAGGTCATCCGCGGTTAGAGGAACTTCAAGAGTATAGTTTCGAGATGATATCAGGTGCGGCGGGTGGCCAAGGAATTAAAACAGAGGAAGCGTTTCAAGCTTGGTATATCCAGCAACGGCTGAATGATTTAGATTATTTCCTCCCCCGACTCAATCAACGCCTAGAGGAGATAGTCGGCGATGGGTGGTTGTTTGACCGCAGTCAAGTTTCAATAGGTGAATAAGGGGAAATGCGATCGCGCTAATCTATAATTAATCGCTGACAATATAACCAGCTTATGCAATCCCTGAATATTACACTGCCAGATGCGATATGGAACCTCAACTAATACAGAGTTCTCCTGAAATTCTTTCTGGTACACCCGTTTTCTATGGAACTCGTGTACCAGTACAAACATTGATTGATTATCTCGAAGCAGGCGATCGCCTCGACGATTTTCTAGAAGATTTTCCCACTGTAAGCCGCGCACAGGCAACAGCGTTTTTCAAGCTAGCTCTGAAAACGGTATTATCTTCTTATGAAAGTGCTGCTTGATGAATGCCTGCCTAAGAAATTAAAGCGAGAAATCACAGGTCATGAGGTTGTGACTGTACCACAGCAAGGATGGGCAAGTAAAAAGAATGGTGAGTTACTGCGACTAGCGAAGACTGAGTTTGATGTATTCATCACCATTGATCAAAACTTAACAGCTCAACAAAATTTGAATAATATCAACTTAGCTATAATCGTTCTCGCATCTCCTAGCAATCGTTTAGAAGTTCTGAAACCTCTGATACCTAAAGTTCAAGAAGCTTTAGCAACGATTCAACCAGGTGATGTGGTTACTATTACACTGTAAATTCCAAAAATTACTCTGCTGTAAAAGCAAATACCGCCCTTAATGCTTCTGAGCTAAGAGTCGGATAGTTATCTATAACTTGTTGTTCTATCCATCCCGCAGCAAAGAAACCCAATAAGAACTCTACAGATAAACGAGTTCCTTTCACAGTCGGCTTACCCAGCACAATTTTCGGGTCTGAATAAATGTACTGTCGCCAGTCCATAGTTTGTACTCCGACTAAGCTACAGCTATTGTTGCACAGTATGATTTTTGTTGGCTTGCTGGGGGGAGATGCGATCGCGCTAATCTATAATTAATCGCTGACAATATAACCAACTTATGCAATCCCTTAATATCACACTGCCAGATGCGATCGCTTAGACAACTATGATTATTGTTGGATTGCTGAGGGGAGATGTGATCGCGTTAATCTTAAATTAATTGCTGACAATTTAACCAGCTTATGCAATCCCTGAATATTACACTACCAGATGCGATCGCTTAGACAACTATGATTATTGTTGGATTGCTGAGGGGAGATGCGATCGCGTTAATCTTAAATTAATTGGCGACAATGCCACGTTCACGAGTATAAAAGACTCATTCACGAGTATCAAAGACTCATCGGCTGTTTGGTAGAGTGTGTTAGCGACAGCATAAGGCAGTAAAAACATCTTGGAAGGTGCGTTAAGAACTTAAAGCACCTTCCAAGGTCATTAATCTACTTCATACATCTGCTTATGCTTGGCTAAAAGTTCTTGATATTTTTCATTTGTCTTCGCTTCTATCCACTTGGCTTTAAATATTGCTGCTGATTCCGCTTTCACTGGGTCTACTTCATAGGGTAAAATCTCTTTTTTGGAACCTGAATCTTCCGAATTTTGTTTATACTTCCTGCCACTTTTATGATTAGCATAACGGCGAGAGCGAGTATAACCCATTTGGATAAACTTTCGTGCCATATCTGCGCCGACAAAATCATCTTGCTCTAAATATGCAAGAAAAAGCTCGTAAATTTTCTCGCTCGACTCTTTCGCAATATCAGGAGTTTTGAACCGCCAGTAAGGTAGAATTTCTGATTTGTATGGTTCAACCAGAAGTACACCCTGCTCACCCTTGCCAACACGATAGAGTTCAGGATGTTGGCGAAAATCAATAATTTTAAAGTCTAAAGAATAATCAAAAGCCATGATAGATTTTTACTAAAAATAGTAAACTTTAGAAAAAAGTTCAACTTCTATCTAAGTATTGAGATTTTGTTCTATGCTATCTACCACCCAATCCGTGAACAGTGTCCTTGCGCCAGGAAATCTGCGTAAAGTGCATCACATTGCCCTCAACGTCCAAGATATGCAAGCTTCCCGCTACTTTTATGGTAAAATCCTGGGTTTGCACGAACTCACAGGCGACGAAGTACCCGCAACCCTGGTGGAACTTGTGGCATCTGGGAAAGTAGCCAACTTCATCACCCCGGATGGGACAATCCTGGATTTATTTGGCAAACCCGAATTAACCCCACCAAATCCAGACCCCGAAAAGACCTTCACTAGAGCCTACCATCTAGCCTTTGATATCGATCCGCAGTTATTCGATCGCGCGGTGACAGTAATCAGAGAAAATAAAATAGCGATCGCACATGGCCCAGTCACTCGTCCTACTGGTAGAGGAGTGTATTTTTACGATCCAGATGGCTTTATGATTGAAATTCGTTGCGATCCTGATATGCATTAAAATAATTCGTAATTCGTAATTCGTAATAGAGCCTCCGGCACGCTGCGCGAACGTAATTAAGTTTTGTAATGGCGATTTAACCCCAACAAAAAACTTGAATAATTGATTGCTATGTGCCAAAAATGGCAATAATTCTGGAAAAAGTACTAGTTAATCTACTATGACCGAGAAAATCACGCAAATATTTAAACTAATTGAAGACACAATCAAAAAACCGCCAATTCCACACGAACCATACAAGCAATCATTGAAAGGCTGGGCGATGTATTGTTTGCGAGACAAAGGTTTTATAGTCGTTTATGCTCAAAATGCCGACTTTGCTATTGAAACAAAAGGTATAGAAAAGCTATATTTTAAAGTTTCAAATAGCCCCGATGATTTAGATAATTCTCTTAGCTGGATTGTTTGGGATAGTTCAACCAAAAGCGCCAGCTTAATTCCCAAAAAAATAGACTGATGCCAAGAACTTAATCGATTAAGAATTGTTGTCGAACACGTTAATCGTCGTCTAAAAATCTTTAAAATTTTGTGTTACAGATAGGACTTACGCATCAAGTACGAAATGTAGGGGCAATTCATGAATTGCCCCTACGATAAATCAAGGCTTTCAGTGCCTTGAAAGCGTAAGTCCTAACAGATATCGAAATCGTCACCGACGGTTTGGCTTAAGGTCGAATTTAATTGCAGGAATAGGGGTACTAGGGGGGTTAGTTTGGGAGGCTTTGATGTTACCAAAAATACTTTTCAACAAAATCAGATATACATTGAGCACTTAATGCGAATGATCAAAATCTTTCGGATTACCTAACGCTGTTTTCTAATCGACTTTGACACGAGACAGTACACTTTCCATTTCTGATAACGGCACAGCACCAGCAAAAGTCTCACCATTAAGGAAAAAGAAAGGAGTACCTTTAATTCCCAACTTTTCAGCTATCTGTTGATCTTTTTGAATCACAGCACTTACTTCTTGTGAATTACGTTGTTGATTAAACTCTGATAAATCTAGTTTGAGTTTTTTAGCAAGTGCAACATATAGTTTCTCACCTAATTTGTCTTGCTGGGCAAATAAAGCATCTTGATATTGCCAAAACTTTCCTTGTTTATTAGCAGCCCAAGCAGCTTTGGCAGCAGGTATGGCTTCAGGATGAATTGAGGTCAAGGGATAATGCTTGTACACTAATGTAACTTCATCTTGATGACGAGCCATGAACTGCTTCAATGTTTGATGAGCATTGGCACAGTAAGGACATTGAAAATCTGAGAACTCGATCAACACAATCTTTTGCTGTGTTGCACCAGTCACAGGAGATTCAGCAATTACACTGCTGGGATTTTCTCTAATTTGCTGCTTGATGTATTGTTGAGATTGTTGCTGCTGCTGTTGTTTTTGCAGAGATTCAGATTGTAAAGCTTCCCTAACTACTTCTGGATGATTGCGAATAATCTGCAAAACTTCAGTTTCTAACTTTGGATTAATCAGATTACTATTGTCTGCTTGATTGACAATGGTATCGGCTTTCACAGGCGTTGACCAAATAACTAATGTAACGCAAATGAATAAAACTCCTGCTAACCGGACTGAGCGCCTCAAGCAACGAATTAGAGACTTCCAAGAAAAAAATTCTCCAATTTTGTGGAATGTGCTTCCAGCCCGCGCTAGATAAGGACTGGCTAGAAGCCGATCCCACAACAAATAATTTGGGTATTGTTTTATTTGGAAGTTCATTAACTCACATTGCATATTTATCATATTCATCAATTCAGAACACTCAATAATGGTAAGAGTTTAATTTAGGTGATTTACAACAATTTTCATGTATTTAAACCACAATCTTGTTTCATTCTTTGCGCTTTTAGACATCTGCGTTAAATAAAAAATGTTGCTCCTTTACCTAAAAATTGCCCTAAAATACGATATCAGTAGTCAATTTATGAATTTTTCGAGCACCGATCTGATATCCCTCTCCTGTCTAGGTTTAAAAAATTGTTATATTGGAGTCAAAAATTCGTTATTTACAACGCAAAGTCAAGCCCTTTGAGGGCATCTTGCAGGTTTTTACAGGCATCTCGGTGCAATGTCAATTTTATCTGAAGTTGCATAGAATAGAGGGGTGTCCAAATGGTGAATTTTATGGCTCCTATCCTATGCAACTTCATACTAAATTGGTATTATTCTAGTTTATTTTAGCCACGCGATCGATTGAATGCCTACTTTACAAGAGAGTTAGAGTTTAGATTCTGTAAGAACTCTCTGAGAGTCTTAAAAGAGCGCTAGGTAGGAGCATGACCGGCTTGGCCCTGGCAAAAACCGGAGCTGCTGCAAGTCCGTGCCCCATCACACTGGTTGTCGTTGGAGCATCTGTTCGATCCCCCGGGGTTGTTGGCCTCGTCCCAGCAGTAGGTCGGTCCCTTGGGACCAGGATTGGGATCTCGCGCCGTCCCCTGGCAAAAACCGGAGCTACTGCAGGTCCTGGCCCCGTCGCACTGCTCATTGTTAGAGCACCTGTTCGATCCGCCGGGGTTGTTGGCCTCGTTCCAGCAGTAGGCGGGGCCGCTCCCAGCTAGTACCACTGAAGGTCTTAGACTCAAAGCCAAGCCCAGACTTAAAGCCAGGGTCAGAACAGCCAGAACTATTAAATTCGCAAACTTGCTAAATCGTGTCATATTATTTTCCTCTGTAAATGGGTTACGCCGTAACAATCGGCCAGCGTGACAACGCTGTACTCTCCTATAAAATAGCATGATAGAATCTGGTTGTTTGCTGTAAGAAAAAATTTTGGCGTTGCTGAATCAGGGGATGATTTTGCCCTATTTTGAACGATTTATATCAAATCCGGTTGATTACACACAGTTCCCCCGAACAAAACGAATAATTAATCTTGTTTATAGTTTTCCGCCTCTTCTATCAAATCTGCTGACCCTACTAGTCAGAGACTCCAGTAGATAAAGTGATATAAAAGCCCATATCTTCTGGTGATATTACTTGTTTGACTTGGGACAAAAATTGTAAGGAAAACGTATTAATTTAGCTTGCCTTCGCACGGGCAAAAAAAGGATAGCCACCAGATATTACGTCGATGACAGGATATCGCAACAACCTGGAAACTACTCCACCAAAATTGTCAAATATCCTGAATTCTGACTTCTGAATTCTTCTTCAATTGCTAGAATCAGGTTTTTCAAATACCATTAAATGCTGTTGAGGTAACAAATTTTTAGTTTCCCGCCAAACCAAACCAACAGCTTGCATTTCTTTACGGACTTGCTTTTGAGTCATTTTGTGCAGACCTTTAATCATGATAAAGGGATTTTGACCCCGGTACTCAACCAGCACTACCCGACCACCTGGTTTAAGTGCTTTCACAATTATTTGCATCACTTCTTGGGGATACTCAAGTTCATGATAAGCATCTACCATCAAAGCTAAATCGATACTTTCAGCTGCTAAGTTTGGGTTACTAAGAGTTGCTAAAACAGGCTCAACATTGGTGATATTTTTCTCTTTTTTGAACAACTCAATGATTTCTAACATTTTTGGTTGAACATCTACAGCTAACACTTTACCTGCTGTTAATAGCGGCGCAATGCGAAAGCTTAAGTAACCAGTACCAGCGCCAATATCCGCCACGACATCATTAGGTTTCAAGTTGAGGAGGCTGACTACCTTACTTGGCTGTTCCTCTGGCTCTCGGCTGGGGCGTTCTAACCAGCCAGCGCCAGTGTATCCCATAACTTTGGCGATTTCGCGCCCCATGTAATATTTGCCGATACCATCTGGACTATGGATTAGCCGTTGTTGGTAAACAGTGCTGGATGAAGTCGCGGCTTGTGCTGTCAGGATTGGATTCAGCAGCAAGCAACTTAATATCACAATAAAAGTTACTATAAAGTGGAGAAAATTTAACATTTGGTTATGACTGATCTAGATAGTTATAAGCAGCAACTAAAAGAATTCTATGGTAGTAGAACGACTTATGACCATGAAGAAGGGACTCGCCATCCTCTAGATGCCAAGATTTTACTTGAATTTGTGACGCTACATCCTGGACAGAAAATTCTTGATGTGGCAACTGGAACCGGTTTAGTTGCGATCGCCGCAGCTGAAAAAGTTGGTTCAGAGGGCTATGTGATTGGGATTGACATGACCCCTGGAATGTTGCATCAAGCAAGACTTAAAATTGCAGCAGCAAAATTACAAAATATCGAGTTAATTGAGGCAGATGCAGAAAATTTCAACTTTAGCGATAATAGTTTTGATGTTGTCTTTTGCTGTGAAGCAATTGTCCTTTTTCCTGATATAATTGCTATTTTAAAAAAGTGGTGTCGCTTCTTAAAACCCGGAGGATTTGTGGCATTCACCTGTCCTCCCGAAACAGCTTATATGGCATCTCTTCAGCAGAGGATCTGCGCTAGAGTTTTGGGTGTATCGCTACCATATATCCTTGAACCACTAGGGACTCCAGAAAAATGTCGAAATTTGCTCAATCAGGCAGGTTTTAGAGATATTGAAATTAAAATTGAGCCATCAGGACGTTATCGCCCTCTTAGGGATAACAGATTATCTATGACAGCAATTAATATAAATTTTAAAGGTAATCCACTGCTGTCAAAATTATCACAAGAACAATTAAATCAGTTGCAAGTTGAGTACAAAGCTGAAATTGAGAAACTAGCAACCGAGCAAGGTATTTGGGAAGACACTACAAAATTCTTTGTTCGCGCTCGAAAATAATTTTATCAGTCTCAATTCATACTACCCCTGGCGATTGGAAATCGCGGCTATACAGACAAAACCCACCTGTGTGGGTTTAAAAGCGATAATGACAGTTTAACCTCCTAGACCGATGTGGAAGTAAACATTTTCAAGATTTACTTGAAGCAGCCCCTGTAAAAATTTGTAATCCAACCTTTGGACGTTAATATGCAAAACCTGTCCCTGATGTTAGTGCCTGTACTCGCTGCACAGAAAGTAGCAGGTGACGGTTTAATTAAACCTCTTGGTCATCATGAGCTGCTGTTGGTGTTGGTGCAACTGTCATTATTGCTTTTCGTAGCGCGGGGATTAGGTGAGTTGATGCGCCGGATTAACCTACCCCCTGTTGTTGGAGAATTACTCGCGGGTGTGGTGCTTGGCCCTTCTCTATTTGGTTGGCTCCTTCCAGACTTACAGGCAGACATCTTTCCCAAAAGTCAAGAACAGTCTAATTTACTTTCGGTGATTTCTTGGTTAGGTGTGTTATTTTTGCTGATTGTGACTGGGTTGGAAACGGATCTGAAGCTGATTCTTCGTAAGGGTAAAACGGCTCTGTTGATTTCACTGGGCGGAATTATTGTCCCGTTTATCACCGGATTTGGATTAGGCTGGCTATTGCCAGATAGTTTTTTAGCCGACCCAGAAAAGCGACTAGTATTCAGTCTGTTCATAGCCACAGCAATGAGTATTTCGGCAGTACCAGTGATTGCTAAGGTGCTGATGGACTTAAACCTGATTCGCCGTGATATTGGTCAAGTCACCTTAGCTGCTGGGATGACTGACGACACTATCGGCTGGATTTTACTTTCTGTGGTTTCAGGTTTAGCTAGTAGCGGCAAATTTGACCTGGGGACAATTTTCCATTCCGTGAGTGCGGCTATATTATTTTTAGCGATCGCCTTTACAATTGGGCGTACCATCGTAGACCAGATTTTACGCTGGGTTGATGACTATGTTGGTGGAATCGCCGCGAGTATATCGGTTGTGCTGATTCTTTCGCTCTCAGCAGCAGCACTTACCCACGGATTAGGTCTAGAAGCGGCCTTAGGTGCTTTTGTAATGGGGATTCTGGCTGGTCAATCTCGCCGCTTTAGCAATGAAGCTGGACACATGCTAGAAGTATTCACAGCAGCCTTTCTAGCGCCAATTTTCTTTGCTTCAGCTGGCTTGAAAGTTAACTTACAAACTCTGTTAGTCCCGCAAACGCTGATATTTGCGATAATTGTTTTGGCTGTCGCCTGTGTTGGCAAATTTACAGGTGCTTACCTTGGTTCTCGCGCAGGTGGCTTGAGTCATTGGGAAGGTTTGGCGATGGGTTCGGGGATGAATGCTCGCGGGGCGATGGAAATTGTCGTTGCTACGATTGGTTTATCTTTGGGAGTGCTGAATCCCCAGATGTACTCGATTATTGTTATGGTGGCGATCGCTACTTCTCTAATGGCTCCACCCCTTCTGCGCTGGTGTTTGTCTAAGGTGGTGATGAGTGATGAAGAAGCTCAACGTTTGGAAAAAGAAGAACAGGATAGCCGCAGCTTTATCAAGCAGATCGAGCGTGTTTTAATCCCTACAAGCGGTGGTCCCAACATCCAACTCGCGGCGCAATTAGTCGGTTACATGGCTCACCAAAACTCCATAGAAGTCACATCTCTATATGCCTTGAGTGATAAGCAGCCCCAAAAAAAAGCCCGTCGAACCGCAACCGAGGTAAAAGACACTGCCGCAGAGGTAGCTTTGGCCTCTGTTGTTGAAGAAATGCACCTACCTGCTGATACCCTCCTGCAAACAAAAACGGAGTCGGGACGCAATAAAGCGGAGGTAATTTTGAATGAAGCCAGCAAAAGCTATGACTTGATTGTACTGGGAGCTTCTGAAAAGATCCGCCCCCAAAAAGCATTGTTCAATTTGCTTGTAGACCGAGTAGTACAAGAAGCGCCTTGTGCAACGATGGTTGTGAAGTCACACCTACCCTACCCCAAAGGCGAGACATGCAACATAGCTCAACAACAACTGACAAAGATTCTGGTGCCAACGGTGGGGACAGAATATAGCAAAAATGCTGTAGAGATGGCAAGTACGATCGCTGCTCAAACAGGGGCATTAGTTATGATCGTCAACGTGATTAATGTGCCACAGGCTCAGTATATTCTTTACGAGCAGCGATCGCTAACTCCAGTCAAGGAAATTGCTAACGATCTGCTCGAACAACAAGCAGAAATTGGTCGCAATCTCGGTGCTGATGTCAAAACCTATATTCTTCAAGGAACCAGCCCAGAAAAAGAAATCCTCAAGTTTGCCCAAACCAAGGAAGTTGACCTAATTATTCTAGGGAGTAGTATCCGAATGGTTACGGGTCGCGTTTTCTTCGGTCACAGAGTAGATGCAATATTAAGTAAAGCCCATTGCCCAGTAGCGGTAATTACTACGCCATAAATGTTTTTGGCTTAGAAACATTTAGTTTGAACAGCAATTTTAGATTTTGGATTTTGGATTTTGGATTAAAATAATTTTTTGGTTCATGCCCCATCCCTTGTGGAGTTACTGCGCTATGAAGAAAGCAAATCTAAAATCCAAAATCCTTAAGTCCCGTTGTGAGCAGGATTAATCCAAAATTGCAAATCTAAAATCCAAAATACCTTGACCTTAGCGCAAACCTCTAGAAGTGACCGATCTTTGCAAATTAGCTAGAGCGCGATTGTAATCCAAAATAGCTGCGACTCTATTACCTTCTGCTGTTGTCAGGTCATTTTCAGCAGCAATCACCTCTGTTTGAGTACCCACACCAGCTTGGAACCTCAGCCTTGCTAAATTCAGAGCTTCCCTGGCTTGATTTAAAGCCACACTAGAAGTCTGCACATTATTTAAATTAGATTGTAATTGAGAATAGTACTGTTCTACATCAAAGCGAATTTGGTCACGCTGGCTACCAAATTGAGACTGTGCGATCGCAATATCAGCCCTCGACTGAGCCGCCTTTGCTCTTGCAACTCCGGCATCAAACAAAGCGAGATTTCCGCTAAGTCCCACTGAATAGCCATCAGCAATGCTGACACCATCATTATATCGATCTAGCACATTGTAGTTGCCTGCCAAACTAATTTGCGGCCCTAGCTGTGAAAGTGCCTGTCGTCCCTGTTGCTCGGCAATATTACTTTGTGCTAATTGCTGTTGCAATTCTGGACGATTTTGAAACGCTTGGACAATACTTTGTTCTACTGTCTGTGGCCAAAGACCCGATAATTGTACAGGATCTGCGGCACTAATATCAGCTGACTCTGACAAACTTAACAACGTGGCAAGCTGACGACGGGCAATTTGCTGCTGCGAGATAGCATTAGTTAGTTCTTGTTGAGAGTTTGCTAAATTCACCTGAGCTTGCAACACATCAAACCGCGTACCCACTCCAACCTGTTCTCTGGCTAAAGTATCGCGCAAACTAGCCTGGGCATTTGCCACAGCAGCTCGATTAATTCTTACTTGTTCATCTGCTTGTTGCAAATTGTAGTATTGAGTCGTGGTATTCAAACTAATTGTCAAAGACTGAGTTTCAACATTTAATTCATCCACACGTAGTTGTTCTTGGGCAGCTTGGATTGTCGCTTGTCGATTACCGGAGGTATAAACATTGTAATTCAGTTGTGCTGAACCATTAAAAGTGGTGCTACCTTGAGATGGATTATTACTAGTAAAACCATTACCACTATTATTCACACGACTGTTAATATCCAGAGTAGGAAACAAGGCAGCTTGAGACTCGCGGACTGCCGAACGACTGCGTTCTAGCTGTAATAGGGCTACTTGTAAATCTCGATTGTTGCGTCGTGCTAGTTCCAAAGCTTGTGCCAAACTGATTGGCACAGTTCCCCGAATCCTTACTTCCTGCGGTTTAGTAGGAAATTGCAGAGGATTGGGACTGGGGTTGAGTTCATTGGGAACCTGTACAGGGATTGAGGTATTCTGGGGTTTTGGGGGAGTTGCGGCACTTGCTGCATTTGGAAAAAGAATAGCGATCACTAGGCTAACCCAGGTAAAATGCACGAAGAATAAACTGAAATTCATAAATAGATAGATGTAGTCATTAATTGGTTTTTGAGGATACAATCACAACTTTTCATCCTAATTGATCTAAAGTAATTTTAAACTCCCCCTCAAAAAACTGATAAGTAGGTAGGCGTAATTAAATATAAGATCAAACCTCACCCTCAATCCCTCTCCTTAAGAAGGAGAGGGAAGCCGGAGGCAGGGTGAGGTTTTATATTTAATTTGACCCACTTACTTATTAACAAATTAGCCTACAATCAAGCCATCCTGAACTCGAATAATCCTTTTGGTTTGAGCAGCAATATCTGGTTCATGAGTGACAATCACAATTGTGATCCCTTGGTCATTAAGTTCAGTCAATAAACTCATTACCTCATGAGAAGTTTCAGTATCTAAAGCTCCTGTTGGCTCATCTGCCAAAACTAATGCAGGTCGATTGACCAAAGCACGAGCGATCGCTACCCGTTGTTGTTGTCCCCCAGATAGTTGACTGGGACGGTTAGATATGCGTCCCTCTAATCCCACCTTTACCAAAGCTTCTAACGCCCTTTCCCGGCGTTTTGGCTTAGGCAAGTTAGCGTAAACCATTGGTAGCATAACATTTTCCAGCGCTGTCGCCCGTGCCAAGAGGTTAAATTGTTGGAAAACAAAACCAATCCTTTGGTTACGAATATAAGCTAATTCATCATCATCAAAAGTAGTCAGGTTTCTGCCTTCAAAAATATAGTCTCCAGTTGTGGGACGATCCAGACATCCCAAAATATTCATGAGTGTGGATTTCCCCGAACCTGAAGCACCCATAATCGAGACATATTCCCCTTCTTCAATAGAGAGTTCAATTCCCTTAAGTATTGGAACACTAACTTCTCCCAAGTAGTAGGTTTTGGTAATAGATTCCATCCAAATCATCGTTGCCATAAAAGTTAGGAGTTAGGAGTTAGGAGTTAGGAGTTAGGAGTTAGGAGTTAGGAGTTAGGAGTTAGGAGTTAGGAGTTAGGAGTTAGGAGTTAG
>NZ_JBALFF010000040.1:0-40292 GCF_036916975.1 Nostoc sp.
ATCCTCCAAATTCTGCAACCTTCCACATAAACTTGTCTAAAATACCTAATTATAGATAAGTTTAGCAAAGTTTTTTGTCATTTAGTTTACCTCTCTATGAATTTAATGTAGATGCACAGTAGCTCTTGCGATGGTAGACTATGCAGCCACTAGTGACTCGATGTTATCAGATTTAAGTCAGTTTGGCGATATCTAAGCCTATGTAACTCAAAACTTCAGCATTTTTGCAATCCTGTGGCAGCAAAATTACCAACAAAATGTTACTTTATAAAACTATGGCTTACTTACAATCCCCCAAATATCAGGAAATATTAGCCAATGCCATACCTTACTTCCGCCCGCGAAATTAGTGCCATTGTCGCTGAATATACCAACGCTAAAACGCTGTGGATAGATACAGAAGTTGCTGACTATAAAAGTCGTAATCCCCGACTATCGCTGATTCAGGTATTAGATAATCCCAAAGATATGAGTGGCGATCGCGTCTACCTTTTAGATGTCCTAGATAAACCTAATATTATAGCTGAATTTATTGAAAAAGTTATGATAAATTCTGCAATTGAAAAAGTTTTTCATAACGCCAGTTACGATCTAAAGCTTCTCGGTAACAAAAAAGCCAAAAATATTACTTGTACTTTAGATATAGCAAAAAAAATTCCCTATTATCTTTTACCATTACCTAATTATCAACTCAAAACCATAGCTACATCAGTTTGTAGCTTTAACAATATCGATAAACAAGAACAAACAAGCGATTGGGGAAAACGTCCTCTGACTGAAGAACAGATAGAATATGCTTACTTAGATTGTATTTATCTGGCTCAAATTCACTCAAATTTATTAGCTTTACAAGCCCAAGCCAGCCCCGATCCCGCAACGGAAGACTTAATATCACTAAGTAGCAGATACTCGCAACTTGAGCAACAATGCAAGTTGTTAAATTCAGAATCTGAACATTTACAAGAACGCATGAAAAAAGCCATGCAAGCTCAGAATATATCTGAAACTGCCTATTACAAACTGACTAGTTATGAACGGACTACAGTCAAAGCTACTTTTGCACAATTGGCAAGGCTAGCGCAAAGTGAAGGGATTAATTTAGATTTTCCAATCACACTCACTCAGAAACTCCAAAAAGATTTAGGACAAAATCTAGAACAACTTTCTGTAGATATTGAAAAAACCACCTCTTGGCGGCTAAATGCCAAAACTCAAGAAAGTGATATTGAGGATGAGTAAATTGTTTAGATGGCTACAAATGCGAGATTTTATAGAGTTATTATCTTAGAAGAGATATTAAATAATTCGTAATTCGTAATTCGTAATTCGTAATTCGTAATTCGTCAATTTTGTTTTGTAATGGGGATTTAACAGGAGCATCCCGTCAGGTGCAAAAACTTTGTGTTTGCCCTCATCCCCTAACCCCGAATCCCAAAGCTGGGATTCGGGGAACTAGAATTATGTCTCCCCTCTCCCATGTTTGGGAGAGGGGCTGGGGGTGAGGGAAAAGATTTAAGCACTCATGGGGATGCTCCCGATTTAACCCCAATCGCATTACTTGCTTTTTTATTGAACCGGGGGACTTCAACCCACAGACAGCAGTTAATATTTCAATTTTTTTTCAAAAAGGATTATAAAAAAGATGAATAATAGTAAGTTCCTGCTCATAAATCCATTGTCAAGAATTACAGAGATGACAATAGCAAAGAGCCAAAATGACAAGTTTTATACTTTATGTTTGATGAGTTTTCCTTAATATAACTATTAAATCAATTTATTGAATATCAGGTAAATTTATAAATTAGCTTGAAATGTCTATTAAAAGCTAGAATTAACTATTGAGTTAAAAAATTAAAATCTAGATAGTACTAATTGCGTTCAGGTGTTATGGCAGTTTATATTAAATTATGAGACGGCGTTTATTTAAACAAAAACGAACAAGGGTAAATCAAGTATTTACCCTAGCTATTTTTACTACATTGACAGCAATTAGCAGTGTTTCTTGTAGTAAGAATGACAATGTTTTGGTAACAGAAATAGGAGTTAGTCAACCTAGCCGTCGTTCAGTTACAGCTTCTATTGGTGGGCAATCTTATCTTCAGGGAAAGAATCAGCATTTAAACGGCGATTTACAAGCTGCGATCGCTTCATATACTAAGGCAATTCAGCAAAATTCTCAATATGGCGCTGCCTACAACGGGCGGGGATTAGCCTACTTTGATTCGGGAGACAAAGAAAAAGCGATCGCAGATTACAATCAAGCACTTCGCATCAACCCTAACGACGCGGAAGCCTACAATAACCTGGGAAATGCCCGCGCCTCACTAGGAAATAACAGAGAAGCAGTGAAAGATTACAGTGAAGCGATTCGCCTGAACCCTAACTATGCCGAAGCCTACAATAACCGGGGAAATGCCCACGCTACCTTGGGACAAAAAAGAGAGGCGCTAGATGATTTTGACCAAGCGATTGTCCTCAACTCCAAATATGCGATCGCTTATAATAACCGAGGAAATGCCCGTTATGTCAATGGAGAGCCACAGGGTGCGATCGAAGATTACAATCAAGCCATTCGCCTCAACCCTAATTTTGCCCCTGCTTACAATAACCGGGGAAATGCCCGCGCCACCAATGGAGACAAGCAGGGAGCGCTGAAGGACTTACAACAAGCAGCAAACATTTTTCAAAGTCAAGGTAACAATGATTTATATGAACAAGTGATGAAAAACATCAAAGAACTTGGACAGTAGCCAAAAGCAGGGTTTTAGTTAAAGGCGAACAGTCGGGCTTATACCAAATTGCATTCAAAAACTTCACCTCACCCCCAACCCCTCTCCTTACTAAGGAGAGGGGAGCCGATTGCGTTAGCAATTGGCGGGGTGAGGTTCTTTTAATATTCGAGTAAAAGTAAATTACTTATGTCCCCTTTACGTAATGTAATACTTGCTAAAGTAGGCAGTAATAATGCTACTTTGTAAAACAATAGTGAATCTCCAAAATAAATTTAGGATTTAGGCATCAGGTACGAAATGTAAGGGCAATTCATGAATTGCCCTACGTAAAATCAAGGATTTTACTGCCTTTTGGCGTAAGTCATAAAATTAAGCAACGAATTATTTAAAAGCGTTGTTTAAGTTTTTCAACTCAGAAATAAGCTTGTGTATTTAGAGATTTTTTCCGGTTAATAGTAATTAAATTGAGGTGAAACAGATGGAAAATCTAAAACTAGATAATCTAGATAACGAACTAATTAGTTTTGATTTAAGTCCAGAAGACATGGAGGCAATCAAAGGTGGTACAAGCGTGCCAGTAGATACCTCCAAGGGTAGTAAATGTCCATCCCCGGTGAAGCACCCTTTTGGAATTCTAATCGTTGCAGTAACACCCAAGCCCCATTTTCCAATTAGAATCGTTGCAGCACCACCCAAAAGCAACGACAATTAATCTTTCAATTAAAAGATTAAGTTTAAGAGGAGGTTTGAAAAGTCTAATGATTTTCTATTAGTCGGCGCTCAGACTTCGGATCAGACTTCGTTTGTCTAGTAGCAAATTATATGAGACTGTTGGTCAATTCACTCTCTTGTTACCACACCCCTAAAATATTGATTCTGCGTTGTTTTCCCGCCCTACAATAAATTGCGGGCTAATAGCTCAAGTGCGTTGAAATGCACTAAAATTCAAGAAATTAATATGGATTGGGGTTGATGGGTTAAACTCCCTATCAATTGCTAACAGTCTCATTATATTTGCCCAAGAGTTTTTAAATATCCTCTCAGGTTTGTAAGTAAATGGGTCAAATTAAATATAAAACCTCACCCTCAATCCCTCTCCAAAGTATCGGAGAGGGAAGCCGGAGGCAGGGTGAGGTTTATTATATGTTTAATTACGTCTACCTAATTATCTACACCTATGCTTTAAGAGTTAAGTAAGTGGGCGCAAATAATTATTACTGGCTCGTAGTTGCGCTTTAGCGCTAAAGCGCAACTACGAGCCAAATACAGACATTTTACTTTTCGTTACATAGTTTGGTTTTATCTTGCCTACCTACTTATGTGCTACTAATAATTATCCAATTAAGGGTAGTAGTTATACTAAATATAGTTTTTTTAGATAAAATATATGAACAATGTTAGTGAGTTGGCGCTAAATTATTTACAACGTTATAACTGCCAGATTCTTGAAGATTATCAATCTGTTTTGAGACAGGCTTGCGAAATTCATCCACCACCACACGGTATGGGATGGTACGGTAATTCCTATCGTCAGTTTGCTCGGAATGCTGAGTGGTTCTCTAATTCCCTGATTACTAACGTCGTTGAAGAAGGAACTGGTTCTAAACAAGTTTGGCAATTCTCAGAACAGATCGAAAATCAGGAGTTTGCCCAGTTGGTGAGAAATCACTCGATTGATGAGTCGCGCCACTCACTAATGTTTGTGGCACTGTTGAATATTATTTTTCCGACAAAAACAGAAGCAGATTTCCGTACAGAGTTGAAAGCCTTTTCTCCGCAATACTATCACCACAAGCATCCGCCGCTAGTTCCTATTTCTTCGGCTCAGATAATGGATGATTTGTTAGTGATGGATGAAATTATCCAAATCAATCTCTTAGAAATTCGGGCATTGATCCTACAATTATTGTTGCGTCCAGTACTGCAAGCTTATGCTACACCTAAGGACTTAGCAAAAGTAACTCGAATGTCTGATTTATTGATTTTCGATGAAACTAAGCATATTGAGTACTCTGGTTACTGCATTGGTAAGTACATGGAGCAAGGTCATGAATCTTGGGTGCGGGAAATGATGATTTACCGTCAAAAGACTGTTAATGAAATGTTTTTAGAAGATTTGGAATTAGCGAATTCTGTTGGCACTACTATTTTACGGACAGAAAATCGCTGATAAGGGACTTCCAAGAAATAAATTATCCAAATAAACGAACCACAGAGACACAGAGAACACAGAGGAATAAGCAGGAGAGAGTTTTTTCGCCAGTTTTTTGAGTATTTTTTTATTTGGAAGCCCCTAACTGTTTAGGTTTACCGCGCCACCAATGGAGACAAACAGGGAGCGCAGCCAAGGCGAATAGAATTCGCGGCTACGCGGACTAGGGAAAAATTGAGTTTTTTATTTTAACCCAGGAAGGTGGGTTTGGCCTGTGTAGACGCGGTTTATAACCGCCCTTTTAGCTATTTTGTCGGTTAACAAAATCACAGCCCAGAACCAATGTGGATGCGATCTTCAACTTCGGCAAATTTTTCTAGTGCCTGCTGTTCAGTACTCAATAGTGAAACGACGATCGCTACAATAAACGCTAGGGGAATAGTAACTAATCCAGGATTTTTTAGCGGGAAGGGTGCAGAAGCGTGCTTGAGAATCGTTACTTGAATAGTAGGTGATAAATAAATTAGCACCAAAGAGGAGACAGTACCTACCAACATACTCGCAACCGCACCGTTGGTAGTGAAGCGTCGCCAAAGCATGGATAAGAGCAATGCTGGGAAGTTTGCACTAGCAGCGATCGCAAATGCTAAACCTACCATATAAGCTACATTTTGCCCTTTAAACAAGATGCCCAAAAATATCGCCACTAACCCCAAAACCATTGTTGCACCGCGAGCCACCTTTAGCTGTTCTGACTCGTCAGCAATTCATGCTTTTTTTGGTTTAGTATTTTGGATTTTGAACTAGAAATTGCTAATAGCCATTGGGCATTGGGCATTGGTAAATAAATCAATACACCTCTTGCACGAATGCAAAACTAGCCCTCATCCCCCAACCCCTTCTCCCAAAATTGGGAGAAGGGGAGACAATTTTAAAGTCCCTCTCCCAAAATTGGGAGAGGCATTTAGGGTGAGGGCAAGGATTCATGCAAGAAGTCTAATGTTCTTTTTCCCCTGCTCCCTCATCCCCTTCACTTACGTGTCAGCCTTGCTATTTGGTCGTCATAACTGCTATTTGCCCAACGCACGTAGATAAAAATTAATACCCATGCTGAGACAATTACCAACGCCCCCAGTAGAATTCCCAGGCTGAGGCCAGGAACTACTAATGACCCCAACAGGGGCTTATTGAACGCGATTAATAGGATAAAACCAAAGTAAATAAACATCATGGCTCCAGTGAGAATCAGGGATACCCGCCAACGTTCAGCCGCGAGAGCCTGGAGAGCCTTTGTGCGATCGTTCATGTCTTCCTTTAGGTTGAGAAGATTAGGTCAGATTGTCTCATTGAACCTGATTTCTGCGTAATTTTCTTAAAGATTATTAGTAAATCTATTGCCATATCAGGTAATAAAACTAACTTTGCTAAGTGATATACAACTGATTTTTTATTAACTCAGACACGTTTCATGACTAACTAAGTAAGTGGGTGCAAATAATCATCACTGGCTCGTAGTTGCGCTTTAGCGCTAAAGCGCAACTACGAGCCAAATACAGAGATTTTACTTTTCGTTACATAGTTTGGTTTTATCTTGCCTACCTACTTAAAGGCAAATAAAAAGTTAAATAACAGCAAATGACAGGCTTATTAATCTCACTCAGAGAATAGAGAACTACTAATCTTAAGGCAAATTAATTTTCAAAGCAGTGAGATTTTTTCTTATAGCGGTTCTTATTCAGATGCGGTACAACATTATATCGCCAGGTATAGGGGCATGGCACTGCCATGCCCCTACCGATGTACCTCACATAAACGAGAACCGCTATAGGTGCTAAAAATTAGGGGTATAAATCAGCGATTTAATAGTGCGTAGGCATAGCCCAATACTGCTCGGTTAACAAGATTTGTAGGTTGGGTTGAACTTTAGTGTTACCCAACAAATCCCTGAAAATGTTGGGGTTTCGTTCCTCAAACCAACCTACATATTTTTATTTTTGGGCTTAACCGAACCGTATTGGGGGTTCCAGGACTATTTCATTCTAGACAGAAACCGCCCAGAACTAAAGTTCTTTGGCTTTTAGCTAAAGTCCGTTAAAACGGACTATAACCTTATTCTTAGTCGTCTAAAGACGACTTTCGCTATACGCCTGGTGAATTCATTCTGAGGCGGACTAGATGAGAATGAAATAGCCCTGTTGGGGGTTCTACTGGTTGCATTCTCAGAAATCATATAAGATTTGTGAGAATGCAATCTAATTTTATACACCGACAGAAATAAGTTTGCTGTAATATTCAGTTTTGGCATATATGCTGAGAATAGTATCACCAACTGCAAAAAAACTACCTTGCTGCTCATCTTTAGAGAATTGCAAATTGGGATATTTAGTAACAGCTTCTTCGGTAGTCATGGGTTTTGCTTGCATTTTATCTGGCAATACCCCAGTACAACCAATGTAAAATACTAAGGGAGATATTTTATCTTGGTAGATATTTTCTGCATATTGTTCTAGCTTATTATTTGCCGTCGTTAAAGCTGCAACCATTTCTTCTTTGCTTATCTGCTTACCAGCAAGATTTTCTTGCAATAACTGTGCTAAAGTATCAGCCCCAACTTTCTTAAGAATACCTCCAACAATGCCATTTTGCTCAAGCCCAAGAAAATCATCAAAAATTGGTTTCATCAACTCGTCAACTTTTCTAATCTTGGTGCGTGATGATAGTAGCCTGTGCCGAACTGCGAGATTTTCATTCAATGCGATCGCAAAAGTAGGCTTGATGATAATTTCTCCAGTTATCTTATCATAAAGACGATACATTCTATTCAAAAATTTCTTAGCCGAATGAAACTTACTGAGGTTAAGAATATCTTGACTACCGATATCAATTTTATAACTCAGTCTTGAGTCAAGAGTACCATTAACTAGCGCTTCATGGATATCTGCATATTCATTAGTTGTAGGAAAGTTGATGTAAACATTTTTAGACAGATAGTGCTTTTTAAACTCATCTAACTGTCCTGCTACAAATACATCTGACTCATTTCTTAAGTGAGCAGAAATAATACTAGTAAGTACTTTAATTTCTGCGAGTTCATTGAATAGCCCATGAATACTACTGTAACAACTATTTGCAGCTACAAGCGGCAATTTATCTAACTCAATGGTATGTTCAGCACGAAAGTCAAAATCTTCTGCATCCAACACACCCTTTTCTTTTAGCAAGTCAAAGGCTTTTTTACTGCTGATTTTGACTTGTAAAGACTTGACGTTTATTTTGCCGTCACTGACAATCGTGTAATTATTAAAGCTATTCAGGTCATTTACTAGCAAACCTGCTACCTCAATAGTGGGGGTTTGGTCTGCAAATTTGGCAAGTTTGACTTTACGTTTGATAAGCATATTGATAGTAGCAGTATTGCGATTAAACTGAAACTCGCCCATACCAACATACTCAGCATTATCTATATTTTCTGTTCGCAACCAAGGCTGAAGCAGTTCCCCATTTTCGTTTCTCACACCTTTAACGCGCTTGATACCTGTTCTTTGATAATCTTCTTGCAGGTGCTTGATATTGACGATAATATTGTTGCGATATTGGGCAAAAATTTGGATTAGTTCTACCAGAGAAATTTTATTATTCGTCATATTGCTACCTTCTATATAAAGGTCAAGAATCTTTTCAAGCCTGTTAAACGGGAGCATCCCGTCAGGTGCCATTCCCTTGATAGCCCTCATCCCATCATTTGCGATTCGGGGAACTAGAATTATGTCTCCCCTCTCCCATATTAAGGGAGAGGGGCTGGGGGATTTTATAGTACAATTGTACCATAAAATCCCAAATTGTGTAGGCGTAGCCCGTGATAGTAGTCTGTCAATAAATTGACGGTAAGTAAGTTCGTAGTAAGGACTTTAGTGGTTATTTTTTCAGTCCAGATTTAGGCTCCGGGTTTGAAATAATCGAAGAGGCGATCGCCTGAATCTGCGCGAATTAATGCTACAACTACATCTGGTAAGGTAGCTAAACTGGGGTAAACTAAATAACGTGGTTCCCAACGGGGGCGGAATTTCTCTCTGTAGGCGTGCAGTCCCTTGAAATTGTAGAAGCGATTCAAATGCCCGTATAAATAGTGCAATACTTTCTCCAAGCGGCGTGATTCTGGGTTTTCTCCAACTCCCGCAAGTGCAGAAAGACCGAAATTAAAGCTGTCGTAGCCACCCTCTTTAAAATGTTGAAGCAGGGAAATAAATAGAAAGTCCATTGTGCCATTTTCGATGGACGCGCGATGTCGCATCATGTCAATAGTAGCTTCGTTGAGTTGGTACTCTCGAAGAATGTTGGTAAAAGCGCTGATGTTACCTTCGGAATTATGCACCACAGCAATCTCACACTCTCGCAGGTAAGCTTCGTCAAACCAACCCAAAGAAAAGTGTTTTTCCGAACCCTGTACCATCTTCAGCCATTCATCACTTACAGATTTTAGCTGATGCAATAAATCATTGCTGATGGGTGGTTGATAAAACTCAATTTGGTATCCTAGCTTAGTTAAACGACTGATTGATGGTCTAAAGTTTTTACCGGCTTTACCTTGTAATGTAAAACTTTTCAGGTCAACGATCGCTTCTTCTCCAATCTTGAGTACCTTAAACCCCAATGATTTGTAAAGTTCAACATTATCGGGCAAGGTTTGATAAAAACCAGGATACCAGTCATTGCGCTGGCAAAACTGCCAAAAAGCAACAATTGTCTCTTTGCGGTCTTCAATGGGGCCGATGGGATCTCCTAATGCGATCGCACCCCTTCCTTTGGGAACATAAGCAATTAAACTATTACCTGAAGGACTGAAATAATAACTTTTATCATTTAAAAGTGTGAATGCTGCTAAAGAAGAACATCCATATTCCTCAACAATTTCTTTAGCTTTTTTCCGCTCATTTAGGGTTGCTAGATTCCGCCAAAACACAGGTTGCAATAACATTACCATTGCATAGGTAATAGTAACTGCGGCAATAACATATATAGAATTAGCAAAAAATGCTCCAAATTTGCTTTTTGGTTGCAGTCCCCAATTATCCTCGGTGAAGAACATCGCCAAAGTCTGAACTATGGCTTCACGCCAATTAAAATTCTCTGAAAACTTGCCGTCTAATAAGTAAAATCCAATGGTTCCGTATGCCAGAGTAAATAATAAAGCGCCTATCAGCGCTCGAACTCCCCGTGCGATTGAAGGACGGTCTGATTGCGCTGTGAAATAATGGCGCATCAAGATTAATTGCACCAGCAAAACTCCAGAGAGGAGACTTTCTTCATAGTCCAATCCCTTCAGCAAGTGGCTGAAAATGGAAATCACTAGTAGACCAATGGTAAGTAACCAGGCTATTCTTTTTCGACGTAATAAATTAGTCGCAAGTGCTAGTAATACAAACCCAGTCAGGGCTGCAAATATATGACCACTAGCGCGGATATCAAATGGTAAAAATTCTTTCAACCAGTGATTTCGCCCAGATAGGTTAGGTGTCACTGCTGATAACAAATTTACTACTCCGACTAAACCTGTAAGTAAAGCTGCACTCCAAAGTCCAATCTGAGTTTTTAAATTATTAGTCATTACTCTAAAAGTATTAATTACAAGTTAGTAGTTAGTAGTTATAAACTAGGAGTTTTGACTCTCCCATTCTCTTTATTGACTAAAATAATTAACAAACCAGCTTTATCAGCTGTGTTAATTATAGGGATTAAATTATAATGTTTTCAATTTTATCCATAACACCTCAATTTTAATTCAGTAGCACAAGGTAAGCAGTAGAACCTAATTTTTAAAATTTTAACTCTTAATTCCTAATTTTTAACTCCGAATTTTTTAAACTGTTCCCCTACATAGGAGAGCGAATCTTTAAGATGCTTGTGGAAGTAGTTCCAGCCTATATCAGCACCAGACAAACCATGACCTCCAGGAAACGCATAAAATACGTGAGGAATGGCTAATTTATTTAAGGTTTCGTTGAAATCTTTGGTAGAAGCCAATAAATTAGTATCGTTCAGACCCGCATCTATGTAAACACGCAATCGCTTCCTATCTTCAATTGATAGCTGTTGCACGATTTGTTGGGGGCTATTTTGCGAGCCGCTATTATCGGTAAAATAACCGCTATGACTAAACAGAATCTGGAAGTTGTTGAGATGGCGCAACCCGATATTAAAAGCCCCCCATCCTCCAGAAGAAAGACCGCCCAAAGCCCAAAACTGGGGTTCTTCTAAAGTGCGGTAGCGTGACTTGACAACTTGCACTAGTTCTGATCCAATTAAAGTCCCCACTTTGCCATTTGGCCCATCAAAATAATCGGGGTCGTACAAAGGACTCGAACCCCGATTATCATTACCATCAGGTGTAATTACAATCGATGGGGGTAATTTTTTACTTTGATAAAGTTTATGCAATACATCTAAGAGGGCATATTTATCAGCATAAGCACGGACATCATCATGACCACCGTGTAGTAAGAATATCACTGGATAGCGCTTTTGCTGATTTTTATTATAATTAGGCGGCAAAATCACGCCATAGTTGCGGACTGCACCCATCGCTTGGGAGTTGAAGGTTGCTAATTGAAACTTTAACCCACTATTTGCCTCTTTTTGAGGTGGATCTAGTTGTGGCGCACCTAAAATGAATACATAATAATAACCAGCAGTAGTCAGGAGTGCGATCGCTCCTACTAAACTAATTAAAAATTTAGAAATCTTCATATTTATTAACGGTTCAAAAAAATCACCTCCACTAGAACTTACTATAGTTAATCTGCTGAAAAATTGCATCTGAGTTTCCCACATTGATATTTAAATATCAATGTATTTCCAAAAGAGGATGATTTTACTGGGAATTCCTAATGATTTCGAGGATTTTTATTCTGATTAATACCTAACCTCTCAGCCCTATGTGCTATTTCAGCAACTCGAAATTGTTCCCCCACAAATGTCAACGAATCGGATAAATGTTCCCGCCAGTATTTCCAAGTGTGGCTACCCGGAAACTGACGAAACAAATTATAAACTTTTAGCTTGTTTAAGACTTGACTAAAATTTTGAGCTTCGTTAATTTCTTCAATATCTGATATACCAGAGTCTAAATAAATTCGCAACTTTTTTTGAGATGGTAAAGGAATGGTTTTGATATAACTTATTGGGCTATTGATTGGGCCGCTTTTATCATGAAAATAACCGCTATGACTAAATAAAATCGAGAAACGATCGAGGTTGTGTAATCCCACATTCATTGCTCCCCAACCACCAGAAGATAAACCACCCATCGCCCAAAAATCTGGATTATTTAGTGTCCGATAACGGCTTTGCACAACTTTTACCAACTCATCACCCACGGCTGTAGAGACTTTACCGTTAGCGCCATCAATATATTCGGGATCTCGGTAGGGGCTAGAGCCACGTTTGTCGTTGCCATCTGGTGTGATAATGATGCTGGGTGGCAACTTACCTTTAGTATAAAGTTGTTCCACAGTTTTGAGAGCTTGTCCCTTATTCTGATTAAACCAATCAGTGGGATTACCATGTCCACCGTGAAGGAGAAAGATTACAGGATAGCTTTGTTTTGGGTTTTTTTCATAACCAGGGGGTAAACAAACGCCGTAAGTCCGACTTGCGCCCATTACCTGACTATTATAAGTTTCAATTTTGTAAGTTAGGCGAGTAGCTGAGTCGCTAGTATTGGAGTGGGCTGGAAGAACAGAAGGCGTTGTTTGTAAATCCTGCTGTTGCGGTGGTTTTGCTACGGTACTTTGGGAAAAATTACAGCCAACGAGAGTTAATGCTGAAACTAGCAAGAGAATTTTAGATTGTTTGTAGTTCATCTATTGGGTTAGCCGATGTTTGCCTACAAAAGCTTATGCAAATGATATGTCAATAATGTGTCAACAGGATGGAAACTTTACGACTGGTTGTAAATTAAAAGTCAAGGGTTAGGATAAGTTTCTTGATGATGCTTAAAAAGCTGCGACTCAATTTTAGTTCTTTGTTTGGCTTGTTGCTGCTGGTGCTTTGCCTGTGGGCGATCGCTAACGAATTGCATCAGTATAATTATCGTGATATCCTCAACGCTCTAGCAGCAATTCCCAAAAGTCGCTTAAGCTGGGCAATTTGGCTGACAGTCTTGGGCTATGTGGTGATGATTGGGTACGATATCTTAGGTTTTAGCTACATTAATCGTTCCCTAAGTTGGAACAAGATTGCTTTAACCAGCTTTATTAGCTCTGCATTTAGTAATACTATCGGGTTTGCCTTGCTAACTGGCAGTGCTATTCGTTATCGATTTTATGCTAATTGGGGAGTATCAGCAGTTGCGATCGCTCAAGTAATTGCTTTCGCTAATTTTACTTTTTGGTTGGGGATGTTTGCTGTTGCAGGTTTTTTGTTTATTATCAACCCACTCCAAATTCCTACTCAAATACATTTACCTTTTGCTACTGTGCGTCCCATCGGCGTGATTTTTATGCTATTAGTCGCTATTTATTTACTAGGAAGTATTTTTATTAAACAACCATTAATAATTCGGGGACAAGAATTTCGATTTCCTTCCTTTAAAATATCCCTGGCTCAAATAGCAATTTCTAGTTTTGACTGGATTTTAGCAGCAGCAGTTCTTTATGCTGTGCTTCCTGGCAATATATCTTTGTCCTATCTAGACTTTTTGGGAATCTACTTACTAGCAATGTTTGCGGGGGTTGTTAGTAATGTTCCCGGTGGTTTGGGAGTATTTGAAACTATAATTTTGCTGATTCTCTCATCTAAAGTTTCGGCTGCGGCAATTTTGGGTTCAATGTTAGCTTATCGGGGAATCTATTATTTCTTACCTTTGCTAGTAGCAGCAGGTTTGCTTGGACTTTATGAAATTAGATTTAAATCGGGGAATTAAAATATAGGCTTCTTGCATGAATCAAAAGCCCTCATCCCCCAACCCCTTCTCCCAAGTTTGGGAGAAGGGGAGCAAATTTCAAAGTCCTTATCCCAAAATTGGGATAAGGCATCATGTAAAAATAAGTTGTACAAAATTTATTTGGAATAGCTTACTAAATCTAGCTTTCACACAAAAATTGTTCAGGTTATTTTTACACAAATCCTAAGGGGAGCAAATTTCAAAGTCCTTCTCCCAAATTTGGTACAAGGAGAGCAAATTTCAAAGTCCTTCTCCCAAATTTGGCACAAGGAGAGCAAATTTCAAAGTCCCTCTCCCAAATTTGGCACAAGGAGAGCAAATTTCAAAGTCCCTCTCCCAAGCTTGGGAGAGGGATTTAGGGTGAGGGCTTTTGATATCAAATTTGTAAAATCAGTAACTACTGTTATTTTTAAATGCGGAATCCTGCGGTGCTAAGTAAGTGGGCGCAAATAATCATCACTGGCTCGTAGTTGCGCTAAAGCGCAACTACGAGCCAAATACAGAGATTTTACTTTTCATTACATAGTTTGGTTTTATCTTGGCTACCTACTTATTTTCACATTCGGCAGCATAAATCCAGAATAAGCTAGTTTTGTGCAAAGCGTACCGTGATAAAACTGAAAAGCGCGATCGCCTAGACTAAAATTAATATTGAATAAGTAAAAATGCCTGATTACTTCTTTAAAAGCAGCTTTTACTTCTTCAAAAGCAGCTTTTAATCTCGCATTTTAGTGTTTTCCGCAAACAAAAGCAGCTTTTAATCTCGCATTTTAGTGTTTTCCGCAAACAAAAGCAGCTTTTACTTTCTCATTTTGGTGTTTTCCACAAGCAAAAGAAGCTTTTACTTTCTCAAACCCCAGTTTGCTTTCTCATTTGAGTAATTCACGCATTGATTTTGGTATATCATTGAGCCGAAAGCTTGCTCGTCACAAAACATAATTACGAATTACGTACAGCCCAAAGGGCCATGAAAACCGCGGAGCGTGCCGGAGGCTCTATTACGAATTATTTTAATATCTAACCTTCAAGTAATTGACGTGCAAGTGCGATCGCCTCTATTCTTGTTGAGACTTTCCCCTCAGCTTGTGCTACACCAATTTCTCTCAACAGTTGCCCAATAATTGCCGAAGCTGGAATATCTAATGCTATAATCAACTCCTTCCCGTTCACTAGTGGAGTGGGATGAGCGACCAGATCATCAGGGTTCAGGTAGCGGTTAATCAAAGATGCCCAAATAAGGCAGCGTTTTGCTTTGGTTTCCACTGCTGTGTGTAGTGGCTTGTCACTAGACATCGCCTCTACCAAAATATCAAGTGCTACAGCTAAGACTGTCATAGCGGGAAACACAATATCTGCGTCATGGAAGAAAAAGTATTGTTCTCGCAAAGACATATCAACTACTTGAAGCTGCGGTAACAGTTTCAAGGCAGTAATTACACCCCGAATTTCGGCGCGACTATAAGTTAATTCCTGTAGTTCTATTTCTGCTAACTCTGGATTTGGGTTGACAAGACAAGCAAGTTTTGCAATACCTAACCAAGTAGTTTTAATACTATCGCGGACATATCCTTGCAGTTGTACCCCTAATTGTTGCCAATTTTGGCTGAGTAAGGCAGCTGCTTCGTCAACTGCTGCTAGTTTGAGCAAGCTTTCACGGGTGGCATTTTTGAAGAAAGGGGCAAGTAAACCATCTTCCCAAGCACTTGTAATCCAGGGAGTACCCTGAGAATTTGCTAGCAGATAACCAATTTCTACCCTAACTCGTTCGGCTGCAACTTTGCTGATATGTGATGCCAAAGAACGAATTGCGGCTTGGGTAGCTGGCTCAATAGTAAAACCTAGTTGGGCGGCTTGACGATAACCTCGCATTAACCGCAAAGGGTCATCTTCTAGGTTTGCGGGTGATACCATTCGCAAAATGCCCTGTTGTAAGTCTACATGACCTTGCAGAGGATCGATGATTTCTTGCGTATGGGGATTATAAGCGATCGCATTTACTGTAAAATCCCGTCTGTGCAAATCAACTTCTAAACTATCTCCTTCAAGTTGGGCAAAGTCAGCCGTAGCGTCGGGAAAAACTACACGAGCAATTTGTCGTTCTGCATCGAGTAACACAAAACCAGCTTTGTAATGACGAGCGATCGCTCTCGCTACCTTTACCGCCTTAGATGGTATAACAAAATCTAGATCCAGATATTGGCGAGTTCTGCCAAGGATAGCATCTCGGACAGCGCCACCTACCATGTAAGCGGGTTGTGGCAAGAATTCCAAGCTGAAAGGCCAATTTTCGGGAGCTAGAGTAGAAGGAATCGATTCATGCATTGTAATAAAAATCAACCCAGCAACTCACGAATAACAGTTGGGCTTAAGTTAGATTAACAATAAAGGCCCCTGGAGTTGGTTCTATTATGTGTATTTGCGTGAATTGCCACTATGTAGACAGCTGTTTTACCTATCATGCCGTAGAAGGGCAGCACCAACAGCCTCACTTGACCGAAACACCAAATTTTGATCCGAATGAACCTTCTATCAATGTCAACATTCGGACTAAAGATGATGTAATTGAAATGGAATGGGATGTTGTTGGTTGTCTGAGCTTTAAGCGCGAAACGGGTAAGTGGTCGAAGTTGCGTCCTGGTGAATTAGTGCCAACTTAACAGAAAATTTGCCCTCACCCCCAGCCCCTCTCCCAAAAATGGGAGAGGGGAGCAAATTCTCTAGTTCTCCGAATCGCAAAAATGGGATTCGGGGTTAGGGGATGCGAAACTGTTATAGTGGTTCCCATTCAGATGCGCTACAAGATTATATCGCCAGGTGTAGGGTCTTGTCTAAGACAAGCCCTTACGGATGTACCTCACATAAACGAGAACCGCTATAAGCGCTTGCTAGTGTCTACTGCTAGCTACTGCGATCGCACAAAGAGTGAACCGCTATGTTATATGCTTGAATAAATCACCTTAACTCTATAAAAATAGATATTATAACTAACTTTGACAACTGAACTAGAAAATCTTCCAATAAATAAATACGCTTTAGCACTACATACCACCACACCAGAATTAGGTTTGGCAATTAGTAATTTTGCAGGCGATACTCGCGCTCAAATTTGGAATTTGGGGCGTGATTTATCTAGTTTAGTGCATCAATATTTAATTGAATTTATTAAACCGCAAACTTGGGCAGATTTCTCCTATATTGCAGTTGCAAAAGGCCCTGGCGGTTTTACCGGAACTCGGATTGGTGTTGTGACTGCTCGGACTTTAGGGCAACAGTTAGATATTCCTGTATTTGCGATTTCAACATTGGCTGCGATCGCTTGGTCAGAAGCAAGCAAAAGTCAAAATCCCAAAACTATTGCTGTGGAAATGCCAGCCCAACGAGGTCAAATTTTTGCTGCTATTTATCAGTTTGAGCCAGATGCTTCTAAACTAAGAGTGTGTTTGTCAGATAGAGTATTCACACCAGAAGCATGGCAGGAAACTTTAGCTAATTGTAACACTAATTATCAGTTGATTCAAGCTCAATCTGGGTTAGCAGCGACGGTGACAAGTATTTTGGAATTAGCTAATCTCGATTGGCAAGAGGGCAAGTGTCCTAATTGGTCAGAGGCTTTGCCATATTATGGGCAGCATCCAGTACAGGATGCATAATGCTTGTAGACATACTGCCATAATTAGCTAGGCAAGATAAAACCAAACTATGTAACGAAAAGTAAAACCTCTGTATTTGGCTCTTAGTTGCGCTTTAGCGCTAAAGCGCACGAGCTACTGATGATTATTTTATTTCCGCCCACTTACTCTAAAAACGAGCGATTATGAACGAAGCCCAAACAAGCGCCGAACTTATTGATAACAACCACTGAGGAGTTTAACTATCACAATAATCAAAATAGCCACAACCAAACTGGGAGAGTAAGCAGCAATAGTATAGCCCCAGCAGCTAAGGCAGTAACTGCTAAATCGCGATCGAGGTTGAATGCCTCAGCAATTACCAGTGTGGCAAAAGCTGGAGGCATGGACATTTGTAAGACAATTACCTTGGCGATCGCCCCAGTTATCCCAAACAGTGGTAAAATACTACCTAAGATCAAGGGAACTACCAACATTTTTATTCCCAAGCTCATTCCTACTTGTGGTAAACTACGCCAAGATTTGAGCAGCGCCAGTCGCATTCCAATTAACACCAGAGATAAAGCTACGCTACTCCAAGCAAATTTCTCTAAGCATAATTCCGCAACTGTGGGAATTGTCACCTGCCGAAACAGCAAGCCAAATCCGAAACCCCACAGCGCAGGATTAATTAAGATTGCTCTAGCAGTCTGCCAATGATTCTGGACACCACCGCCAAAACGGGCTGCTAGGAACACACCCAAGCCATAAGTTCCTGGGAATGAACCTAACAAATCGTAGAATAACGCCCAAGCGAAGTGTTCCTTACCTACCATTGCTAAAGCGATCGGAAAACCAAGATAACCTGTGTTACCCAACATTGCTGCTAATATCAAGCTAGCCTGAGTTGGTGGTAGGGGGACAGTATTTCTAAAATAGGCTTGTGCTTTAATTCCTAACCAAGCTAAAAATGCTCCTAGTAAAATGGCTAGGTAAGCGAAGGCAGGTGCAATCCAAATTTGCCCCGATAAACTAGATTGACGCAAAAACGATACTATGCTGATGGGTACTCCCACCCAAAAAAGGAACTGTCCCAAACGTGTAGGAACTGTCACAGGAAGTTTGCGTCCCAGAATAAAACCTACCAGCACTAATCCACCCAGCTTGACGTATAGTTCTAAAAGGTTTGTCAAGATTGCGCCTAAAAACCACAGATGTAAAATGCTACCTGTTACGTTTACTTTTGTCCAGTGCAAAATCTGTTATGGCTATTCCACAAAAACAGGAGTTTACCCTTGAATAAGGCAGGGTTTTCTGGAAAACCGCAAAACTCATCGAATGACTTTGGTGATGATATTCCAGTGGCTGTACGCGATACCCCTGATGCAACACCTAAATTTTGGTTGCAACCCCGAATTCTGCTAATTGGGGGAGTAACGGGATTTGTCTTGCTATCTTTAATTAGCAGTTTTTTATTTTTCGTCACTGCACCTAAAAAAACTGCCGATTCTCAACCTTTACCAGTTACTCCTACTCCGGCAACGACAGCAGCATCTAATAATACTAGCGAGACTGTGTTAGGGCATTTTCCATACCCAGAAGCCCCGGAATCAGAACTAGTAACTATCTCGGCAAAGAGGGGCATTAGAATGCGAAAAGCTGCCGCCCAAAAGTTTGAGCAGATGGTAGCAGCAGCGCGGAGTGCAGGTGTAATTTTAGTACCAATTTCTGGCTTTCGCTCAGTCAAAGACCAAGAGCAGTTGTTTTTTGATGTCGGTGCCCAACGAAATCAAACGCCAGCACAACGAGCAGCCCTGAGCGCTCCTCCTGGTCATAGCGAACATCACACAGGTTATGCTGTGGATATTGGAGACGGAGCAGTAGCAGCAACTGATGTCCAACCTAATTTTGACCATACCAAGGCTTATCAATGGCTGCAAGCAAATGCAGCGCGTTTTGGCTTTGAAATGTCATTTCCTAAAGATAATGTTCAAGGTGTGAGTTATGAGCCGTGGCACTGGCGTTTTGTAGGCGATCGCAATAGCTTAGAAATGTTCTACAAAGCCAGAAATTTGAAACCTGTTAAGATGCCTCAATAACAGAGGTTTACACAGAAAGAGGATGAGATTCTGGTTGATTTTATCGATGAATTTTTGAGACAAAATGAACCCTCCAGCAAAATTGATCGCAAGGGTACAGCATGACCAAGGGTAGCAAGCCAGACAATGAGGGTGCAACTCCAGAAAAAATCTCTCGACACGCAGCTACAGAACGTCGGCAATGCTACGAAATAGAAGCAAAATATGGGTGGAAACTACTACGGATAGAACCAACTGGAGACAAAATTCTTAAATACAATTGTGTATTTGAAGGCGAAACCGAATTCCCGAAATATATGGAGGATTAACCGATGGGACGAAAATACATCATTTTCCGTGCCGAGATGACTGAGGAACATGACGCCCAAAAAAGGTCACTTACTCACACTGGAGCGCTTACCGACATCCTTGCTGAACATTTTGACTCTTCGTCACGCGCCTTACCTACACCCGGTTATAGGTTAAGGGAATATCACAAAATTGAACAGTTCGCTGATTCTCGGTTTCCAGATGCTAGTACTCACAGTAGAGTGGGGAATTGGGAAGTAACGAGGGTTGAAGAGTATTCCTCAGAACTGCCGATAAGCGATTTTGAAGCAATAATTATTTGTTATTGCCATTATTCTCCTGTAACTACTTCCTTGGAACCACTACCTGAAATTCAAGGTACGCAAAAGTTGCAGGAAGTTCAATAGGAATTGAATAAGGCTCATGTCAGGAGTCATTAGTTTTACTCCCTCTCCTTTAATGGAGGCTGAAGCACTACTTTGCTAAGAACTGGACAGTAGTATTCAGCAATTTTTTTAGCGATCGCATCTGGTCGGGAAATTTTATCTAGATTGCAAAGTAAAATTACGGTAATTTTGTCATCAATAAAGCGGGTAATGTTACTTGCAAATCCTAAAATCGAACCATTATGACCAACTACTCGGCGATCGCCATAATTAAATACCCACCAACCTAAACCTGCAACATATCTCAACTTTTCCCAATCATCCCCCTGATTGGGAAAATGAGGAATCCACATCAAATCAAGGGTTGATTGCTTTAGTAGAGTTGCACTAGAAAGCGCCTGTTCCCACTTCACCATATCTTCTACACTGGAAAGTTGACCTCCAGCAGAATAAGTAACCGAAGGACTGTAGTAAGGTTTGTTAACGAGTTTGCTGTTTTGCAACCGATAGCCAGCAGCCCGATGTGGCACTATGTCACTAGGATCATTCATCACGGTTGCATTCATTCTCAAAGGAGCAAAAATGCGATCGCGCAACAAATCTCCATAAGATTTTCCAGTTACCTTTTCTAGGATCAAACCCAGTAGATAGTAACCTGTGTTGTCATAGGCGCTAAACTCACCTGGTTGGAACTTGAGGGGTAGGTGAGTAACTAGAGCCAAAATTTCAGATTTCGATAAATTAAGATGGGTAATTTCCCAGTAGTTTGGGGCATCGGTATAACTAGGAATTCCAGACTGATGAGACAGAATATGCTGGATTGTGACATTTTGCCACGTTATCGGTAGATAATCGAGATAATCTGCGTAGTTTACCGCCGCAGGCATCGCATCTTCTAGCGAAATTATCCCTTGTTCCACTAGCATCATTATGGCTGTAGCTGTGAAAGTTTTACCAACAGAGGCAATTTCATAAACTGTATGTTCAGTCGCTGGAACAGAGTGTTCAATATTCGCCAGTCCATACCCCTTAACTAAAACAGGTTCACCTTCCTGTACCACTGCAACAGAAAGCCCTGGAATTTGATTTTGAGTCATTATGGCTCGAATATAGCCGTCAATCATAATTTGATCTGATTTTTGTTTGACGATTACGAATTACGCCCTGCGGTGCTAAGGGACTTCCAACAAATAAATTACCACTAAAACCCCCTTAAGGTAACTTAATTTAAGTTCACCTGCGGTGCTAAGGGACTTCCAACAAATAAATTACCCCACAATAAGTAGTTGAGTATTTTTTTATTTGTCAGTCCCTGGTACTAATCTCCAGTCACATGTCCTGAACTCTGAGTTTTAGCTTCTGATGGATCAGGCTGAGGTTTTTGATACTTACCTGGATACTTATGCTGAAAATAAGCTTCCAACACTTGTAAAACCATTGGCCCGCAAATAGTACCGCCATGTTCGCCGGTATTTTCACCAAATGCCACAACCACAATTTCTGGCTTATTACTGGGGGCATAAGCACCAAACCAAGTATGATTGGGGCGACCAACACCAGCTTCAGCAGTGCCACTCTTCCCAGACGCTGGGGCAATTGTTGGCACGTTCAAGTGCTTACCTGTACCCTCACTCACTACCCTCCGCAGTCCGTCGCGGAGAACTTTGATAGTTGCTGGCTTCATATTTAAGGATTCTCGCCAACTTTTTGCTTCTTCGTTGTCTTTGAGCAAATGCGGCTGAACTCGATACCCACCATTAGCCGGCACAGAAAACATAATCGCCGATTGTAGGGGTGTAACTTGTAAAGCACCTTGACCAATTGACATATTAATGGTATCTCCTACAGTCCAAGGTGTTTTCAAAACCCTCTGCTTCCATTTTTCATCGGGAACCAAACCTTTTGATTCTTCACCCTGAAATTCAATGCCAGTTTTTTGACCAAACCCGTATTTACGACTCCATTCGATTAAAGTTGGGCCACCGACTTTTCTGCCAACTTGATAGAAGAAAGTATCACTACTCATTGCGATCGCTCTGGGAAATCCTAATGGCCCAAATCCGGCGTGATTCCACTCACCAAAAGTCACCCCACCAACTGTCAAAGAACCAAAGGTCTGTAATATTGTATCAGGAGAAAATTTACCCGATTCCAACCCAGCTGTGGTAGTGACAATTTTGAAAGTACTGGCGGGGGGAAAGGCACTCAAAGCCCGATTGACCAAGGGATGATCTTTACCTTGTAGACTTTCCCAATCTTTCTGGGAGAGTTTTTGTTTGGAGAAGATATTTGGGTCAAAGGTGGGGTAAGATACCAGTGCTAAAACAGCACCGTTATTCGGATCGAGTGCTGCGATCGCCCCTCGGTGATTTCCCAAAGCTTTTTGGGCAGCCTTCTGCACATCCAAATCTATAGTCAGGTGCAAATCGTTACCAGCTTTTGCCTGTTTCTCCCCCAAAACCCTAATTGGTCTACCCGCACCATCCACTTCGACTTGCTGACCCCCCCATTCACCGCGCAGCATTTTCTCATAAGCCTTTTCCACCCCCATCTGACCGATTACATCTCCGAGTCGGTAGCCTTGCTGCTTTTTGTCCTTTAACTGGTCGGGGGTCAACTCTCGCGTATAACCTAGTACATGAGCAAATTCCTTGCCGTGCGGATAATAACGCACAGAATCTGTATTGATTTCTACTTCTGGGAGTTCATTTTTATACTCCTTTAATGCAGTGATTTCTGCTTCATTTAGATCGCGAGCCACCCGGATGAGTGAAGAAGAATTAGCACCAGCTTGTTCTAATTTCTTTTCCATTTCATCTTGGGGAATGTTGAGAATTTGCGCTAGACGCGGCCCGACTACAGACCAAGAAGGCTTAGTATGTGCCATCGGCCACAAATATACAGAGCTAGGATAGCGAGTAGTGGCTAAAAGTTTACCGTTGCGGTCAAAAATATTTCCCCGTTCCGGTTGTTTGGAGATCATCCGAATTCGGTTTGCTTCGGCTCGTTCCCGGAGTTTTGGTCCTTCAACAATTTGCAAATATGCCAAACGCGTCCCAATACCGCCGGTCATTAATAGGGTAAATACGATTAAAAATATTGATTGGAAACCACGTCCAACTGTACGTGTATCTTTTTTGCTGCCAATTGATGGGAATAAAGACATAAGACAAATAATGATTCTAATAGGGGTATTATCTGTATACAATTACCCTAAACTGATGTCCAGTACTGGGTATAAAAGAATTGGGCAAGTATCTTCTTGAACAATTGTTTTTGGCGGATACAATAAACCAAAGTGTCAAATCTAGTCTGCCCAATAGACTACTGACATCACGTAATATCACGGCATTCTACTGAGGATTATGGCTCAAATTGTCATGCAGAATCAAAGGGGGATAACAACTTTTCAGCCACTAGATGTTGAACTGCGTAACGTGTTCAAGTTTTTTAACCAAGAACCAGCAGTAAATGGAATCGATTTGGATGTTAGACAGGGAGAATTTTTTAGTATTTTAGGCCCCTCCGGTTGTGGTAAAACAACAACACTGCGTTTAATCGCTGGGTTTGAAATCGCTGATGCTGGCAAGGTGTTGATTCAGGGTCATTCTATGACTAATGTGCCGCCTTACCGCCGACCCGTCAATACTGTATTTCAAAGTTACGCCCTATTTAACCACCTGAATGTCTGGAATAACATCGCCTTCGGACTGCGGTTAAAAAAAATACCCAAATCGAAAATTGAAGCTAGAGTCCAAGAAGCTTTAAAACTCGTGAAAATGGAAAGTTTGCGATCGCGCTTTCCCAATCAACTTTCTGGTGGTCAACAGCAGCGAGTCGCTTTAGCAAGGGCTTTAGTTAATCGCCCCACCGTCGTATTACTCGATGAACCTTTAGGGGCGTTAGATTTAAAGCTACGTAAAGAAATGCAGGTGGAGTTATCAAATTTACACAAAGACTTGGGAGTGACCTTTGTGATGGTGACACACGACCAAGAAGAAGCATTGTCTTTGAGCGATCGCATTGCCGTGATGAACCAAGGTAAAATTGAACAAGTTGGCACTCCTAGCCAAATCTACGAACGTCCTTGCACATCTTTTGTTGCTGATTTTATTGGTGATACTAATTTATTTAGCGGTGAAATTGTCGCAGTAGACTCTTCTAATATTAAAATTTCGACAAAAACGGCACTCTCAATTATCATTAGCCGCGCTGAAAATACACCATCTGAATTATCACAAGCAGTCGTAGTGAGTGTCCGTCCAGAAAAAATCCAGCTTTCTCTTTATCCACCCAATTTGCCAACTAACTCTTTTGAAGGAAGGCTTGTCAATGTTATGTATTTGGGTACACATGTTAATTATGTTGTGGAATTAACAAATGGCATTAGCATAAATGTGTTGCAACCGAATACTTTTGGCGTTTTAGTAGACCGCGACACGCCCATCTATGTTTGGTGGGCAGAAAATGATTGTTTAGCTATTAGTCAATAGTTATAAGATTCAATAATGGAATAAAACCTTGACCCTGTACTAGGAGTATTAACCCATGCCAATGCAAAGAGTTCCTTGGGTGTCCCTGGCGTTAGTACTGCTTAGTTACAGTACTTTGGGCTGGCTAATATCTGAAACACGCGCTTCTGTGTCGATGTGGCTGGCGACTGTCGTTGCTATCTTACTTTTAATAGTAACGTTGACCATTCCCTGGACGAAAATAACATATTACTTCAGTATTTTACTTAAATCAAATACGAGGTCTTTCGCCGTTGCCGTTGTAGCAGCTTTCTTGTTCTTTATTATGATTGCCTGGTTTCGAGTATTTCTTGATACTTTGCTAATCGTTTCGGCAACTATATTAGTCAAGATAGACTTTCAAACAGCAGGTCTTAGGGCAGGGCTAGCCTTTTTAGCTGCATCTATCTTTTCATTGAGCGGTTTGGCCTTGGGTGCGCTAATCTACAAATTAATATATTCTTGATCGTAAAAGCTAGCGATGCCTGCGGGGCGCTACGCCAAGGCTTCAAAACCAGTATTATTTAACCACAACTTTCTTTTTAGCTCAGGTTTCCAACTTGTTAAAAAAAGTCGGAAATCTTCTGCAATACTTGCTTGGTTTCAAAATGCAGGCTGTTCAAACAGCAGTATAGATAGGAAAAGATCCATGACAAAAATTGATATCCAACTAGTAACCACTGCTTTTGTTGCCGATTCTCCTACTTCCTTCGCTCCTCCCTTAGTAGTTAATCCCCAACTACAACCAATAACAGCAACTATCACCCCAAAAATAAAACCTTTTAGCAAAATAATAAACAAATCTGACGGTTCTAAAAAATTTCTGACTGATTCTAAAAATATTTCGGGAATAATTTTGTAAAAATATGATGCGGCAAAAACTCCGCCGAAGATGCCCGTAACTAAAGCTAAAATCGTCATCAAAGGCATCATTAAACTACAAGCAATTACTCTAGGAACTACTAGATAATCAATTGGATCAGTTTTGAGCATATAAAGTGCATCAATTTGCTCTGTGACTTGCATTGCTCCTATTTCTGCTGCAAAAGCAGAACCTACTTGTGCGGCCATAATACTAGCGGTCAAAATAGGAGCCAATTCTTTACAAAAAGCGAAGGCAAAAGCACCTCCCACAGCATCGATAGCCCCAAATCGGATTAATTCTCTTGCCATCTGAAGAGTAAAAATCATCCCTGCAAAACCACTGACAAGGAGAACTGGAAAGATAGAACCTGGCCCTGCGGTCGCTAGATGTTGCAGAATCTTGCGATAGTACGTTTTTCCTTGGAGTAAATGTAGCCACACTTGACCGAAAAGCAGTACTGCTATAAAACAGCGTACAATCCAAGATTGCTCGAAATTTGTTTTTAGTCGCAATTTTATCGTCCTTAAGACTGGCTTTTTATGGACATTAATTTTGTCTTTTGAGCAAAACGACCCTGCTGAGATGATATGCAGCTTTTTTAACTCTTCTCGGTGGAAAACACGCGCCAGATAATAAAAACCGTAAGACCTAGATAGGTGAATACTGTCAGCCATTCTTGCCAGCTACCAAATTCATTATTCATCAGCAAAAGCCGGAAAGTTAATATTTTTAGATCCTACACGCTGACGCTGCCAGTCGCTTGGTGTATTTTGGGAGATAAAGGCTACTCAAAAATTTTTAGCGAATTTTCCGGAATCGATAACAGCAAAGTGGTATTACTTATCAGAGCATCGATATTATACTGAACCTCTATAACTAACCTTCGGGGAATATAGCCCCATTGTTTACGCTCAAAAGCCTGGTCACAAAGACTGGGCTTTTGATCTTTATACCAAGATTAAGTAAGTGGGTCAAATTAAATATAAAACCTCACCCTCAATCCGGCTTCCCTCTCCGATATTTTGGAGAGGGATTGAGGGTGAGGTTTGATCTTATATTTAAACTGTCTAGGTATCAAATAAAACTTTATTTTAGAAACTTTTAAGAGATTTTATCGGTCTGGTTTTCCAAATTCTGCAAAAATCAACCAATGTTATCTTCTGCTCAAGGTATTCCCGGATTACCCGATTTGACGCATCCGATTGAGCTTGTCCAATTTGGAACCCAGGCGCTCAAAGCTTCACTGTTATTAGTATTTTTGGTTGTAGCTTTGGGAGTTGCGATCGCACTGATGAGTTTTTCTCTCCGTCGAAGCCAGCCGCAACAAGTTATAATCGGCGAATGGGCTATTGGTTATTCTCAACTGCTGCAAGGATTACAGCATTTAACCTTAGTATTAATTCTATTAGTACCAGGATTTTTTCTCTGTTCAACTTTAAGCAATCGCTACCACTACTGGGAACAAGCAAGGGTGGCTCAAGTTGCTGAAAGTGTTGCAGGTGATAGGCTCGAACAATTTGCGCCGCAAGTGCGCTACTCTATTCAAGAGCCATACTCTTATAACACTCAAGTCAATGGCAAGATTGTTAAGGTAAACCAGACGCGAGAGATTAACCGCTTCTTAATGCTGGCTGGTTCGCAAATTCAAGTCAAGCTTGACCAAAGCGTAGATGTTCCAGGTCGCAGTTCGATTTATCAGGCAAATTATACTGCCGATTATAAAGTAATTAACCAGCTTAAAGATATTAATAATTTTTTCTTTGAAGCACCGCCACCCAATGGCTATACACTGCTTGCTAGCTATAAAGTCGAACGTGATGGTACTAGGTTACAACAAACCAATCCGGGAGACTATGGCTTTCTCTTCCAACTACAACCAGGAGAAGAAACCACTTTTCGAGTCACCTATCAGGCTCAGGGAGGGCCTCGCTGGGTTTATAGCGCAGGAGGACAGTTGCTTTCTAATTTTAGCCTCATAGCAGTTGCTAACTTTGCTCCGGCTGATTTTGCTAGTGGTATTGTACCGAATGAAATTAAAGTTAACGGACGCAGTACGCAATTTACTTGGAAATTTGACGATAATGTTTCAGTCAAAAATCCATTTGGAGTGTTTACCAACACCGAACCTATTCGTCATACTGGCGTAATTCCGCGTCTTTTATTGCTAGCACCAGCAATATTTTTGTGGTGGATATTATTGTTATATTTGTCACTGCCAATGAGTTTGAAAAATATTGCGATCGCTGCTAGTATTTTCTTTGCTTGTTTATTAATGTTGACCTATCTGGCCCGCGTCATGAATGCTCAGTTGGCTTGGACTTTAATTTCCATCATCTTACTATTTCTGACATGGGGATTGGGCGCAAGTCGCAGTGCTTCTCTTGCTGCTATTATCTGCACTATTGCTGGAGCAGTATTACCCATTTTTGGCTTATTAATACCGTTTAGTGGACTAACCCTCAGCCTCGCGGGTTTGCTTTCTGCCGTCTGGCTAGCAGTTCGTCACTGGTAGGGTTGGTACAGTTTGCACCCAAAAGACCAAAGATTGTAGGGCTTTAGAAAAATGCTAAATATTAAGTGATTCCGCTATGATTAGCGAAGTTTTAGTAAATAGCACTTATGGATAACGATTTACTGGCTTTTTGTGCGGGTGCTGGCTTACTCGTCCTCTATCTCATCTTTTCTGCATTGACTGAAATGGGAACTAAATTACCTTGGAAGAAATAAGCTGATAGTGCGATAAACTTGCTATAAATTTACATTTTTCAACCTGATTCGGCTTGAAAAAAGCAATAAACATCCTTTAGGCTGAGTTAATATACTTATTGTTCGAGGGAATGCCAAATGCGCGATCCACAGAAGAACCAGATTAAAATCGAGCCAGGAACCCTCGTATTAATTGTGTCCCTACTAATACTTTTGCCTCTACTGTTTGTTGGTTTTTTATCGCAATGAGTTTGCTTTTATTCTCGAATGAATGTTAGAGCGATGCCTATGGCGGGCTATTCGGCGTTGCTCTTTATATCAGGTGCGTTAACCTACTATTAACGCACCACTATAGCGGTTCCCATTCAGATGCGGTACAACATTATATCGCCAGTTGTAAGGGCATGGCACTGCCATGCCCCTACGGATGTACCTCACATAAACTCCTAACCGCTATACCACTCGAAAACTACTTAGGCAAAACTTGCCGTAGGGCTGCTAAAAGTTGGTCAACACTTTCCTTTCGACTATTAAAGCCCATCAATCCGACGCGCCAAACAAGACCTGCTAGTTCGCCAAGACCATTGCCAATTTCAATATTATACTCATTGAGTAACTGGCGAGCGATCGCTTTCCCATCTACCCCTGCGGAGATGCAGACAGTAGTGAGCGTTGGCAGTCTATACTCTATCTAAGCTTAAGACTAAAAAACTGATTAACTGGAGATGCAGACAGTAGTGAGCGTTGGCAGTCTATACTCTTGCTCAACGTGCATACTCAGTCCTAAATTCTCCAATCCTTCCCAGAGATATTCTACATTTTTTTGATGCCGCTGCCAGGAGTTTGCTAATCCCTCTTCTGCAAGCAAACGTAATGCTTCCCGCAATGCATAATATAAATTAATCGGTGCTGTATGGTGATAGGTGCGTTCAGCGCCCCAATATTTACCCAGTAACAACATATCCAAATACCAGTTTGCAACCTTTGTTTGGCGCTGTTGCAATTTTTCAACTGCACGCGGACTCATTGTAAAGGGCGAAGCACCAGGCGGGCAACCCAACCCTTTTTGGCTACAACTATAGGCTAAGTCAACTCCCCAAGCATCCAAAAACAAGGGGACTCCACCCAAACTTGTCACCGTATCTACGTACGTTCAGCTTCACGCTTAGGTCAAAGCGATTTGGGTGTTAATCGTCAACGAATAGAAACGATTAGAGCCAAGTTAAAATAATTCGTAATTCGTAATTCGTAATTGAATTAGTTAAAAATTTACACCACAACAAGTAAGCTGATTCTAAGTTATGTAGTTAGAATACTTAAGAATAAGGGGGAGGTGGATACACAAAGCTGCAATTTGAATGAGGATTAAGTAGGTAGGCAAGATAAAACCAAACTATGTAACGAAAAGTAAAATCTCTGTATTTGGCTCGTAGTTGCGCTTTAGCGCATCTTTATCTGGATGCGGTAAAGCGCAACTACGAGGGAGTGATGATTATTTACACCCGCTTACTTAGCTTAAAAAACACCAAATTGTAAAATTGGTGTGGTGTTTTGATTAGTTATGAATTACGAATTAGTTATTTGCGATCGCAACATTTGTGAAACTGAATTTGTTTAAAAACTTTGACCCCCGCCCCAGATTGATAATTGCTGTCGGACTTGCTGTATTAGTTTCAATAATTCTTCCATCTTGGCTGCACTTACCGACTCGCATTCTCTGTGCTTGGAACTTTGCTGCTGACTTTTTCTTAGCCGTAACCTGGTGGAAGATGATCAAAGCTACCCCAGAAAAAATTCGCCGTTATGCTGAGAATGAATATGAAGGACATTTAGCTATATTTCTGCTGGTGATAGCTGCGGCTTGTGCTAGTGTTTTAGCGATCGGGTTTTTACTAAGTAATAAAAAAGGGTTATCAACAATTCTGCTTAACCTACATGTCATACTTTCAATTATGACTATTGTTGGTTCCTGGTTACTAGTGCATACGATGTTTGCAGTGCAATATGCACACAGTTATTACAAATCTATTAGTCGTAATAATAGAGAAGAAATCACCAAAGGTTTAGATTTTCCTAATAACGACTATCCAGACTATTGGGAATTTTTATATTATTCATTTGTAGTTGGCATGACAAGTCAAGTTTCAGATGTGCAGACGACATCACGCGATATAAGGCGCTTGACTCTGTTACATAGTATATTATCGTTCTTTTTCAATACCACAATTTTAGCGATGAGCATCAATATTATTGCATCGCTGATTTAAAAATCGCTTAACTCAGCCATAAGTATGATTATTTACTTCTCTACTTTCAGAAAGAGGAAATTCTATTGCAAGTTTTTTAACATGAACTTAACTTGAGATAATCGGAGTAAGTTTATGGCTGATCAAACAATAAATGAATTACCTGCTGAAATTCAAGAACAGTTGCCCGAACACGCACAGCAGATTTTTGCAGCAGCACTTAGCGCTGCTCAAAGTGATGGTTTGAGTGAAGAGGGTGCGCGTGAAATTGCTTGGAATAGTGTAAAGAATGAATACGAACCAGGCAGTGATGGTAAATGGCAGAGAAAGCCTGAAGACACTGCTATACATAATAAATCTGTTGTGTCTGGTGGCAATTGAGTAAGTTTAAGCTTGGCATAGCTATCTTTTGTTAGAGGTAAGGCAAAATTTAAAGGTGAATTCCATTTTTACGAAGCGGGGATGGAATTCCCTTTTGCTTTTTCATAAATTTTTGCCAGATGATAGACATTTTGAAGAAACTAAGTTTGATTCGTGAAAAATATAAATAATAAAACGAACCGCAAAGTTCGCTAAGGGCGCAAAGGGAAGAAAGAAAAAAGGGGAGCATCCCGTCAGGTGCAAAAAGTTTGTGTTTGCCCTCATCCCCTAACCCCTTCTCCCTTCATATGGGAGAAGGGGAACTAGAATTATGTCTCCCCTCTCCCACCTGAAGGGAGAGGGGCTGGGGGTGAGGGAAAAGATTTAAGCACTCATTGAGATGCTCCCGAAAAAAGAGATATATAATTTTCACAAATGATTTAGGATGATTCAATTTCTTAAAACTTTTGCTCAAGATACCTCTTGCAAAAGTCCCTAACAGCCCTCCCCGATGCTTTGGGGAGGGGAGCGTAAGTTTACTCAAATGCGGGGTGAGGTTCTTTATTTTTGATTTATGCAAGAGGTCTAAGCTTGTTTAGCCATTACTGCTAAATTCATCACAGATTCAGGAAATTGGCGTTTTAATGCTGGAAAAACCGGACAAGGCGCTTGTTCTTGTAAATTGTCCGGTTTACTCCAAGTAAAGGGGGCTTTCTGCGCTGCTGACATCCACACCAGACGCTTTGCTCGTGTCATAGCAACGTATAGTAAACGGTACTCCTCAGATATTTTCAAGTGCTTTGCTTGTTCCCATGCTTGTGTAACATCTGGGATGGTAGATTCAGCGTGGAGAGCAGCACGAATTTGGGCGCGGGCTACTTCTGATAAGGTAAAATCCCCTAAAAACTGGCTTTGGGGAGGAACCCAAAATCTCCCAGGAATCAAGTTTTCGTGGAGAAAGGGAAGAAATACATAGTGCCAATCTAGCCCTTTGGCTTTGTGCATAGTAATAATAGTCAGTTGACCGCGACGAGTGTAACGTTCTTCCGAATCTTCGGTTTCCACTGGTTCAAACCGTTCGGAACTGACGATTTCACTTAAAGCTGACAGCATTCCCCCCATCGAACTATTGCCTGCTATCTGCTGGTTTACCCGTTCTGCGAGTTTGTCAGCAGTTGCCAATTCTGCCTGGTCGTAATTTAAGGTCAAGGCGAGAAAGGAAATTAGCTGGTAGAGGGGCAATTCTAAGCGGGCGCGAAGTAAACTGCGACACAAACGAGCAGCTTTATGGACTGTTTCTGGCTGGGGTACTGCTAGGGGTCCAGGATACAAAAATTCTTCTGGGAGACTAGCAAGGGCGTTGAGGTCTTGAGTAGGAATTAACTGGCGCTGGACTAATGCTTCTAGGGCGGCTTTGAGGTAATCGGGGGAGTGGGGGCGATCGCAAAATTGCAGCAATGCTAAAATCTCTTGGGGAACATGGGAACGGCGATCGCGTTCTCCCACATCGTACAGTGTAATATTATGCTCTTTGCACACAGGTGTTAGAGCTTCTGCTAACCATCGTCCTTGGCGATTTTCTCGGACTAAAATCGCTGCACTATTTTGTGTTGCGTCTTCGCCAAATAACTCGATTATTCTTTGAGATAACAATTCAACGGTGTGATGAATGTCACGCGGAGTATAAAGTTCTAGCCCTCGTCCTACTGGTGCTGGATTGGCTCCCTTTTGCGGATCGCCAACTTCAACAGGGCGAATTGTCTGCAAGCGAAATGGTACTTGTCGGTTGTCAGGAGTTTTTTGTCCGTTATTCGTTGTTGCTGACGACTGTTTATTGATCCATTTGAGGGCAAAGTTAGCAGCTTCAATGATAATTCTAGTACTGCGACCAGCTTGATCCATCGTTGCCAATCGTTTGATGCGATCGCACTCTTCGCAAAATTGCCGAAAATAAATCGGATCGGCTGGGGTAAAAGTAGAGTTAATTGCTTGATTGGGGTCACCAACTCGGACTAAGTTGAGTGAGGAGTTAGGAGTTTGGAGTGAGGAGTTAGGAGTTTGGAGTGAGGAGTTAGGAGTTTGGAGTGAGGAGTTAGGAGTGAGGAGTGAGGAGTTATCTCCCTCATCTCCCCCATCTCCCTCATCTCCCTCATCTCCCTCATCTCCCTCATCTCCCTCATCTCCCCTCGCTCCCCCATCACTCGCCAAAATTTCTAAAAGCTGCGTCTGAAGTGGGCTAGAATCTTGGGCTTCGTCTTCAAAGACTGCAAAAACTTGGTTTTGCTCGATGCGACGGGCGCTGTCATTTTCTAAAACGCGCAGTGCGGCTAAAATCATATCGTCGTAATCAATGAAATCACGCGATCGCATTAAGTTTTGATATTGCTCATACAATCCCGCCGCTACGCTCAAAATTGCATATTCGTCTGTGGTTTGTTTACTCCACTCTCGCAACCTTTGTGGCGATATCCCAGAACTTTTTGCTTCATGAATTACTGTATTAGCTAATTCCGGTAATACTTCTGTTCGCAGCACCGATTGGCGACGCAATCTTTCTGTCTCTTCTCCGTCAAATTGATGACCTTCTAGTAACCGTAAATATATTCCTGGATTGTTCGCAATCCATTGCTCTACAGCTGTTCGGATAAAACGGTGACTTTGGGTTGGTGTAATTAATGTGACATTTTCTAACTGCAAACCTGACAAATTAGAATGCCGACTGGCAATGTTTAACGCTAGACCATGTAGGGTATAGACAAAAAATCCAGTCTGAGGTAAAAATAAATCATCTCGTAAGAATTTGCGAATCTTCGCTTTAATATTGGCAGCAGCTGAACGAGTAAATGTGACGACTACTAATTGACGACGCGAGGATGAACGTTCATACTGACGGGCGATTGCGATCGCAGCCGCCGCCGCCATACCAGTAGATTTGCCTGCACCAGGAACCGCAGAAATAGCCAAAGGGCCAGATTGCCAGTCAGCCATTTGTTGCTGTCCAGGACGTAGACTATTGCGAATTGCTAGAATTTTCTCCCGCAGAGAAGAAACAGGCGATCGCTCAGATAATTCTGAGTGGAGTGATTCTGGAGCCAGAGGAGCAGTAAATTTAGAGTCTGACATACCAAATTTTATATATTAAATATATGTTATGTGTTGAATGTAATTTCCAAACCGCAGATATGAATAATTTTCGCTGATTCGTAATGCCAAATTACTAAATTCCTGATAGTAGTCTATCAAGTTTTATTGGGATGCTCCCATTTTATTTAAGTAAGTGGGTCAAATTAAATATAAAACCTCACCCTCAATCCCTCTCCAAAGTATCGGAGAGGGAAGCCGGAGGCAGAGTGAGGTTTATTATATGTTTAATTACGTCTACCTACTTAATAGGTTCGTAAGTAAGTCGGTGAGAATAAATAAAACTAGATTGGGGACTTCCAACAAATAAATTACCCAATCTTGTGGGGTATTTTTTTATTTGTCAGTCCCCAGGGCTATTTCATTCTATTTTTACGGCAGTTTTTAGGAATCTTTTTCAGAAAAATAAGAATTTAAACGCGATTTAAGTTGAGAACCGTAGTTTTTGCCCTCACCCTAAATCCCTCTCCCAAGTCTGGGAGAGGGACTTTGAAAACGTCACATTTTAGAATGAAATAGCCCTAGTTAGAGTCCTGTCTAAAATGGAATTATTCGTCAATCTGCCAGGAATCTTTAGTTAATTCTTCATCCAAAATTTTCTTAGGACGAACAATGATAATAATTTGTCCTAGTAAGGGAATTTCTGGCTCAGTTTCAAACCACTGAAAATTTAATTCCCCATCATTTTCAACGACAAAGTAGCTGGAGGCATCCCATTCTCGTTGGGCCCGATCTACCACAACGACGACTGACCCTATTTGGCTTTGGGTTTGGATGGGGAAGCGATCGCTATTTGCTAAAATCACTACTGGATCAACTGCTGCTAACAACACTTGCCAACCTGGTAAGGGTACCCAAGCTTGCTCTCCAGAAAACTTGACCATCCGAAATGGTTCAATTTCTGTCAATATCGGCACAGCTTGCAAGTCTTGCCGTGACAATGGCAATTCGCCTACCACCGGCAAGATTCGGGGTAATTGTTCTTCAAATTCCAGACGGTAAAAGGGTAAAATTGGCGCTGGACGCTGGGGAACGGTAGTAAAATCAGTCAGTAGTTGTTCGATTTTTTGCCTTGCTCCTGGCGTGTGAGCAAAGCGTAAACCTTTGGCAATTAGGCGCGATCGCTGTTGTAAATCTGCATTTTGGCGGGCTAGTTTCCAAACTTGATGAGCAACAGCATCTCCAGGATGGGCAGAAAATCCTTCTGGTAAAGTGCGGAAATAGGAGTACTCTTTAATTGCTTTTGCTATATCCCGTGCCTCATCGGCATCAACGTTGTGGACGAAGATTAGTTGGGCGGCGGCGGCGCGTTCTTCTTGGGTGAGCAAACGCAGTTCATATAAAACATCACTCCCGCGTGTGGCATAGTGCGATCGCGTTTCTTCTGGGACTCCAAACTTTTCTAAAGAATTGTAAACTTGAGAACCAACAACCACTTGATTTTGTTGAATCGGCTCAAATCCAGTCGCCTCAAAAATGTCTTGGGGGTTGTAACCGGTTTTTACTAGCGTGGCGATCGCGGCTCCCCATTCCACCCAGTTGCCTTGTTTTTGCCTCAGTCTTCGCAATAATTCTTGTGCTACATCGTTGGTAGCATTTTCTTCGGGATTCTGAGCGTTGGGTGGTAGATCAGTCATAATCAGAGTGCGAGCTTCAACTTGAGAGGTTGATTAATACCTCATGAGCAAGTCTTATTCTAATCTATGAACTACCCATACCTACTGCCTTGAGTTGATCTGTCGAAACTTATCTAGTTAATTATTATTGGGCAATTTTTTTTTGCTTCAGATATTAGGGCAGACAAATATCCTCTGTAAAATTCCCAGTTACCGTATTGAAACAGGCAAGTTAACTCCGTAAAAACCCCTGATAATTTTCGGCTATTCTCAACTAAGCTTCGTATGGAATATAACAAGATAGTGAATATTTAAAGGAAATATCTTATGGATAAGCCCAGTCTAGAAATTAATAAACTCCAATATCAAGTGATGACTCTCGAACAACCAAAAAAGCTGAAAATCCTGGTAGTTGACGATGAGCCAGATAATCTCGATCTGCTTTATCGCACCTTTCGCCGCGACTTTAATGTTCTCAAAGCTGATAGTGGGGTAAACGCCCTAGAAGTTTTGGCAGCAGAAGGCGAGGTAGCGGTGATTATCTCCGATCAACGGATGCCAGAAATGAAAGGAACTGAGTTTCTCAGCAAGACTGTACCTCAGTTTCCCGATACGGTTAGGATAATTCTGACTGGATTTACTGATATTGAAGACTTAGTAGAGGCGATTAATGCAGGGCAAGTCTACAAATATATCACCAAGCCTTGGGACCCAGGCGAACTGAAGGCAGTGGTGCAAAGAGCAGCAGAAACCTACGACTTGCTCAAGCAACGTACAGAAGAATTACGCCGTTCTCATGCTCAAATGGCGCTGCTAAGTGTTTTGGTACAGGTAACTCAAGCAGCTTCTAGCTTAGAAGAAACTCTCGCTCCAATTGCTAGGGCTGTGAGTGAGACTTTTGGAACAGACGGGTGTATTCTAGAACTTACACATGGAAATACTCTAATTGCGACTCAAGGAACTTACAGCGATACAGGTACAATAGAGAATTGGCTATCTATTGACCCACTAACAAAGGAAGCGATCGCCACTGGGCAGATGCAAGTTTCCTTAAATATACCTAAAGACACTAAATTAGTTGATGCTATCCACTACAAAAATACGGGTGTGCAAGCACATTTAGTTATCCCAATTAGCTACCGTCATCAACTTTTGGGCGTATTATCACTACAGTGGAAACAACCCTGCACTTTACGGGAAGATGAATTAATGCTAATTAATTTATCAGCCCAACTGATAGCGATCGCTCTTACTAGTTGTCATTAGTCATTTGTCATTTGTCAAAAACTAATACCCTATGCCCTATGCTCGATGCCCAATACCCCATGACTAACGAAATTCAATCGATTTTTAACCGTATTGCTCCGGTTTATGACCAGTTGAACGATTGGTTGAGTCTGGGACAACATCGAATATGGAAGGAAATGGCAGTGAAATGGAGTGGAGCTAAATCGGGTGATACAGCATTAGATTTGTGTTGCGGTAGCGGTGATTTAGCTTTACGTCTGGCACGGCAAACAGGAGCAACAGGGAAGGTGTACGGAGTGGATTTTTCCCCCAACCTACTAGAAAAAGCTTCATTACGCTCCCAAAGACAGTATCCCCAACCTGGGTTGGCAATGCCTGCCGTAGGCATCGCCTGGGTAGAAGCCGACGTGCTAAATTTACCCTTTGAGGATAACCAATTTGATGCTGCAACAATGGGCTATGGTTTAAGAAATGTTAAAGATATTCCCCGCAGTCTTCAAGAGTTATACCGGGTTTTGAAGCCGGGTGCTAAAGCCGCAATTTTAGACTTTCATCGACCGAGTAATCCTCAGCTACGTGCCTTACAGCAGTTGTATCTGGACAATTTTGTGGTGTCAGTAGCTAGTTATTTAGGTTTAAAAGAAGAATATGCTTACATCAGCCCTAGCTTAGACCGCTTTCCCATCGGGAGAGAGCAAATAGAGTTAGCGCGGCAAGTTGGTTTTGCTGTTGCCACACACTACCCCATTGTGAACGGTATGATGGGAGTGCTGGTAGTCAGCAAATTTTAGATTTTAGATTTGCAATTTTGGATTGGGGACTGCGGAATAGATAATAGGTAATGGAGAATCCTTAGTGGTTAGTGGAAAAAGAACTAACAATTAATAACCAGCAAATACCAATTACCAATACTCAATCCCTAATTTCTAATCTAGAATCCAAAATCCGTCTTGGTGCAGTCGCCTGCGCAGGGAAACCCGTCCGCAGCGCTGCACCGCAAAATCCAAAATCCAAAATCCTGTGGACTGGTCTCATTCTTGGCTTTATGTGTCTCCCCCGGTACTGGGTGGAATTATTGGCTATTTCACAAATGATATAGCCATAAAAATGTTGTTCCGTCCTTACCTAGCAATTTACATTGCTGGACGAAGAGTACCCTTCACTCCTGGATTGATTCCCCGCAACCAGGAACGTTTAGCTTTGAACATTTCTAAGACAATTATGGGGTCACTCTTGACACCACAAGAATTGCAAAATCTGGCGCGGCGTTTGTTGCAAACAGAACGCGTGCAATCAGCAATTCTCTGGTTGTTGCGGCTGGCTATTGAACAAATTAAAACAGATAAAAACGAGAAAAGTGCCAAAATTGTGGCAGGGATATTGCGGGATTTACTAGGGGAATCCTTGCCACGCTTACTCAAAGTTTTGGCGCGGCGTGAAGACTTTTTGGAAGCGCAGATCAATCAAATTTTTGACCAGATATTACTGGAATTTCAATTGAGTGAAGAACAAGCCACGCGGCTTGCTGATTGGTTGTTGCAAGCAGTTTTACCGCCAGATGCACTGCGGCAGACGATAGTTGATTTTTTGACCGATCGCACAATTCAAATTATTGATGAAGGCTTCCGCGAAAAAACCAGTGGGACTTATTGGGTAGTAGCAAATTTGTTTGGCTTACGTAATACTCTCACACGGCTACGGACTTTTTGCTTGGATGAAAAGGAGGCTGCTAATACTCGTTTGCAGGAATTGACTCAAGATTTGCAAATGCGCGATCGCATTCGGAAATTACTCCAAAATTTATCATTACAAAACTTGCCAATGGCGACGGTGCGCCAACTCCGAAAGACCACCCGCGAAAGTGTCCGTCATTATCTACAAAACAGCGGCAGCGATTTTTTACAAGGATTAACTGATTCTGTTGATTGGGAAAATATTGCTGTAGTCCTGCTAAATCGTCTGAGTAGTTCACCTGTTGTCAGTACTTCTTTAGAAGTCATGAGTCAAGAGTTGGCTTTAATATTAGATAAGTATTTGGAAAAAGATTTAGAAGCGATTGTGGCGCAAGCAATTCCGATTTTGTCAATAGATCAAGTAATAGTTGACCGGGTAAAATCAACTTCACCGGCTGATTTAGAAGCTGCAATTGAGGGAATTGTCAAAAATGAATTGCAAGCGATTGTAACTTTAGGCGGTGTTTTGGGTTTTGTTGTAGGGTTATTCCAGACAGTGTTTTTACTGTTGGTTCAACAGTAGTATGGTTAGTTTTTAATGAATAACTGAGTGATAAGTGGAGTTGATTCAATTGCTTTGATTGCTCCAAAAGTTTTTGTACCAATTGGTATTTTTACCATATATATCTATAAAAATCTAGTTAGGTCTACTTTTACCTTGCCAGTCCAGTATAAATCCTAAAAAAGCGATCGCCTTGGCACACTAGGCGATCGCTTCTCAATACTGGTAGGTTTAACAGTTTTAAATCGTCTATAACTCACCTTCTATCTCTTTTTGTAACAACTCTGCCTCCTCCAGTGATAATCCAGTGACTCTTACCACTTCTGCCAAAGGCATTTGGCTTTTGAGCAGATTCACAGCCACCAGGCGAATACCTTGTGCTCTACCTTTTGCCTGAGCCTCAGCCTCAATCTCTTGAAAAATTACAGATTCGCGCATATTGTCTCTCCGTAATACTCTTTGAATTAACCCTTTCTCTAATACTAGACCAGCTAAAATTGCTGTGGCAGCTGCGACATTATTCTGCAACCGTTGGTCAGGAATCCCGATAATTTCCTGTGCTACTTGCTGTAAGATACTTGCACGGTCATCTGTCCCACCCAACACCGCGAATGGAAGTAAACCTGGATAGCGCAAAAATACCTCTGTCGGCTGTTCCCATAATCGAACTACCTCGAACTCGTGGGGAGTACCAGCAATGGTAAAAGTATTTTGTTGCACGAGTTCTGAGCTTGTTTCTTTAAGATAGATCACCACTTGACGCATCTGCTTTTGGGGAAAGCGGCGATAGACTCGCAGTCGATAGTCAATCATGCGAAATGGCATATTAACATCGGGTTGAGTCTGAAACTCTAGGTGAAGCACTAATTCTGTCGATTCCAATAAAATTAGTGCATCGGCTCGAATAGGTTCTAACGAGAGTTCAGAAGGACTTAACTCCGTGAGGGAAATGGGTTCTCCTAACAGCCAAGTGGCAAAGTCGGTGGAAAAGTTTTCGGCGAGAAATTTGCAGATGTTATCAAACATCCAAAAATCCTACCACTCCAAAGCTTTAAACTGAGTCGTAAGTAGGTAGGCAAGATAAAACCAAACTATGTAACGAAAAGTAAAATCTCTGTATTTGGCTCGTAGTTGCGCTTTAGCGCATCTTTATCCGGA
>NZ_JBALFF010000041.1:0-27662 GCF_036916975.1 Nostoc sp.
AAACGTCCGGCTGTTCCTATGTTTATCGCGTAGTTGTTTAGGCGCACGGCGCGGTGTAACCGCGCCATTGCTTGTGACAGTTGCGTAAGTCCTGTTAATAATCAACGTCAACTTATTCCCAGAGAGGGCAGTATAGGTACTTATGGAGACTTACTCAAACTAGGACGTAGAGGCGATAACCTTACACCTCATCATATACCTGCGAATGCTTTTATGAAAGCTAAAGTTCCTGGTTATAGTACAGATAAAGGAATTGCCATTATGATGGAACATTTATCACCAGGAAAAGGAGGCCGTCATCGGCAAACAATTTCTTACGGTAAATCTCCTAATTTAACCTTATCAGCAAGAGAAACATTGGTTCAAGAAGTTTCGGATGTGCGTTCTATTTATCTTCGTCAAGGTTTGTACAATAGAGAAATCAGGAAAAGTCTGCAAGGTTTAATTAACCTGAATAGACTAACTTGGCAAGGTATTTTTGATAAAGTAGGTTTAAACCGATGAATCAAAACAATCTATTGGCAATTTTAAGAGAAAATCGCTTGATGCAAACTCAACAGCAAGTTACCGACTTTGAAAATGCTTTAGCTGAAATAGCTGATAATTCTGATGAGCAAAATTTATCTGCATATCATCTTGTTTTAGATGATCAATGTCAACAGCCAGAAGTGATGTTCAGCTTAATTCATTTTCTCGAATCTTTTGATATAGAAGAACAAATTGCGGCTTTTATTAAAGTTGTACCCCAATTAATGATCAATGCACCTGAATGGACAAGAATCATTCATGACAGGATTTTAAATGATGATTCAGCTTGCCAAGTTTATCAAAAACTTTTACACTCAGCTAATTTGAACACACCTCATTTTATCTATCATCTTTTGGAAGAAAGTATTGTAAATAAACTAAAAAAACGTTGTTCAGTATAACTCAATAAATTTACCTTAAATCCCTTCTTTCATCTAATTCGCGTCGGTATTCTTCTATATATTCCAGCATCTCATCAAATTGCGGATCATCTTTATATTTACCAGCTATTTTTAACCAAGGGTTTTCTACTACTTGGGTTACTTCAATTGCTAAAGTGACTATCTTGGCAGACTCTAAACGATGTTGCAAATTTTGACTAAGTTTTTCTATCGCTTCCGTTTCTGTATTTCCTAAACCTTGACAGTCTGGTAAACCTAGTAATGTTGCTTTAACTGTACCATCTGGTTGATTTTCAATCATCACATCATAATTTAACTTAGGTGCAGTATTGTTAAGATAAGTTTTTACAGCTAAATTCATAATATTTGAATATTTCAATTTTTATATTGATTATAACATCTAGGTCAATTTAGCCTTAAGACAAATTAAGATATAGTCCAATCTTCTAAACGCAAATTAGGAACTTTTTCAAAATCCTTCCGGTTGCGGGTTACTAAAATACCATTCACCGACAGCGTAATTGCCGCAATGCGTAAGTCCTGAGTACCAATGCGGATTTTCTGCTTAACTAACTCAGCATAAACATTACAAGCTTTTGTATCAAATTCAAGTAATTTTATATTTTTGAAATATTCTATTTCATCCCATAATCCCTTGTATCCCCATATTAATTTGTCATACTTAGACGCTTGGTTACTATATTTGTTGATAACATTCAGCCATCCTTTAACTTTCTCCTCAAATGTAATCACTGTTATAGCTAAATTTTCAGGATTCTGCTGTCTTATGCGTTGTGTGACTAGTGAATGACTATTTTGAAATAACGATAGATGATCTGTATCTAATATCCACATAATACTTACTTTGTCTCATTCTCCAAGTCAATTTGACTTCGGTCAGCTTCTATGTATTCCAGAGCCTCAGTAAAAAGAGGATTATCTTTGTGCATTCCTGCAAATTTCATCCAAGGATGTTCGGTTTGGGGAGGTTCAATTTCCAAAGTCACTATTTCTGGTTTTCGCTCTTGTAAAAGTTGAATTAGTTTCTCTAGCGCTTCTTCTTTAGTGACACCAGAGCCTTTAAAATCTGGTAAGCCTAGCACTGTCGCACTAACTCCGCCATCTGGTTGATTTTCAATCAGCACATCATAAGTTAACTTGGGTGCAGTATTGTTAGGATAAGTTTTTACAGTTAAATTCATAATATTTTTAACCTGGAAGTTTTATATTGATTATAACTGCTGACCTACTTACTACTAACTTGAGAGTTTGTACGTGTTAGCGTAGCGTCTCGTAGACAGGGCTATTTCATTCTATTTTTACGGCAGTTTTTAGGAATCTTTTTCAGAAAAATAAGAATTTAAACGCGATTTAAGTTGAGAACCGTAGTTTTTGCCCTCACCCTAAATCCCTCTCCCAAGTCTGGGAGAGGGACTTTGAAAACGTCACATTTTAGAATGAAATAGCCCTGTCTCGTAGAGAAGAAAAATTAAATTAAAAAATTACGAACTACGAATTACGAATTACGAATTATTTAAACGTCGCACTGATTAGTTTGGCAAAATTTGGCATTATCTATAAATTTTTGTAACTTATTCAAGGGAATTATCTGAAATGATGACCCACCCTGCACCTCAGCAGTGATGTAAGCAAACTTTTGCCCGCGATAAAATTGGTCACGCCCAACTTTGGTGATATATTGGGACTTCTGGAAATCATTAGCAATATTAAAATTATAAATATTTTGTAACAGTTTTACTGCATTGGCATTTTTTGTGGTGAATTTGATGCTTGAGTCACCACTAACGGTTATGCTTTCTTTGGTCACTGTCCCATTTTGAGAAGTGACATCAGCATAAAAGTATAAATTTCCCTTTGTACCGTCGTAGCCGTGGGCTTCGCTGTTGTATCTCAGAGTTGGTAGTTGAGGTCTGGTCTTTGCCCACTTAACAACGGTGCTGATATTTTGGTCTGGAAGCGCATTTGCCGGAGTGACGGTTAAAATAATTGCGATCGCAGATAGGGTAGCATTAAATAAATAGTTAAATTTATAACTTTTGTACATCGTATTTTCCGGTTAAAGAATCCTGAGAGCAAATGCTTAAACCATCACAAGTTAAGAACTATTTGCCAGGTTATCTTATTTATTAATCTTCATTGTGCAGTAGCAAAAATAACTTAACATCGATTAATGACTACTGTCCACCGACATTACTGTAGGCAAGTTGCTTTCAATTAAAATTTTGTATAAATTGTAATAATTGGAGAGTGGACAGTCCCACAAACATCAAAATAAGGGTTTTCAGCATCAGTAGACCGTGCTTACCCTATTATTTAGTTACAAAACTTAGATTTTGTCTCAGCCAAAGAAGAGTATGTACTCTTAAGACTGGATGTATCTAAGCTACAGGTTCTACACAGTTCTTAATAAACCAGCTTTGAGAACGCAAAACGTTCTAATCTAAAAGCTAACCGGGTTAATTTACTGGCAGTTTTGCAGGCATTACTCTCAAGCTTATAAAGCACAGACACACCGATGTGTCAAGCCTCAAAGCAACCCAGACTTAACACATAAATGATTATGATGGGAGTTTTACAAATCCGATGAGTGTTAAGGCAAGTGGTGGAAGCTCAGTTGCGCGTCCGCAACTATATCAAACCCTAGCTGTAGCGACAATTACCCAAGCCGAGCAGCAAGACCGCTTTTTGGGAAGTGGTGAATTAGATGAACTGGCAAGCTATTTTGCGTCTGGTGCAAAGCGTCTAGAAATTTCTCAGACGCTGACGGATAATGCCGAGATTATCGTATCTCGCGCTGCCAACCGGATTTTTGTCGGTGGTTCGCCAATGGCTTTTTTAGAAAAGCCCAGAGAAATAGAAATAGTACCTGTTAGTGCTGGTGCTAATGTTCAGCAAGGGATGCAACTGGGAACTGTAACCTACGTTGAAAGTCGTGGTGGGTTCCTAGAAAATTTACGCTCAATATTTAACTCATCCCCCAGTGGCCCGACACCTCCGGGTTTTAGACCAATTAACATTGCTCGCTATGGGCCGAGCAACATGGCCAAGAGCTTGCGGGATTTATCCTGGTTCTTGCGCTACGCTACTTATGCGATCGTTGCTGGCGACCCCAACATCATAGCGGTGAACACACGGGGTTTGCGGGAAATAATTGAAAATGCCTGCTCTGGTGAAGCAACGCTAGTAGCTTTGCAAGAAATCAAAGCCGGGTCACTTTCCTTTTTCCGCAAAGATGCTGAGGCTACAGAAATTGTGTCTCAGTACATGGATGTTTTGCTAACAGAATTCAAAGCAGCCACACCTTCAAATAAAGTTCGCCAACGCCCTTCTAGCGACCAGCAAGGTTTGGAACTGCCACAAATTTACTTTAATGCGGCAGAACGGCGTCCCAAGTTTGTAATGAAAACTGGGTTGTCAAGTAGCGAAAAAAATGAGGTAATCAAGGCTACATATCGACAAATTTTTGAGCGCGATATTACCCGTGCTTATAGCTTGTCCATATCTGACCTAGAATCCAAGGTGAAAAATGGCGACATCTCCGTGAAGGAGTTTGTCCGTCGTCTAGCTAAATCTCCCCTTTACCAAAAACAGTTTTACCAGCCTTTTATTAACAGCCGAGTCATCGAACTAGCTTTCCGTCACATTCTGGGACGAGGGCCAAGTAGCCGCGAAGAAGTACAAAAATACTTTTCCATTATTTCTACCGGTGGTCTAGCAGCCTTAGTGGATGCCTTAGTAGATTCTGCTGAATACAGCGACTATTTTGGCGAAGAAACAGTACCCTACCTCCGGGGTCTTGGTCAAGAAGCACAAGAATGTCGCAACTGGGGCCCGCAGCAAGACCTGTTTAACTACAGTGCGCCTTTCCGCAAGATACCTCAGTTTATCACCACATTTGCTGCTTACGAACAACCACTACCAGACCAACATCCCTATGGTTCTGGTAATGATCCCTTAGAAATTCAATTTGGGGCGATTTTCCCGAAAGAAACTCGCAACCCCAGCACCAGTCCGGCTCCTTTTGGCAAGGATACCAAGCGCATCCTGATTCACCAAGGGGCAGGGATTAATAACCAAAATAGCAATCCTAACGCGCGGGGTGAAGCTCCTGGTACCCTTGGGCCTAAGGTGTTCAAGTTAGACCAACTGCCTGGTACTATTGGTAGAAAAGCTGACAAAGGTTCTAGCGTCAGATTCTCTGAAAGCTCGACACAAGCACTGATTAAAGCTGCTTACCTGCAAGTTTTTGGTCGCGATCTTTACGAAGGTCAGCGCCCGAAGGTATTGGAAATCAAGCTGGAAAACGGCGACATCTCTGTACGGGAGTTTATCCGTGCTTTGGCTAAGTCGGATGTATTCCGCAATCTGTACTGGTCATCGCTCTATGTTTGTAAAGCGATCGAATATATTCACCGCCGCTTGTTGGGTCGTCCGACTTATGGTCGTCAAGAAATCAACAAGTACTTTGATATCGCTGCTAAACAGGGCTTTTACGCGGTAGTTGATGCCATCATTAACAGCGTAGAATACAGCGAAGCATTTGGTGAAGATACAATTCCTTACGAACGGTATCTGACTCCTGGTGGTGTATCAGGGCGACAATTGCGCGTTGGTAGTATTCGTGAAGATGTTGCAGCGAAAGTTCAGAAGGAAGTAACGCCGAGCTTTGTGACACTGGGTACAGTCACAGAAAATCGGTCAGAGCCAGATATTCAGTTCCGCATTAACCAAGGTGTCAGCAAGCAACGCGAACAAACCAAAATCTTCAAGTTGGTGGCGAATACCAGTGACAAAGTTGCTGTAAAAACTTTGATAAGCGCTGCGTATCGTCAGATTTTTGAGCGGGATATTGCACCATATATCGCCAAAAATGAATTTACGGCGTGGGAAAGCAAGCTGGGTAACGGCGAAATTAGTGTGAAGGAGTTTGTTGAAGGTTTGGGTTACTCTAACCTCTACCTGAAAGAGTTCTACACACCTTACCCCAACACCAAAGTGATTGAGTTGGGAACGAAACACTTCTTGGGACGTGCGCCACTAGACCAAGCAGAAATCCGTAAGTATAACCAGATTTTGGCTACTCAAGGTATTCGTGCCTTTATTGCTGCTTTGGTAAATAGTGTCGAATATAACGAAGTGTTTGGTGAAGATACGGTGCCTTACCGTCGCTTCCCAACCCTACCTGCGGCAAACTTCCCGAATACAGAAAAGCTCTACAACCAGCTTACCAAGCAAAACGATGACGTAGTTGTGCCAAGCTTTAAACCAGTGCAAGCCCGCGTCGGAACTAGCGATACGCCGCTTTTGACACAGGCGATCGCAGATATAGCAGCGCAAACAAATGGTAAGCCCTCATTTGCTGAACTGGGTCGTTCCTACAACGATGGGAACGGACAATCAGTGGAAGTGGCTGTGCGTAAACATGCACGTATTTACCGTCTAGCTGAAACCACAAACCAAGCCGAAAGACAACAGGCAATCAACGCTATTTACCGTCAAGTGTTGGATGTATTTAGCGATGAAGTGCCTGATAATTTCCGCCGTAGTGACCTAGAGGGCAAACTCCAGAACGCTGAAATTTCCGTGCGAGAGTTTGTGCGTCAACTAGCTAGTTCCGAAATCTATCGCCAGCGCTTCTTATCACCTTATCCTCATGCCAAGGTGATTGAGTTCCTCTTCCGTCACCTGTTGGGGCGTACACCCGCAGATCAGGAAGAAATTCGCCAGTATCACAATCTGCTAGCTGATAGTGGTTTGTCTGCTGCTGTAGAAGCAATAGTCGAGAGCCAAGAATATAGCCGCTACTTCGGTGAAGATGTTGTGCCTTACAACCGCTTTCCAATAGGGAGTAGGTAGTAGGAATAGGGAGTAGGGAGTAGGGAGTAGATTATTTACTGCCCCCTACCCCCTTCGTAACCTTTCGTAATATTGCTCTCAGATTAGAGCTAAAATCCGAAATTCTGAAAAAGAATATTACAAAGTGTTAAGAGCAGCAATAAATGCTCAACAGAATGCCGGAAAATGTTTTGCGGAAGGTAACTGAGTTTAAAAGCTTGTTTACTTGTGTTGACTTAAGAAAACTCGTAATTTCTTAGCCGTAACAGTTATTAAACTGTTGTATCTAAAAGAACGAGAGAACGAACTCAGTGAACCAAATTAAAGTCACACCAGTTCTAATCAAATCCTGGTTTCATTCGTATTTGGAGGAATCCATTAATGAGTATTGTCACGAAAGCTATCGTGAATGCTGATGCAGAAGCCCGCTACCTCAGCCCTGGTGAATTAGATCGGATCAAGTCCTTTGTTGCAAGTGGCGAGCGCCGTGTGCGGATTGCTCAAGTTTTGTCAGAAAATCGTGAACGGCTTGTTAAGCAAGCTGGCGATCAACTGTTCCAAAAGCGTCCTGATGTTGTGTCTCCTGGTGGTAACGCTTACGGTCAAGAATTGACTGCTACTTGTCTGCGTGACCTAGATTATTACCTCCGCCTCGTTACCTACGGTATCGTTGCTGGTGATGTTACCCCCATCGAAGAAATTGGTGTCATCGGTGCCCGTGAACTGTACAAGTCCTTGGGAACTCCTATCGATGGTGTTGCTGAAGGTATCCGTGGGCTGAAGAATGTAGCTACTACATTGCTGTCTGGTGATGATGCTGCTGAAGCTGGTACTTACTTCGACTACTTAGTTGGTGCCCTGCTATAGGGTGATGCTGTTTCTCTGCCGAAACACAAGTATTGCAATACGGTTGGAAATAAGGAATTAACAACATGGCTCAAGACGCAATTACTGCTGTAATTAACTCCGCAGACGTTCAAGGTAAATACCTAGACGCTTCTGCTTTACAAAAGCTAAAAGGTTACTTCGCCACTGGCGAACTGCGAGTCCGGGCTGCTAGCACCATCAGCGCTAACGCTGCTGCGATCGTTAAAGAAGCTGTAGCAAAATCTTTGCTATACTCTGACATCACTCGTCCCGGTGGTAACATGTACACCACCCGCCGCTATGCTGCTTGCATCCGTGATTTGGACTACTACCTCCGCTATGCCACCTACGCTATGTTAGCTGGCGATCCTTCCATTTTGGATGAGCGTGTATTAAATGGCTTGAAGGAAACCTACAACTCTTTAGGAGTTCCTGTTGGTGCTACCGTGCAAGCTATCCAAGCAATCAAAGAAGTAACCGCTAGCTTGGTTGGTTCTGATGCTGGTAAAGAAATGGGTGTTTACTTAGACTATATCTCTTCTGGCTTAAGCTAAGAACTAGTTTGCGCTTAAGAATTTAGGTGCGACTTTATTAAGGTCTGGAAATCAGCCGTGAGTGCTAGAACGTTATATTGCTTATCTTGGTAAATTATCACTGATGAGTGTTGGTGGTCTAGTATTGATGTTTGATTTCCAGCCTTTGAATGATAAAAAGATTTGCACTCAAGATTTTGAGATAAAAAAGTTTTCACAAAATTTACAGGAGATTTTCAAAACATGGCCCGTTTTTTTAAAATTACTGCTCTAGTTCCCAGTCAAACCAGAATTCGTACCCAACGCGAACTCCAAAATACTTACTTCACTAAGCTAGTTCCTTATGAGAATTGGTTCCGCGAACAGCAACGCATTCAAAAAGCAGGCGGCACAATCATTAAGGTAGAACTGGCAACTGGTAAGCAAGGTGCTAATACTGGGTTGTCGTAATTGCTGTAGATAAAACATTATTTTAGAGAATTGGTAAGAGGTCGGCAAAGACCTCTTTTTTGTAGCTAGTATTTTTGAAAATAAGAAGTTAAACATATTTAAAAGGCGATAACCTCGAGTATAAATCCGAAAGAATGATGGGACTATTCAGACATGCTGAAATATAACCCGCAGCAGGAATTCGGATTTGCTGGAATAGCTCAGGCTTTAATGTGTGTTCAAATAGTAGTCGGTAGTGTCGCCTTATAGCAATTTTATCAGCAAGCTCATCAAAGAGTCGATCGCCAAGCTCAGAAAATGCGATCGCGTATTGGTGATTCTCCTAAGAGTTCTTCTAATATCAAGTCTGGATAATTAATTATGATTCCCACAGTCATAGCACCCCACCCCCAGCCCCTCCCGAAGAGTGGGGTGGGGTTCTTGAGGTTTAATTAAGTAATCAAGCAGACATGGTATAACATAAATTCTTCCAAGTTATTTTAAATTGACAACGAATCTGGCTGTTAAAACATCTATATCCAGTATTTCTGTCTTATCAAACTAAATTGAGCAAGACAAACTAACTTAAATATAAATAAATACTTAACAATATCAGTTCCCCATCCATGAAACCCTCAAAACTAGCTGGATAAAAGGAATAAGTGAAAATACGGTTGTAATCACGGGTACTTGTAGTATTAAATGTGAATTATTTTCCCCATTTTTTCGGTTTTTAAAGCTGTAATAAAACATTTCAAGATTTGACTAGATAAAATTTTGTCATTTAAATAACCCTTTTAATAAATTAGTTATCGAGTTTTGGGCAAATTCACAAAGCAAAATTAGAGAAGAGGCTTCCATGTACGGATTAGTAAACAAGGCGATTCAAGATATGGTGTGCAGTCGCTTTGGCGAAGAGACTTGGAAAAAAATTAAGCACAAAGCAGAGGTGGATGTAGATGTTTTCCTCAGTATGGAAGGCTATCCTGATGACATCACCCACAAGCTGGTAAAAGCTGCTAGTGTCGTTCTGAGTTTAGCTCCCTCACAGATTATGCAAGCTTTTGGAGAATTTTGGGTTGAGTACACAGCCCAAGAAGGCTATGGCGAAATGATGGATATGAGTGGAGATACACTACCTGATTTTTTAGAAAACCTTGATAATCTTCATGCTCGTGTGGGAGTTAGCTTTCCTAAACTCCAACCCCCATCATTTGAGTGTAGTGATATAGAGGAAAATTCTCTGAGCTTACATTATCGCTCTGATAGAGAAGGGTTAACGCCAATGATTATTGGACTAGTTAAGGGATTGGGAACCAAGTTTGATACAGAAGTTGAGATTACCCAAACCCAGAGTCGAGATGAGGGTGCTGAACATGATGAATTTTTAGTGATTTATAAATCAAATTGAATACAGTAGCATGGCTCCTCCTCACCTTACACTTTCGCCAGAGTTGCTGGCGAAAGCTTTTCCCTTCCACTTTGCTTTTAACCGTAATCGGGAAATTGTACAAGCTGGTGATGTTTTAAGGCGCATTTGTCCTGAACCGCTAGTTGGTAAATTGATTGAGCAGTATTTCCAGATAAATCGTCCAAAAATTTTGGTCGATTTTGATGCTATTACTAAACAGTCCCGCGCTCTGTTTATATTAGAGTTTATCCACAATGGAATGCATCTCAAGGGCCAGATGATGTATCAACCAGAGCAGGAGGTAATATTTTTTTTAGGTTCTCCCTGGATTACAGATACAACTAGCCTGACTTCTCTGGGTATCAAACTCAAAGACTTTGCAATTCACGACCAAATTGTTGATTTTCTGTTTCTACTGCAAGCTCAGAATACTGCTTTGGTTGATGCCAAAAAGTTAACAAGTGAACTGAAACAGCAAAAGGCACAACTACAGAGTGCGCTACTAATGAAGGAGAATTTAGCGGAAGCTGAAGCTCAGTCTAAAAAATTGGAAAAATCGCTCCGGGAGTTACAGCAAACTCAAGCCCAATTAGTCCAGGCTGAGAAAATGTCCAGTCTGGGACAGTTAGTTGCAGGAGTTGCTCACGAAATTAATAATCCTGTTAACTTTATTTACGGAAATTTGAAATATGCAAAGGATTATACGCAGTGTTTGCTGAACCTTGTGCATCTTTACCAGCAATTTTATGCCAATCCTGTACCAAAAATTCAAGAATACATTAAGGAAATTGAGTTAGATTTTTTACTAGATGATTTGCCAAAAATCCTAAATTCGATGCAATTAGGGGCCGAACGAATCACTGGAATTGTCTTGTCTCTGCGGAATTTTTCTCGTCTTGATGAAGCGGATAAAAAAAGTGTTGATATTCACCAGGGACTGGATAGTACTTTGCTAATTTTACAGAATCGCTTCAAGAATAGTAGTGATTATCCTGGGATGAAATTAGTGAAAAATTATGGAAATTTACCTTTAGTAGATTGCTACCCTGGTCAACTCAATCAAGTATTCATGAATATTATCAGTAATGCAATCGATGCCCTCGATGACTATAATAATAAACGCGCGATCGCAGAAATTCATGCTAATCCTAATACAATTACAATTACTACAGAAGTCATCGAAACGAACTGTGTGATCCGAATTGCTGATAATGGTTCAGGAATGACAGAAGCAGTTAAAGAACGACTGTTTGATCCATTTTTCACAACTAAGCCTGTAGGTAAGGGTACAGGATTGGGTTTATCAATTAGCTATCAGATTGTAGTTGAAAAACATGGGGGAACACTGAGATGTGTATCAGAGCTTGGACAAGGAACTGAGTTCTGGATTGAAATTCCCTTATCTATGGATAAACAAGCAGTTAATCACGTTAAATCGTTGAGTTTTACGAATTCTGATAATTCCGCAATACTTGCAGTGGGGGAGAGGGACTCACCACTTTCTTGTTTTGACTTCTGAATCTAAGGAAGTCTTAAATTTAGAGTTATCTCTGAATTCTGAATTATTCTTTAAACTACTATCCTTGATGTATAAAATAGTGATTTAAACTTTACATGCAGCGATGCCTACGGTGGTCACTGACTTGTACTGAACGCAGTCAAAGTAGCTTTGTCCTACCCCTTCCCTCCGCCAACGTGGAAGTAAGCTAGCAAAAGCGTCTCGAAGAGTTGTGTCGGCTTTGCCAACGCAATTTGTCAAAAATATTGAACTAGCGGTGTATTGAAGTTGACAATTCTAAAATTTATGGTTGTAAAGCCTACTTATAAGTTATAAGTTATGATTTATGAGTTTTATTTCTAACTCCTAATTCCTAACTTTTTACCTGTACTGCTCGTGAATCTACGCCGCCTGATTCCAATTTTTGATAGTTCAGTCTCCAACTGGGCATTAGAAGCGCGGCTGTTGCGCTGGTTAACGTTGATTTGGCTGTTCGTCGGCTTGGTCATGCTATTTTCAGCATCTTATCCTGTCGCTGATGCCCGTCATCAAGATGGGTTGTACTACTTTAAACGTCAACTGCTTTGGGTCTTAGTTTCCTTAGTCGGATTCAATATTATTGTTAATTCGCCATTGCAAAAAATTTTGGGAGTATCCCATTGGTTTTTATTAGTGTTTTTGACGTTAATTTTTATTACACTGATCCCAGGATTGGGAAAAAAGGCTTTTGATGCAGCGCGTTGGATTGCGATCGGGCCTATTCCGATTCAACCATCAGAATTAATTAAACCCTTTTTAGTGCTGCAAAGTGCGCGGCTTTTTGGTCAGTGGGAACGAATCAGTTGGCGGGTTCGCTTGGCTTGGTTGGGTATTTTTGGTCTGGTACTTTTAGGAATTCTTGCCCAGCCTAACTTGAGTACAACAGCACTTTGCGGCATGACTATTTGGCTAATTGCTTTAGCAGCTGGCTTACCTTACAAGTACCTGGGAGGAACAGCAATTGGTGGAGTCATGTTGGCAGTACTCAGTATTAGTATTAAAGAATATCAGCGTAAGCGGGTAATGTCATTCCTCAATCCGTGGGCGGATGCTACAGGAGATGGCTACCAGTTAGTGCAAAGTCTACTAGCTGTGGGTTCTGGTAAAACTTGGGGTTCTGGATATGGGCTTTCTCAACAAAAGCTGTTTTATTTACCCATTCAGGATACTGATTTTATTTTTGCGGTCTTTGCCGAAGAGTTTGGCTTTGTCGGCAGTATGGTATTGTTGACACTTTTAGCTACATTCGCCACTTTTGGATTAATTGTGGCGCTGAAGGCTAAAAATATAGTACATCGATTGGTAGCGATCGGCGTGACGATTTTGCTGGTCGGACAATCATTGCTTCATATTGGTGTTGCTACAGGTTCTCTACCAACTACTGGCTTACCTTTGCCCATGTTTAGTTATGGTGGTAATTCCATGATTGCTAGTTTAATAGCTGCTGGGTTGCTGATTCGGGTAGCACGCGAGGGTAGCGAAGCTGAGGTAGTACCGTTGCGAAAACCCTTATTAGAAAATGGGCGCAGACGCCGGGGTTTTGAGAAAAATAAGAATTGAGCCAACAAAAGCTTTTTGCAGAAATGAAATCGATTATGCAAGACCTAAAACAAACAATAATCAGCTACTCTAGCAGAAACCTCGAACAGCGCAAAAATTGGTATTCTCCGGCAGCAGAAGCTTACAATAAGGCAAGGCCCCGCTATCCTCAGCATTTGATTGATCGAGTTGTGGAAGTTGCTCAACTCTCCACTGACTCAAAAATTCTGGAAGTGGGATGTGGACCTGGAACTGCAACGGTAGCGTTGGCAAAGCCCGCCGTAAACATCCCTCAATTAGGTTGCTCTATAATCTGCTTAGAACCCAATCCAGATTTTTTCCAGCTAGCTCAACAAAATTGTCAACCGTATTCTAATGTAGAAATTGAAAACACATCTTTTGAAGAGTGGGAACTCAAGCCATTTGAATTTGATGCCGTTTTAGCAGCGAGTTCTTTTCATTGGATATCACCAGAAGTTGGATATCCAAAAGCAGCAAATGCCCTAAAAGAGAATGGCTACCTGATTTTATTGTGGAACAAGGAACTTCAACCCAGCTATGAAGTGTATCAAATTTTATCACAAATCTATCAATTACATACTCCATCTCTTGACCGATATGAAGACCAAGAAACACAAGAATATATCTTGAGACAATTAGGAAATATGGCCATTGATTCTGGTCAATTCAAAAATTTGATATCTGGACAATTTATATCAGAAGTAACCTACACTGTTGATGAATATTTAACACTTTTGAATACTTACTCGCCATACATAAAATTAGATCCAGAAAATAAAGAGTCTTTATTTTTAGGATTAAGACATCGCATAGAAGATGATTTTGGAGGCAGTCTGCAACTTTCATATATCTCTGCTTTTCACATCACTCAAAAAGTTACCTCAGAGGTAAGGGAGTCTTAAATAATTTGTAATTCCTAATTCGTAATCCTTCGACTTACCTCGGCAACACTTGGCACAAGTCGCTCAGTACAAGTTCGTAATAGAGCCTCCGGCACGCTCCACGTAAAGCCAAGCGTTGCCGCAGGCTTTACGTAATTTTTGTTTTGTGACCTTTATAGACAATTTAATATCCAGTATAATTAATAACTCAGATTAAAAGCCCAAACTGATGGGCGAAAAATTGAACTTTTCCCGTTAAGCCAGCATATAGCCTGATTTTTGATTCCCATACTAGATGTGAGTTGGAAAATCCTGTAAAACTACTTTATTGCTTTACAAAAACGTCAACTTGCTAGATGATAACAACGAAAGGGAAATAATTAGTAAATATATAGTATTTTTAGCTATCGGTAGTTGTGTGAAAATCGTGTAATTACGTAGCTGGAGTCGGTTTGAGTTTCCCTCATTACCTTAGCTCGAAGTAAAGAAATGGCAACATTAAATACCTCACACTTCCAAGAAAATCCTGCAACTTCCACCTCCAATACCCATAGTTTAGTCTTCATCGACATGGCGGTTGAAGACTATAGCGATTTAGTCAATGGCGTGCTTGATAATGCCCAAGTGTTCGTGCTTGACTCGACCCAGGACGGTGTTGAACAAATTACAGAAATTCTAGCGAGTTGCGTAGACGCGCAGCGGCTTGTCGCTAGACATCGCCCGAATTTGATTAATATTCATATTGTGTGCCACGGTGCCCCAGGTTACTTACAATTGGGCAACACCCATTTAGGACTGGATACCCTTGACAAATACAAAAAGCAACTGCAACTATGGCAAAAGATATTCTCAACCTCTGCCAAAAACGATAACCTTTGCAACTTACTCATCTATGGTTGCAATGTGGCTTTGGGTGATGCAGGGACAGAATTTGTAGAAAAACTGCACCAACTCACCAAAGCAAATATTGCCGCTTCCCGTCGGCGAATTGGCAATGCAGCATTAGGTGGTAACTGGGAGTTAGAAGTCCGTACCAGTGATATGGAAGCGAGTTTAGCATTTGCAGAAACGACGCGCAAGGCATACGCAGGGGTACTGGCGACGTTCACGGTGAATAATACTGGGGACACAGATGATGGCAAACCGAACAACGGCATCACAACACTCCGAGAGGCAATTGACTTAGCCAATGCTACTGCTGGGGATGATACGATCGCCTTTGGGGGAATATTCACAGATACCACTCCAGATACGATCACCCTCACCTCTGGGCAACTGACGATTACCGATGATCTTACCATCTTGGGGACTGGGACATCTCAGCTGAGTGTGAGTGGAAAGAATGCCTCAACAGTATTCGAGATATCGGGTCTAGGGACAGATGTCAGTATTAATGGACTGGCGATCGCTGGCGGTAGTATTAAGGTTAATAGAACTTCCATCCTCAGCCTAGCTAACAGCAGTGTGTCTGGTAATACAACAGGAAGTGGTATCTCTAACAGCGGCATCCTCAGCCTTACTAACACTAGCGTCTTTGGCAATACGCAAGGCGGTATCTATAACGGTGGCACTCTCAGCCTAACGGGAAGCAGTGTCTCTGGTAATACCGGGGCAAACAAGATTTTCAATGGCAATACTGCCGGAGGTGGCATTTTTAATGACGCTTCCTCTGGTGAAACTGGTATTCTCAACCTACTTAACAGCAGTGTCTCTGGCAATACGGCAAACTCCGGTGGTGGCATCTATAATCAAGGCGGTAGTCTCACGCTGACCAATAGCACTGTCTCTGGCAATACTGCAACCTCCGGCGGTGGCATTTTTAACGGAGATGATGGTAGTTATTTTAGCAGTTCAGCTACTCTAACTAACACCACCATCTCTGGCAATACAGCGTTAGAGGATGGCGGTGGCATATACAATGGCAGCGCCTACGTGGGTGGCAACAGCCTCACCCTAATCAGCAGTACAATTAATAACAACACAGCCGACTCAGATAGTAATGGTACTGGCAATGGCGGAGGTGTTTTTAGTACCTCTGATGAGAGCAAGGTTAGTAACACTATCATTGCAGGCAACTTCGACAAGTCCACCTCCGGTGATATACACCCCGATGTGAGTGGTGCGCTGATTGACTCCGGCAATAACCTGATTGGCAATAATACTGGTAGCACTGCCTTTACTACCAGCACCCTCGTCGGCACAAGTGCTAGCCCCATTGACCCCAAACTCGGACTGCTGCAAAATAACGGTGGTGCAACCTTAACCCAGGCGTTACTTGCAAATAGCCCTGCTATTGATGCTGGCAAGAATTCCCTAGTTACTACAGGTGTGATCACTGACCAACGCGGCACTCCATTTAGCCGCATATTCAACGGTGTTGTTGATATTGGTGCTTACGAAGTCCAATCCCCCATCACTTTGCCACCTGTTAATACTGACACATTTGTGGTGACTAATACCAACGATTCTGGATCCGGGTCATTGCGGCAGGCTATCCTCAATGCCAATGCGACCTCTGGGGCAGATACGATTACCTTTGCGGGCGTGTTCACCGATGCCACCCCAGATATCATCACCCTCACCTCTGGCAAATTAACCATTACCGATGATATTACCATTTTGGGGACTGGGGCATCTAACCTGATTGTGAGTGGGAATAATTCATCAGGCGTCTTTGAAATATCGGGTTCTGGGACAGATGCCAAGATTGATGGCTTGAAGATTACTAATGCTAATGATCCCTTGGGCAGTATTTTGCTCAATAGCAATACCAGCCTCAGCCTGACGCGAAGCACTGTCTCTGGCAATAGAGGCGAAGTAGGCGGCATATTTAACAGAGGCACTCTCAGCCTGACGGGAAGCACTGTCTCTGGCAATAACGGGTCTTCCTTAGGCGGCGGCATCTTTAACAAAGGCAACCTTAGCCTAATTAACAGCACTGTCTCAAGCAATAATGCAAACGTCAGTTTCAACACAGCCTATGGTGGCGGTATATTCAACACAGGCAAACTCAGTATAAATAACAGCACTGTCTCTAATAATAGTGCGTTCGCTAGCGGTCTTGATCGGGGAGGTCCTGACCCTTACCCATCTTACGGCGGCGGCATTTATAATTTAGGTAGCCTCAATATCACTAGCAGCACTGTATCTGATGATAGTGCGGCAGACGGCGGTGGCATCTCTAACTCAGGTACTTTTAGCCTGATTAACAGCACTGTCTCTAATAATAGTGTATATTACACCGGTGGCGGCATCTTGAACAGTGGCAGTCTCATTCTTACCAATGACACTATTACCAATAACACAGCAGAGGGCTTTGGCTATAACGGTGTTAGTGGCAACGGTGGGGGTGTTGTCAGTAAGGGCGGCAATGTTATAGTTGGCGATACGATCATTGCAGGCAATTTCTACATAGTCAATTCTGATGATCCCCGCGATTCTGGTAATTCCCGCGACGTTTCCGGCAACTTCACCGATGCTGGTAATAACCTAATTGGCGATCGCACTGCTAGCACTGGCTTTACTACCAGCACCCTCGTCGGCACCAGAATCAAACCCATTGACCCCAAACTCAGCGCCCTGCAAAATAATGGTGGTGCAACCTTTACTAATGCCTTACTTGGGGATAGTCCCGCCATTAATGCTGGCAATAATGCTCTGATTCCAGCAGGTATCACCACCGACCAACGAGGTGGTAATTTTAACAGAATATCTAAGGGTACAGTTGATATTGGTGCATTAGAGTTTAACGGGCTGAATGGAACCAATGGCGCTGATAATTTAGTAGGCAAGAACTACAGTGACGTAATTAACGCTCAAGCTGGGAACGATACCATCACAGGTAATCAAGGTAACGACATCCTAACTGGTGGCGGCGGCAAAAATAAATTTGTTTACAACTTAGGTGACGGTGTTGATACTATTACCGATTTCGGTGGGTTAGGTAAAGGCTCAAATCCATCAGCAGCAGTTATTAGCGAAGTGGATACCCTCAAATTTCAAGGTGCTGGATTGACAGCCCAAAATATGTTACTCAACCAGAATGGTAACAATCTGGAAATCACCTTTGATGGGGTGGCTAATGACAAAGTTATTCTACAAAACTTTCCCCTGGAAAACCTAGAGAACGTATCGGGAGTAGGCAATATCCTGTTTAATGGCCAAACCAGCATTAGTGAAAGCTTTGATGTCTTCGATGCCAACTCCACCCAAAACACTATCTTCAACAAGAACACAGTCACCTTTCTCAATGACCTGAACAACAATGTTAATGGGTTTGACAACTCAGCAGATGTTATTAATGGTCAGGGGGGTAATGACCGCATCGACGGCTTGAGTGGTAACGACCTGCTGCGCGGTGGTGCTGGTAATGATACCCTGCTTGGTGGTGCTGGTAATGATACCCTGGTTGGTGGTACAGGTAATAATATCCTCATCGGAGGTGCTGGTAATGACATCCTCATTGGCGGTGATTTTAGTGATACGCTGACTGGCGGTAGCGGTAATGACCAGTTCATCTACCAAACCCTTAGCAATAGTGATACAATCACCGACTTTAATAAAAACGATGATAAATTAATCCTTACTGACTTGTTTAAGAGTAGAGGCTACAGTGGCAGCAATCCCATCTCAGATGGTTATCTAAAGTTTGTGCAATCGGGTACTTCTACACAAGTTCAGTTTGCCTACTTGAGTGACAGTTTTTCTACCTTTGCAACTTTGAATAATTTCACGGCGACAAATCTGGTAGTCGGTACTAACGTCATCGTCTAGCGCTCAATTATAGTCTGTAGCCACTGTCTTCAAAGTCAAGGGATCATTTAAGAAATATTAGACATTTAGTAAAAAACAACGTAGAGACGTAGCACTGCTACGTTTCTATAAAGGTTCTGGATAACGCATAATTAATTTGTGCAGATGTCATTGCTTAATTTTGGATTTTAGATGTCTGTGAAATCTAAAATCCAAAATCTATAACTCTTAGAGTTGGCGCACTAATGGCTGACCATCTTTGACTTCACCAATCAAAACTAAATCGACACAGTTAACGAAAATACCATTTTCCAGAACGCCGGGAATGTTATTCAATGTCTTTTCTAGGCTGACTGGATCTTCAATAGAGTCAAATCTGACATCTAAAACAAAATTGCCTTGATCGGTAATCACTGGGCCAGCTTTTTTTACACCCATGCGGAGTTCTGGTTTACCACCGAGTTTTTTGATGGCATTAGTCACAGGAGTAATTGCCATTGGAATCACTTCCACAGGCACAGCGAAAGTAGAACCCAAGCGTTCTACTAATTTACCACTATCTACTACGACGATAAACTGTTCTGCCAGGTAGTCTACAACTTTTTCGCGGGTATGTGCTGCACCACCGCCTTTAATCAAATTCTTTTGCGGATCGACTTCATCTGCGCCATCAATGGCAATATCGATGTGGTCAATAGCATCCAAGGTGGCAAGAGGTACACCGTATTGCTTCGCCAGTACTTCTGACTGAAACGATGTAGGTATACCAATAATATCTTGAAGTTCACCAGACTTGAGGCGATCGCCCAAAAACTGAATCGTATATGCTGTTGTTGACCCCGTACCCAACCCCACAATAGAACCCGACTTTACTAAGGCGGCGGCGGCTTTGCCAACTTCTTGCTTCATCAACTTTACGGGATCTGCTGCTGCGGTCATTGCCAAAACTCCTGAAAAACTGACTATAGTCCATAGTAGTGGGCAGATAACCTCAAAAGATGAAAGGTAAAAAACAAGTTTTTGCTAATTTCTACTTCCTTGATTAGGAACTTCCAAAAAATAAAACATCCTAGTTTCCGGAACAAAGTAGATGACTAATGTAAAAATGAGGTATTGTACTATACAAAAGTTATGAGTAAATCCCAGTACACCGATCCTAGTTTTGAGCAACTTTTCGCTAACATTGACCCGAAAGTAGCAAATACCTTTACGGTGGAGCAATTAGAAGCGATAAAAAGGGGTTTGGACTCTCGTGCCAGAAAACGTCATTTTTTAGACATAAGACTTTCAGTACCAATTCCCGGATTAAGCTTTTATCTGGTGTTGCTAGCAGGTTCAGAACGTCGTTCTAAAATGCGTTTACGCTCTGAAAGAAGTTTATATCCTTTTTGGACTCCTGGCAATATTTTGTTTTTCATAGGATTTCTAATCATTCTATCGATTTGTACCTACACTATATTTTCTTCTGTATTGTCTTCACTTACTCCCACATCTAGCTCCTATTACCCTACTTCAATTCCTTGGATTGAGGATAAATCAGAATGTGAACACACTGGTAGAATCTGGAATCATGGGAAGTGCTGGGATTCTGAACAAAGTCCTAATTTTTAAAATTTATAGCCATACCTTATGTAGCTAGAGCAACATTGCCCAGCCTAAATTCGTCACTAACTGAGTTACAGGTTATTAAAAACACCAAATTTTACCTTAACCTCAGTAACGTAGTTTTTTAAATTCACGTTAGCAGCTAAAAGTGGTTATCATGATGCGTCAGCTTTCAATTACTCTATCTTTAGTGGCACTACTACAAAACTTACCAGCAATTGCTCAAGCCCCAGTGCCAGAAAATACTTCTGGAGTCACATCTGATGCCATTCAACAGGTAACTGCTGTAAAATGGATGACAAACTTTTCTGATGGCAAGTTTTATTCAGAAAAGTTACTCAGTAGGGCTGAATTAGCGTCAATTATGGTAAAAGCATTTGGGCTAAATAATAGACTTGCTGTTAGCAAAGAAAATTTAGCTATTCCAGATGTTCCTAGTTCTTATTGGGCATTTAATGATATACAGACAGTCTTAAAAACTGACATCATGAAAGGCTATCGCGGCAATGAATTCTTCCCTAACCAAAAGGTGACAAGGGCTGAAGCTCTGGCTATTTTCGCCCAGGCTTATGGTGTATTTCAGTTTCCCGATGAGGCTGTGAATGATATTCTCGCTTCATATCCAGATGAAAATTCTATCCCAACTTGGGCTAGAAAAGCGATCGCTACAGTAGCTACTGAAGGATTTCTCAATACAGATGCTCAAGGCAATATTTCCCCATTAAAACCTGTAACCCGTGGAGATATGGCTTATGTATTGAGTAAATATTTACAACGACAACAGCAACAACCCGAAACACCAGAAGTTCCGATTATTCCAAATAGCCCACAAACACCTTAGCTAGACTTTATCCAGGCAAGGTGCTTAAATAATTCGTAATTCGTAATTCGTAATTCGTAATTCGTAATTCGTAAATTTTGTTTTGTAATGAAGAGTGCTGTTGTGGGGACGGTTTCCGACTCGCATTACAACGTGGGATTTAACCCCAATCGCATTACTTGCTTATTTTTAGAACCGGGGACTTAAACCCACGGACAGCAGTTAAAATCACCTTTGACCGGAACCTCTATACTTCTCTTGAATCTGGCGAAGATATAACGAATTAGATTGTGTTGGTTGCTGCAACACATAAGTAGATTGTGGTGGTTGCGTCGGTTGCTGCAACCCATAATTTCCATAATTAGATTGTGGTGGTTGCATCGGTTGCTGCAACCCATAATTCCCATATCCCACAGGGTTTGTAGGCGTGACAACGCGTTGACTTGGAATCTGACTAGAGTAAGGTGCAATATTATTTGGTGCAGCAGGGGTGACTAGGGGTGTCACTGGTGCTAAATTAGGCACTACCTGACCACTATTTAAATTACTGTAGGGACTTTGCGGTAAGTTCGTACCCGTTGATGTGTAGGCTGTCCCAGTATTTAACCCATTACTAGGCACTACTTGACCGTTATTACCGTTATTTAAATTATTGTAGGGATTTTGCGGTAAGTTCGTACCCGTTGATGTGTAGGCTGTCCCAGTATTTAACCCATTACTAGGCACTACCTGACCGTTATTACCGTTATTTAAATTATTGTAGGGATTTTGCTGCAAGTTCGTACCCGTTGACGTGTAGCCTGTCCCAGTAGTTAACCCAGCACTTGGTATCTGACTGGGTAAGCTGTTAATGAATGGCATTAACGTTGTTCCTGGCTCAGAGGCTCGGCCTAGGGCATTTGTCTGAGTTGCAGTCCCATTGAAGCTAGAAAATTTCTGGTTTGTCGATTGGTTGAGTGCTGCTTGCAGAGGGCTGATAGAGACAGAATTTTGATTCTTGTTGGTTTGATTGGTAAATCCAATTCCCAGACTAGAAGATGTTTCCCCTGCTGTTGGTTCAGATGCCGTAGTTGAAGGCTTAAGACCTAAAAACTGGTTATTATTATCAACCGTCCCACTCCGCAATAAATTTTCTGTTTGGACAACAAAAGGATTTTTCGCAGCTAGGGAGGTGTCGGCATTAACGCCTAGACCAGGATTTAATTTAGTATCATTATCAGACTTTTGTTTGTTAATTACATCGTCTAAGGGGTTTTTGCTATTTTTTGCCTCAGTATTTTCTTTGGAGTTATTTGGCGTTACTGAAGGAGTTGTTTGGTCAAAGTCATTAAATAAAACTGGCAGGTTATCAATATCTGCTGCAATCGCTCTGTTTTCTTCTGAGAGCGAAGAATCAGCAGGATTTTGTGAAGCGACTTGGCTTTTTTGCTTATAAACGAAAATATCTGGGTTTGACCAGTATTCCCAAGTTACTAGCCCGACTACAGATAAAAAAATTGCAGTACCCCAAAAACCAGGTCGCCCTAGATTCCGTAACCTGGCTTTGAGATAGCGTAAGTAGGCGGGAGGATAATGACGGTTTGGCATGGGATTGATAATTGAAATTTACTTGAAATCTGTAAAACTTGATGGCAGCCCAAGGCGTTGCTGTTTAATTCTTTTGCTCATGACTTACGCAAACAATAGCCGAAACCCTTATTTTATTCTTAAGGCTATTGATGAATTGCCCCTGAGCGCGTGTACTTTTGCTTAAGTCATGAAGCTTTCCTCAACAGGAAATATCTCAACTGAAGTTGGATAGTAATTTTATCCTAACCTCTCCATCAGTTATTAGTCAGTACCAATAGAAGTGTAGAGGATTTTTGTGAATTGGTATAAGGGACTTCCAGAAAATAAATTATCCAATTTACTCAGATAATATTTTTCTTTCTTCCCCCCGCCCCCTACCCCTTGTTCTTTTGTTGACGAGATTTTCGAGAAAGTTATGGTAATTTATGCTTATTTTTTGGGTATCGGTCACATTGGATAACATCAGGAGTTGACAACTGGTCTAATTTATTGTTGTAGCTGGACAAAAATTAAACTTTTTTACTTTGTTTCTAGTTAGCGAACTATAAATGTGTGCTGCAATTTCGATATGCCTCTGAAGGCACTGTGCTGCACCGTACTATTAACCAGGAGACTACAGCAATGATGAAAGCTGAAGATATCATGACCAAAGATGTAGTTACCATTCGCGGTTCGGCGACTGTTGCTGAAGCAGTGGGGCTGATGAAGGAAAAAAAATTGCGGGCGCTGGTTGTGGATCATCGCCATGAAAATGATGCTTATGGCATTGTCACAGAAACGGATATTGTTTATAAGGTAACAGCCTACGGTAAAGACCCAAAGCAAGTGCGGGTTTACGAAATTATGAGCAAACCCTGCATTGTGGTCAATCCTGATTTGGGTGTGGAATATGTAGCGCGGTTATTTGCTAACACTGGTATTCATCGAGCGCCTGTGATTCAAGGTAAGCTGTTGGGCATCATCTCGATTACCGACATTTTGACCAAAAGCGACTTTGTGGAAGCGCCAAAAGCCCTATTGCTGGACGAGAGAATTCAAAAAGCGATTGAGCAGTCTCGGGCTATTTGCACCGAACAAGGTGCTTATTCTAAAGCCTGTGCAGCCGCCTGGGATGAGGTAGAAGAACTTCAAGCAGAAGCCGCTCATCAGAAAGCTGAGGGTATGGTATCAGCCAAAGTATCTTTTGAAGAGTACTGTAAGGAAAACCCAAATGCCCCGGAATGTCGAAATTATCACCCGTAATTGAAGTGTGGGGATGAAGGGAACAGGGGGAGATGAGGGAGTAAGGGGAGATGAGGGAGCAGGGGGAGAAAAATTGCTTCCTCATCCCCCCTCATCCCCAGCAGGGCTGTTTCATTCCCTAAATAGCTAGAAAAATCAAGGTTTCTAGCGATTAAAAATTGATTATTTTGTTACTAACGTGCCGATAAAATGAACAATTTTACTGTTGTTTAAGTGCTTAAAAGTTCATCTCATCGTCACCCTCACTTACAATTTTTCTCGCTAACCATCTTGACAAATCCTGTTTGAAATGGAATGAAACAGCCCTGCCCTCATCCCTCTCATCGATTGGCAACTCGCCTCAATAAGAATAGACCTATTCCTAAAAAAAGAAAGTTGGGCAACCAAGCCCCCATAAAGGGAGAGAGGACACCTGCTTGCGCGATCGCACCACTAATAAAGAAAATTAAGTAGTAGGAAAAAATTACTACGACACTAATCCCAAAGCTGGTACCTCGGCCAGTTCGCTGGGGTATGCTTCCCATCGCTGCACCTACTAAGCCAAAAACTACACATACAAAAGGTAAGGAGATTTTTTGTTGAATCCGCACTTCGAGTTTACGAATTTTTTGGCGATCGCCACCAAGAAGTTCTACTTGTAGTTGATCTAGTGCTTCAGCAATATTCATCTCTCCATAGTCCCGACTTTTTTCTGCCAGACTTAATGGCGTGCGCGGTAGTTGCAGTTGTTGGTGTTCAAATCTGACGATGTTGCGATAGGAGCGATCGGCAGCAACAAAATAGATGGTACCGTTGTAAAAATCCCAGACATTTTGAGAAGGATTCCACTGGGCAGATTCTGATACCACAATTTGATTCAGATTTTTTGTTGAACGGTCTATAATCGTCAAACCTGACATCCGCTTACCATCAAATTGGTCGGCGTAAAACAAGCGTGTCAATATCCTATTCTTAGAGCCATCCGGCTGTGTAACATCTTGGTATTCAGGATAAAAAATATTTTGCTGTTTGAAAGTTGGCTTATCTGATTTCAGGGCTTTATCCAGAGTCATCGCCGCTTGGTAATTTGCTGCTGGTGCAATCTGTTCGTTAAACACAAATGTCATTCCTGTAACCACAAGACTCAACATCACAGCAGTTAGCACTATGCGATAGACGCTGACTCCACAACCACGCAGGGCAATTAGTTCGCTCTCGCTAGAAAGACGACTGTAAGTCATCAAAGTGGCCAGCAGCGTAGACATGGGGAAGGCTAAAACGATAAAGTTGGGAAACTTTAACAAAAAAACCTGAATGGCAATGTCTATGGGTAGCCCAGATTCTACAATTTTTCTGACGAGATCAAATACAGCATCAATGGTAACGCCAAGTGATGAAAAAGCTCCGACACCAAAGAAAAACGGCGCTAACAATTCGCTGGTAAGATAGCGATCCATGATCGTAAAAGGTAGCAGCGAAAATAAGTTGTAGAAAGACGTAAGTTTCTTTGATATCATGACTAGCTTGAAAAGTTAAATATTATTGGCAACCCTGGCAAACAAAAAATATCTCATGTATTTAGGATGATTTAATTTTAAATATCTGAAAATCAACTCATCAATTCGTATTTAAAAATTAAAAATAGGCTTTTAAATTATTAACTAAATAATGATTAATTTAGACTTGAAAATTATTACCTAAATAATATTGCCGTACCAGGGGGTTGCCGTAGAGTTCGTCAGCAGCGCCAAAAGCAAGAATTTGTCCCTCGCGCATTATATAGGCGCGATCGGTGATGGCTAGGGTTTCGCGGACATTATGATCTGTAATTAAGATTCCCATGCCGCGATCGCGCAGTTGTGCGACAATTTGCTGAATTTCTGAGACTGCTATCGGATCAACTCCCGCAAATGGTTCATCCAAAAGTAAAAATTTTGGACCTTCTTGTCCAGCAGCTAAAGACCTTGCTAATTCTGTCCGCCGTCGCTCACCACCAGATAGTTGAATTCCTTTGCTATTGGCTAATTTTTCCAACCGAAACTCCCGCAGTAAAGTTGTGAGTCGTCTTGCCCACTCCCATCGTGGCACATTCGTTTGCTCTAGCACCAACAGAATATTATCCTCTACCGAGAGTTGGCGAAAAACACTTGGTTCTTGTGCTAAATAGCCAATACCCAGTCGCGCCCTTTTGTGCATTGGCATTTCCGTAACGTCCAGATTACCCAGCCAGACTTTTCCTTGATTGGGTTTTTCTAAACCTGTGGCGATGTAAAATGTCGTCGTTTTACCAGCCCCATTGGGGCCTAGTAAACCAACGACTTCACCCTGAGCAACAGAAAGATTGACACGATTGACAATTACTCGCTTGCCGTAAGATTTGTGAATATTCTCTAAAACAATTTTCAATTGTTCGTGCCTTTTCTTGATAGTAGATGCTAATTAGAACGCTTGAATGCTGGTGTTTGTGGAGCAGGTGTTGCAGTTTGCCCATTATTATCTGATTCTTGGATCATGTAGATGGACTCTACCTGACGGTTAGATTGGGGTAAGGCAACAAATCGCCCTTCGTCAATTAAATAGGTTACTTTCTCCGCACGGATACTATTACCGCCCTGTTGCAAAATATAGACATTGCCACTGAAATCAATTCGGCGTTCTTTACTAAAATACTGTGCTTGGGCAGATGTTGCCTGAATCTGGCGAGCAGGATACAACATTTGCACGTTACCGCGAGCAGTGATTACTTGGTTTTTCGCGTCATATTCTTGCACATCAGCGCGGATAGTTAAGGGGCGATTTGCCTGAGATGTTTGTGCAGTAGCGGTTTGCACTTGAGTAGGGAAGACAAAAGCGCCCAAGAGTGTAACTGGCAGCATTAAAGCTAATCCAAAGCGACGCATTTGGGATATGGGCAATTGATAGCAGGGCATCATAGCAATTGGGGATTCAGGATTTCAGCTTGCATTCTAATTATCGAAAATTTGGGTCTAAAACCCCGTCTTTATAGGACGGCTTTGTTTGGTACAATGGAGTTTGTGGAAGGGTAATTAACCACTTAAAAAACCCAATTGCTGCCTAATACGCAGACACTGCACCTAGACAACTAAATCTTGCTGGTTCTACTTCGTAGTTCTAGTATCACCTGGAAGTAGGTAAAAGATTTACAGGTACTAGACTTAAGCATTAAACTTCAAACAAATTTTGCACTATGAGCAACTATGGTCGGGCAGACCAAAAGTTAACGCTTGGGAGCCAGTGCGTTGGGCGGCTTTGCCGACTTGAAGCACCTGGCGTGGAGAGAACCACCTATGGTCTAGATACCGCAAGGAGTCTAGACTAAGTGGACTCGGTGAACCAAGAATCCTCGTACCAATAGGCGCGAGGAGTGTCAACTCAAGTACTTTATCCAGATATGAAATATACAATCTAGAGTGATTTCCGATAACTACTGGCTGAAATAGTGACGCTACCCCCAACCTCAAGGTTTCAGGAAATTGACATCTAAGTGAAAATAACGTAGGCACGGCGTTGCTGAATTGAAGTATGAATCTGGATGTAGAGACAAAGAAAAGCTACGTCTCTACAAGGATTTTGGTATTACAGCATTTACGGCTGTTATGAGGTACAGTAGCAGCAACTGGCAAACCAGTTTCTTAAATGTTGAGGATTTATTAAATCGAGTGCAACTGAGA
>NZ_JBALFF010000042.1:0-104411 GCF_036916975.1 Nostoc sp.
CCACCACTACAAGGAATTCCAGGGGAACCCGGACCACAAGGTTTACCCGGAGAGCCTGGACCACAAGGTGAACCTGGGATACCTCTACCACCACTACAAGGAATTCCAGGGGAACCCGGACCACAAGGTTTACCCGGAGAGCCTGGATCACAAGGTGAACCTGGGATACCTCTACCACCACTACAAGGAATTCCAGGGGAACCCGGACCACAAGGTTTACCCGGAGAGCCTGGACCACAAGGTGAACCTGGGATACCTCTACCACCACTGCAAGGAATTCCAGGGGAACCCGGACCACAAGGAGAACCTGGAATACCTCTACCACCACTACAAGGAATTCCAGGGGAACCCGGACCACAAGGAGAACCTGGCGCACCAGGACAACCAGGAGAAAAAGGAGAAAATGAAATTATGGAATTTTCTACTATTACAGTTCCAGTTTTTACAGGATGTGATCCAGACACTAACTCTGCTACTTTTACAGGGCTAAATATATCAGTAATTAAAGGAACTGAAGCCCAAGAAGTATTAAAATTTACGCATCTTAGTCAGATTGAAAGTTTAGAATGTCAAGTTAAACAGCAAAATAACTCTAAAGTTGAATGTTATGCGGCAGTGCCTGAATGGTGGCAGGTTCGCATAGAAAGCAATAGACCACAAATGGTATTTATGTTTGCGGAACAATTAAGTGAAGGTAATTTTGATTCAGCCAAATATCCGATAACAGTTCCCCATCCTATTATTAAGCATTATGAAACTTCGCCATTGCCTCCATATCAGAAAGGGCAGTATGAAGGCATCCTTATTCTAAAAGATAATTCCAAAATTATAATTAATGCTATCTCTACCGAAGAAGCAGAAAAAGTTTTGAGTGCTATCAAAGAAATAATAATACCTGAATTCTTAGAAGGAGCAATACAAAAAATTGCACAAAGAAGAGGTGTAAAACTTCTTACTATCACAGTACATGCTAAACGTGTAGAGTATTTTTCTACAGGCTTGAAAAAAACTAAACCGGACTGGATAGATATTTTTAAGTAAATTTACTAAAGCAACGAAGACTCTAAATTGATTTATACGGATTTTTTTAGAGTGGTATAGAGCTTTATAGGCTGTGGCGAGGCTTAAGGGGTCGCATAGAGCAGCATAAATTAAGTAAGCTCTTGAAAGCTTGTGTATCAACGTTTTTTAGTTCAAAGTTAGATTAAATTAGCAATATCTTTTTAATCAGAGTTATTCTTTTATGGCGAAAAAACATAAACGCTTTGGGGCGTTGCACGCTACCCTCAAGGCTACAAATTACTCAGCGACTAGCGGAGCAGCAGGTGAGTATTTAAATTACTTGAAAGGAACAAACAAATTAGTTGTTGCTCGTAAGCTTGATTCTAAATATCTTGTTCGTTTTAACGTGGGTGTCATTCCTTTTGATATTGAGCCAAGCACTGCTAGCGGAGCTATTAATGCTTATCAAGGAACCATGACAGTTGTCGCAAATAATATTTTGTCAAAGTTTAATGGTTCAGCAAGTGATGGATTGCTAGGAATTGAAAGAGATTTAACCAAAACCAAGGAAATGCCAGGGTTTTATCCTGCTTTGGTTCACATTACGGTTGTGCCATCAGCTACTACTGATAAAGCTGCAAAAACTTCTGGCATCACAAAAAGAACTTACAAAGCTTATCCCACGCGTACAGGTGGTGTTCCTTATGGCCGCACTACAACTACAGTAAAAGACCCTAATGGCGCTGCAATTACTGATATCTCGAAGGAAACTGAGGAAGATTCACGAGGTTACATAATGACTGCCCTTAAAGGTATAACTGCAGATTCTTTTAAGTGCATTGGTGTTAGCTTTACGCCGGAGTTGCATCCAGAAGCAGGCTTTTTTGGTGTTACAAAACCAACAGGCTCGAATGTTCCAGCAGATATACCAGCATAGTAGAAATAAATGTTACAAGAGATCGGACAATTTCAACGATCAGTTGGGGAATGTTTTCATCTGTTTATCCCCAACGATCCTTTATTGGAAATGCAGCAAGCAATTAAAAATTCCATGTTGGTTGAATCGGCTGTCAAGCTGATGTTTTCTGGTGCAATTTCTCCAGAAGACTTACTGGAGATGATTGAACCGGCGATTGAAGACATGGACGATTATATCCAAGAAGTTGAAGAAAACTTGATAGAAATTTATCTAGCTTAGGAGTTGCTATGGGCAATCCGGTTTTGCAGTTGGGCAATTCTGCCAACTGGGATTTATTCTATAGCACTAGCGTTGAGGCAGTAACTAGTAACAATGGAGAATCTTACACTCCAATACCTACTATTACTGTTCCTACTCTTTTAGAAAGTCATATTGTTGCAAGTTCTGTTCATTGCTCGAATAGCAAGCCGACCTGGTATTTTGGTGGATTCTTAAATCAGCGAATTAATCTTGGCTTAACTGTTGGTGGACTTCCAGATTCGGACGCAGTACAAAAGCGGCGGCTCTACTTAAATCGCCTAACTTTAATTATTTTTCCCAAATTGGTTGATAGTTATGCTGTTACTTTTGATGTGCCTAGATGGTTTCAAAATGTAACGTTTACTTTGTTTGAATATACCGGAGTTGAAAGCAATTCTACTGATGATTTGATTAATCAAATCATTAATGTAGACTTGCCGCGAATTGAGAATAAGATTGAGGCTTTGCTTCATTAAAGTAAAACTGAAAATTAGCTGAAGTTTTACAGTAACATTCCAGCTAAAAGCACTGCAATGTTGCTACAAAACGTCTGTTTCATACCAGGATAAATTATGCGGATATCACTTTCTACTCTCAATCAAATTTTTCAAACTATTTCTACGATATTTCAAGAAGTACTTGCTTTTGAAATGGCGGAACAAGCTAAATCTAACAAGGAGCCTGTGCCATCATCGGAAGTGACACCTGAAGCTAATAAGCTCTTACCTTAAGTTTTGCAATTGAGTTAATTGTAGAGGCAATATTTATGCTTCTACAATTATTTTATGAAGGAATAAATCAATGAAGATTGATATCAATAATGTCCTGACTATTGCACTTGGATTATTTACTTTAATTGGATCGATTTACAGATTAGCCCAAATTGAGGCTAATATTAATAGCAGAATTTCGACCGTTGAAACAAATTTGTTGATTGTGACTGATAATCTTAAAGATAACCTGATTGATAAATTAAACACAATTAACAGCAAACTTGAAATTCATATAACCGAATACAAGGGAGATAAAGAATACATTTATATTTATCGATTACATGCTAACGAAAAAGCTCTTGAGCATAAATTTAATCGGCTTGCTAACTGGATAACCCAAATAGCTGGGTTTTTACATAGAAAAACTGGATTCCAGATCCGGGACGACAAATTTTAGCTTACTGGGAGTTCAAAATAAGGGAATTTAAAAACTTACTAAAAATGGAAGAGGAAGACCCTTTTAAAAAGCTTTGAATAAATCCTCTACAATTTTAATTTGTAGAGGGTAATAAAATTTATTGACAGATTTTACTGGACATTGACCCACTACCAGTAACAGCAACCTTTCCGCATTCAACCCCATTTCTAAAAATCTTTATTTCTACCGTGCCTTGATTTAAAGTTGCTCCTGCGGCTGAAATCAAGGCATTTTTTGAAGCAGAGAAATTAACTTTATAAGGAAGTTTCTCCGTAATTTTCTCTACTCTGGGAACTTGCCCGACAGATTTAGAGCTTATAACATAGCTACCCCATAATTTAGCTCCACTTGTGCCATCCCAGCTAACTTCATAGTTATCTGAACCAATTGAATTTAAACTGCTTGATTGATTACATCCCAGTAATAGCCCGCTTACAATTGCTAGGCTGATTAATTTTTTCATTTCATTGTGCGAAAATAGGTACAAAGTTAAAGTACCCATAATCGCACTTCCTAACCCTCTGAGGCAGATGCTATGAAGATTTTAGAAGCACAGCAAACTCTACCTTGGGTGAAAAGAATTTCAGCTAGAGCATTGAGAAAGATTGAACTCGAAAGGCGACGGCGAAAGTTCCGCGAAACATGGGAAAGAGTCAGAAGATTTTCAGGTAGATAACTGGGTTGACGCTTGGATTTGACAGTCACTGTCTGGCGAATCGCACTGTGCGTGGGGATTCAATTAAGACAATTAGGCATACATTGTCCTTGTGAAACTCGGATTGGCTCAATTCTCTGATTCTTCATCCTCGTCCTCAATTTCTTCATAGGAAATAAACTCAACTTTAGGGTTATTTTGCTGAAGCTCCCTAAAACTTGATTCTATATTTTTGGCATAAATGATAGTAGTGTCTGGTTCATCATCGTCTGGATGATGATAAGTAATTTCATATCGTGGCATAATTCCCTTTTTGTCTCTTGTAGGCTGTAACGCCTATGATATCGTTCCCAATGAGTAGCATTTGAGTAGCGCGATCGCGGCTTGTGATCGCTAAAAATCAAAGTAAAAATGGAGCTTTTAAGTAGCAAATGAGTAGCAAATTAGAAGAGGTCGAACAGAAGCCTTGTTATTCAGGGATTTGCTTTGGTTTTGCCAGAACCGGAGACACCCATTAGGATAATAATCATTGACTGTTTAATCATATTTTACTTAAGAAAAGTTAAGTTATTGAAATGGAGTCAGAAGTCAGGACTCTTAGAGCGATCGCTAAAGTTAATGGCTTACTGATAGAAAAGAACAACAGTATTTTGTTACAGCGATCGCTTTATATAGAGACTTTCTTTTTATATCTACAGCTGATAAGAAGCCGTCAAAGCTACCGCCAAAGCATCCGCAGCATCATCAGGCTTAGGAATATCATCTAAATCCAACTCCCGCGCTACCGCCTCTTGCACTTCCGACTTATCAGCATTGCCATACCCCGTTAAAGCTTGCTTAATTTGAGCAGGAGTAAACTCTACGTAGGGAAGACGGCGCTGGCCCAACACCAAAATAAGTACACCCCGCGCCTGTGCAACTAGAATTGTATTTGACATTCGATAGAAAAATAGTTTCTCGATCGCAACCAAATCTGGTTTAAATTCTTCCATCACGGTGTGTAAATCATCAAACAAGGTACACAGCCGTTGTCCCATTTCTACACCTGCCAACGTTTTTATTACCCCAAAATCCAGCATATTTACTCTAGTCTCTTGTACCTTGTTAGGAATTTGCGTGCAGGTAATTACCCCAAATCCTAAAGTTGCCAGTCCTGGATCTAATCCTAAAATTCGTTTTTCCATTAAATTCACTTTTAGCAAGCCAGGGTATTGTTTAACTAAGAAGAAGTAGGTAGGCGTAATTAAACATAAGATCAAACCTCACCCTCAATCCCTCTCCAAAGCATCAAAGAGGGAAGCCGGAGGCAGGGTGAGGTTTTATATTTAATTTGATCTCACTTACTGGCAATTTTGACCACTTGCTCTTAGTCTAATAGGATTGACAAATATAATAGTTTCACGCCTAGTGTTTTAAACCAACTGGTGTACATTTTCTGTTAATTATTGTTTGTAGCACGGCTCCAAATCAGGTATGTCAATTGGTTTTCTCAGACAAGCCCTCAACGCCCTGCAAAAGCAGTCGCGTTCTCGTACTTCTTATCGGGTTAACCAGTGGTTCAAATGGTTATCCCCTGGATTATCAGTAAAACGTTGGTTGTTAATCAGTGTTGGGGGTGTACTGCTGGCAAGTTTGGGGTTAGCTATCTGGATTAAGCTGACCCCAATTTTTTGGACTATCGAGTTGTTTAGGAGTTTTCTGGGAGTAATCACCAACCTTTTACCCAACTATGTTAGTGGGCCTTTGGTGCTGCTTGGCGGCTTGCTGTTAGTGCTTTGGGGGCAAACTCGCACTGTAGGCTCAATTACTAAGGTACTAAGAGCAGAAGGCGGAGAGGAACTGATTGATGTTTTACTGGCACATCATCGATTGTACCGAGGCCCAAAAATAGTGGTAATTGGTGGTGGTACGGGACTTTCTACGTTATTGAGGGGACTAAAAACCTACAGCGCTAATATTACTGCTATTGTCACTGTCGCCGATGATGGTGGATCTTCTGGCCGGTTGCGTCAAGAATTTGGAGTGTTACCACCAGGTGATATTCGCAATTGTTTGGCTGCACTAGCAGATGAAGAAAAGTTATTAACAGAATTGTTCCAATACCGTTTTCGAGCTGGAGATGGCTTAACTGGTCACAGTTTTGGTAATTTGTTTTTAACGGCAATGAGTGATATTACTGGAGATTTAGAACAAGCAGTTGCAGCCAGTTCTAAAGTGCTAGCGGTACGGGGACAAGTACTACCAGCAACTCTTAGTGATGTTCGCCTATGGGCAGAATTAGCCGATGGTCGGCGCATTGATGGGGAGTCTAGCATTCCCAAAGCTGGCGGTAAAATCGTCAAAATTGGCTGCATTCCAGCTAATCCTCCAGCAGTACCAGCAGCTATTAAGGCACTTAAAGAAGCTGATTACATTATTATTGGGCCAGGTAGCCTTTATACAAGCCTGATTCCTAATTTATTAGTACCAGAAATTGCCGATGCGATCGCTCAAACAGATGCCCCCCGTATTTATATCTGCAATATAATGACTCAACCAGGAGAAACTGAAGGCTATACTGTTGCAGATCATATCAGAGCAATTGATGCTGCTTGTGGGGAAAGACGGCTATTCGATGCTGTACTGATACACAAAAAATCCCCCTCAGAGCAATCACTCATGCGCTATGCCGAACAAAACTCCCATCCCGTTTTCTTGGATAGAGAAGCCGTAACTCAGCTAGGGCGAAGGATTGTTCCAGCTAATGTTCTGTATGAAGATGAAACGGGTGTTATCCGTCACAATCCGCAGAAACTAGCACAAGTGTTGTTGCGGTGGTACGGTAGAGGTCATCACGGTAAATAGTCATTTGTGAATAACCAATGCCCCATATCTAATGCCCTATGACTAATTATGAAAATTTTTCTTGCAGATACAGAGGCGACGCTACGCTTAGGTATTAGTTTGGGTGAATCCCTGACTGCTGAGAGTGTAATTTTACTAGAGGGTGATTTAGGTGCTGGTAAAACTACCCTAGTTCAAGGTATTGGCAAGGGTTTAGGAATCGCTGAACCTATTGTCAGTCCCACTTTCACCCTGATTAATGAGTACACGGAAGGACGCCTCCCCCTTTACCACCTAGATTTATATCGCCTAGAACCACAAGAAGTTGCAGCCCTGAATTTAGAAAGTTACTGGGAAGGTATTGAAGTCATACCAGGAATTGTGGCAGTTGAATGGGCAGAACGATTGCCTTACAAGCCAGATAGCTATCTAAGTGTGAGCTTGATTTATGGAAATGAAGGCACTCGTCAAGTCGAACTCATCCCATTCAATTGTGACATTAGCGAAGTCATTGCCACGATTTCAGATTATCTCCCGACTTAGTACGAGAAATGTCACTTTCTTGAGAACATGCAATACGATAAAATTTTTGCAAACAGTCGAGGGAGAACTCCACACTCGTTCTATCTGCCACTACCACGCTCACCACTGTAAATCACTAACATTGTTATCTCAACCTAAAATAAATGAAAAATTTTTGTAACAGCAGCTTTCTTGCTGCAATAATCAGTTAAAAAACTGATTTAGATAGAGTATGAATGAAGAAAATCTAAACTCTTGTTGGGTTATATGAGAGTTTTTACAAAACTTAGTCAGCTTGGTTTTACCCGATTGGTTCTCTACTGTCATTAAAAGAACAAATCTGGATTACTTAGCAGCCAAAGCTAGTAGAGGAAAGTTAAACAACATCAAGTTATCTAAAAGTTGTTTAACTTTTCCTTATACTCAATATACCCAAACTAAAGTCACAATATATACACATAAATACTGAACTTTTAAAATTATTTAAATAATTTTAAATAGCAATAAGTTCTTCTCTTCACCTATGTAGTTAACACCGAGATTAATAAAGCTTTAAATAAAAAATCTCGTATTTCGACAATAATTATGTAGAAATACGAGATGTTTTATAGCGGTTCTCGTTTATGTGAGGTACATCGGTAGGGGCCAGGCACTGCCTAGCCCCTACACTTGGCGATATAATGTTGTACCGCATCTGAATGGAAACAGATGTATCTTAAATTAGTTTATATTAATCTACCTACGTAGATGTACTAGTTATCTTTAATAAAAGAGGCGATCGCCTCTTTTATCGGATAACCGGATTCATCTCTGGTATAGTACGTAAGACCTTTATCAATGAATGCAGAAGTAGTATCTATTAACTGCTGAATAATCTCCGAACTAGCGTTATCTATTTCTTTACTGACTTTTTGCCCTGTAAATCGGTTTTTTCGATCTTCTGGAGGTAATACAATGCGAGGATCTTTATAAGTTTCTTCTGGCTTGGCTTTAAATGTCTCATTTAAGTCAAACTGAAGCCGTAAGTAACGTTTAGAATTGTATCCACCCATGATTTGTCGGCAAATAGTACTATCAATCTCAGATGTAGGTTCCATAAAGATATTAGTAAGATTTTGTACCCAGTCTAAGCCTCTCCATTTGCTTATTTGCTTATATTGATATGGTTCCCCAGTTTGACCTGTACCAATAGAAAGAATAGAAATATCTTCTAATCGCAGATTATCAAGTTTATATTTTTGTTTGATTGTTGGAGAGACTGAAGACTGACTGATCCTCATAACTAGACTCAAAGCTGCGAGACAGGGGTTGTTAGCAGAAACTCCTCCATCAATGTGTGGGAATTCCCAATCACCAAATTTTTCTTTATCTACAGGTTCTAATTTATATGGTGGAAAAAAAGTAGGAGCTGAGGCAGAAGCAGTACATATCTCCCATAAATAACAGTCATCGTACCATCTGTCTCCTAAATCGGGATGACAATTTGTAAAAAAGGTTGTATTACGATATAACGTATCGTAAGCAAGAATCAAAATAATCGGTTTTTCAATATCTTTTATTATTGTCGATTTATATGTATCTTTGAGAACGCTAATAATTCCATCATGAGAATATTTAGGTGCTGAAAATACATCAATAATTGGTTGGATGATGGACGGCAAGTTTTTATAGCGCTCTTTTCTATCCAACGGGAATATATCTTTACCTCTATCTTTATACAGTTGAATTAGTTCATGACTCTCCTTTCCTAGAGCAATTCCTCCTGCTAATATTGAACCGGTAGAAGTGCCAGAAATCAGATCAAAGTATTCGTGTAAAAAGTTTCCTTTCCCCTGGTTTCTAATTTCTTGTTCTACTTCTTGAAGTATTCGGGCTGCAATGACTCCGCGAATACCGCCACCGTCTAAAGCTAAAATTTTGAAGGACATAGCAATTCTCTTTGATTATTTCTATCGTTATCTAACAGAATTCAGGAGTCAGCAGTCAGAATTCCGTTGAGGGTAAAGGGAAAAAATAAGGATTGTCGTCTTTTAGGTTTAACCAAACCGCATTGGTCTAAGTAAGTGGGCGCAAATAATCATCACTGGCTCGTAGTTGCGCTTTAGCGCTAAAGCGCAACTATGAGCCAAATACAGAGATTTTACCTTTCGTTACATAGTTTGGTTTTATCTTGCCTACCTACTTAGTCTTGATTTGGGATAGATGAAAATCTTGCCAGTTCAAGTATGGCTTTGATGTCTAATTATTTGTCTACTACATAAGCTTAAATAAATATTTCCTATAAGAAAGTTAAAGCTTGACCCCGCACTTGTGTATTTACCTGACCTTTGTCATAAACTACCTCACCGCCGACAATGGTGGTTATAGCCCAGCCGGTGAGGTTCCAACCTTCAAAGGGACTCCAACGGCATTTGGTTAAGAGTTCTTCGCGCCGGACCCGACGGTATGTGTTTAAATCTACAAGCACTAAATCGGCATCATAACCAGGCGCGATCGCTCCTTTATTGGGAATACCATAGGCCACAGCTACATTTTTTGACATCCAGTTAACAACTTGAGCAATAGTACACTTTCCGTCCATCGCCGCAGTTAACATCAAAGCTAAAGAAGTTTCCACCCCAGGCATTCCCGAAGGGCTATTGGGGTATTCTTGAGCTTTTTCTTCTAAGGTGTGCGGCGCGTGATCTGTAGCGATGAAATCAATCACGCCATCGCGCAAAGCTTGCCAAAGAACTTCGTTATCGTGGGGCGATCGCAAAGGTGGATTCATCTGTGCTAAAGTGCCAATCTTTTCATAAGCACTAGTATTCAACAACAAATGCTGTGGTGTCACCTCTGCTGTTACCCAACTAGGTTTCTCCTGACGCAGCAAATCTGCTTCTTCGGCAGTTGACATGTGCAAAATATGCAAACGACGTTGATATTTTTGAGAAAGTTTTAATGCCAGTTGGGTTGCAAGCACTGCCGCTTGATTATCTTGAATTTGCGAGTGAACGGCTGGATCGTGGATGTTGGCAAATTCTTGGCGGCGTTGGTTGATTCTAGCTTGATCTTCGGCATGAACGGCAATCAAGCGACCCTGCGAGGCAGGAGCTTCGCTAACGCCTTTAGCAAATATCGCAGACAGTGCTGTTTCGCCATCAACTAGCAACTGACCATGCATCGACCCCATGAAAATCTTAATTCCTGGTGTTGGGTTTGCTAAAACCAAATCTGGAAGATTCTCTGCTGTTGCCCCAATAAAAAAGCCATAATTAACCAAGGACTTTTGTGAGGCACGTTTTAGCTTGTCGTCTAAAGCCTGCTGTGTCGTTGTCAGGGGGCGTGTATTGGGCATTTCTAAAAAAGAAGTGACCCCCCCTTTAGCACAGGCACAGCTGGCGGTGAATAAATCTTCCTTGTGTTCTAGTCCAGGTTCTCGGAAATGTACCTGCGGATCAATGACTCCTGGCAACAAAGTTAACCCTTCTGCGTCAATTTCTGTGGCTAGTGCCGTTTGGGAGATTTCTGGGGCAACTTCGACTATTTGGCGATCGCGGGTCAACACATCCCCAATCATCAGTTCACCATTGGGTAGAATTATGCGAGCGCGGCGAATCAGTAAATTTTGTGGAGATGGCATAGGGTTAATTTTGTTGAGACAGGAGCTATGTATTACAGAGAACTATGCTTTTAGGTTAAACTTATTCGCGATCGGAGTAACCAATTTTTGCCGCCCCTTAAAAAAAAGTTTATTTTTAATTTATGAACAACCCCATCAATCAATTTTGGATTTTAGGTCGCAACTTGGATTTTGGATTTTGGATTTTGGATTGACCGTAGCCTAGAAGGGATGCAAATTGGGTATTTTATATTGGTTTCGCCCACCAGAGGCGAGTTATAAACCACAACAAACACCCCAATCCAAAATCTAAAATCCCCAATCTAAAATTGCTAGTCAAGATGGGAGCATGACTAGGAAATTAAAATTTTCCCCTTAAGATTAACAAAAAAAGTCTCGCTAGGCGAATTAATTACCTACATCTTTCCTTCAGTTAAGTAATTTCATGCAAAATAAAGTGTCTGATAACAACTCTAGTCAACAACCCGATAATTCTTGGATCGCAGAGCTAGGTAGAACAATTGTATTGAGCATTGTTTTAGCTCTGGGAATTCGTACCTTTGTTGCTGAAGCACGCTGGATTCCTTCTGGATCGATGGAACCAACTCTACATGGTACGCCAAACCAGTGGGAGGCAGATAAAATCATTGTCGATAAGTTGAAGTATAAATTTGCTGACCCGCAACGGGGAGATATTGTAGTCTTTTCACCTACGAAAGAGCTACAAAAAGAACAATACCAAGATGCTTTTATTAAACGTGTAATTGGCTTACCTGGAGAAAAAGTACAACTTAAGGATGGCAAAGTTTATATCAACAACAAACCTCTACCAGAAGGCAATTACCTCAGTTCTGGTCAGACTACAGTCATTGATGTTTGCCAATCAGGACCACAGCCACCTTTTTTGGCAAAACCCCAGACTATACCAATCGGTTCATATTTAGTACTAGGTGATAATCGTAATAATAGTTACGATGGTCGTTGCTGGGGTGTTGTACCCCGCGAGAATATTATTGGACGGGCTGTAGTTCGCTTCTGGCCTCTAAATCATATTGGAGGAATAGATAAATCGCCAATATATCCATAATTAACAATATTATTGACGCTCCTCTGGTTGAACAAGTAACGCGAGTGCCTACTTGTTCGGAAAACTAGGGGAGTCATTGGTCATTGGTCATTGGTCATTAGTCAAGAGTTAGAAATTCTTCCTCTGCCCCCTGCCTCTCAATGCCATGATGCCTTACCTAGCCAAGATTTTACTGTATCCAGTTAAGTCACTTGATGGTGTTGAAGTTGATAAGGCTAGAGTTCTTGCCAGCGGCGCACTACAGAATGACCGCGAGTTTGCCATTTTTGACGAAGAAAATAGATTTGTTAATAGCAAACGTCATGCTAAAATCAGCTTATTAAGGGCGCAATTTGCACTCTTAAATAGAACTATCTCGTTGCATATCCCAGGCGGTGACTCACAACAAATTTTTCATCTGGATAAGGAACGGCAAGCATTAGATACAACTATGAGTGATTTTTTTGAGTTTGCTGTCAGATTAAGGCAAAATTCTCTGATGGGTTTTCCTGACGATACAGACTCACCTGGCCCAACGGTAATTAGTACAGCAACATTGGCAGAAGTAGCTTCTTGGTTTCCCGGTTTAACTGTAGATGAAATGCGCCGTCGGATGCGTGCCAATATCGAAATTGATGGTGTACCAGCATTTTGGGAAGATCGGCTATTTAGTAAACAAGGTGATTTAGTCTCCTTTCGAGTGGGAGATGTGGATTTTTTTGGAGTTAATCCATGTCAGCGTTGTATAGTCCCAACACGCGATTCTTATTTAGGGAAAGCTTACCCAAACTTTCAAAAAATCTTTGCAACCCAGCGACAAGCAACTCTGCCAAATTGGGTTGCTTCATCGCGTTTTAATCACTTTTACAGATTAAGTGTCAATACCCAATTACCCCAATCATCAGCCGGAAAAATTTTACAAATCGGCGATGAGCTTGACATATTTGTACAATAAAATTAATATTTATTTAAAATAAAAAATATAAAGTAAATTTTTTTATATTGACTCTGTATTTGTATAAAAATTTGAAAATTATTTTACTTATTTTTGTACAAGTTCAAAGTTTTTGAGACGGGAAAATCAAGACATCAGCGATTGAAAATTAAATTTAGGATTGGATGCTAATGACGACCTGAATTTTAGAATGGCATACTGTAGCTTATCGGTTAAATTTCAGTTCATCCGAGAAAATTTAATAAAACTGAGTAAATTCAGGGGGAATGTCTACGACGCGCTATGACGCTTGATAGCGCAGTGTTAGCACCGTAGCGAATCATCGAGCGGTCTGACCCGCTAAAGCAACTATTGGAGACGTTATGGGTAGCAAGATCCCCGTAGAGGTACGCTATCGGCGTCGCTAAATCTGAAAATTAAACGTTGGAGGAATTTAGCCAGTCAAAAAAGGAGAAAATAAAATTTTTGTAGTTTTTTATACTTAGAATCTGAAAGATATATGATCGCAAACGCATAATATGTCGTAATTATCCTGATATTAAGTGTAGCTGATATGGCAAGAATACCCCTAATATATGCTGGGGAAGAATTAAACAACAATGTTATCCAAACTTCAGCCCATCAAATCTATTAATCGCTTAGTTGGCAAAGTTTATGCCAATATGCCCCTGAGGTATGTTCTGATTGTGCCGTTTATATTGCAAATTTGTGGCGCGGTTGGACTTGTGGGCTATCTTTCGTATCAAAACAGCCAAAAAGCGGTAACGGAACTTGCTAATCAATTAGAAAATGAAATCTGCGATCGCATTGAGCAGCATCTTGATGACTATTTAACAAACCCGAAGCAAATCAATCAAATCAACTTAGATGCGATTGAGCTAGGTTTGCTCAACCTTTCGGATTTTAAAACCACCGGCAATTACTTTTGGAAACAAATGCAAGTTTTCAATGTTGGCTACAATAGCTTTGCCAATCCCAAAGGTGAATTTATCGGTGTTGAACGTCTAGATAATGGCAAGCTTTTAATTAATGAAGTTAGCGAAAAGCATGGCCTCGGCAAACTTTATGTTTACCCTACAGACAACCAAGGGAATCGCCGCGATTTACAGGAAGTTAAAAATTACGATCCTCGCCTAGAAGCTTGGTATACAGATCCAGTCAAGTCAGGTAAACGAGTTTGGAGTCAAATTTATCAATGGGAAGATAAACCAGAAGTCTTATCCATATCTTCCAGTTATCCTGTTTATGATAAAAATCGCAAATTTGTTGGGGTGATTAGTGTTGATTTGCTTTTATCACAAATCGGCAAATTTTTAGCCAATTTAAAAATTAATGATTCGGGTAAAACTTTTATTTTAGAGCGTTCTGGGTTAATAGTGGCTTCTTCTACTAGTGAGCCACCATATATCATTATGAATGGTAAGGGAAAACGTCTATCAGCATTAGATAGCCCAAATTCTTTAATTAGACTCACAACAGAGTCTTTGATCAAACGCTTTGGCAGCCTTAAGTTTGTTGGAGAGAAGCAACAGCTAAGTTTTACCGCCGATGGAATGCGTTATTTTGTGCAGGTAAAAAACTGGAGGGATGAACTGGGTTTAGATTGGCTAATTGTGGCGGTGATTCCCGAAGGCGAATTTATGGAGGAAATTAACGCTAACACCCGCATCACTATTTTGCTGTGCCTAGTTGCTTTTTTAGTCGCTACAAGAATTGGGATTCTGACTAGTCGCTGGGTAATTAAGCCGATTTTACAATTAAACACATCAGCGAAGAAAATTGCTAAAGGGGAATGGGAGCAAATACCAGAAATTCAGCGTTCCGATGAACTGGGGGAACTAGCCAAGTCATTTGAAACTATGGCAAAGCAACTCCAAGTATCGTTCAATACTTTAGAAGCAAAGAATGCTCAGATGCAAGTGTTAAATGAGGCGCTATCTCACAGTCAGAGTCGGCTAACTCAATTTTTAGAAGCTATGCCGATAGGTGTATTTATTGTAGATGCTGAAGGTGAACCTTATTACACAAATAAAATTGGGCAGCAAATTCTAGGTAAAGGAGCGATGGCAAAAGTGAGTGGCGAATTGTCAGAGGAGTATCAAGCTTACCTTGCGGGGACAGATCAACTTTACCCGAGCGATCGCTTGCCGATTTTGAGAGCATTACTTGGGGAAAATACCAGGATTGATGATATGGAAATTCGTCATTTTGATAAAAGTATTCCCATTGAAGTTTTAGGAAAGCCAATTTATGATCAATCAGGAAATCTTACTTTTGCGATCGCTACATTTTTTGATATCACCCAACGCAAACAAGCAGAAAACTTATTGAGCCGATACAATCGCACCTTAGAGGCTCAAGTAAAAAAACGTACTGAAGAGTTCCAGCAAGCTATCGAGCAACTGCAAACCACCCAACAAGAACTAATTCAATCGCAAAAAATTGCCGCACAAGAACAACAAGCAGCCGTTCGTGAAGCAGCGCGAAGCACCGCCGCTAACCTCGCCAAAAGCGAATTTCTTGCTAACATGAGCCACGAACTGCGTACCCCCCTCAATGCCATTCTCGGTTTTAGCCAAGTAATGAGCCGAGATTATTCGCTATCTGGCGAACATCAAGAAAACTTAGCAATTATTAATCGTGCTGGCGAACATCTACTCAACTTAATTAACGACATTCTAGAAATGTCCAAAATCGAAGCTGGGAGAATTACATTAAATAAGAGCAGCTTTAACTTAATTAATGTATTGAAGAAGTTAGAAGAGATGCAACACGCAAGTGCTGCATCTAAAAATTTAGAACTAGTGTTTGAATATGCCCAAAACATTCCTAAATACATAGAAACGGACGAAAATAAACTGTGTCAAGTCTTGCTCAACCTCTTGGGAAATGCCATTAAATTTACTAATACTGGGAGGGTGACACTAAGGGTGAGACTGGGGGCTGGGGGCTGGGAAACTGGGGAGCAGGGGGAGATGAGGGAGCAAAATCTTCTTCATCCCCCTCATCTCTTTTTCGAGGTACAAGACACTGGCTGCGGTATTTTCCCACAAGAAATTGACTTGTTGTTTGAACCTTTTGAGCAAACCGAAATCGGCAGAAAATCCCAACAAGGGACGGGACTGGGTTTGGCGATTAGCCGGAAATATGTGCAATTGATGGGAGGAGATATTACTGTCAACAGTATCCCTGGTGTCGGTAGTAGATTTGCGTTTAATATTCAGATTGCTTTAGCTTGTCCCAGAGAAATTCCGACAAACCAAATTAGATACCAAATTCTAGCTTTAGCGCCTACTGAGAAAGCATACCGCATCTTAGTAGTTGACGATTCTAAAGAAAGCCGGATGTTGCTAGTTAAAATTCTCACATCTGTTGGCTTTGAAGTCAGGGAAGCTACAGATGGTAGTGAAGCAGTTGCTAATTGGGAATCTTGGCAACCACACTTAATTTTTATGGATATGCGAATGCCGGTCATGGACGGTTACGAAGCGACAAGAATAATTAAAGCTAAACAAATAGGGTATAGGGTAGCCAATGCGTTGCGGAGGTTCCCAAACTCGGAACAGCTGCTGTCGTCGGGGAGCCAGTACCTTGCATCTGGGTTACCCAATTCTGGCGAGTCGGAAGTTCTCAAAGTTTTACCCCTATTCAAAAGCCAGCTAGGCGTAGCGTCTCCCACACCAGAAGCAACTGGTGTCATGGGAAATGATGCCAATGCGTCCACAAAGCGATCGCCAACAGCCCTGGCTTCCCCTTGTGACTTATCTGGGACAGAGCAAAATTGCTCCAATACACACACGATCATTATTGCCCTAACTGCTAGCGCCTTTGAAGAAGAACGCCAGAAAATTTTATCTATTGGCTGCGATGATTTTATTCGCAAGCCATTCAAACAAGAAGTATTATTGGAAAAACTGAGCCAACATCTGGGTGTAAAATATACCAACCAAATAGAAACCACAAACACAACAGTTGTCGATCAACCTACACAGATATTTATCAGTGTTACTGAACTCCTGAGCCATTTATCCCAAATGTCACCTGAGTGGCTCCGACAGATTTACTATGCCGCAGCTAGCTGTAGTGATGAACTGATTTTAGAGTTACTCAAGCAAATTCCATCAGAAAATAGTCAAGTTTTCAAAGTTCTCAGGGATTTAGCGAATAACTACCAGTTTGAGAAAATCATGGAATTGACTAAAACATACGTAGAATGAATTACGAGCATTTAGACCCTAAGAAAAAAGATATTTTGATCGTTGACGATATGGCTGATAACGTCCGGGTTTTATCCTCCATATTGACAAGGGAAGGGTATAACGTTCGTAAAGCCTTGAACTGGCAAATGGCACTGACCGCAACTCAGACAGTATTACCGGATTTGATTCTACTTGATATTATGATGCCAGAAGTAGATGGCTATGAAATTTGTCAGACCTTTAAAGCTTGGGAGCTAACATCTGATATTCCGGTGATTTTTATAAGCGCTTTAGATGATGTTTTTGACAAAGTTAAAGCCTTTAGGGTAGGTGGTGTAGACTATATCACCAAACCTTTTGAGTTTCAAGAAGTTTTAGTGCGCGTGCAAAATCAACTGGCATTAAGGTCAGCGCGATTAGAAATATTGAAGCTAAATGTCGAATTGGAAGATCGGGTAAAACAGCGAACTGGGGAGCTAGAAAAAACTCTCCAAAAACTCCAAGAAGAAATAAATTCCCGTCAGAAATTGCAAAGTCAACTGCTAGACATAGTGCTGCGTGATTCCCTGACTGGATTACCAAACCGAGTTTTGTTTATTAGGCGACTAAAAAATGCTCTAAATCGAGCTAAGAAAGAATCTAGTTATCAGTTTGCTCTCCTTTTTTTGGACTGCGATCGCTTCAAAGTTATCAATGATTCCCTTGGACATCTGGTGGGAGATGAATTATTGATAGCGATCGCTCACCGCTTGCAAGCATGTCTGATACCTATTCATACTCTAGCACGATTGGGCGGTGACGAATTTGGAATTATCCTAGAAAATATCACAGATATCAATATGGCAATTCAAGTTGCCGAACAGATTCTGCAACAGCTATCACTCGGTTTTAAGCTGTCCAGATATGAAGTATTTATGAATGCCAGTATTGGGATTAGTTTGGGTAATAAAGATTACGATCGCCCTGAATATTTGCTGCGGGATGCTGATACGGCAATGTATCGGGCTAAGGCTCAAGGAAGAGGCAAATATCACGTTTTCAATCCAGCCATGCATCAGGAAGCTATTCAGCTTTTAGAATTAGAAAATGATCTGCGAAGGGCTGTTGAAAGACAAGAATTCCTGGTTTACTATCAGCCAATTGTTTCTTTGGCTACAGGCAGAATTTCTGGATTTGAAGCCTTGGTACGCTGGCAACATCCGATTCGCGGTCTGGTTTCTCCCATAGAATTTATTCCTGTGGCAGAAGAAACAGGTTTGATTAATATTATCAATACTTGGGTATTACAGTCAGCTTGTCATCAACTGAGCATCTGGCAACATTATCCAGTGAGACCAGAACCTCTAACTATGAGTGTCAATTTGAGCGCACGTTTATTTTTACAGCCTAATTTGTTAGAGCAAATTGACCGAATAATTTATGAAAATAACATAAATCCTGCATACTTAGAATTAGAAATTACAGAAAGTGTAATTATGGAAAATACTAATGCGATTGAAATAATTCTTGAACAACTAAAGCAGCGAAAAATAAAGTTGATTATGGATGACTTTGGTACAGGATATTCCTCTTTGAGTTACCTTCACAGCTTTCCTTTGGATGCACTCAAAATTGATAAATCTTTCGTTAAACGGATGCAAGAAAACAAAGAGAATATGGGACTAGTACCAGCAATGATTGGCATTGCCAACTCAATGGGGATAAGTGCGATCGCTGAAGGTGTCGAAACCCAAGAACAGCTAGCCCTATTGAGAAGTTTAAACTGTAATTTTGCTCAAGGATATCTGTTTTCTAAACCTATAGAACAACAATTGGTTACTAAGTTTATTGCCGCATCACCTCAATGGTAGTTATCAAATAATACCTGGAAAAAGTTTAGTGTTGAGGGTCGGCTAGATAATCTGGCTCTATTATCTACTATACTGCTATAAGCGGGCTATCAAGTTCGCAAAGTTCCTAATTGACTAATGGCTGTGGTAGTCTGTAGAACTCTTTAAGCACTGTGGGAGTTAGATTATAAAAACAAGTATTTCGGTGAAATTGATAAAAAAAATTTAGGATTATTTAAAATAAGCATTTACTATTCTTAATTTTTAGAAATATAGCTTTTGATACATAATGGATTTAAATCAAACTAACCATCATAAAAGAAATATTTTAGTGGTCGATGATACCCCAGATAATTTGCGACTTTTATCGGCGATGTTGACTGCACAAGGTTTTGAAGTTCGCAAAGCTTTAAACGGTAAAATGGCACTAACTGCTTGCCAAATGGTTTTGCCAGATGTGATTTTGCTGGACATCAATATGCCAGATATGGATGGCTATCAAGTTTGTCAACAGTTGAAAGCTAACGAGAAAACTTGCGAAGTCCCAGTAATTTTTATTAGCGCCCTGGATGATGTTGTAGATAAGGTAAAAGCCTTTGATGTTGGTGGTGTAGATTATATTGCAAAACCTTTTCATGGGGCAGAGGTTGTATTGCGAATTCAAAATCAGATTAATTTACGTATGCTTCAAGTTAAACTGCAAGAAAAAAACTTATTACTCCAACAGGCTCTTGATGACTTGAAAGCCTCTCAAGTTCAACAGATTCAGAACGAAAAGATGGTGGCGCTGGGACAGTTAGTGGCTGGGCTTGCTCATGAGATTAATAACCCCATCAGTTTTATTTATGGTAATCTCCAATATGCTGGTGAATATGTGCAAGACCTAATTAATCTGATTGAAGCCTATCAACAGGAATATCCCAAAGCTACACTAAAAATTCAGCAAATAGCCAAAGATATAGACCTGAATTTTCTGATTCCGGATCTGCAAAACCTGATAGGTGCAATGTATAGAGGATCTGATCGGATTCGGGAAATTGTACTAGCGCTACAACAATTTTCTCGCCATGATGAAGCAGAGATGAAGCAGGTAAATATCCATGAAGACATCGAAAACACTTTGGTGATGTTACAACATAGACTTAGGGAAACAGCAGACCGTCCCGCAATTATTGTAGTGAAAGATTATGGTAAATTGCCCTTAATTACTTGTTATGCGAGTGAATTAAACCAAGTATTTATGCATCTGTTGAATAATGCTATTGATGCAATAGAAGAGAGAGTGGGGAAACAATCTTCTACTCCCTACACCCTACTAACTACTCCCCAAATTCGGATTCATACAGAGGTGACATTGAATACGATCAAAATTGCGATCGCAGATAATGGTTGTGGTATTGAAGAGTCGTTGCGATCGCGTTTATTTGATCCATTTTTTACCACAAAACCTGTGGGCAAAGGTAGTGGGCTAGGATTATCGATTAGCTATCAGATTATTGTCCAAAAACACCGAGGAAATATTACCTGCACTTCTTCTGTTGGGCAAGGAGCAGAGTTTGCGATCGAAATTCCCATTGAGCAACAAGAGCCTTAGCAACAGCGAACTCGGTAAGCCTTGAGTTTAACTGTTGATTAACCTATTGTGTCACTAATCACTCTGACAGGGTTAACGGCAGTTGAACTATGAACGTTGTCCAGCCCTGAGAACTGGTAACTTCAATTGTGCCTTGGAGATATTCTACTAACTTCTTCACTAATGCTAAACCTAATCCTGTACCGCCATATTGCCAGCGATCGCTTTGAGGAATTCGGTAAAACGGCTCAAAGATCCGAGATTGTTCTTTTTTAGGAATTAGTACCCCAGAATTGCTAATTATGATTTGAAAGTATGAAACTTGAAGATTATTTAATATACCAGATTCAGCATTCTCATTTATAAGACTTTTTGTGGTATCGATTACCCGAACATTCACCGTAATCTGTTCATCAGGAGGAGTAAATTTACAAGCATTTTTGAGTAACTCTGAGATAATTTCGGTCAAGCTAGCCAAGTCTGTTACTAAAGGTGGTAAATTTGGAGGAACACTAACTTGGAAAGTCTGTTGTCTAACTCGAGCCTGTTGCTCAAAATACTCGGCAACGTGAGGCAGCCAAGTTTGGAGTTGAATTGAAGTTAATTCCAACGAATAGACATCTGCATCAATCATTCGCATATATAGTAAATTGTCTACTAAATCTAGCTCTTGTTCGCACTGTTCCCGCAGGATAGTTAAGTAGCGGTTTATAGATTCAGATAAGGAAAGTTTGTTTGAATTTAAGATACCCTGCCGCTCAAGAAGATTTTCTAGCACGGAAATGGTCATTTTGATGTTTGACAAAGGCGTTCGCATTTCATGAGAAGTGGTTGCGAGAAAATCTTCTTTCAACTGGTTTAGCCGTTGCAGTTCTGCTACTTGAATTTCTAGTTGTTTGGCACGTTCAGCTGCAAGATTGCGTTCTTCAGTTAGTCGTCGTTGTGTGTCATCCCGAAAAACTAGTACGGCTCCTGTAATTACACCATTATTATTTCTCAGGGGAGTAGCGCTATCAGCTACTGGTATAGTTGTTCCGTCTCTAGCAACTAATAAGATCCGATTGCCTAAATAGATAGTAGTTTCTTGTTGCAGGGCTGTGATAATTGGATTTTGGGTGGGGATCTGAGTTTGTTCATCAACAAGCTTGAACACCTCGGTTAACATCTGTCCCTTGGCTTCATCGCATCGCCACCCTGTCAATGCTTCAGCGACCTGATTTAGGTACTTGATGGTTAACTGAAGATCGACTACAATCACCCCGTCCCCCATTCCTCGAAGCACAGAACTCAAAAATTGCTCGCGATCGTAACAATTGAGTGCTGTTTGAATGGCAACGTAGAGTTCTTGCTCCTTGATTGGTTTGAGAATATATCCAAAGGGGGATGTTAGCGTTGCCCGATCTACAGTACTTTTATCAGAATGTCCCGTGACGTAGATAGCAGGAATTTGCAAATTATGCCAAATTTGTTCTGCTGCCTGGATGCCGTCCATTTCACCGCTTAACCTGATATCCATTAAAATCAGATTTGGGCATAATTCGGTTGCTTTTACAACTGCCCCTTCTGCGGAATCGGCTATATCTAAAACAGTGTATCCCATAGACTCTAAACATTCTTGTAAATTAATTGCAAGAATATATTCATCTTCAACAACAAGGATTCTAACTGTCTCTTTTTTATCTAGATTTGATGGGATGCAATTCGTGTTCATGCCCGGCTGTTTGTAAAAGTAATTTTGAACTGTGTTCCGTGGTGAGAGTTAATTTCGACCTTTGCCCTTAGTTGCTTGACTAAACCCTGGATAAGAGTTATACCGAGTGTTTTAGTTTTATTGCTATCAAAATTTTCAGGTAACCCAATACCATTATCTCGGATAAGCAGTGTCAAAGTAGACTCGGATTCTTGATAAAATTTAACCTCAATTTCTCCTCTACGATTACCAACAAAGGCGTATTTCAAAGCATTGGAAACCAGTTCGTTGATAATCAAGCCACAGGGAATAGCGGTTTCGATGTCGAGGTTAACATTATCAACTTGAATCTTCAGTTGAATTTGGCTAGAACTGACATTATAGGAATCAAATAAATGAGTTGTTAAATCTGGGATGTATTGAGCGAAATCAATATCAGCGAGGTCTTCAGAGCGGTATAACTTTTCATGAACCAAGGCAATGGAGGCAATGCGGTTTTGGCTATCGCACAAAATTGCAGTTACTAAAGGATCTTGTGTCCGTCTGCACTGCATTTGCAGCAAACTGCTGACAATTCCTAAATTGTTTTTAACCCGATGGTGAATTTCTTTGAGTAATACCTCCTTTTCTTTCAAAGAGGCTTTGATTTTTTCCTCTGCTTGTTTATTCTCAGTTATATCTTGTTGGACAGCGACAAGGACGCTTCCATACTCAGGATGCTCAAAAATGCAAGCTTTCGCCCTACACCAGAACGGAGTGCCATCTTTTTTAACATTATAAACTTCATAGGTTGCCTCTTTGTGTTGCAAGACAGCAGTCTTAATTGCCTGGTTAATTTCTTCAGGTGTATTATGTTCATCACCGTAGTTGACAATCGACACATGCTGACCGATTAATTCACCAGATTCGTAGCCAAACATCTGCTCAAATTTAGGATTAGCGTAAACAAACACGCCATCTGTGGCACGAACTAGACAAATTCCCTCTGCCATATTGCGAGCGATTATTGCTTGCAGTTCTAACATCTGTTCAGCGCGTTTGCGATCGCTGATTTCAACTACAACAATGCCGATGCTAATGGGTTGATCGGCTTCAGACTGAATCGGAAAGTAGGAAACTAACCAAGTCCTGATTACACCTGGGAATTTTGGGGTTTCTCCACTGATTTCTAAATCCAAAATCGGTTCACGCGTTCTCAAAACATGTTGAAACACCTGCTCCTGTTTTGGTGCCAAATCAGGGACAATATCCCACGGTGTCTTGCCAATATGGGCGGCTGCGGGAATGCCATTAATTTTTGCTAATGCTTCATTAATGAATGAAAAACGCAGTTCCCCATCAAGAATGGTTATACCAACAGGTGCGTTAATCATAAAAGTATCCAATAACTTTTGCTTGTGAGCCAGTTCTCGCTCCAAAATCTTGCGTTCTGTGATGTCGATCGCTACCCTACCCACTAGCTTTTGTGCAGACAATCCCACAATCGGGAACTTATATACCAAGAACTCTCCAAGGGTGCCGTCTGATCGGGAAGCAACTTCCATCGCCTCAATTACCTGATTTGTCTGTATAACGGTCTGAATACGATCAAAATGCTGGCGAGCAATTTCATCTGGGTAGAGGTCAAAAATGGATTGTCCAATCACCTGTTCGGGTAGTAATTTGAATGTATCCAGGTATGTTTGGTTTAAGTAAAGTACACGCCCGGTCGGATCGGTGATCCAAGCTAGCACGGGGCTATTGTTCATAAATGCCTGGAACCGGGCTTCACTTTCTTGCAGGGCTGCTTCTGCTTGCTTGCGCTCGCTGATATCAATAATTACCCCTAACATCCGAACAGGCTCACCTGCTTCGTTGTAAATGCCCCGTCCTTTTCCCATCAGCCAGTGAACTTTGCCATTGGGATAAATCGCTCGATATTCACCTTCAAAATTAGCATGTTGTGCTAAGGCATCTAATAAAGTTTGTTCAATTCGCTCAACATCCTCTGGATGAACACGATCGCGCCATCGCTGATAGCTGGCTGTTAATGTTTCTGGCTCTAAACCTAACAAACGAAAATGGTTGTCGTTCCAGATAACTTCATTTGTTTTAACATTCCAATCCCAGATACCGATGTGGTTAAATTCTAACGTTAGTCTGAGTTGTTCTTCACTTCTGGCTAAGGCTGCTTCGGTTTGTTTGCGTAAGCGAAGCTCATCGTAGACATCGCTGATATCCCGATGAGTACCAGTCATTCGCAAAGGGTTACCCTGTCCATCTCGCATTACAACTTTGCCGTAGTTGGCAATCCATTTGCATTCGCCCGATTTAGTTCGGAGTCGATAGTTAAATTTGTAAAGGACTGAATTATCCTTTAAGTGATCTGCCAATATTTTCTCAACCCAAGGCAGATCGTCTGGATGAATTAATCGCTTCCAGGTACTAAGATCCTGTGGAAGTTCATCGAAACTGTATCCAAGCATTTCTAAATACCGGGGGCTGTAATAGACCTCTTGAGTGAGAATATTCCAGTCCCATAAAGCATCCCCAGAAGCTTCTAGTGCTAATTGTAATCTTTCTTCATTTTCTCGGAGTTTTTCCTCAGCTTGTTTGCGTTCGCTAATGTCCCCAAGTGAACCGACCAATCGCACTGGATTTCCTTGCTGATTCCAGATACCTTTAGCCCGCGATCGCAACCAGCGATAACTGCCATCTTTGCACCGCAGACGATACTCAACATTATAATCGGCAACTTGCCGAAGCAAATAAGCTTTTTGTGCAGCCATTACTCTGGTATAATCATCAGGATGAATGAGAGTACTCCACTCATCATCGCAATCGCTGATTTCGTTGGGTTCATATCCCAAGATTGTGAACCAACGCTCAGACCGGAAGGTTTGATTAGTAGATAAATCCCAATCCCAAATTGCTTCATTAGTACCTGCGATCGCTAATTGCCAACGTTCTTGACTTTGGCGTAATGTTTCTTCAACTTGTTGGCGATCGCGCAATGCAACTTCGCGTCCGGTGACATCTTGGGCAGTACCATAAAGGCGAATTACCTGTCCATCGGCGTTCAATTCTGCATGTCCAATGCCCTCAAAGTAGCGATGAGAACCATCTGGCTGGGGTACACGGAGAACTTCTTTGTAGGATTCACCAGTGGCGATCGCTTGCTCAACAACTTGGTGCAATTTCTCCCCATCTTCAGGGTGATACAATTGCAGATTTTCCTGATAATCTGGCTCAAGTAGTGGGGGTTCTCGATTGAAGAGGTCAAAAAGCCCCTTCGACCAGGTAATTTTGCCACTAGCAAGTTCAAACTCCCAATTACCAAGGACAGCAACTCGCTGGGATTCTTCTAACTCAGTCTTGAGAGTTTGTAGGTTGTCGTGAAGTTGGGCTTGTTGGATAGCGATCGCTAGTTGCACCGTTAGTTGGTTAAGGAATTCTACCTCAAATGTTTGCCATTGGCGGGGGGCAGAACATTGATGCACGATGAATAGCCCCCATTTAGCTGTTATCCCTTGGTTTTCTAATAAAATAGGCACAACTAAATTCGCCTTGACTTGAAATTTTAATTGAATATGGCGATCGCTTAAATCCGCTTCGTAGATGTTCGTCACTCCCGAGATTTTCCCTTGGCTTTGCTGAAAACTGGTATCTTCAATCTCCAGTCCAAAGCTTGGTGTCCATTGGGGTAATACCGACTCAGCTATGACCTTACCCCGCATCTGATTGGTAAATTGATACACCAACACGCGATCGGCATTGAGTAACTGGCGGACTTCTCGGACACTCGTAGCGAGGATATCTTGAAACTTTTTGGACTTGAGAATATCAAGAGCGATCGTTCCAATTAACTTTTGTTGTTCCTGTAGCTGTTTTAACTGCTGCATTAATTGTAATTATTAGCTTTTAACCTACGTATAAGTACTTAATTATTTGTTCATAAAACGCAACTTCACTCATGGAACCCCGGCAGATGAGTGGCTCCCCAACCTAGATTGGAATTATTTTTTAGGCAAAACCTACACAATATTGGAATAACTCCAAACTCCAAACTCCTAACTCCAAACTCCAAACTCCAAACTCCAAACTCCAAACTCCTAACTCCTAACTCCTAACTCCTAACTCCTAACTATTTTGCCCCAACCCCTGAATCAAGAAATCGAGACTTTTTCTTGATCACAGGCTACTATTTTTAGTCGCATAAACGCATAATAGAATAGTGACTGATCTGTTCGCCCCTTTACAATCTCTCAAACAAGGTGACTGGTTCAAGCTGATCTGCGGAGCCAGCTTCCAGCATTTACCGGCAGTCAGAAGTTTAACGTTAGCCTATACTTTGGCGGGCGCTGACTGCATAGATGTTGCAGCTGATCCAGCAGTAATTGCAGCAGCGCAAGCAGGGCTACTTGTAGCCAAATCTCTGGCTACGGATGCTCAAAAGCGAGGCTTTGGCTACAAAGGCAACTTACCCTTTTTGATGGTTAGCCTGAACGATGGAGAAGACCCCCATTTTCGGAAAGCAGAATTTAATCCTACTGAGTGTCCTAGAGACTGCCCTAGACCCTGTGAACGGATTTGTCCGGCACAAGCGATCGTGTTTAATAATAAAGAAAACTTTTCGGGAGTAATATCACAAAAGTGCTATGGCTGCGGTCGTTGTATACCAGTTTGCCCTTATGGTATAATTGATACAAATTCATATATGTCAACGCCGGGAGCGATCGCGCCATTGGTAATCTCAACGGGAGTAGATGCCGTAGAAATCCATACAAAAGTCGGGCGGTTGACAGAATTTAAGCAATTATGGCAGGCAATTTCACCGTGGGCTGATCAATTAAAGCTATTAGCTATCAGTTGTCCTGATGGCGAGGGGATGATTGACTACCTAAGAGCAGTATATGACCTGATTGCCCCACTCAAGAGTGCCTTAATTTGGCAAACCGACGGTCGTCCCATGAGTGGTGATATTGGCGATGGCACCACAATAGCCGCGGTGAAATTAGGGCAAAAAGTTTTGGCAGCTGAGTTACCGGGATATGTGCAGTTAGCAGGCGGCACAAATAGCTATACCGTTGCTAAGTTAAAGGCAATGGGACTACTCACCGATTTTAGATTGCCGATTTTAGATTTTGGATTAGAAGATGCCAATCCACAATCTAAAATCCAAAATCCAAAATCCAAAATTTCTGGGGTGGCCTACGGTAGCTACGCCCGTGTATTGCTGTCACCAATTCTTGAACAGTTAGAGAATAAGGAGGTAAATAACACCAATGTGCAAACGAATCTTCGCCTCGAAGAAAATGATGTATTACTTTGGCAAGCTGTAAAACTTGCCCATTCTCTCGTTTCCCAGATAAAGTCACAGTAAGAGCGCTAATCGCTATATGTTTTGAGCATTAGGATGAGCATCTAAGAAAGAGCGAAGACCGAAAGTATTGATTTACGTTGTTTCCGTCACCAATAGAAAGCATGACGATTACAGACGATCTCCAAAAGTTATTAGACATTTTGCCCCAAGACCTGCAACAAGTACTAGAGAGTCATCCCAAACGAGATAGTTTAGTAGAAGTGGTCTTGGATTTGGGTCGTCGCCCAGAGGCTCGGTTTCCTAATCAAGCTGAGTATCTGAGCGAAGTACCTGTTACTCAAGAACAGATAGATGATTGTATTCAACGAGTTGGAATTTTTGGCGGAGATAATCGAGCAGGAATTGAGCAAACTTTGCATCGGATCAGCGCCATCCGCAACCGCACGGGTAAGATTATTGGCTTGACCTGTCGTGTTGGTCGAGCGGTATTCGGAACCATTGGCATGATCCGCGATTTGGTAGAAACTGGTAAATCGATTCTCATGCTGGGGCGTCCAGGCGTGGGCAAAACTACTGCCTTACGGGAAATTGCCCGTGTTTTGGCGGACGATCTGCATAAACGGGTAGTGATTATTGACACCTCCAACGAAATAGCTGGGGATGGTGATATTGCTCACCCCGCCATTGGTCGCGCTCGGCGGATGCAAGTGGCTCATCCAGATCAACAGCATCAGGTGATGATTGAGGCAGTGGAAAACCACATGCCAGAAGTCATTGTCATTGATGAAATTGGCACAGAACTGGAAGCTTTAGCGGCTCGTACTATTGCCGAACGGGGTGTACAGTTGGTAGGTACTGCCCACGGAAATCAGATCGAAAATCTGATTAAAAACCCCACCTTGGCTGATTTAGTTGGGGGTATCCAAGCTGTGACGCTGGGAGACGATGAAGCTAGACGGCGAGGTTCTCAAAAGACTGTTTTGGAGCGGAAAGCCCCTCCTACCTTCGAGATTGCTGTGGAAATGTTGGAGCGCCAACGCTGGACAGTACACGAAAGCGTTGCTGACACAGTAGATAATCTGCTGCGGGGGCGTCAGGCTACCCCACAAACGAGAACTGTTGATGACCAAGGTAAAATTGCTGTTTCAAGGCAGTTAGCTGTTGTCAACGGTCGCGGTGGACAGCTAGCGACAGTGGAAGAATCTTTCCCACCGGCGCGGCCGTCTAATGGCTGGCGTTCATCTGGACAAATGGTAGCACTGCCGCAATTGCCTGTAGAGCGGGTAACTGGGCGGAGTGAGTTTGACCGTTTGCTGGATGAATCCTTCAACTATTCTGAAAGTATTGATTTTGATGCTGCTACCAGACAGCCTGGGCCAAATGGTGAAGATTTGCCATTGCACGTTTACCCTTATGGGGTTAGCCGCCATCAACTCGAACAAGTAATTAGCGTGTTAACTTTGCCCGTGGTCTTGACAAAAGACATAGATAGTGCTGATGCAATTTTAGCACTGCGATCGCACGTCAAAAACCACGCCAAATTACGCCAAATGGCCAAAGCCCGTCATGTACCCATCCACATGATTAAGTCCAGCACCATTCCTCAAATTACCCGTGGTTTGCGGCGGTTGCTGAACATGGACGACCCAGACATGGCCGATGACTTAGAATTGCAACTGTTTTTGCACAATGGTAGCGATGATGAGATGGATGCCTTAGAAGAAGCTAGACTTGCTGTTGAGCAAATTGTGATTCCGAAAGGACAGCCAGTGGAGTTATTGCCGCGTTCTCCCCAAGTCCGCAAAATGCAACATGAGTTGGTAGAACATTATCGCCTCAAGTCGCATAGTTTTGGGGAAGAACCAAATCGCCGCTTACGGATTTATCCCGCTTAACTTACCCCTTACTCTTTTTAGGAAAAAACGTTTCCTAATATTCCCCCCGTTTCTCACGGGGGGGTAAGGGATAGTAAAAAAAGTTACTTATGCTAAGTATGCATTTTGTTATTGGTTAAACCAAATATGAATCAACTAACGGTAGAATTACCCCCAAATATTTCGATAGAAGAAGCTCGATTGCTGCTGACTATCAAGCTATTTGAAACTGGAAAGCTATCACTAGGACAAGCTGCGAAATTAGCAGGTTATTCTAAACGAACATTTATAGAGTTACTTGGTAAAATGGGGATTCCAGTAGTAGACTATCCGGCTGAGGAATTAGAATTGGAGATCAGCCTTTGAGTGAACAGACAGTTACTAACAGTACCTGCCTGATTGGGTTAGAGCGTATAGGACGATTAGATATACTACCTCAAGTATTCTCCTCTATAACTATACCGTTAGGTGTAAAGGCGGAAGTCGGCTTATCCTTAGATTGGCTGACAGTAACAGCAGTTCAAAATATAGCAGTTGTTAGCTACATTAAAAACTCAAGTAGATGATGGAGAAGCTGAGGCAATAGCACTAGCAATGGAATTAGGAGATGTATTCATCATCCTTGATGATAGAAATGCTCGGCGGATTGCTCAACAACTTAATTGAAAAGTAATTGGTACAGTAGGAATGCTGCTACGGGCCAAACAAAAAGGTGTGATTGTTGAGATTAAGCCGTTACTGACTGCATTAGAACAAGCGGATTTTCGCATCTCAGAGTCTCTAGTTCAAAATGCTTTACTGCTTGCTGGAGAACTATAATCTATACCAATCTCAAACTCATCTGTGATTGGCTCGTGCTTATTATAGTCGGTTGCCCCAAGCAAATATTAGGATTAAGGGTGATGCGATCAAGTTTTTCCATGTTTCTCTGCGTGCAGCTGCCTTGCAGTTAAATTATAGTGCGTACACGGGCTAATTTATCTAGTTTAACCTTTGTACTCAGCGATCGCCTAAAGTACTATCCCTGAGTAAAAAATTATAAACAAATACAGTTCATTTAAGCATTTCCTCCTTCTCTTTCTGCCTTCTCTCTGTGTTCTCTGCGCCTCTGTGGTTCGTAAAAAAAGAGTTTCAGCCTTAAGTGAACCGTATTGAATTATAAACAAGCTTTTACTATTGAGTATATAAGTTTGCCACTAGACAAAAAAGCCTGCTTTTGCAGGCTCAGATATATTTCACAAAAACCCGAAACACTACTCCGGTAATTTATATTGCCCAACAATACGCTTGGCAAACTCTGGAACATGCGCTTCTAATTTCTCTGGATGATTCCGCTTCACATACAAATAATTCCGAGTAAAGTGAGAATCAATGGAAAACCGCGCATATTCTAAACCCTTTGGGCCGATTTTTTCGATCACCACACCCATCAGTTTTGCCGCCCACATCGGCAGGGTAACGCCTTTATCGTAAGCGGGAATACTTTGCTGTACAGCTTCCTTCCGGTTGCCTTTAGACGTTACTGGTTGAGTATCTAACTGGTCTTTCACCAAATCCAGCATTTCCTTACCTGTGTCATTTCTGACTACAATCCATTGCCAGCCGAAGGGTGCGCCCATGTAGCCAACAACTAAATCGGCTAGGGAGTTGACGTAATCAAAGCAACTCATACAAGATGGGGCAAAGACATCTTTAAGTTGGTTAGTCTTCAAGCCAAAGAAAGGTACTGTTTCAGATGAGCCATCCTCATGTTTGAAGTGAACCCGGAAGTCTTGCATGAATTCGTAATGCACAACTGTATCAGGCGATCGGCTGGTGGTTTCTAAGAATTTTTGCAGTCCGGCGCGGTTCACATTATCTACGCAGGGCGTACCCAAAACATACAGCTTTTCTAAACCCAGTTGTTTTTCTACGGCTCGTAATGCCTGGATTTGACAACCAACACCAATTACCAACAGCCGCTTCATCCCCGATTTTTCTATCTGTTCCAACACCGAAAGGTTGGGAGAAAGTGTTGGTTTATTTACCCGCGCTGCTAGTATTTCTTCTGGGGTACGGGCAATGACGGGCATGGGTTGAAAACGGTCTTCTTTGGTATTTTGCACACAGACGACACCTTCAACTATGCCGCGATTGAGCATTTCAATAGCGATACTGCTAACAATACCTGTCCATTGTGCGCCTTCGATGGGCTGTTGTTTCCGTGCCGCTATCATGTCTTGATGAACACCAAAGTAGAGTTCATCAGGGTTATCGAGATGGCGCGATCGCGTGTGGGTTTCTTCTTCAAGTTCGCCTATTTGCTGATTAATAAAAGCGCAGGCTTCCTTGACATAGTGAATATAGTATGTATCGCATAGTCCGCACTCGCTACAGAGTTCTTTTGCAGGGCGGCGGCTGGTAGGTTTTAAGGCTCTGGCTTTTTTGTGAGGAGAAACTGAGGTCATATAAATTTTTTGTTTTATCCAGGAATCGCTTTTATTACAATACCTTCACTCGCTATGAACTTGACGATAGAGATTGAACAACAAGAGGATAGACGCAATAACCAGAAGTGATTGCTTTTCCTGGTGTACTGGCTTACAGGCAGACACAAGAAGGACTACCATTAAGTAAGAAGATTCTTGCTACTACTTGGTAAGACTATGCAAGTTGAAAAACTATCAATTTCTTTACCAGCGTCCCTGGTGCAATTTGTTGAAGGTTACAAAGTAGCCCATGACTGTAAATCTCGCTCCCAAGTCATTGAAATGGCATTGCAATTGTTGCGAAAACAGGAATTAGAATCAGCTTACAGAGAAGCATCTGCCGAAGTTGACAATGATTGGGATGTAACGATTACAGATGGATTAACAGATGAAACGTGGTGATATTTATTACGCCAATCTCAGTCCGACTGTAGGTTCAGAAATGGATAAACGCCGGCCAGTGCTGATAGTCAGCAATGATGCAAATAATCGTGCTGCTAGCACGGTAACAATATTACCACTCACATCCAATGTCAGCCGTGTTTATCCGTTCGAGGTTTTACTTAATCTAGAGGATAGTGGTTTACCTAAAGCTTCCAAAGTACAGGCGCAGCAGGTGCGAACAATTTCTAAGCAAAGAATTGTGTCAGAGGTGGTAAATAGTTTAACTGAAGAGTTGATGCAATTAGTAGATGCTGCTCTCAAACTACATTTAAGTTTGGAGTGAGTACCTTTTAGGGCAAATCCCCTCACAATGAAAGTTGGCAATGCGATCGCGTGTGTGTTTCTTCTTCAAGTTCGCCTATTTGCTGATTAATAAAAGCACAAGCTTCCTTGACATAGTGAATATAGTATGTATCGCATAGTCCGCACTCGCTACAGAGTTCTTTCGCAGGGCGGCGGGTGGTAGGTTTTAAGGCTCTGGCTTTTTTGTGAGGAGAAACTGAGGTCATATAAACTTTTTGTTATATCAAGGAATCGCTTTTATTACAATACCTTCACTGGCTATGAACTTGACGATAGAGATTGAACAAGAAAACGATGGACGCTTTTTGGCTGAGGTGATTGGTTTTCCTGGTGTACTGGCTTATGGGCAGACACGAGAAGAAGCAGTTGCTAGAGTTCAAGCATTAGCACTGCGTGTTTTGGCAGATAAGCTGGAACATGGGGAAGCAAAGCACAGAAGCTAGCGCCAGTGCAATCCAAAAATTTGATGTTTTTAAGCGAATGGGCATCTTTTATTTCGAGCAATCTTCATTTGTTGAAGTAGCGTTGATGTACTTAGATATACTTGTGGAAATCGATCATATTCTCTGAGCCAAGCACTAACTTTTGGATTAATCCAATTGAGAAAACAATAAATATCACTATGTATGTTGTCAAGTTGCAGGTAATTCCAAATTGGTTCATGGTGAAAATTGCGGTTACGTAACCAATGTATACTTCTTATTTTTAGTCGTATTTGTTTAATATTTAGCTCAGAAGGTTTAGCATATTTGAATATTTGTTTACAAAAAGGACGCCATATCGTAATTTCATAATGTTTTTTCTCTATTAAGCTTTTCCAAAATCCAAAACTCAGTTCTGGAATTAAGCTATTTAAGTTATGCTTGCATTTTTTAAGAGCAGCGTTAACATTCTCATGTTCGTAACTGTCTAATTTAATTTTTTCGTTACATAACCAATCATTACCATGCTCAACTAATAATACATTGTTGATTGTATTACGTAGGACAATCTCTAAAGTATGTAGACTTGGATAGAGTGCCTCGCAAAGTTGAGTATTGATCTGACATATTCTGATGGCGTTGCCGTGATTACTATTCGCAGCGCTAAGATATGGTTTCATACGTGCAACTGAAAAATTCATCACAATATTTATTAGCTCATCATCTGTTAGTTTAGGCTGAGGCATTGACAACTCTTATAATATTCGCTATATTATATTCTGTAGACACCAGAACGTCCTATGTCTCGTAAAACCGAGTTATGACCCTGGCGTAAAGAAATCTAATCTTAATTGCGTTTTTTAAAGAAACCCCCTAAACTTTATATGTCTAGGGGGTTTTGTTATATGAAAAATTATTAATGTTTAGTTATTAGTTGTAAATTAGTATACGTAAATATTTAGCCTTATTCAATAAAATTACTTAAAAAGTTGCTTTTCCAAGCCTCTGTATCTGTATGTCTAGTTTTAGCTAAAGCACAATCGCTGGTCTCTTTGGCTTTTTCCTTCGTGTTTTTCGTTGTTGGTTCCTCTTCAAAAACAAAAACCAGTGACACAAAACTCTAAAACAGGTGCAGCATTTATTGTAGGCGGAACCATAGCAGGTGCTGGTGTTTCCGCAACAGTAGGCGGGATGGGACTAGCAGGCGGATTTGGCGCTGTTGGCATTGGTGCAACTCCTGTAGTGGCTGCTGGCGCTGTAGCTGGTGCAGCTGCTTATGGTGCAATTAATGCGATCGCTATCACTCCTGATGGTACTACAGTTATGCGACGCCGAATAGCTTGTCGTAGACATCGCAAAAGCCTCAATACAAGCAATTAATCAAGCTTATAAAGAATTCCAGGAGCAGTTAAACGCTTACAAATGGCACTAGAATAAAATATATAACTCTTCAGAAGTATTGACATCTTGACTTTTTCAATAATTCATCTTGCATATTTTGAAAAAACGTTATAAATTATTAGATCATAGGGGAATAATCTGACTTATTAGTGTCAAAAAGTAATCCGGCTCAAGTAAATATACTGTAACTAATTTTAACTTGATGCAAATCCTAAACAGCACTGAAGATATGTTTTTATTTGGTAAAGCAAAGATTCTGTACATGAAACGGAAGAATAAATAATCTAAAAATATATCTTGTGTGACTGTTTTAAAATCATGTTACTACTTGCGGTGAGGAACAATAACTAAAATTCACCAAAAGAGTAATCCATTATAAGCAAATTAACTAATAATAAAGCTGCATCTGTCAGCCGATTTATTCATTTTTAGTTGATTAATTTTTCTCCAAATTATATTTGCTATTCAAAGAATCGTTTTTGTTATGCTGAGAATGGCAAAAATAATAAATGAAGACGCATCTACCACAAATTCACAATCCAAATGGAGCTATTCTGGCGATGCACGTAAACGAATTGGAAACTACTGAAAATTTAAAAGAAGTCGAAGAAGCTTGGCGAACACTAGAAAAATCAATTCTCTATTATCAGGGACGGCCTGTTGGGACGGTAGCCGCTTATGATGCATCTGTAGAAGCGCTCAATTATGACCAGTGCTTTGTTCGGGATTTTGTCTCTTCAGGTCTAATTTTTCTGATCAAAGGTAGAACAGATATTGTTCGCAATTTCTTAGAAGAAACCTTAAAGTTGCAACCTAAAGAAAGGGCATTAGATGCCTATAAACCTGGACGAGGATTAATTCCAGCTAGCTTTAAAGTTGTATCAGAAAATGGGCAAGAATATTTAGAAGCTGATTTTGGTGAACATGCGATCGCTAGAGTTACACCTGTAGATTCTTGCTTATGGTGGATTATTTTATTGCGGGCTTATGTAGTCGCCACAGAAGATTTTTCTCTAGCCTATCAACCTGAATTCCAAAATGGTATCAGGTTAATCATGGAAATCTGCTTGGCGAATCGTTTTGATATGTACCCAACGCTGTTGGTTCCAGATGGTGCTTGTATGATTGACCGTCGTATGGGCATTTATGGACATCCTATAGAACTACAAGTCCTCTTTTACACGGCATTGCGTGCATCTCGTGAACTGCTAATTTGTCAAGGAAATTCCGATATTGTTGCAGCCATTGATAACCGATTGCCTCTTTTATGCGCTCATATTCGCCAGCATTATTGGATAGATATTAATCGCCTGAATGCAATTTATCGTTTCAAAAGTGAAGAATATGGCAAGGGTGCTATTAATCTGTTCAACATATATGTAGATTCTGTTCCTTATTATGAATTAGATAAGTGGCTGCCAAGAAAAGGTGGTTATCTAGCGGGTAATGTCGGTCCGTCGCAGCTAGATACTCGCTTCTTTTCACTCGGAAACTTAATGGCAATCATTTCAGACTTAGCCACCGAAGAACAGTCACAAGCGATTATGACTCTCATTGAGGAACGATGGGATGATTTGGTGGGAGATATGCCAATGAAAATTTGTTTCCCAGCTTTGGAACATGAAGAATATAGAATTGTAACCGGATGTGACCCCAAAAATATCCCCTGGTCGTATCATAATGCTGGTAGTTGGCCAGTTTTAATGTGGATGTTAGCGGCGGCGGCGGTGAAAACTAATAAAACAAGTCTTGCACAAAAGGCTATTGAAACTGCCCAAGGACGCCTCAGTACAGATGAATGGCCAGAATATTACGACGGTAAGAAAGGGCGACTGATTGGCAAACAAGCTCGGAAATATCAAACTTGGACAATTACTGGGTTCTTATTAGCAAAAGAATTGATGGCAAACCCCAGTTATTTACCATTAATCAGCTTTGAGAAATTACCAGCAGAACAGGTTTCTAGAGCATGTGAGTTTGAAATCGCCAGTGTAGACCCGTATATGACTTGATAGGGAAGTTAGGAGTTAGGAGTTAGGAGTTAGGAGTTGGGAGTTGGGAGTTGGGAGTTAGGAGTTAGGAGTTAGGAGTTGGGAGTTGGGAGTTAAAATACAGAAGCCTCCTGACTCCTGAATTTAAGTTTCCATGACAAACCCCCGTCAACTAGCTTTTATCGCCCTGCGAGATGTTCATAAGGGGGCTTATGCTGATGTTGCCCTTGATAGAGTGCTGCAAAAAGTTAGTTTGCTTGATAGCGATCGCCGCTTCCTGACAGAATTGGTTTATGGGAGTGTCAGAAGGCAGCGCACTCTTGATAGTCTCATCGATCAACTCGCTAAAAAGAAATCTCATCAACAGCCACAAGACCTCCGTACCATCTTACATCTAGGCTTCTATCAACTGCGTTATCAACAGCGTATTCCCGCCTCAGCTGCTGTTAATACCACTGTCCAACTCGCTAAAGAAAACGGTTTTTCTGGACTCACAGGTTTTGTTAACGGTCTATTACGCCAGTATCTTAGAAAAGCAGTGAGAGATGAGGGAGCAGGGGGAGCAGGGGGAGCAGGGGGAGCCAGGGAAGAAAATACTCCCTCATCCCCCCACATCGATCCGCTACAACTTCCAGAAAACCCAGTGGAACGCTTGGGCCTTTTACACAGCTTTCCTGACTGGATTATTCAAGTCTGGTTAGAACAACTGGGTTTGGCTGAGACAGAACAACTGTGTAAATGGATGAACCAATCACCAACAATTGACTTGCGTATCAACCCACTTCGGACTTCCATCGAAGAAGTTGAGGCGGCTTTGCAATCTGTTGGTATTTTGGTAAGACGGATTCCTCATTTACCCCAAGCTTTACGATTGCTTGGTAATAGTGGGTCAATTCAAAAACTACCTGGTTTCAAAGAAGGTTGGTGGACTGTCCAAGATAGTAGCGCCCAATTGGTAAGTCATTTGCTCGACCCCCAACCCGGTGAGGTGGTAATTGATGTCTGTGCTGCACCAGGGGGTAAAACAACCCACATTGCTGAGTTAATGGCAGATAAGGGTAAAATTTGGGCTTGCGATCGCACTCCCTCTCGTCTTCGCAAACTCCAAGAAAATTCTCAACGGCTAAATTTACAATCTATTCAAATTTACACTGGTGACAGTCGCCACTTCAACCAATTTAAAAACACCGCAGACCGCCTATTGCTTGATGCTCCATGTTCTGGACTAGGAACTATGCACCGTCATGCTGATGCTCGTTGGCGACAGACACCAGAATCTGTCCGGGAACTTTCGGTGCTGCAAAAAGAATTATTAACACATACATCAACTTTTGTCAAACCTGGTGGTGTACTAGTTTATGCCACCTGTACATTGCATCCCGCAGAAAACGAAGAAGTAATTTCGGCATTTTTAGCTGAGTTTCCTGATTGGCAAATTGAGTCTCCAAGCGGCGTTGAGTTGCCTGTTTCTGCATATAGCACGCCTCAAGGTTGGTTTAAAGTCTGGCCTCATAGACAGGACATGGATGGCTTTTTTATGGTGCGCTTAAGAAAAACCAATAATTACGAATGAATACTGTTTGGGATTGTACTATTTGGTGGAGGCTTGAATCTACCAGAGGAGGCAGCAATGGTTACCCCTTACAATGTCAAAAACTTAGTTAAAATCCTGATTGGAGCCGCCTGGATTGATGGCAGAATCCAACCAGAAGAACGGCAATATCTCCGCGAAATAGCTCAAGCAAAAGGTTTGGCTAACGATCCAGAAATTAAGCCTTGGCTGTATGAATTCGTTCCTGTACAGCCAAAAGAATGCTATGAATGGGTGCGGGAGTATTTAGGCGATCGCCCCAGTCTTGAAGATTGTGAAAATCTAATTGAAGCAATCAGTGGCTTAATTTATAGCGATGGCGAAGTTGCCGTCGAAGAAGCCAGACTCTTGACCCAATTACAAGATATAGCGAAGCCGAATGATTCAACTCAACCGGCTCACACTGCACTTCTTAAACAAATTCAAAAGCTTTACCGTCGTTGGGTTGAAGTGCAAAACTAATCATAGTCAAAAGCCCATAGTCTAATAACTAATAACTAATGACTAATGACTAAATTATGGCTTCGGATCGCCCAGACCCGGAGTTTCTTCTTTTTCAACCTTAGGCACAAAATCAGGACGTTCTTTGCTTTCCCAACCTGCGGGGCGTTTCGAGTTGTACCAAGCTATTGAACCAATGGTTACAGCAGCAATAAAACCAACAACATACACCAAGGTGAAAGCAAAAGGAAACTGACCACCACCTGTTGCAACTGAATCTGCTGCCTGCATCAATATATGCATGAGTATATTCTCCAATGTTAAGTAACACTACTTGACACACTATAGAATGAGCCTATCATTTAACATCCCTCTGGAGTTTAGTTTGAGTAACTTCATATTGCATAGAAAAGAGGATGAAGGCAGGGGGCAGGGGGGGATGAGGAGAATAACCAATGCCCGCTTGCCCTGAGCGAGTCGTGCCGAGCATCTCGAAAAAGCGGACATGGAACCGGAGCCGGGGTAAGCCGAAGGGATGCCCAATGCCCTATGCCTACCCCTAATTAGTTAGAAGGTCTAAGTTTATCCCGCCAGGATGGCTGTGATGATGAAGAATCTGAAGAACCGGAACTATTTGCCGGAGAAGACGAGCGCCGACTTCTTTGAGGCGTGGGAGAAGAATCAGATTCTACTCTTCTAGATCGCCTCTGTGGACTTGATGATTCTGAGGAAGAGTTATTGGAACTTGATTCTTCGGTGCGATCGCGCCTTCTGCGTCTTGGGGTATAATCGCTGGATTGCTGTTCTTCTTGAGAATAGCTCCTCCTCTTACGTCTCCTAGATGAACCACTATCTTCAGAATTAGAATTTCTAGCAGTTTCTTTTTCCCCTTCTGAGTCATTATCATCAGAAGAGATAGAACGATTCAGCACTTGTTTGGGCTTGATGGTCTGGGCTTTGATGGTGCCTTTACGACCTTCTAAATTGGGACGTTTGGGAAACTTTTCTACCGGCATCCCTTCTGCGGCTTTTTCCATAAATTCGTGCCAGGTGTAAGCCGCACTACCACTACTGCCGTCTGTGGGGTGGTTATCATCGTTACCGAGCCAAACGCCTGTCACCATTTGGGGAATGTAACCAATAAACCATAAATCCCGGGCTTCATCGGAGGTGCCGGTTTTGCCTGCAACTTGTCTATTACCTAATTGAGCAGCAGCACCAGTTCCCTCTTCTACGACGTTGCGTAACATCCAAGTCATGATGGCGGCACTGTCAGGGTCAAGGGCCCGTTGTGGCTTGAAATTAGCTGACCAGATCACCTTGCCTTGGCGGTTGAGGATGCGAGTAATACCATGAGGCTCTGTGTGCAATCCCTGAGTAGCAAAACTGCCATAAGCGCTGGTCAACTCTAGCAAATTCACTTCATTTGAGCCGAGAGCTAAGGAATAGGTGGGCTTTAGCTCAGATTTTATCCCCATATCATGGGCAAGTTTAATTGTTGGGGTAAACCCTACATCAATCAACACCTTGACCGCAATAATATTAACAGAGCGGGTGAGGGCATCTCGCATGTTCATGGAACCGTGGAACTTTTCACTATAGTTTTTCGGTTCATAACCATCTACGACAAAGGGCGCATCTTCATAGCTATCGTAAGGGCTTTTACCGCTAGCGATCGCAGTCGCATATACAAACCCTTTAAATGTCGATCCTGGCTGCCGTTGTGCCTGAGTAACCCGATTAAACTGGTTTTTACCAAAGTCTTTTCCGCCAACCATTGCCTTAATTTCACCGTTGCGGGGGTCAATGGCTACCATTGCTCCTTGCTTAAAGCTCTCCCACCGTCCTTGATTTCGCAGGGTTTTTGCAACTGCCTCTTCTGCGACTTTCTGCCAAGTCGGGTTCAGCGTAGTTTCTACTACTAATCCCTCACTTTTTAGCACGTTAGCAGAAACATACTTCGGCAATTCTTTTTGGATGTAGCTGGTAAAGTAGGGTGATTCTACTTGCACTCGCTTGGGTAAACTCGTTTTGAGAGTGAGTGGTTCTTGGACTGCTGCCTGCCTTTGTTCTGGTGTAATTATTTTATCTTCTTGCATCCGTTGCAATACCAAGTCCCGCCGCCGTTTTGCCGCTTCTGGATTCTTGTCGGGAGCGTATAAGCTAGGAGCGGGGGCTAATCCAGCGATCGTTGCCATTTCGGCTAAAGAAAGCTGGTCTGGCGTTTTACTAAAGTATACCCAGGATGCATCTGCCACACCATAAGCTCCACCTCCCAAATAAACCAGATTTAGGTAACGCTCTAAAATCTGATCTTTGGTTAATTCATTCTCCATTTTTTGTGCTAAACGGATTTCTTTGAGTTTGCGCCAGATTGTCTGTTCTTGTTTCAAAAACAGAATCCGTGCTAGCTGTTGGGTGATGGTGCTAGCACCTTCTACCACACCTTGCGATCGCAAATTATTCAAACCGGCTCTAGCAATCCCTTGTGGATCGAATCCGTTGTGTTGCTTAAATCTTCTATCTTCTGAGGCGATGAAAGCTTTTTTTAAATTATCTGGTATTTGTTCCAGCTTTAGCTGTTCTCTGGCCGTTTCACCTTGTTGTTGTAATATGCTTCCATCAGCAGCTTTGATCGTCAGTGTTTGCTCTCTAACCACGGCATTCAACTGTGCCTGATCTGGCAAAGTCCGATCTATTAAATTGATGCCGTAGATGAAGGCAGCTATCCCACCACCTACACCCAAACCTGCCCAAAACCAGATGCGACGATAGAGTGGTTTACCGCGAGTTGCCTGATTAGCCTTCATCCTAGATGGGAAAATTTTCATTTGCTCAGTAACTGCCTCGCCTGCGCCAGATGTGCTAGTGGTAAGCTTCTCATTTGTTCCTCCTTGTCCAGAGTCACTCAAATTAGTTGGTCTTCGCTTGAACCAGGAGGTAAGCTTCCCCACGTCAGTTCCTCGCTCAAAGTAGCAAATGTATAACCACCATTAATCAGCTTTGGGGTTATAGCACTACCTCTGTGTTAGTATAATATCCTATAAATAATTAACTAAATTCACTATAAAAAAAATAATGTCTTTTAGATTTGATTAATTGAGTTTTGTAAAATAAATTGCAACTTTAATAACTATTCGGAATATAAAACTTATTGGCATTTTCTGGAACTGGTATACCGAAGTATCCGCACGTACAGTCTAAGTCTAGCTTACTTAAGGCGAGCTACGCCGAAGCAGAGCTAAGAAGAAGCGCCGTTGCCCTTGGTAGTAATCTTGGCGATTCACAGACAATTTTAGAAACAGCTATAGAAACTTTAGCCCAAACCCCAGGTATTGTCTTAGAAGCTAGATCGAATTGGTATCAAACCAAAGCTGTTGGTCCCCCACAGCCCGATTACCTAAATGGCTGCGTCACATTGCAGGTAGAAATCACAGCCCAGCAGTTATTAGAAACTTTGTTAGGAATTGAACAACAATTTGGGCGGGTGCGTCAGGAACGCTGGGGTCCACGAATCCTGGATTTAGATTTGTTATTATTTGATGACATTATTCTTGATACACCAAATCTCCAAATTCCGCATCCCCGAATGCGGGATCGGGCTTTTGTGTTAGTTCCACTGGCAGAAATTGCCCCAGATTGGATAGAACCAGTATCCGGGTATGTTATTAAAGAACTGCTGAAAGATGTAGACTGTTCTGATGTACATTTATTGATGAGAAATTAAAAATACCATCATTAAACGCAGAAGAAGGCTGATTTCACCTCTGTATTCACAGATAATCAGATTTTATTATGCCATTAGGTAGAGAATTACCACAACTACTAAGACAACGCCTGTTTTATAAAGGACGCAAATTTGATTTTGAAGTTAATCGCTTGCGTTTGCCTAATAAATCAGAAGGAGAATGGGAATGTATTCGTCACCCTGGTGGCGCTCTAGCTGTGCCGATAACGCCAGAGGGTAAACTTGTTCTCGTGCGCCAGTATCGTTTTGCAATTCAGGGACGGATATTAGAATTTCCGGCGGGAACTGTAGAACCAACTGAAGAACCTTTAGAGACGATACAGCGTGAGATTCAAGAAGAAACTGGCTATAGTGCCAAAAAATGGGATAAACTAGGCGAGTTTTTCTTAGCTCCCGGCTATTCTGATGAAATTATCTATGCTTTTCTGGCGCGAGATTTAGAAAAGCTGGAAACACCACCACCACAAGATGGAGACGAGGATATCGAAACTGTGTTTTTGACTCCCGAAGAATTAGAGAAAGCGATTCTGGAGGGAGAGCCGGTAGATGCTAAATCAGTTTCTAGCTTTTTTCTGGCGCGTCCGTTTTTAGTTTAATCCGAATATGCTGACGAGATAATCGTTAACAATGATTTGAGTCGATCCGTCGAACATCCACGTTTTCGACTCAATCCTGGCAGCTACACCGACGATACCCAGATGAGCATTGCCATTACTGAAGTAATTGTTTTTGTTACAGCTTTCAAACGCGATGAGAGAGAAGGCTATGCGCGAATATTTTACCATTTTTTCTCAGAGAAATTCAAAATGGGGAAGAGTTTTTAACGAAAATTAACCCTGATAGAACTCCTAAATATGTGTCTCTAAGTAGGTAGGCGTAATTAAACATAAGATAAAACCTCACCCTCAATCCCTCTCCAAAGTATCGGAGAGGGAAGCCGGAGGTAGGGTGAGGTTTTATCATTTAATTTGACTACTTACATTATGCAAGACACATATCACACAGATGAAAAAAAATACAACTTTTAACAGTGCTGGTAAACTAACTGCTCTTTTGTTCCTAATAACTCTGCTTCTCACGCCTTGTGTGATTGTAAATGCAGGGGAACGTGGTGTATTGATGAAATTTGGCGAAGTACAAAACCAGATATTAGGAGAAGGGCTTCACTTAATTATTCCTGTAGTTAATACTGTAAAAAAGTTGAGTATTCGAGTCCAAAAGCAGGAAATTTCGGCTGAGGCTTCTTCTAAAGATTTACAAAATGTTTTCACTTATGTTGCTCTCAATTGGCATATTATTCCCCAGCAAGCAAATGCTATTTTTCAAGAAATTGGAGATGAACAAAATGTAGTTATTCGGATTATTAACCCAGCAGTTGAAGAAGTGCTAAAAGCAGTAATGGCAAAGTATACTGCTGAAGAAATTATTACTAAACGAGGAGAAGTCAAAGGTGGAGTAGATGATGCATTATCCACACGATTGGGTAGCTATCACGTTGCAGTTGATGATATTTCTTTAGTTCATGTCCATTTTTCAGAAAGATTTGGTGAAGCGGTGGAGGCGAAGCAGATTGCTGAACAGGAAGCAAAACAAGCAGAGTTTATCGCCTTGAAAGCAACAAAGGAGGCTGAAGCAAAAGTTAATTTAGCCAAAGGAGAGGCTGAAGCGCACAGATTATTACGTGATGGTTTAACTCCCGAAATTCTGCAAAGGCAAGCAATAGAAAAATGGAATGGTAAGTTACCATTAATTGTTAGTAAGGAGGCTCCAAAATTGTTGAATTTAAGTGAGTTTTTAAAATTTGATGAAAATTGAGATTATTTTTAAATGATTTGCTTTATACTGAGAGAATTCAGATCCCCGATTTCTTGAAGAAGCCGGGGATCTTTTTGTTCTGTAGAAACGTAATCAACTAAATTAACCGTTGGCAAATAAAATAGGAGAATCGAGAATCTTCAACTGGATCAATAGTATAATCAAGAGGGTATAAGCTGTTGAAGAAATTAGACCACTGATTAATTCTTTTTTGAGGTTATGTTCTTGAGGTTCTTTTTGAAAAATGTCTTTAGAACCGAATTGCATCAAGAGAATTCCCACAATATTAGAGAGCCAATATCCGATAATTGAACAAGGTAGAAGTAATTTTGGGGAAAGTAAACTACATGCATACCCAAAACCATAAGCTATTGGCAAATTAAATAGTAGGTCATTCCACCAACATAGTGGTGACAATAAATATCCTAGTACTAAAAAAAATCCACATCTGAGTTTTTTGAAAATGTCTTTTTTGAACTCTTTTGGAGTGAATTGTTGTAAGTCCTCGAGAGTTGTGTCTCCTGCTACATTCAACTCTTTACTGGCGTTTTGGACGCTTTCCATAAAAACCCATTATTTCTATCGACTTAGTGTACTTTAATATATAAACTAAACCAACGTCTAGTACAGGAGGGATTATATTTTGGCTTTTTGATGCTGAAAATTTTACCACTGCATAGTTTCAGCAAAATAGAGGTTTTGATTTATATCAGAGATGCGTGAGTGCGAAGCCGAATAGCCCGCACAACTTTTGGAGACGCTGCGCCAACGACAAGCTTAGTGAGCATCGTAGACATCGCACCTTGCAAAATCTGACTTTGTTCTTTGATAAGCTGGAAAACATCTAAATTGAATAATCAAATTAAATAAAACTCTTGTGGGGTGGGGCGATTTGCCCGCCCTAATTATACAAATTAAATACAAAACAGGTGATCTAAGCTAAATAGAACGACTTAAACCCAATTGAGACAATTACTGCTAGTTGTCGCTCAATAGCTTTCAAAATCAAAATATACCTTTCTAAATCATAGCATACGATGAGAGCCAACACCGATACTGCAATAGCCAAAGCCTTTTTAGGCTGGGGTAAGTCGATGTTGAGTAGCAAAATTTTTATTTTGCATATATATAGCCGGGGCAGAAATTTGAATTAATAATAGCTAGAATAAAATTACTGAGGCATCTTAATAGGAAAATGACAGATTTAACTCCAAATAGCACATTTTTAATAGCAGGAATTGTTTTTATAACGATTGCTATCATCGGGCAATCTAAATTAGGTTTTATTGAAATTAATCCCGGCTGTTTTGGCAGATTTTTGGCTCTATTTATTGGAATTTCGAGTCTATTATATGCTTTGGGATTATTCAATATTTCAACGGTCAACTTTGACTTCTTAAAAACTTCTCTTCTAGAACAAATTAAACAGAGTATAAGTTCAATAAATGACCTTTTGCAAGGCTCGTAAGAGGTCTAAAAAATGAATTTTTGGTAAGGGTAAAAGGTTGATTTTAGCCTTTTTTTATATTCCTAATAATCCGCTCTTACAAGAATGAACCAATCCAAATTAGTAATGAAAATTCTAAAATAGTCAAATTTAATACCTCTTTTTTTTACATGTATATCAAAATGACAGAATATTTTTTGTATTATTCAAAACTTAATAGTCTAATAGCGATAGTCTAAAGACGACTGATACCATTTTTTTGTGACGCTGCGCCAAACCCTTTTAACGTCTTTCTTTCTTTCTTTGTGTCCAAAAAATAATCTTTTAAGCAGACATAATATTACTCCTTAGTTATCAATCTTTCTTCAGGGAGTAAAGTAGTTTCATCCTCAGGGCGTTCGCCATCTACGGTGGCTATAGTTCTCGCGGGTTTGATAATTAGACTAACGCCAATTGTCCAACCTAATGCAACCATCCAACCCGCGAGAATGTCACTGGGAAAATGTACCCCCAGATAGAGACGACACCACGCAATAGCTATTATGTATAAACTGCCGAAGATGAGAAGCAACCAGCGCCGGGAGCTATCCCAAGTTAAGAATAGCAAAACTGCTACTACAGTTATACTTGTCATAGCATGACCACTGGGAAATGCAAAACTAGACTCAGGCGCAATAGACTGCCACAATTGTGGACGCACTCGATGCATTAATTGCTTTGCTGTGCGGTTGATGATCACACTTCCCACTGAGGTGGTGAGTAAATAAGCTAGCGATCGCCAGCGTTTTTGAAGTAATAATATTAGTGCGATCGCGCCTAAAATCGGTATCGCCGTCCAAGGCAACCCAATTATAGCTAGCGTCACTGCTAAAACATCAAGCTCTGGGTTTGCTGTAGAATGAACTGCTAACAGAATAGGCACATCCCACGGAAAGCCAGCTTGATTTTCCCATATCTTCACTGTCAGAATTTCAAAAACCTGCAAAGGTAAGTATACTCCTATCAACAAGAGTAAGAGCGATCGCCAACGGGCAATCAACAGGTTTTTCAGAAAAGAAAGAGGCGACTGAATCTCTTTATTGGCGTTTTCCACTTTGTCCATATTAAGTTCTTGTAATAAATTAACTAGAAGTTGTTTATTAATTTCATCTATCAGTAGACAGTTTTAGTTATTTTTAATCAGGAACAAAAAATAAATTTAATAATGTTATTTGGAGCCAAACATGATTACAAAACACTAGTATTTTGAGAAGCTCCACAATGTTTACAATATGGCAAATATTTATATGTAAAATTATGACAGTTTTGACATTCAATGTCTTGAGAATAACCACAGTGTGGACAGTAAGTATCAAGTTGTCGAATTTTCTTGGAGCAATTTACACATTGTGATTTTTGGACTCGGCTAGCTGTCTGGACTTTCACATTAAAGACAACTTTTTGAAAGAACTGAATAATTCCAAAACCGATAATTGGAATCAACAAGATATAAACATAATTTATTAGGAAAACTAAACCACCAAAAAGGACGCTAATAATATCAAACAAAAATTTAAATATTGCCCCGACTTGAAGAAATTCAAATATTTTAACGATTAGTGGAATAAAAAAGATGACTAGCAAATGCCAGCTAATTAGCGAGATTAGTCCAAATCCTCTTCTTTGAGCAAATTTGTGAACTAATAAAGCAATGAAAATCAACGGTAGAAGAAAGAAAAACTCAAAAGCAAGCTGGATACTTGGATACCAAAATGATGCCTGCTGATAGCCTTTGTCAACTTCTTGGAATTGATTATTATCTTTAAGAAAGGCTATAAAATTAATGCTTTCCGGTTTGGTAAGCAGTTCATTTGTAAGAGTAGAATTTTCTTGTTTAAGGGTAGAAATTTGGCGATTATTTTGTTCTAATGTCTGTTTAGCTTTTTCAGCACTGACTTGATTAATTGATTGTTCACGACCCTGGCCGGCAATTTTTTCTAATAGCGTTGAGTCATATTGGGCTTTAATACTACGATTGGCTTGTTCAAGCGTACTGATTTTCGCTTGTTTTTGATCAATAGTTTTGATGATTTGCTGCTTGTCAGGGTTGTTAATTTTATCCTTGTAGTCGGCATATTGCAAACACGTTTTAGAAACATTACCCAGATGTCCTGCTTCGGCTTGTTGATAGTTTCGCTGAAAACTGAGTTGATTATTCGGCTTATCTCGCAATGAAAGTTTAACAATTTCATAGTCTTTATCTTGAGTGGTTTTTGTCCGGTAATTTTGCCACTCTGAATAACATGGATAAGCTTGGGTCGCGCTGATATGCCATCTGCTAATATCATCGAGTCCGCTAAAAACATTAATCAAGATAAAAATATCAATTAAAATAATGACAATCAAGCTTACTTTATTCAGTGGTTCGTTATTGATTGTCCTTGAGTTCCTAAAAAATTGGTTCAAAATTCGGCGAATTCTAGCAAACATATTATATTTTGAATAAATTTAAATTTAATTTTAGATGATAAATAGTCAATAGCTGGACAAAAATACATTTACCCATCTGAAGATTTGTTAATTGCTGACTTGAAACTTGATATAAGTAAATAAATGCAAATAATTAAAAGATAGTGTAATACTATTTCACTAATGATATAAATACGCTCTTTTGGGGACAGGCGCATTGCCCATACGTGTCAACTTAACGTAAAAGCTATATTCCGCAAGGAACTTCAGTTCCTTAAATAACCTTGCATAATCAGGGCGCTTATGTTATGCAGACCACAAGAATTTGATTGAATTCGACTAAGTAAGTGGGCGCAAATAATTATCACTGGCTCGTAGTTGCGCTTTAGCGCTAAAGCTCAACTACGAGCCAAATACAGAGATTTTACTTTTCGTTACATAGTTTGGTTTTATCTTGCCTACTTACTTATGCAATTTAGATGTTTTCAGTTGAACCACGAAAACATCCAAAAAATCACTGAGGCTAGAAGGCTAAAATTTTTACAAAATATAAGCTGATATCTACTTAATTTCAAGAAGTATGGGATTGATTGTGGTGGTTCTGATCATCAGCTTATCACTTGCTTTAATCAAACTGTGGTCATCTCAACCACGGGGCAAGGGTTCTAAGCCATACTTCAGTGACCCGAAAAACAGAAAACTGCAAAAACGTTTACTGATTTTACTTAACGGTGATGCGACAACAGCCGAACGATTACTCAAACAGCAGCGCCAGAGGCGTCCGGGTGAATCGGATGAATGGTATTTGGAGAAAGTGATTTATGATTTGGAACGCGATCGCCGTTGCTAAAGCTCAATTATCCAAGGGCGATATTTGAATACGTTGTAGGGATGCACATCTGTGTATTTGTGTCAACAAAAGCCTAGAAATATTTTAAATGTTGGCTTCTTCACCCTCACCCGCCTGGAACTAAAGTTCTTTCGCTTTTAGCTAAAGTCTACTGAAGTAGACTAAAAATTTTTGGCTATATTTAGTCATCAACAGAAGACTTCCGCTATAAGAGAAGGAACTGAAGTTCCTTGCAGGACATGACTTTTAAGTTAAGTTGACACCAATGACATCTGTGCGCCCCTAGTGAAAACTATTTAGCGGCGAAGTAGGCTTCTAATGCCTCAGAACCACCAATTAATTTACCATCGATAAACACTTGGGGAACTGTTGTCGCACCTGTAACTGCTCGTAAAGAACGTGTGGTGATATCCTTACCCAAGGTAATTTCCTCGAAGTTGATATCATGTTCCTTGAGCATCGCCTTAGCACGCGCACAGAAGGGACAACCTACTTTGGCAAAGAGAGAAACGAGTTCAGGCTTCACTGCTTGGGGATTGATATATCTGAGCATTGTTTCAGCATCGGATACCTTAAAGGGATCTCCTGGCTCGTCTGGCTCAATAAACATTTGGTTAATTACACCATCTTTTACCAGCATCGAGTAGCGCCACGATCGCTTCCCAAATCCCAAGTCTGATTTATCTACCAGCATCCCCATGCCTTCAGTAAATTCACCATTACCATCGGGAATTAATGTAACATTTTCTGCTTCTTGATCCTTTGCCCATTCGTTCATTACAAAGGTATCATTGACAGAAATACAGATAATGTCATCAACCCCATTTTCTTTAAAAACCCCGGCCAATTCGTTATAACCAGGGAGATGAGTTGATGAACAAGTCGGTGTATAAGCACCTGGTAAGGAGAAGACAACCACTGTCTTATTAGCAAATAATTGATCCGTTGTCACATCCACCCACTTGTCGCCCAAGCGTGTATGAAAAGTGACATTGGGAACTCTTTCTCCTCGGCGATTGGGGAACATAATGTTGCTTGCCTTTAGTAATCAATTCCAGTCATAACCTATCATGGCAAGTCTGGTATGATCTAACTATTAATCAGCTAAAAAATTTCATTAATAAATGGCGCGATCGCTGCAACAAATTCAGCAGTTGATTCATAGGGTAAAACATTGCGCCCATCGATTTTTATACCTTGACTTTGAGGCAAACCGGTGAGGTAGTGAGTCAAGCGTTCGTCTGGCGTTTCTTTTTTACCTTTTTGACTAATACTCGATGCAGTCTCCCCCATAACCGCTAATGTTGGTTGCTCAATAGAGGCGATAGAATTAGTATAATCCTGTCGCCAGAACCCTGCTAGAAAAGAAAACACTGCATAACGACTAGCAGGATTTTTTGCACCTGCAAGCAATGTGTTCAACCACTCTGCATCCACAGCATTCTCAGAAGCAAAAAGTTGACGAGTCGAGAAAGAATGTAAAAACTTTCGGGTGCGTGCATAGCGATAAAAAGCACTTCCAAAAGGCGAGTCTAAGAGATTCCAAGTAAATTTTTGCCGCCATTCTGGTGATTTATTTGTCATCAAAGCCCAGGTTGGAGGCCCAGAGAGGACAAGTTTGGCAATTAAGTTTGATTGCTTTTGGACTAATGCGATCGCAACTGGTAATAAAGCACCTTGTACTACTACAATCACAGGTTTTTGCACTACTGTTTGTAAAAAGTGCTGCAACTGTTCTGCCCAAACACTAGGAGTATAAGCCATATAAGGCATATCACTTTCGCCACATCCTAGTAAATCAGGGTTGTAAATTAAATTACGCTGACCTGCATTATACCATTCGCCGCAAAATCGCTGCCAAAATTGCCGCGACAATCCAACGCCAATCGGATGAATTAACAGTAAGGGAATGCCTTCAGGTGTTGTGTTAGTTGGTTGATGAACTTCGTAGGCGCAACGATAATTATGCCAAGTGTAAAACTGGCTAGGAGATGCTGTCAAATTGATTGTGTTACTTACAGCAGATGGTTGCATAATTCCTAGTTTTTAACGAACTTTGGGGGTTTAAGTCAAGAGTCTCTACAGGCAGCGCGAATTGAACGCCTCAGCTAAATCCCCGTCACAAAACGTAATTACGAATTACGTACAGCCCAAAGGGCCATGAAAACCGCGCAGCGTGCCGGAGGCTCTATTACGAATTACGAATTATTTAATACTTCCTAAAAAATCATCTGTGGATGAATTAACTGGTATCCAGCCTCTTTCAGCTTTTCATTCGATACCCAAGCATTATATGGACGGGTACTTTTAATAGAAGTATCCCAGATAACTTTGGGTAAATTATGTTTTTCAAATAAACTATCTAGCAAGTCTCGACTGGTGAGATGTGCATCATCTACCAGATTATAAATCCCTTGCAAACGACGGTGACGGGCAAATTCTATCGCACCAACAATATCATCTAGGTGAATCCAATTTGTGATATCGTCGCCGCCGGGACGGGTTGTACCAGAATATCTGCTAAATATTTTCACCAGTTCTCTATCAGGGCCATAAATTCCTCCTAAGCGAAAAATACAAACGCGGAGATTTTCGCTAGATGCTGATAGCAGCACATCCTCTGTTTTTCGGAGAATTTGTGCATTTAAATTAGCGGGTGCAAGCGGTGTTTCTTCATCTACCCATACACCATTTCTATCACCATACACTGCATAGCTACCTGTGTATATTAATTGTTTTACACTCGGAACCTGCTGTAAGGATGAAACTAAAGTTTGGGCAGTTTGTAGATAAGTTTCTTCATAAACTTCTGCACCTTTTGCGCCAACGCTCAAAAGTACAACATCTTGATCGTGTAAAACTGATTTTAGACTATCTAAGTCATTACCACGGCTAACTACAACTCTTTCGGATACTGATTTTAGTGCAGGGACACGCTCAGAGGAAGTTGTGGTTGCACTGACAACAAAATCCTTTTTTTCCTGCCAATATTTAGCAACCTTATAACCCACATAACCACAACCAATGATTGCAACTTTCATGACAAATTAAACACAAATAAATTAAACTACTTATTGAGACAATATTCTCAATTAAGGGACTGGACGTAAATAAATTTAACACTCTATAGCTAACAGTTAATAGTCAATAGGACAGAAATTTTTACTTAATGACTAATGACTATTTTGCTATATTTACTCGTGCAGAATTTCACAATCTCTTCATTGCTTCCTGGTTCCTGCGCTCCAAAATCGTTACAGGGAAACCCCAAAATACGTAACCCTGTTTCTCCATACTTTTGGTTCAACTTTTCTAACCCCTCATATTGAGAAGTATAACCGCAGTAGGATGCCACATTTACAATTAACAGTAGCTTGCCGGTATACTCGTTTAATTGTTTATCCTCACCATTGATCGTCTTAACTGCAATGTCCGAAATTGTGTTACTCATTTTGAATCTGATTTATAGGGAATATTGCCAAGTTTCCCATATTACAGGTACTGTAAAGCCTCTTTTTTTCAGGAAATTAGATTTGTTAGCCTTGTTTCCTCTTAAGTAGGTAGACAAGATAAAACCAAACTATGTAACGAAAAGTAAAATCTCTGTATTTGGCTCTTAGTTGCGCTTTAGCGCTAAAGCGCAACTACGAACCAGTGATGATTATTTGCGCCCACTTACTTAGTGTTCTATTTAATTCAGGCTATAAGCTGTATGGGAGTTTCGATAGATTTTTCCGTCATTGATTACTGCTTAATGAGCAAGGCTATTAGGACTTACGCTTTCAAAGCACTGAAAGCCTTGATTTATCGTAGGGGCAATTCATGAATTGCCCCTACATTTCGTAGTTGATGCGTAAGTTTTAGAATCTTTCTCTCTGTGTTCTCCGTGCCTGGAGCGGTTGGTTATTTAATCCAAGCATTGCTCCCGCTTGACTTCTATCCGACTTATTTAGACAAAATATAGGAGGATGCTTGCGAGTATTGACTGAATAATGCCACCATGAATCTGCGCGATCGGAATCAAAGTTAAAACTTAATTTCAGTAAAACTTATTTTAACTTGAGAAATTTTTATGGTTAGAGGATTAAGAATTAGTATGATGCTATTGGCAGTTATAGCAAATCTGGCGTGGCCATTTAGTGCCAAGGCAAATTTTAACGGCAAACTCACCGTAGAAATTGATGGCTTGAAGAATAAACAAGGACAAGTGTGTGCCAGTATATTTGCTAACAGTAAAGGATTTCCTAGCGATAGCGATCGCAGCTTACAAAAGCAGTGTACCAAAATTACTAGCACTCCGTTAATCATTACCTTTGAGAACTTGAAAGCAGGTAGTTACGCCGTTGCTGTCTTCCACGATCAAAATAACGATGGTATTCTCAATAGGAATGTTTTTGGTATACCAAGCGAAGGCTTTGGATTTTCCAGCAATCCAGAAATTCGCACAAGGGCGGCCAAATTTAGCGAAGCAGCATTTTTGGTGGTAGGCCCGGACACTGATATCCGTATCCAATTGAAATATTTTTAGGTTTATTCTTGTGAATCGTTATGTGAATCTTCTGGTAGACTTTGTTGTTCCGGCAAACCACGCATTCGATTCATCTGAGTTAAAGCATATCGTGCTGTTGCTTGCACTTCGGCATCTGGGTCATCTAACGCGTGCTGCAACATCTGACTCATTTGACCCATCATGTCATAAACGCGCGTCAGGTCACGGATCGCATTTTGCCGCACTTGTGGACTTTCATCTTGCAGTGACATTGCTAGACCACGGTTCATTGGTTTAAGTGTGCGGATGCCAATTTCTGCCAAAGCTGCCAAAATTAAGCTGCTTTCTTGAGAATCGGCATCAATCATCAGGTCAACCATCGGCTGAATTGCCCGCGAATCTCCCTCTTGACCCAAATCCCAAATGGCCTTGCGCCGCTTAGTTGGGTCAGAACTGCGTAAGTCTTGAATTAATTCGTCAACAATATTGAGTTTAGCAAGCCGGGAAGTTTTTTCTGGTAGCAGTAATTGTGTAGTGAATGGTGGCGTAGCTGTTTCTGGATTAGTTACAGTCTCTGGGGAGGGTGATATCATGGGGTTTTTGTTAGCTTCACTCAATCTTTTAGTCTCTGATATTTCCGATTGCACTTGTTTGGACTGACTAAACCACTTCAGCAGGTAAACAAGTGCGCCAATACTTCCTATAACTGCGATGGATAATATTAACCACCAGATAAAACCTTTCTCGGTTGGTTCGGGTGTTGTAGTTGGTTTAGAAGTCGCAGCAGCAGAGTCAATAATTGGAGAGGTGACAATCTGATTTTTGGCTACCATTGCTGCTTGCAGTCTCCCCCTAGTCGCCAGCCCAGCAAGACCATCTACTTTTAAACCCTTTGCTTTCTGGAATCTAGTTACAGCGATTTCCGTACTGGTGTTGTACTCTCCATCTACCACGCCACTGTAGTATCCCAACTGCTTTAATTGGGTTTGTAATGTCTGTACATCTGATTTTGGACTACCATATCTCAAAACACCCGAACTAGCAGCGACTGGCGAACTAGCTTGTGCAAGTTCTAAAATTTCAGGTGCTAGGTTAGGTGTTGCTGTGGTTGCACGATTTGGGTAAAAACCCACGCAACAAAAACAGGTAAATATCAAAATTGAGGAACGGCATAGCCTCATATTGCAAGTTTCAGCCTGAAGGTGCTTTTGAAGTATTCGATACCACAATACCTTCAAGATTACCAAATTACCAAATGTTAACTGTCATTTTTTTATTGGGCATTGGGCAAAACAGTGCTGAGTTAGGAGGGAGGAGGCAGGAGGGAGGAGTTAGGAGTTGGGAGTTTGGAGTTTGGAGTTTGGAGTTGGGAGTTGGGAGTTGGGAGTTGGGAGTTTGGAGTTTGGAGTTGGGAGTTGGGAGTTTGGAGTTTGGAGTTGGGAGTTGGGAGTTGGGAGTTTGGAGTTTGGAGTTGGGAGTTTGGAGTTGGGAGTTTGGAGTTGGGAGTTTGGAGTTTGGAGTTGGGAGTTGGGAGTTTGGAGTTGGGAGTTGGGAGTTTGGAGTTTGGAGTTGGGAGTTTGGAGTTGGGAGTTTGGAGTTTGGAGTTGGGAGTTAAGAGTTATCTATCTCCCTCATCTCCCTCATCTCCCTCATCTCCCTCATCTCCCTCATCCCCCTCATCCCCCTCATCCCCCTCATCTCCCTACTGAATTACGAATTACGAATTACGAACTTGTACAGAGCGACTTGTGCCAAGCGTTGGCCAGGCAGGGCTATTTCATTCTAAAATGTGACGTTTTCAAAGCCCCTCTCTCAGACTTGGGAGAGGGATTTAGGGTGAGGGCAAAAACTACGGTTCTCAACTTAAATCGCGTTTAAATTCTTATTTTTCTGAAAAAGATTCCTAAAAAATGCCGTAAAAATAGAATCAAATAGCCCTGGTTAGCCAGGTAAGCTGAAGTATTAGGAATTACGAATTACCAGTTAGGGTAAAATTTCTCGTTCAGATTCTCTCACTCCAAAAGTTATGGGGTTTAATTTTTTAGCAGATGCTTCTAAAACAGGTTGCTGTATATTAGCTATTTCGCCGACAGTAACTGTGTCGTTTTGCGCTGCTAAAGTATCACGTTGGTTAATCAGATAGATGCTGATTAAAGTTAGGAAAACACCTACCCATTGCAACGGACTGAGGACTTCTGAGAGAAAGAGATTGCCGAATAGTAGTGCAAAGACGGGTGTGAGGAAGGTGAGGGAACTAAGACTGGTGAGACTGCCACTAGAGGCAAAGTAGAAGAATAATCCGTAGGCGATCGCACTGCCAAATACGGTAGCATAACCTAAAGCCACTAAATCAGATGCTCCCAGATTCTGCCATTGCTGAGATTCGACAACTGATGAAACTCCCCATAGTGGCAATCCACCCAAAATCATGTGCCATCCTGTAGCGGTTACTGGGTCAGAATGTCGGCAGACAAACCGAATCAAGACTGTTCCCACTGCCATTGATAGCGCTGCTAACAACATCAACCATTCGCCACTAGCAAACAAATCTTGCCAATTGCCAATTGTAATATTTGCGCCTGAGTCAAGAAAATGTAAAATCAACTCATCAGGTAAGCCGATTAAACTAATGCCTGTGACACCCAAGCCTAGCCCCAGCCATCCCCAAAAACCAATATGTTCTTGAAATAGCCACAACGATAGTAAGGCAACAGCCAAGGGTTGCGAGTCAATCATCACAGACCCTAACCCCGCACTCGTTTTAACTAATCCCTCTGCCAAAAAACTTTGAAACAGCGTTCCATCTACTAGGGCAAATAAGGCAATCCACAGCCACGCAGCCCAACCCTTCGGCTGGGGTTTACCCATGAATGCTGCTGCAATCAGAATTAACATCCCTGCTGGTATCAGACGCACTCCCGCCATAAATAGCGGTGTGGTATGGGGTATTACTCCTTTCATGGCTACCATTGCCGTCCCCCATAGGAAAAAGGGGGCAATTAAGAGGAGAGGGGCGAAGGGAAGTTTAGATGCACTGAGTTTCAGTTGCATGGGTTTGCTGATGCCTTTGTTTAACAAGCGCAAAAATTGCTTTACCCAATTTTACCGAAATTATGTAGTTTTGCGTAGGCATAGCCCATCGTAGACATCGCCTCTTTACTCGTACCAGAACTTTTAAAATCTGGCAAGCCTAGCACTGTCGCACTAATACCATCTTCTTCATTTTCAATCAGTACATCGTAATTTAACTTAGGTAGGACTTACGCATCAAGTACAAAATGTAGGGGCAATTCATGAATTGCCCTTACTACGGTAAATCAAGGCTTTCACTGCCTTGAAAGCGTAAGTCCTATTAGGTATAGTTTTAGTTGGGGAAGTTTATACAGATAAATTCATCAGTTTTTTAATATCAAGCTTTGCTCTTTATCATAGCTCCCAAACCTGATGAATTATCACAATCAATATGTGTATGCTCTATCCTGAAGTCTGAATATTATCACTCGATAAAACTAAGCAATTTAAACTGTTTAATTAAAATTTTACATAAGGATATCTAAGTTTTCCCAGCTTAGATATCCAATAGCAACATAACCTAGAGTAAATAGACTATTAACTATATATGTAAATTTTAATTTAAATCTTGGTTTTTAAACTCTTCCTTTAGGTTGTTTTTAAATTCATCCTTAAGTGTAATGAAATCTATATAAATTAACTAAAATTTTGAAAGCAAATGCGTTAAATACAGATGATTTGTAGTGGCGTATATATGTGCGTTTATACATTTAGCAGGTGCGTTAAACTGCGTTAACGCACCTAGTTTTTAAGAGAATTTAGCAACACTAGACTTTTCTAAAGTCGCTACTAATTTCACTCCAAATTCTTCCTCAACTACTCCTTTTTTATAATCTAAGCTCCAAAGTTCTAAAGCACAATCATCATCAGGTTGAGATGGAAAAATCAGCAAATTTACCTGCTGAAATTGGGGATAATATTCACATTGGACTTGAGCGATCGCACCAATTTGTCGTCTATCGAATGCTACTGCCAATCTCAAAATTGCACTCAATTGAGCGATCATTTGTCGCTGGTGTTTAGTCAGCAAACTCTGGTAATTCTCATGTTTTTTCTTGGGCGGCGATTTGCGATGATAACGCGCTAAATTAGCAATGATTTCAATCTCGGTTTCTGTATAACCAAGTAATTCACCATTGCGAATTAGATAGTAAGAGTGCTTGTGGTGAGACGAATGGCTGACATAATGCCCACAATTGTGTAATATTGCAGCTGCCCACAGCAATTGTCGCTCATCAGATCCCCAGTGGTGTAAAGTACCTTGAGTTTGGTCAAATAAACTCTCGGCAAATTTTGCCACGCGATCGCTATATTCTAAATTGACGTGGTATTTATTAGCGAGTTTGAGTATATTGCGTTCCCGAACCGAACTTTGGTAGCGCAGCTTATCTTCAATTAAACCGTGGGTTAGCATCCAGTCTACAATTACGCCTTCCCGCAGTGAACGCTCACAAACTGTAACCGATTCACTACCCAAAAGCGTCATTGCTTCCTGTAATATTACTGCACCAGCGAGTATAACTTCAGCCCGCTTCTCTGGCATACCGGGAATCGCAGCCGTTTCTGAATTATTCAGTTTCCGCAAACGATTTACCAACTCTTGCAAGTCTTTAAGACTGAACTCGTAGCCATTGAGAATCGAAGGAATAACACCCGACTTTTCTCGTGCATGAATCATCGCCAGAGTTTCAATTGTGCCAGCAGTACCTACCAAACGCGGAGATTCCCCAAACTCTAGGTTTGCTAGTATCTCATCCACAGAACGTTCTAACATCCCGCGTGCATAAGCTTGCAGGTATTGAAATTCAGTGTTACTGATCGGATCGGTGGTAATTAACTCGCTAGTGAGTCGCACTGCACCAACTTTTGTACTAGTGAGAGTGCGCGGTTCGTGACTATCACCCAAAATTAACTCTGTGGAACCACCGCCAATATCAATAATGGTATGGGGCTGGTTGTTAAATTCCATCCCCGACAGCACGCCAAGGTAGATTCGTCGCGCTTCTTCTTGACCAGAAATCAAGTCAACGCTTAAACCCAACTCTGTTTTTACTCTTTGCAAAAAATCTTTACCATTGGGGGCTTCTCGCACAGCGCTAGTTGCTACAGCAATGATTGTTTCAGCATTGATAGTTTTGGCAACTTCTTGGAAGCGTCCTAAAGCAGCGATCGCCTTTTCAATTATCTCTGGTTTAAGTTCCCCAGTCTTAAGATTGCGATCGCCTAGTCTGACAGTTTCTTTTTCTCTAGCGATAATGCTAAAAGCTGGTAATGTGGGATCAATCTTGACTACTACCATGTGTAGAGAATTTGTTCCCAGGTCAATGGCAGCAATAATCCGATGTTGCTTAGGTGGTTGAGTTGGAACACTCTCCCAGCTAGAAGCTAAATTCAGCATCTAGTTATTCTCTCTTTATAAGAAATGATGGCAAACGGTGATATGTCGGGCTAGCTGACACTGATATTTGTTGCAACTTACTCAAACTGAGTAGTGAGTACTCAGCACTAGACCGATTGCAAAAGTCCCTAACACCCCACCCCCAACCCCTAATAGCTTTTCGGGAGGGGAGACAAAGCACAGCTTTGGCTCTTTGGGGTTCTTGTTTTTGATTTATGCAAGAGGTCTACTGAGGAAATTAAAAAATACTCAGCACTCTTCATCTTTGGTCGAGGGTAACTGAGCTAAGTATATTCGGCTTACTCCTTCTAACCGCACTGACTATTTAAAGATATTTTAAAGTTGCCACTTGAGGTTATGCTTTTACAAATAACAAATAACGTTATTCTATAAATGTAAAGATGTGTGAATTAGGGAATAGGAACTAGAGAAAAGTTCTATTAATACGCAATCCTAAATATACAATACCCTCTCCCCATCCCCACTCCCCACTCCCCACTCCTATGTTAAGGACGCCAGAACGCCCCCAGCAACCAGTTTGGCTTGTAATTATCCGGCTTTTGCGCTGGCATAAACCAGAAGGACGGTTAATTTTAATGATTCCTGCCCTTTGGGCTGTGTTTTTGGCAGCTTCTGGGAAACCGCCTTTACCTCTGGTTGGTGTAATTATATTAGGTACTTTAGCCACAAGTGCCGCCGGATGTGTTGTCAATGATTTGTGGGATCGGGATATTGATCCACAAGTTGAGAGAACACGCTCACGCCCTCTCGCTTCTCGCGCCTTGTCAGTAAAAGTTGGGATTGTAGTTGCGATCGTCTCCCTAGCATGTGCAGCTATTTTGGCATTTTATCTTAACCCCCTGAGTTTCTGGTTATGCGTCGCAGCAGTACCCGTAATTTTGCTTTATCCAGGTGCAAAGCGGGTGTTTCCTGTGCCGCAACTGGTGCTTTCCATCGCTTGGGGTTTCGGGGTCTTGATTAGTTGGAGTGCAGTCACACAAACCATATCCCAACCAACTTGGTTACTTTGGGGCGCAACTGTATTGTGGACATTGGGATTTGATACAGTTTACGCCATGAGCGACAAGGAAGACGATCGCCGCATTGGCATTAATTCTAGCGCTCTATTTTTTGGGAATTATGCCCCTGTAGCTATTGCAATTTTCTTTGCTGGCACAATCTTCTTATTGGCTTGGTTAGGTATACTCATACATCTACACTTAGCCTTCTTCCTTAGCCTTGCAGTTGCTACTATCGGATGGATTTGGCAGTCTGTGCGATTAAGACAGCAAGACTTACCTAATCCTGTTTATGGTCAGATGTTCCGGCAAAACGTCTGGATTGGTTTTATTTTACTTGCTGGGATGATTGCTGGATCTTTTTAAATTGAAGTTTACTTTTAAGTCGAAGCGAATGCGCCTCTATAGATAAAATAAAAAATATTAAATATTTATGGGTTTTTGTATGCGTACATTCTTTGATTGGTTTAGTCCCTTATTTCAATATCTACGTACTTGGACAGCAATAGGTCTGCTAATTTTTGTTGTTACCTGGTCATTTCCTGCACAAGCTGCTAGCCGCATTGATCCGCAGTTGGAACAGCAAGTATTACAAATTATCCGCGAACATCCAGAGGCAATTATCGAATCTGTTCAAGCATATCAGCAGCAACAACAACAGAAAGTCAAGCAAGCACAACAAACATTTTTACAAGATTTAAAGGCGAATCCTAAAACAGTGATTGGTGACTCTCCCACCACAGGTTCAACTCAATCAAAAACTGTGCTAATAGAATTTTCCGATTTTCAATGTCCCTACTGTGCTGAGGCGCATAAAACATTGAAAGAATTGTTAGCAAAATATCCTGATAAACTAAGATTAGTTTACAAGAATTTACCGTTGACTTCAATTCATGCTGAAGCATTGCCAGCTGCAACAGCAGCTTGGGCAGCATATCAGCAGCGCAAATTTTGGGAATATCATGATGCACTATTTACTAATCAAAAGCAACTTGGTCAGGCGTTATATTTAGATATTGCTAAAAAACTGAAGCTAGATTTGGGTAAATTTAAACGTGACCTGACTCTTGCTACTCCCGCAATTACAAAAGATATTCAACTAGCTGAGAAATTGGCTGTTTCTGGCACACCTTTTTTTGTAATTAATAGTCCAACTTTTTCAGGAGTGGTGCAGTTAGCAGATATCGAAAGTATATTGACTAAAGCTAAGTAAATTACTCTGTTTGAAAATAGCCTCTCATTGTTTAAGTAGCTAGGCGTAAATGTAAATATAGCGGTTTTCAGTTGAGTAGGTACAGAACCCCATCCCGCTCTTTGAAAGCTTGCTCTGATATAAGACTCCGATTTGATTTGTGAAAACATACTGAGACTGAAAAGCTTGTTTTATCAGGGTTTTATCTGAAATCTTGTTCATAAATCAGATATGAGTCCTATATACCTAATTTGATTAGGAAAAGCTATAAATTAAAGTTTGTAGTAAAGTTAAAGCAAAAAATCCTAGAAGATTTACTTAGCTTAATATATTAAAACAGACTGGAATAAAATAAAAAATACTTAAATTATTACAATATTAAAAATAGAAAAACCGTAAATTGACTAATTTACAAGCCAGAAACAGAATGAATAAGATAGTTGCAGGTAATTATTATATATGACTATCTAAATCAATTAGTTAGTCATAAGCTAGATAATCATCAAAAAGGGGATAGGAATTATCAATCGATATTGATGAATTCATCCCTAAAATTCCCATTCTCAATTGAACAGATGTTGAACAAAAAGGGCGAACAATAAGAGAAATTATTCAGTAAATATTTGCCACAGGTTACTTCTCTTATAAGGGAGAGCCAAAACATTAAATGGCCAATTGCCATTTGTCGGACGCTTTTATCTGAGAGTTGGTATACCAACCGGATAAACAAGCTGGTTATTCATCCATTATCTATCTTTAGGAGCATTAAAATGAAGTCGATTCTTGAGTTGATCGAAAAAAAGAATCATGAATATGCACAGTTGCCGTTCTTTAAGTATATGGAAGACGAGACAATTGACCCACGGCAGAGGTTGGCATTTTCCCCTGTGATTGCTCCGCTTGCAATGGAGTTCAGTGAGTTGTGCAAAAGAATTCTTAGAGATGAGCCAACGACTAATTACATTCAAGAGATGGTCAATGTACATACGCACGAAGAACATTTCCACTGGCAATGGTTACTGGAAGATATGGAGAAGATGGGAATTGACTATCCTATGCGTTTCAGTGATGCGGTTAGATTTTTGTGGAGTGACCATACCAAGGTTTCCCGTTCCATGTTACCTCTGTTCGAGCGGTATACTCGTGGATCGCATCCAATTATCAGATTAGTTGCCATTGAAGTATCTGAAGTGACAGCGAATGTCTTTTTCCGTTCAACTATGTCTGCGGCACTCCAACTACAAGAGATGACTAATACAGAGTTCCGTTATTATGGAATGCGGCATAACCATATAGAAAATACTCACACTCTTCATACTCCTGCTTCTATGCAAATAATGAAAGAGATTGAAGTGCCAGAGGAAATTCATCAAAAAATACTGGAATTTATTGATGTGGCGTTTGAGTATTTTACAGACTTGATCAATGAGTTTCATGCGTATATTATGACCCATTCTTATCAAGTACCCTTTGCTAGAGTTTATCAATCAGAGCAGTTGCTAAGTTCTGTCTAAGTAGGTCGGCGATAAAAAACAAAACTCTGTAACCAAAAGTAAAATCTCTGTATTTGGCTCGTAGTTGCGCTTTAGCGCTAAAGCGCAACTACAAACCAGTGATGATTATTTGCGCCGACTTACTTAGCATTGCTTATTTAACGGTAATTGCTACCGTATAAACAGCATTGCGTTCTTCCTGAATGGGTTGAATTGCTTTATTACAGTCAGTGGCTCGACTCATCAAGTTATATTTTCCTGGGGTTGGTGGAGTCCATTGAAATGTGAATCTTTGCCAAGCATATTGCAACCGGGCTTCAACTTCGGCAGCTTGCCAAGTAATGCCGCCATCTGTACTGACATCAACTGAGCAGATGCCACTGGATGCCCAAGCCCAGCCCCAAAGTGTTTGAGGTTGAAGATTTAGTACCTCATTTTGGTGAGGATGAACAATCACAGACTCTGGTGCAACTTCCCAAACGGGTTTTAAAGTTGCAGCATCCTCTCCAACTCGATCATTATAGAAGGTTGTTGTAAAAGTTCCTGGCGATCGCTTATCTGTGACATAAATATCCGACAGCCATTTCACCGAATTTGTGCCATAGTAACCTGGAACAACAAGCCGCAACGGGAAACCTCTCTCTGTCGATAGGGGTTTCCCGTTTAGCTTATACGCCAGTAGCACATCCTTCTCTAATGCTTTTTCTATAGGAATATCTTTAATATAAGAATCACTAAAAACTCCCTCATAAACACCGTAGTCAGGCCCGATAAACCAGACATAACGTGCAAGAGATTTAACTTGTAATTGATTAAGAATTGCTCCAAAAGAAACTCCTCCCCATATAACATTACTGATAGTTCTTGCCGGAACTTTAGGTTGGAGGGGATTACCGGAACATTGGTGAAAAACGGTTAACTCACGATACTCCAAACTTAGTAAATTCTGATATGACAACTCAAGACTTTGCTCTACTAATCCCGAAATTTTCAACCTCCATTGATTAATGTCAATATTTGGAATTCCCATGTGGCTGAGAACGAATAATTGGTTTTCAGGAGTAATAAAAGACTCAAGATCGTGAACACCTAGTGGAAATTTTGTAATCATTCCCACATAGCTCATGCTCTTGTTTTTTAAAATATTATCGAACTCATTCATTTAAGTAACAGGCCAAAAAGTAAGTTTTAATATTTTTATACCAATTCTCTATGAATATGCACATAATAAAAAAAATGTCAACTCCATCTATGCAGGCTCACATAGATTTGGTATCATAGCGAACATTACAATGTGACTATGGCTTAATTATTAGCTACTTTCAATCAGACTCCGATACATAATTCAACAAATTTTTTGCCAGAAATATTGGATAAATTGTGATCCAGCTGATGAATTAGGGAAAACTACACTCAGATTATTTATCTAGTCACAACTTTTATGGTAAAGAATCGAGTGGAGATTCCTGGGTATCGAATTGGTGAGATTATTTATACTAGTACTCGCACCCTGGTTTACCGAGGTTGGCGAGAATCGGATCAAACCCCAATTGTGATTAAACTCCTTAAAAGTGTCTATCCCAGCCCTATTGAATTGGCTGAATTCAGGAATCAGTACGCAATTACAAATATTTTAAATGTCTCCGGTGTGGTTCGGATATATAGCCTAGAGACTTTTCAAAATCGGCTTGCTTTGATTTTGGAGGACTTTGGGGGAATTTCTTTGAAGGAGTACACTGCTTTTAGAAGGAAAGCACTCAATCAAACAGATAATCAAGAAAATTCCTTATCTGTAGATCCTGATTTCTTGACTGAGTTTTTAGAGATAGCGATCGCACTTGCCGATATCCTGGGGGATCTCTACCATCATCAAATCATCCACAAGGACATCAAGTCTGCTAATATCCTGATTAATCCCACTACAAAGCAAGTCAAACTCATTGACTTTAGCATTGCTTCGCTACTAACCAGAGAAACCCAACTTTCAACCAGCCCGAATGTCTTAGAAGGAACTCTTGCCTATCTCTCCCCCGAACAAACCGGGCGAATGAATCGAGGGATTGATTACCGCACTGACTTCTATTCCCTGGGAATCACCTTTTATGAACTATTGACGGGGCAATTGCCATTTCAATCTAATGATTTGATGGAATTAGTGCATTGCCATATAGCAAAACAACCAATCGCTGTTGATCATCTCAATCCTGCTATTCCTCACCAACTGTCAGAAATTATCAATAAATTGATGGCGAAGAATGCTGAAGATCGCTATCAGAGCGCATTAGGGCTAAAGCACGATCTAGAAAATTGTTTGTGTCAATTAAAAGAAAGTGGCAATATTCTAGAGTTCAAACTAGGTCAAAAAGATGTTTGCGATCGCTTTGTAATTCCTGAAAAACTTTATGGTCGTGAAGTAGAAGTCGCAAAACTGCTAGCAAGTTTTGAGCGAGTGCGCCAGGGAACTTCTGAATTGATGCTGATAGCAGGTACCTCTGGCATTGGTAAAACGGCAATTGTCAACGAAGTTCACAAACCCATTACCCGTCAGAGGGGATATTTTATTAAGGGCAAATTTGAGCAATTTAATCGTAATATTCCTTTTTTAGCTTTAGTTCAAGCATTTCGAGACTTAATGACCCAATTGCTGACAGAAAGTGATGCTCAAATTGAACAGTGGAAGACCAAAATTTTAACCACATTGGGTGAGAATGGTCAAGTAATTATCGAGGTGATTCCAGAACTCGAACGCATTATTGGTAAACAGCCTTCTGTCCCGGAGTTATCCGGCAGTGCTGTTCAAAGCCGCTTCAATCTCTTATTTCAGAAATTCATTCAAGTATTTACAACTCAAGAGCATCCCCTGGTAATTTTTCTTGATGACTTACAGTGGGCAGATTCCGCTTCTTTCAAACTGATGTATCTGTTGATGAGTGAAGCAAACAACTCTTATTTACTAGTGATTGGAGCATATCGAGATAATGAGGTTTCATCTGCACATCCCCTAATGTTGACCATTGAGGAAATGCGCCAAGAGGCGATTGTAGTTAATCACATTGTTCTTTCTTTGCTTACTCACACTCAACTCAATGAGATGATTGCGGATACACTTAAATATTCAGCAGAACAAGCATTGCCGATTACCAATCTGGTATATCAAAAAACCAAAGGAAACCCATTTTTTACTAACCAATTTCTCAAATCGCTGCATGAAGATGGGCTGATAACGTTTACTACTAAAACAGGAAATTGGCAGTGTGATATTACTCAAATTAGGGTGCTTTCTTTTACAGAAGATGTTGTGGAGTTTGTGACACTGCAACTGCAAAAGTTACCACCGCAGACTCAGAATGTTCTGAAATTGGCTGCGTGTGTCGGGAATCAATTTGATTTAGAAACCCTGTCTGTGGTGTATGAAAAATCTCCAGCAGAGACTGCATTGGCTCTCTGGCCAGCCCTTAAGGATGAATTAATATTATCTAACGGGGAAGGCTATAAGTTTTTTCAGCATGAGTCCGCCATCAAGACTAGTTCCTTATCCTGTCAGAGCAATCTGCAAATCACAAATGGTACAGAATCAATAAATATCAGTTACAAATTTCTCCACGATCGCATCCAACAAGCTGCTTATTCATTAATTCCGGCAAATCAGAAATCAGCAACGCACCTCAAAGTTGGTCAACAACTGTTGAGCAATACCCCAGAAACTAAGCTAGAAGAAGTCATTTTTGAAATTGTCAACCAACTCAATATCGGGGTAGAACTAATCATAGACCAAGGCGATCGCGATCGCTTGGCACAACTCAACCTACTGGCAGGACGGAAAGCCAAGTCTTCTACAGCTTACTCGGTAGCAATTGAGTATTTGATCAGCGCGATTAGTTTATTGAGAGCCGACTGTTGGCAAAGCCAGTATGATTTAGCTTTGGCATTGCACGAATCAGCTGCTGATGCTGCTTACCTTTGCGGTGCGTATGCACAGATGGAAAAATTGGCTCAAACAGTAATGCAGCAAGCGAAAACTCCACTGGATCAAGTTAGCATTTACGAAACCAAAATCCAGGCATATACAGCCCAAAATGATGTGCTAGGAGCAATTGCGATCGCTAGGCAAGGAATGAGTCAGTTCGGCTTGGTTTTCCCAGAAATAGCCACCACCCAAGATATTCAGCAAGCCCTTACGGAAACTGCTGTCTTGATTGCCGGACATAATATTGCTCAATTGGTAGACTTACCCTTTATGACAGCAAAAGACAAGCTAGCAGTTACCCGAATAGCAGCTAACGTGGCTCCAGCTGTTTACATTGCCGAGCCAAATCTGTTTCCCTTAATCATCTTGTCCCAAATCAAAGCATCAATTCAGTATGGCAATGCTCCATTTTCTGCTTTTTGTTATGCCTGTTATGGCATTCTGTTAAACGGAATTCTTCAGGATATTGAAACAGCCGATCAAGTTGGCAACCTTGCTTTGGCACTAACAGATAAATTTAATATTAGCGACATCAAACCCACAGTATTTTATGTGGTCGGTGCTTTTATCACCTATTTAAAATCTCCTCTGCAAAAATCCTTACAGTTGATGCTGGAAGGTTACAAGATTGCCTTGGAAACCGGAAACTTATACTATGTAGGCTTCAATACAAAAGACATCTGCCAGTATTCCTATTTCCAGAGTCGAGAGTTGAACTTGTTAGAACAACAAATGCGGGCTTATGGTCATGTTTTGGAAAATTTTAAGCAAGGCACAACCCTCAACTACTGTCGGATCTTCTGGCAAACAGTTTTGAATTTGCTTGGCAAAGCTGAAAACGTCTGTAATCTTACAGGTGAGGCAGTGAACGAAGCAGAATTTGTGACTCAATTAATTAATGCCAAAGAGTTTACCGGGCTGCACTATTTCTCGTTGCACAAGTTGATTCTTTGTTATCTATTTGAAAACCTTTCTCAAGCAGTAGAAACAGCTGCTCAAGCTAGAGAATATCTAATTGCAGGCACGGGTTATGCCACTGTGCCGATATTTTATTTCTATGATTCACTGACAGCTTTAGCGGAGTATTCTAAAGCTACAGTTTTTGAACACAAAAAGCTGCTGGAACGAGTCACAGAAAATCAAAGCAAAATGCAGATTTGGGCGAACCATGCACCGATGAATTATTTGCACAAATTTGAATTAGTAGAAGCCGAACAATGTCGGGTTTTGAGACAAATGGGGCAGGCTGTGGATCTTTACGATCGTGCAATTACTGGAGCAAAACTAAATGGTTACATTCAGGAAGAAGCCCTAGCCAATGAACTGGCCGCTCGATTTTATCTAGAATGGAACAAGGATCTGCTGGCTCAAATGTATCTAGCAAATGCTTATTACTGTTACCTCAACTGGGGAGCAGTAGCTAAAGTCAAGCATTTGGAACACCAATATCCTCAATTATTGGCTGCGATTCTTCAGCAACAGGAAACTAATTCTTCAACCCTCAACGGAGCTACGACAATTGGATTGACACACAGCAGTTCTAGTGTGACTGAAGCTTTAGATTTAGCAACAGTCATCAAAGCCTCTCATGCACTGGCTGGAGAAATTGAATTAGAAAAGCTGTTGGCGACTTTAATGCAGGTTGTAATCGAAAATGCTGGGGCTGAAAAATCCGTACTCTTGCTACTTCAAGAAGAGAATTGGGTGGTTGCGGCTCAGAAAAGCAGTAAAACAACCACAGAAATGGGTATTGCAAATCAAAGTCTCCACCCAGACGAGCAATTGGGTAAAAACCTTGATGTAATCAACTTACACTCTTTTCCTCTTTCTGCTAGTCAAGATATTCCAAAAGCGGTTATCAACTATGTCTCTCGTACCTGCGAAACCCTTGTACTAGATGATGCCCGGACAAAAATCCATTTTGCCAATGATCCCTACATCATTCAATGGGAACCGAAAAGCTTGCTATGTACACCTATTCACAATCGTGGCAAGCTTATTGGCATCTTATACCTGGAAAATAATTTAATAACTGGAGCCTTCACCCAAAAACGTCTTGAGGTTTTGCATCTGCTCACTGCACAAGCTGCCATCTCGCTGCAAAATGCCATACTTTATAACAATCTAGCTTTGGCAAAATCCCAAGTTGAAGAGTATAGCCATAGCTTAGAGCATAAGGTACAGCAGAGAACTCAAGAGTTGAATGATAAAAATCAACATCTGTCGGAAACTTTAGAAAAACTTCAGCAAACGCAAACCCAACTGATTCAAACTGAAAAAATGTCTTCACTCGGACAAATGGTGGCAGGTGTTGCCCATGAAATTAACAACCCTATTAATTTTATCTATGGCAACCTCACCCATGCCAATGAGTATTTTCAACAGATGTTGCAGATAGTTGAGCTATATCATCACTACTATCCTCAACCGTTTCCTGAGATAGAAGAACAACTAGAATTAATAGATTTAGACTTCCTCAAATCAGACTTACAAAAATTACTGGAATCAATGAAAGTAGGAGCAGTTCGCATTCGTCAGATTGTCCTTTCTCTCCGTAATTTTGCCCGTTTAGATGAGGCAGAAATGAAACCTGTCAACCTTCACGAAGGACTTGACAGCACTTTGCTAATTTTGCATCATCGTCTAGAACAAAAACCATATCGTTCAGCGATTAATGTGATTAAAGAATATGCAAATCTACCAGAAGTCAATTGCTACGCTAGTCAGATCAATCAAGTGTTTATGAATATTATCAGCAATGCTATTGATGCTCTAGATTCGTCATTTACCAAAAATGAAAGAGCAATTACTAATGAAGCTCAACAAACAAAAATTCCCACAATTCAAATCTGTACTAAAATGGTTAATTCTAATACAGTAAGCATTGATATTTTAGATAATGGCATTGGGATGTCTGATCAGGTTAAACAGCGTTTATTTGACCCATTCTTTACAACAAAAGCTGTTGGTGCTGGAACTGGCTTAGGATTATCGATTAGCTATTCTATTATGGAAAAACATCAGGGACGACTAAGTGTAATATCAGAACTAGGGCAAGGGACAGAGTTTTCACTTTTAATTCCCTTAAATTAGTTTTTTATTACCCAATCATCTTTGTGTTAAAACTTAGGCATCAAGTAGGAAATGTAGGGGCAATTCATGAATTGCCCCTACGATAAATCAAGGCTTTCATTGCCTTGAAAGCGTAAGTCCTATGTGTATCTAAATTTGGAAGGGACTCCAGAAAATTACTACCACAAAATTTCTTAGAGGAACTGTTTGGTAATAGCCGCCATTACCGGACACTTGCCACTGTCCTAACCCCATCGATTAAAACGCTTACAGACAGATAAATTATCTGTTTTTTATGCCTCTGGTAAGTAGCGATCGCTAGTTTTTTCACATCTTTTTATGCACTTTTAATTCCTTTTGTCAATACATAATTTGTATAGACATTGGGCATTGAAAAGACGCAGAGGGACACGGTGCAGGGGGCAAAGAGGAAAATTCTCCCTTATCTTCCCTGCCTCTCCTGCCTCCCCTGCTCCCCACTCCTTATACTGAAATAGTTAAAATATACTCGATTAATTGAGAATTAACATCTTTATCCAGATAATTTAGCGATATACAACGCGAATACGCTGGACGTTTGCTCACGCTTACAAGTAAAATACGGTAAGTGCATCGCCTTACCGGCTTTTACATGTAAAACCACAGACAAACCAGTTAGAAGTTGAGTTTAGCAGAGCAACTGGCCCATAAGCAGTTATCACAGCCTGTTTCAGCTAAATGCCAGTTGTCATGCTACCAAAAACTTCCAGACAGGTTTTAAGTTGTCCATCAATCCTCTGCCCTAACTTTTAGCTGGATAACCTTTGTGTCACTCATCCGTTGAGAAACACAATAACTTGGCATGACTAGCTCTGTCTATGACTGGGCTATAGTTTGGCGCAATTGTTGCTTTCTAGTAGTGAACCTTTAGCTGATTTTCAGTTATAGCTGCTCGTAGTTAAGTCAGTGAACAGTTATCAAGGCTTCGTTTGAGGATTTAAACCTTAACCTATGTTGCTCACTTAATAGAAGTGGGAGACTCAACAGGATTTTGATAACTAATAACTGATTGTTGAAATCCCCAAAGAGTATGGAATATTTATTACTACCGTTCTTAAGCTTTTTTGTTGGTATTATCGTTGGTTTAACGGGAATTGGCGGAGCCTCTCTCATCACCCCAATGTTGATTTTTGTGTTTCAGGTTCCGCCTTCCATCGCTGTGAGTTCTGATGTTGTGGCTGCCACATTAATGAAAGTTGTTGGTAGCGTCAAGCATTGGGAACAGAAAACCCTTGACACAGAAGTTATGAAATGGTTGGCTTTAGGGAGTGTTCCAGGCTCACTGTTCGGTGTGGGGATTTTGCACTTTCTTAAACGTACAGGTGAGTATAACCTGGATAACATCTTGCTCCGTTTGCTTGGTGTGATGATTTTGCTAGTCACAGTATTAGCACTAGTGCAATTGCTGCTATTAACTTTTTTCCCCAAATTTAATTTGCCCGAACTGCCAAAATTAGACTTAGAAACTAACGTTGGCCGCTTCCTAACAATCAGTTTGGGAGCAATTTTAGGCTGTTTGGTTGGTTTGACTAGCGTCTCATCAGGTTCAATGTTTGCCCTAGTGCTGATTGGCTTTTTCCGGCTTGATGCACGGAAGTTAGTGGGTACAGATATTTCACACGCAGCAATTTTACTGCTGTTTACTGCTCTGGGCCACCTAAGCCTGGGAACAGTTGATTGGAGTCTGGTAGTACCTATCTGGCTAGGCTCTGTTCCAGGGGTGTTAGTAGGTGCTAAAATCTGCCAGGTAGCTCCGCAACGTCCACTAAGGTTTATTATTTATACTATCTTAATGATGGTGAGTTGGAAATTAGTTCATCAGGTGTGACCAATTTTAGATTTTCAATCCCAAATCCAGCATTCAACGTCCAACATTGATTAACTTCTTACCCAAGGTAGTAGAGTGAATGTACCTCGCTCATACATAATGAACAGACCCAAGCCAATTAACACAAAAGGTACGACAGCTTGACCGTAGCGATTTAAAATATTAGCAATGGTAGGTTGACGGCTTAAAAAATAAGCGATCGCACACCAAAGCCCTACCATGACAAAAAATATACTTAGAATCACTCCCAAGCTGGTAAGATCCTGACCAGCGAATAAAGGAATATATATACTAATATTGTCACCACCATTAGCGATCGTTACTGCCGCTACTTTATAGGTTTGGGGGTGTAAAATACTCAAAATAAAAGACAATACAGGGTTACTAGGTGTGGATTGGTTAAAATCACTACTGACTGTCTGAACTGTTGTAGTTTCTTGCTTTCTAAATACTAATTGTTGAATTCCAATAGCTATTGGTAGCAGTCCTAGCAATCCTATCCATTCTCGCTGTACGGACAATCCACCAAAAAAACTTGGTAAGCTAGCGATGATAATGGCTGTAAAACCCAGATATTGACCAAGCAAGATATGCCGCCGTCGAAAATTAACATCTACTTGTGAAAAAAATATTAACAAGATAATCATGTCATCAATGTTAGTGGCAATGAAGGCTATTATCCCTTCACTGAAGACCGTCCCTAGCTTACTCATGCTGAATTTTTAGAACCTACGATTTACCACCATACCAAATTAACTAATTCGTAATACCTCGACTTACTTCGACTACGCTCAGTACAGGTCGCTTGGCACAAGTAGGACTTACGCAAAAAACCTCTCAAACTCTTATTCCTCCGTGTCCTCTGCGTCTCTGTGGTTCGATTTTCCGTTACCTGTGCGTAAGTCCTGACAAGTTCGCAATACCTCGACTTACTTCGACTACGCTCAGTACAAGTCGCTCGGCACAAGTTCGTAATTATTCGGTTTAAATCCCCCACCAAATTATATTTTTTGGTGGTTTATAAGACATGCTTGCCCTGGTGAATGGAATAGAGCCTCCGGCACGCCTGCCGTAGGATGCCCAAAGGGCTGTAGGGCGAACGCGGCTACACAAACTCTCGTCCGCCTACGCTTATTCAAAGAATTTGAAACCCAGGATCGGTAGCTTTTGTCTGTATAGCCGCGATTTCTAATCGCCAGGTATATTTGCAAAGGTGAGATGCTCCCTGCAAGATAAAAGCATATCTATGTTTATCTGAAAATATGAACGAGTTTTTTACTGCGATTACTACAGGGGCGATCGCATTCATTGCCACTAACATTGATGATATTGTTATTTTATTATTGTTTTTTTCTCAAATAAATGCTACCTTTCGCCGCAGGCATATAGTTGCTGGTCAGTTTCTCGGTTTTACGGTTCTGTTAATTCTTAGTCTTCCTGGTTTATTTGGTGGGTTAGTTTTATCAAAAAACTGGATTGGATTACTTGGTTTAGTACCAATTTCCATCGGTATCAGTAGTTTAGTGAATCGGGAAGCAGATTCATCAAAAGAAGTTGTAGCTGCAACACAAGAAGCTGAAGCCTCAACAATTAATAGTTTTTTTTCTCCCCAAGCTTATAGTGTGGCAGCCGTTACAATTGCCAATGGTAGTGATAATATTAGTATCTATGTGCCTTTATTTGCTAGCTCTAACTTAAAGAGTTTTTTGGTAATTATCGGATTATTTTTTCTATTGTTAGGAGTTTGGTGCTATGTGGCATACAAATTAACTAACAACAAAGTCATAGCTGATATATTGACTCGCTACGTTAATAATCTTGTGCCTTTTGTTCTGATAGGATTAGGCGCTTTTATTGTATTAAAAAGTGAAGCTTTGAGTTTTATAAAGCTAGCTGCTAGTTGTTTGTGTTTGGTTATTTTAGTAAAAAATAATGAAGTTATAGATGAAATTGGTGAAAATTCTAGTAGATAATCAAGTCAATTTTAAATTTAGATGAAAAATCTAAATCTAAAAAATCGGTTTCCAGAAAAAGGATTGATCCGTGAGTGATATTAATTCACGAAAATTCTGATATATATAGATTTATCGTAAGGGCATGGCAAAGACAAGCCACTACCAAGGTATTTGTATCATTATTAAAGTGAAATGGTATGACAATATCAGGGATTTCCAATTAAAAAAATATTCAATTAATAATCGTAGGGTGCGTTAGGTTTAACGCCGTAATGCACCACTTAACAGATAATAGGTGTGTTACGCTGTCGCGTTAATACACCCTACTAGATAATTTATTTTTTAGAAATCCCTAAAATCTAAAAATTAAACTTTACTTAACCACTCATTCTCCTCTGGGTCTTTAAACAGTGAAGTACTGAGATAGCGTTCACCGAAGCTGGGCTGTATCATCACGATTAGACGACCTGCATTTTCTGGTCGTTGTGCTACTTGAATAGCAGCATATAACGCAGCACCAGTAGAAATCCCCGATAGTAATCCTTCTTCTTTTGCGAGACGACGACTATAAGCGATCGCCTCCTCATCTGCTACCTGAATCACTTCATCTACCAGTTCTGAACGGTAAATTGCTGGGACAAATCCCGCGCCGATACCTTGAATTTTGTGAGGGCCTGATTTACCGCCTGCTAATACTGGGCTGTTGCTTGGTTCAACTGCGATCGCTTGAAAACTTGGCTTCCGTTTTTTAATAACTTCTGAAACTCCAGTAATCGTCCCACCAGTACCCACTCCCGCTACGAGAATATCTACCTCTCCATCGGTATCATTCCAAATTTCTTCGGCTGTGGTTTCGGCGTGAACTTTTGGGTTAGCAGGGTTGCGAAACTGCTGCAACATATAAGCGTTGGGCGTTTTAGCTACAATCTCCTCTGCATGAGCGATCGCTCCTCGCATCCCTTCTACCCCTGGCGTTAACTCTAGTTGAGCGCCATAAGCTTTGAGCATCAATCGTCTTTCGTGGCTCATTGTGTCAGGCATCGTTAGAATGAGATGGTAACCCTTAGCGGCTGCTACCATCGCCAGCGCAATTCCTGTATTTCCAGAAGTCGGCTCTACTAAAACGGTTTTTCCAGGGTGAATTAAGCCTGCTTCCTCCGCCGCTTCCACCATACTCGCACCAATCCTGTCTTTGACAGAAGATGCTGGATTCATGCTTTCTAGCTTCACCACAATCTGAGCAACCGCTCCTGAAGCTTGGGGAATCTTATTTAATTGAACTAAAGGAGTTCGGCCGATTAACTCTGTGATATCTTTGGCTATCCGCATCTGGGTACTCCGTCGTGTCTAAATATAATACATCGGACTTTGCTGTGCGCGAGTTTCTCTTTCCTGGCACAAGTCTTGTAGTGTATAACGACCCAAAACTTCAATTGAGGCAGCGTTAGCTTGCTCCCAAACTTCATAAACCAGAGTCTTTTCTAGAGTCAAAGAGTCAGAGGTATCTTTCTCTTTGCGCTCGCCTTCTACCAAAGTGACAATTTCAAGTATTGTAATCTGCCAAGGTTCACGAGCTAAAACGAAACCTCCTTTAGAGCCGCGTTGACTCTGCACCACACCAGCACGCCGGAGGTTGGTCAAAATTTGTTCCAAATAGCGCTCAGGTATGGGTTGCTTGGCAGTGATCTCGCTCATGGTTAGAGGAAGCTTTTTTCCGTGGTGGCTTGCCAGTTCTAAGAGTGCTAGCAGTGCGTATTCCACTTTGGAAGACAAATCCAAGAGAGCGTAGTTTTGGCTATTCAAGACTGTACTCAACATACTACGGTGAATTGGGGGACTTATCGCAGTTTAGGCGAAATTAATTTTTTTCAAGTGTGGAATGTGATAGCATCCCACTTAACTACCCGCAAAAACACTTTATCCTATCGGCTTACCGTAGATTATTATCCTACACAATTCCCATAAATAACCTGATCTTTTAGTGGGAATTATCCTGAGTTTCTGTTTTCAGAGCCTCACTTACCAACGAAAACCTTAATAGAGTATGCTACTAACTGATTTGCGAACCATTTTTGAGCGTGATCCAGCAGCCCGTAACTGGCTAGAAGTATTGTTCTGTTACCCTGGACTCCAAGCTTTAGTGTTTCATCGATTAGCCCACTGGCTGTATAAAATTGGAATTCCTTTTATACCAAGGCTCATCTCTCATATTAGTAGGTTTTTAACCGGAATTGAAATTCATCCTGGAGCATTAATTGGCCAAGGAGTGTTTATAGACCACGGGATGGGAGTAGTGATTGGCGAGACAGCGATCGTGGGCGATCGCGCCCTAATTTATCAAGGTGTCACCCTTGGCGGGACAGGGAAAGAAACCGGCAAACGCCATCCAACTTTAGGCTCTGATGTAGTTGTGGGAGCGGGTGCAAAGGTATTGGGAAATATTCAAATTGGCGATCGCGTCCGTATTGGAGCCGGTTCTGTAGTGCTACGAGATGTCCCCAGTAACACTACCGTAGTGGGGATTCCAGGGCGCGTAACTCGTCAGAATAACTCGTCTACTAATCTTCTAGATCATGATAAAGTCCGCGACGTAGAAGCTGAAGTCATCCGCGCTTTATTTGAACGCGTCAAGGCACTAGAAAAACAGTTTGAGGAAGTGCAAAAATCAAGTTTGTCCCCAACACAGCTTGACGAGCAACCAACCGACAACCCTAAGAGCAAAAATTCTGATGGAATGATTGAAGATTTTCTTGATGGTGCAGGAATTTAATTTTGGGCATGGGGCAGGGGGCAGGGGAAAAATACTAACTCCTAACTCCTAACTCCTAACTCCCAACTCCTAACTCCTAACTCCTAACTCCTAACCCCTAACTCCTAACTCCTAACTCCTAACTCCCCTCTTTAAAATATTCATAGCCTCTCATAACCTGATATAAATATAATACTACGGTTAATTTATCGGAGAATAGTTTTATATAGCATGGTGGCTTTGTACACAACTTTATCTAGCTCAATAAGTAATAATACTAAAGAAGTTTTTGCCCGTAGGTCATTTCTGCCAGAGCATCAAAACGGACTTTGGAAGATTGAAACGGGTTTTATCAGGACTTTTACCTATCTAGAAGATGGTACAACCGTCGCTCTGGGATTGTGGGGACCTGGAGATGTCGTTGGTAAGGCTTTGTCAAAATTAGATCCTTACCAAATGGAATGCCTAACTAAAGTAGAGGCGACGGTTTTATCTCTAGAGGAATGGACTCAACTAACAGAAACTCTACTTACCCATATTCACCAGGCTCAAGAATTGATGGTTATTCGTAGCCATAAAAAAGTCGAAACCATGCTGATCAAGTTGTTGGCATGGTTATCTAAAAAGTTTGGTTCGGAAGTTGAAAAAGGACGTTTAATAGATATGCGTCTGACTCACGAAGACCTGGCAGAAATGCTTGGTTCAACTCGTGTGACTATCACTCGTATTCTTGGGCAGTTTGAGCAAGAGGGACTGATTGCTCGTCTTTCCTTGCATCGAATTGTGCTACGAGAAGAAGAAATTTGGTACTACGAAATTTAGATTATTTTAGCAAAACCAGCCATCGCCGTCAGCATTCGGCTTACCCACAATTCTTAGATTCAGGGATTCCAGGTAAGCCAGACCGCGAGAGATTTGTGCCTCTGTTCCCCGCAGTTCAATGTCAAAGTATGCTTCTTGATCTGTATTTGGTTGTAGCATAGCTTTAGTAATATTAACTACCAAGCCGTAAGGAGAAATTAACTGCGAAATCACAGGTATTTGCAGATAGCATTTAGGAATATATATCCGCAGACGAATTTGGGTGACTTGGCTTTTTGTGGAAACTGAAGAAACCAGTGATAATCTGGTTTGGGAATTGGTTTGATGGTTATTTAATGCTGCCATTGGATAGTGACTATTTTATAAATTAGCGACGCCGAATAGCCCGTCGAAGACATCGCTATAAAGAACTTTCAAATAAAAAATACCCACAAAACTGGGCAAAAAACTCTCTCCTCCTTAGGGAGCATCCCGTCAGGTGCAAAAACCTTGATAGCCCTCATCCCCTAACCCCTTCTCCCATCTTTGGGATTCGGGGAACTAGAATTATGTCTCCCCTCTCCCACATTACGGGAGAGGGGCTGGGGGTGAGGGAATGCTCAACGCTCTTAACCCGCGCCCGCAACTTCTCTCTGTGTCTCTTGTAGTTCGTTTATTTGAGGAATTATTTATTGTCAGTCCCTAAACGCTAGACAAATCCAACCAAATTGATAGCCCCAGTTTTTCTAAATAACTCAGGCTAGAGTAGAGTTGTTTTGTTCTCCCCCACAAATCCAAATCAAACCAGCCGTCATCTTCGGTATCGGGTTGAAGTCTAGCACTGGTGATATTGACTGTTAGTCCATAACGAGAAACTAACTCGGAAATTACCGGTTCCTCGTAATAAGATTTTAAGACGCACAGTTGCAAGCGCAATCGACTGGTTTGACCGAGAGAAATCCATTGCTGGAATTGTTCTTGCCATTGATTTGTCAGCCATGCAGAGTCTTTAGGACTCATGCTAGCTGGATGTGGGAAAATTAAAGAGGGCTGGTTGGGTTGAATTTGGGTAGCGATGTCTACGACGGGCTACGCCTACGCTAATTCCAGCAAATTCACTCCCAATCCTTGCAAGTAAGATAGGCTATTTGTCAGTTTTTGGGGATTTCCCGAAAGTTCCAAGTCAAACCACCCATCGCTGTCACTGTCGGATGTCAAGGATGCAGCTTTGATATTGACGGTTAAACCATAACGAGACACCAGCCGTGAAATTACAGGTTGCCTGTGATACCTCTGAGGCACGAGAATTCGACTGTGGACTGAAGCCGCTTCTACAGATTTACTCTGAGACATCAGATTAATTCCCAATAGCGATACCTACGGTGGGCTGTGCCTACGCAATCCTTGGGTTCGACAGAGAATCTTGCTGATGCCCTGCCTGGTTGGATGTCGGCCCCATAGAGATTTTCATCTTTTTGGCTTTTATTTAACTACGGTAACTCTATCGATTTAATAGATTTAATTGTTATGTAAAATATTTTACCACAAAAATCAGAAAAAACAATGGGTAAATTCACCTCAAGCTGCTCACTTTACGTAGAGCAGCTTGAGGTGAAAGCGGTAGTACATAAATTAGACATATCAATAACACCAGATTGACATCAACTAAATTAAACCTTTTGGAAAAAGCAGCAGTCTAAATTTATAAATCAGTTAAATTACAGAATATGAACTCACGAAGAATTTAACTGACTTAATCCCAGATAGTTGAACAAAGGAAAACTAGTTATGAAACGGATGCTTGCAGGTATATTAGTTGCTTTACCACTGTTCATTACTGCTATGCCAAAACAGGCATCAGCATTAGTAATCAATCTTGGTGGGCATCATCATCAAAGATGGATTCCTGGGCATTGGGAGAGAATACATCATCGGAAGGTATGGATTCGCGGTCACTATCAACGTTAGTAATGAATTTAGCTAAATTCACAATCACCTCTATCCAATAATTTTTTTTAGATAGAGGTAGTGAATTAGCATAGTTTAAATTAAGGTAACTTTGGTGGATAAATAAGTTGGTAGTAAAGACTTTAGTCCTGATATTAACTACTGAAGTACTTACCCTTACTTACCAATCACTTGCTTTAGTGTCATCCCAGACTTCTAATTCCAAGTTGCGGAGATAGGTTAACCCGCTTTGAATTTGTGCATCTGTTCCTTGTAATTCCAGGTCAAACCAACCATCACCGACAGCATTTGCTCCTAAAATCGCTGCGGTGATATTCACAGTTAGTCCGTAGTCAGATACCAGGCGAGAAATTACAGGTTCCTGGTGATAGTCTTTAGGAATTCTTAGTCGAATTCGTTTGTTGGTAAGTGTATTGTCAGTAGCCATATCTGAATTATTTCAATCCCTGATCGGGATTGGTACACAACTACTCTTAACCCTAACGGTAATTTCCTGATAGGTACTAAGTAGATCGTACCATGTCCCATGATTTGCTTGTATCCTATTCAAAGGATAACTATAATCTTTTGATTTTTCTATTCAACATCTTTAATGCGGGTTTTCCGTTCCAGAATCTCCTTCAGCACTAAGGTTACTACTGCTAGCAAACCTAACAGTACAGCCGCAGAGAAGGCAGCTTCAGTTTCATATTGTTTGTAAGCGTCTTCTACAAACAGTGGTAGACTCTGGGTTTGGTCAGCAATGTTGCCAGATACCACCGAAACTGCGCCGAATTCACCCATTGCTCTGGCATTGGTCAAAATTAAACCGTAGAGTAAACCCCAACGGATACTAGGCAAAGTGACGCGCCAAAATATCTGCCAATCTTTTGCACCTAGAGTTCTAGCAGCTTCTTCTTGATCTTTACCAAACTCTTCTAAAACAGGAATTACTTCTCGCGCCACAAAGGGCATACTCACGAAGGCTGTAGCCAGCACCATACCTGGAAAGGCAAAGACAATCTTGATATCATGAGCCTGGAGCCAAGGCCCAAACCAGCCATTGCGTCCGTAAAGTAGCACAATCATCAATCCTGCGACTACGGGCGAGATGGAAAAGGGTAGGTCAATAATGCTCAAAACTACGGCGCGTCCAGGAAATTTATGACGAGCGATCGCCCAAGCTGCACATAAACCAAATACTGTATTTAATGGTAGAGAAATCACAGCTAATAACAGTGTTAACCAAGCTGCATGGAGAAAAGCTGGGCGCGTCAGGTTGGATAGAAACGGCCCAACTCCTTTGCTAAAGGCTTGGACAAAAACGTTAATTGCTGGGATATATTGAACTAGGGCTAAATAAGCGATCGCTATCCCTATTAAAACTATTGGCACCCAACTCTTTTGCTCTTTAACCTTGGGCGTATGTGTATCAGATGCAGATGAGTGAAAACTTGGCTTATCTACTGTCATATCGCCTCGCCCATGCTTGTAAGAAATTAATTGCTAATAGTAGTACCAATGAAATGGATAGTAAAACTATGCCAATTACTGTTGCACCAGAATAGTCATACTGCTCTAACCGTTGGAAAATCAACACAGGTGCGATCAAATCTTTATAGGGCGTATTGGAAGAAATAATCACAGTCGAACCATATTCCCCAACTGCACGAGAGAAACCCAAGGCAACACCAGTTAAAATTGTCGGAAATAAAGGTGGCAAAATCACTTTCCAGAAGGTCTGCCATTCAGAAGCACCCAGACACCAAGCGGCTTCTTCAATTTCATGTTCCATTTCCTGAAGCACGGGTTGCACAGTTCTCACGATAAAAGGCAGTGAGATAAATATCATTGCTACCGCTACTCCCGTCCGGGTAAAAGATACCTTAATTCCTAGTGGTGCTAGTAGCGAACCGATCCAGCCCTTATCGCTGTAAACTGTTGCCAGTGTTAACCCTGCTACCGAAGTTGGTAGTGCAAAGGGTAAATCTACTGTGGCGTCAATCAAGCGTTTTAAGGGAAAGTCGTAGCGAACTAGAACCCAGGCAATTAGAGTACCAAATACGCCATTGAGCAGGGCTGCAAGTATTGCTGTCACAAAAGTGACATTATAAGTGGCTAATGCGATATCACTGGTTGCGATCGCCCAAAATCTCGCCGGAGGTTCCGTACTCGCTTTCAGGAACATGGCAGCTATGGGGATAAACAACATCACTGTCAGGTATCCTATGGTGATTCGCCAAGTCCAGGGAACCTGCCCCAATTTCTTCCAGAATGGCATTTTGCGTTCAACTTCCACAGAAGGAGATACAGTCGTCACGTCGCTTCGCTCCGAATTCAAAAATCAAAAATCACGCATTCAAAAAAGTTTTTTGTTATACCAATTCTGTATGAAGATGCGCTAAACCATATTTAAGTAAGTGGGCGCAAATAATCATCACTGGTTCGTAGTTGCGCTTTAGCGCATCCGGATAAAGATGCGCTAAAGCGCAACTACGAGCCAAATACAGAGATTTTACTTTTCGTTACATAGTTTGGTTTTATCTTGCCTACCTACTTACAAGAAAGAAAAACGAACCGCAAAGTCCGCAAAGAACACAAAGAAAATTACAAATTAAGTAGGTGGGCATAATTAAATATAAGATCAAACCTCACCCTCAATCCCTCTCCAAAATATCGGAGAGGGAAGCCGGAGGCAGGGTGAGGTTTTATATTTAATTTGACCCACTTACTTACGAATTACTTTTTCTTGGCTTGAATCTGGTCAAAAATCGCTCCATCAGCGAAGAACTTCTTATTGATTCCATCCCAACCACCGAAGTCTGCAACTGTACCCAAAGTTTTCACTTTCGGAAATTTGTCTGCAACTTCTTTACTTAAGGTCAAAGTATCATCCGCCGGTCGGAATCCCAATCTTGCAAACTCCTGTTGAGCCTCTGGAGTATATAGATATTTGACAAAACCTTCGGCAACTTCACGCGTACCGTGCTTATCAACATTTTTATCTACCACTGCGATCGGATTATCGATAGATATATTCACATCAGGGATAATCGCAGTCAACTTTTCACCCTTTTGTTCTGCCAAGATAATCTCATTTTCATAGTTAATCAGGGCATCACCTTGACCCTGTTTGAAAAAGGCATCAGTAGCTTCACGAGCATCTTTAGTTAATAAAGGTACGTTTTTGTACACTTTGCTAACAAATTCAGTCGCTTTCGCATCATCTCCACCAGTTTTAATCACTGAATTCCAAAGAGCTAAGAAATTCCAGCGAGCGACTCCTGATGTTTTCGGATCGGCGGTAATTAGTTTGATACCGTCTTTAGATAAATCTTCCCAAGTCTTGATGTTTTTCGGATTTCCTGGACGGGTGACTAATGCTGCCACCGATTTCGAGACAATACCATTATTAGGAACTTCTTTTTCCCATCCTGGTTGAATTAATCCAGCCTTTTCAATCTTTGAAGTGTCTCCAGCTAGTGCCAAGTGGACAACATCTGCTTCCAAACCATCGATAACGGCGCGAGTTTGGGAACCAGAGCCGCCATAACTTTGCTTGAAGACGACAGTTTGGTTATGATCTTTCTTCCACTGTTCGACAAATTTAGGAATAATTGCTTCGTGAGCCGCTTTGGTAACTGCAAAGGAAACCAGAGTTAGTTCAACATTATCCTTAGTTGCAGCGATAGGAGTAGCACTAGGGCTTTGAGAGGAAGAATTATTCGCTGTTCCACCAGAGCAGGCGGCAAGCGCCACACTCAATACAGTCCCTGCTAAAAAGAGCGATACAAAGCTTTTGAGCGAATTTAGTCTGAACCGATACGTTCTATGTTCAGCGATCGCTTTTAACCTTTTCAGTGGGCGTTGCCACAAACTCATCCTATTTTCTCCGCTAAATCTACAGATAATTGATGGGAATACAGTTATATAGTGTTTATAATACTGGATGATTCCATGTATCTACTTGCAAACACCAAAAAACCTCACATTCTTTATCAAGAATATGGTGATTCTACCAGTTTTGTGAGGAATTAGAAATGTTTTTGTTTTCAACTATCAAGTTGCGACACCGAACAGCCCGCACAACTCTTGGAAACGCTTTGCTAACGGCTGCGTTCAGTGACCGCCGTAGGCATGGCAATTGGCTACCTGATGTATCAATTCAGAAGGCAGAAGTACGAAGGCAGCTATGCTGAAGGGAACCCACGTTTTTAAACGTGGGATTGATCTTGGACGCAAAGTTATCAACAGGAAACTAAATATAATAACCAAAAATCTTTAGTCTATAAAACTTACGCATTACATACGAAATGTAGGGGCAATTCATGAATTGCCCCTACGGTAAATCAGGGCTTTCACTGCCTTGAAAGCGTAAGTCCTGGTTCACTTTAGTAGACTTTAGTTAAAAGCCAAAGAACTTTAGTTCAGGGCGGGTGAGGAAGCCAACATTTAAGCTATTTATAGGCTTTTGTTGACACCGATTCTACACCTGGTGATGTAATGTTGTATCGCTTAACTATGAAAAACAAAACCCATTTAGAAAGTATCTAAATGGGAAAATTTCTGGTTAATTTTTAAATCCCTTAACAGGATCAGATTTTTAACTGAATGCATATTTCAGAGGCAGTCCATCCTGAAAAACAAGTAATTCTCCCGGTTGGATTTGTGTCCAAACTTCGTTGTCAGTGAGGGGTGTGGTAGCAATGACAGCGACGCGATCGCGTTCTGTAGTCACCTCTCGAAAATCTACCGTCATGTCTTGATCAATTAAATGGGCAGCTGCAAAGGGCGCTTGGCGGACAATGTAGCTGAGTTTGGTTGAACAATAAGCAAAAAGGTGGACTCCATCTGATAATAAGTAATTAAATATACCCAATTTTGCAATTACAGCAGTAATTTCTTGCAGTACAGGATACAGTTTTTTGATGTCAGGCTTACCCCCAGGAAAGCGCGATCGCAATGTTTCTAGCATCATACAGAATGCTTTTTCGCTATCGGTATCACCTACAGCTTGATAAAAGCCCAAATTTTCTGGTTCAAAATCTGGCAAATTACCGTTGTGGGCAAACACCCAATATTGACCCCACAATTCTCTACGGAAAGGATGGCAGTTGTGTAAGGCAACTTCACCCTGAGTAGCTTTGCGGATATGGGCTATGACATGGGTTGAGTGGATGGGATAACTCCGCACAAACTCTGCTACTGGAGAAGCAACAGAAGGTTGAGCATCTAAAAACATTCGACATCCCTTTCCTTCAAAGAAAGCAATGCCCCAACCATCGCTATGATCGTCCGTTTTTCCTCCCCGTGCAGAAAACCCTTCAAAAGAAAAGCAAATATCCGTTGGAACATTGCAATTCATTCCGAGCAATTGACACATGGATGTTGTCGCTCTACAATTTTTGACTACGGCCTCAAAATCAAGATACTTCAGAATGCTGCCTTGATTCTGGAGCGATCGCTTCAATCTTAGAATTTAAGCCTGAGATATTCCAAATAATCCCCAATAATCCCCAACAATTATAGGACTTAGGCATAAAGTACGAAATGTAGGGGCAATTCATGAATTGCCCCTACCAGTAATCAAGGCTTTCAGTGCCTTGAAAGCGTAAGTCCTAAATTAAACCACGTCTATCTTGAAACCTATAGTTCTTCCATGATGAAAAGGATTTGCCCTCATCCCCCAACCCCGAATCCTAAATCTGGGATTAGGGGAGCCAGAATTTCAAAGTCCCTCTCAAGCATTTGGGAGAGAGATTTAGGGAGAGGAATGAAAGCGGGGTTTTAAGAATAAGTCCCAGATGGCGTGAATTACGAATTACGAATTACGAATTACGAATTACGAATTACGAATTACTTAGACATTTGCTGTAAATATTGCTCGTAGCCTAATTCTTCTAGTTTTACTTGCTTTGCAATTACTGATTCACATAAGGTTTGGCGATATTGCTGTACTCTTTCTAGCAATTCTGATTGATGAGTTGCGAGAATTTGTACTGCTAAAAGTCCGGCATTTTTGGCATTACCGATCGCCACTGTTGCTACAGGAATCCCCGCAGGCATTTGTAAAATAGAATACAAAGAATCAACACCTTGTAAGTTACGGGTGGGTACAGGAACACCAATAACCGGAAGTGGAGTTAAAGACGCTACCATTCCCGGCAGATGGGCAGCACCACCGGCACCAGCAATAATTACTTTAATACCGCGTTGGTGTGCAAATTGAGCATATTGTACCATCCGTTCTGGGGTACGATGAGCAGAAACGATCGCCACTTCACTTTCAACGCCAAATTCTTCACAAACTGCGATCGCGTCTTTCATGGTAGGCAAATCGGAATCGCTGCCCATGATAATACCAACTAAGGGAGTCATAGAATTTTGGATTTTGGATTTTGGATTAATTACTGATTGTTGCATCTAAAATCGGGTCAGGTTTAATTATTCCCTAGCCAGTGTGATGAGCCAAGCAAGACAAAATCCTGTAGATATTATCAATGCTAGAGTGCCTGGTTACAAAGATTTGCAGATGCTCTTGGTTAATCAAGAGGGCATAATTGAGCAAATCTTGCCAATGGGTACGGTAGAGATGCACAGATGTACGTCTCTACTAGATGTAGCAGGTGACTGGATTTCTCTCGGCGGCGTTGATTTGCAAATTAACGGTGCGTTGGGTTTGGCATTTCCCGAATTGACGGCCCAAAATGCTCATATACTTCAGAAAATCTCACAATTTTTGTGGAATGTTGGGGTAGATGGATTTTTACCAACACTTGTGACAACTTCAATCGAAAATATTCAGCGATCGCTTGCTATTATTGCTGAAGTTATCGCCACTCAACAAGCTGGTGCCAAGATTCTGGGAGTACATCTAGAAGGCCCATTTTTGAATTTCCAAAAGCGCGGCGCACACCCAGCAGAGTATTTGTTACCCCTAACAATTGATCGGGTAAAGCGGGTTTTGGGTAATTATCCAATGCTCGTGAAAGTTATCACCTTAGCACCAGAATTAGATCCCACTGGTGAAGTAATTCCATATTTGCGTTCTCTAGGAATTACTGTCAGTTTAGGACATTCTCAAGCAACAGCCGCCCAAGCGCAACGTGCCTTTGAGGAAGGTGCAACGATGGTAACTCATGCTTTCAACGCCATGCCAGCATTACATCACCGCGAACCAGGATTATTAGGGGCAGCAATTACCTATCCTGATGTGATGTGTGGTTTTATTGCTGATGGTGAACACGTTTCGCCGACGATGCTGCAAATTTTACTTCGCGCTAGTAATTACGAAAAAGGGCTGTTCCTCGTCAGCGATGCCCTCGCACCTCTGGGGCTACCCGATGGGGTGTATCCTTGGGATACTCGGCAAATTGAAGTTAAAAAGGGTACGGCACGACTGCCAGATGGCACTTTGTCGGGGACTACTTTACCCTTATTGGTGGGAGTACAGAATTTGGTTAAGTGGGGAATTTGTGACGTAGAAAGTGCGATTTTACTAGCTACTAATGCACCGAGAAAAGCAATTGGTTTACCAGGAATTGTCAAGAGTCAACCCGCTAATTTATTACGCTGGCATTGGAATGATAGTACAAAAGAATTAACTTGGCAACGTGTTCTCACCGCAGAGATGGTGAAGAAGGCAGGAAGTTGGAATTTATCTGTTGCTCTTAACCCCATCTAATTCTAAAATCGGCAAAAGGAAAGGTTTTATGATCCCTTTCCCTTTAACCGTAGTAGGGGCAATTCATGAATTGCCCCAGAGCGCGTGTACTTTTGCATAACTCCTATTTAATTAGGACTTACGCAAGAGTTATGGAATAACGAACCGCAGAGGCACGGAGGACACAGAGAAATCAGAGTTTGAGAGATATTTTGCGTAAGTCTTATTAATTACGAATTACGAATTACAAATTAGTAATTATTATGCAGGGTTAGGTTGGGTTCGCCTTTGAAGTAGCTGAATAATTGCAGCTTTTTCTAAGATTCCAACTAGGACACCATTCTTACGAATCACGGGAAGCACAGATAGCTTTTGTTGTTCGAGTAGCTGCATGACTTCCAAAAGAGGTTGATCGGATTGAACTGTGGTAGATTCGGTAATTGGTCGCATGACTTGTTTTACTTGAGTTTCTGACCACAGTGCTGTAGGGATGGTTCGTAAATTATCAATAGCGATCGCACCTACTAATTGTCCATCATCATCAGTCACTAAGAACCGATGCCAGCTCTGCCCACTTATAACTCGCTCATCGGCAAACTCTCTCAGGGTAAGATTAGCAGATACAATCGGGCTATCATGGGTTACTGCATCTTCGGCTGTCAAACCTGTGAGTTTTTCTTGCACTCTGGCAAATTGAGCCGCATTACCAGCATTTCGCAACAAGAAGAAGCCAATTAACAAGTTCCAGAAGTTACCGCCGCTGCCAAATAATACTAGCGGAAGTACACCTGAAAGAATTGCTACCCAACCAAAGATTTGCCCAACTCGACTAGCAAAGGTCACACCTTTATAAGGATTGCCTGTAATTTTCCACACGATGGCTTTCAGTATATTTCCGCCATCTAAGGGCAAGCCAGGAATCAGGTTAAACAGGGCTAATGCCAAGTTAACAGAAGCTAAAACACCAAGAATTGCAGCTAACGGCCCTGATGCAGCAGTAGTAACACCAATAGCTGTAACGATACCACATAGTAGTAGGCTAACTAAAGGCCCTGCGATCGCTACCCAAAAAGCTTCACCTGGGGTTTTCGACTCTTTTTCTAAGCTAGCTAAACCACCAAATATAAACAGTGTGATAGATTTGACATCAATACCCTGACGAATCGCAACAAAACTGTGGCCTAATTCATGGGCGACGACAGAGGCAAATAACATCAGCGCAGTCATCAATCCTAGTAACAAAGCTAATCCCGCAGACAATTGGGGAAATTGTGCCGCCAGTCCACTGCTATAGCTCCAAGTTATTAAACCCAGAACTAAAAACCATGACGGATGGATATAGAAGGGAATTCCGAAGAGATTACCAACGCGAATTGTGCCATTCATGTCGTTCACCTTTGATTTCAGCTTCGAGAGGTTTGCTTATTGTCCTTCTCGATGTCTTTAGTGTAACGAAAGGTTAAGAGGTTTTAATCTTAATGGCGGTAGTGGTGTCCGTCTGTAAAGGTGCGGTTATTGGCAATGAGGAGCTAATGGGGTTAGGGGGCAGGGAAAGTTGTGGTGAAGTCCAGAAATTGGATAGTTTATTTTTTGGAGTTCTTCCAAATAAAAAAATAAGTAAGTGGGTCAAATTAAATATAAAACCTCACCCTCAATCCCTCTCCGATACTTTGGAGAGGGAAGCCGGAGGCAGGGCGAGGTTTTTTCTTACGACGTTTTATATCAAAATTAAAATGACTTTCTCGCTTAAACATCTACCTATGCTGCAATCGTCTCAATCTGCTGAGAAATTTTCTGCAACATCGGGGCAATTATATCAGCAGGGACAGGACGACTAAAGTAGTAACCCTGACCTTCCTCACATCCCTGCATTTTAAGGTAGTCAAGCTGTTCTTGGGTTTCTACACCCTCTGCCGTGATAGTTAACCGGAGGCTCTTTGCGAGGGCAATAATGGCATTGGTGACGGCAGCGCTATCAGGATTGGACATGACATCATGCACAAATGACTGATCAATCTTCAGTATATTTACAGGAAAGCGCTTCAAGTAGCTCAGGGAGGAATAACCGGTGCCGAAGTCGTCTAGAGCCAATAATATACCCAGTTCTCGTAATTTTTTTAAGGTTTTAATCGATCGCTCAATGTTACCCATCAAGAAGCTTTCTGTTACTTCTAGTTCGAGATCAGATGGTTGGAGTTCAGTCTCCTCAAGAATTTGGTTGATAACTTCAACCAGATACGGTTGTTCAAACTGTCGAGCTGACAGATTCACAGATATCCGAATTGGGGTAAATCCAGCAAGCTGCCAAGCACGGGTTTGAGCGCAAGCAGTTCTCAAAACCCATTCGCCAATTGGTACGATCGCACCATTGGCTTCTGCAATTGGAATAAACTTTACTGGAGAAATCATCCCTAAAGTAGGATGCTGCCAGCGAATCAACGCTTCCACACCTGTAATTTGCCCGCTATGTAAATCAACTAGAGGTTGATAATAAACCAGCATTTCGTTGCGCTCAAGCGCCCCATGTAATTCATTTTCTAATGTCAGTCGTTCCTGCAACTGAGCATTAATTTCTGGCGAATAGAATTGGTATTGGCTACGCCCTTGCTGCTTTGCTTGGTAAAGGGCTATGTGAGCCTGTTGCAAGAGTTGATCTACGCTATTGCGGTTGTTGATGCCATTGATTGTCATCCCAATGCTGGCGGTGATATGAATCAAGTTATCCTCAACAGAAAAAGGTTTGCTCAGGGTACTTAAGAGCAGCTGAGATAGCTTAATCAAACTTTCAATAGAATAAATCTCCATTCGGACAAGGGCAAATTCATCTCCACTCAAATGGGCAAGCATATCTGTTTGGGCTATGCAGGTTGATAACCTCTGGGCAACTGCTCTTAACAACAAATTTGTTGTCTCATGCTCCAATCCATGACTTATACCAGTGAAATCATCAATACTCAGCAAAAAGACAGCTACAAGGCGCTGGTTGTTTTCAGGTTTGGATAGGATTTCATGGAGGCGATCGCAGAATAAATCACGATTGGGCAATCCTGTCAAGTCATCATAATTACTGATGTAGTGAATTAACTCATCTAATTTATGAAGAGTTTGTGAGGTATCTGCCATCAATGTACCCGCTTCATCAGCAAATTCTGTGGGCAATTCAGGTAAGGTTTTGCTGTTGAGATAATTTTGCAATGTTGCAGATGTCAAAATAACCGGTTTGAGGAGATGGTTTAGTGCATAGAGGGTGACGGCTGTACCCGCTAACGTCGCCAACAGAGCAATTATCATAACTCGCGCCGCCATCTCCAAAGAATAGGAGTTTGAGATGACGAAACTCAGTAGTAAAGTCAAAAGTGGTACGTGAGTACCCAAAAATGCCACCAACATGATTTTAGCGGTGTAACTTTTCTTGAGCCATGCAAAATTAGCTAAGAACGAGTAGAGGTAGAGCTTCTGATTGAGTTTCATAAATGATGTTTGATAGTTGGTTAACTAGTTCCGAGCTATTCTGCTAAAAAAGGATTTTTGGTTCGCAATTTAGTGGAATAAGCTCTTATGGAACCCAACCCTGATAAGGTTATATATTATGCTTCCCAATTTTTTTTCTATTTAATATCTATAACGATAAAGTTTCTGTAAAACTTATTTTACAAACAATTTTATAATTAAAACTGACTTGTATTGATTGTTACACTGCCAGTAGTTATTAGAGACTATTTATAAAGGAATTCTTTTGTCGGGTATGTTACGGGTTTAGCCTTTAATAATGATCTTGGTAATAAAGTATCTGTTGTCGTTCAGTCAATGTAGGAAAAGGCTAAATGCAATGTATTAATGAGTACAGTTTAGCCTTAACCCAAGAGTATTGCTTCATAAAAACTTTAAATAAAACAATTTCTATTTTCAGTATTGTACTAGTGGAAGTTTTGCTCAAACCAGGATTATTTGCAATTTCTTAAGTCAAAAAAACGAAGGTTTTCTCCATGAAAGTTCAACAATTTTCTGTCTTGCTGGCAACGGTGGCTTTTTCATCGATTCCGTTGATGTTTTCTGTCTCATCAGCTCAGGCCGCAGACTTCATATTCAACGGGAGTTTCACTAACGGCTATTCCGCCCAAGGCTCATTTACGACGAAAAGTGGTACTTTGCCTTCTTTCTCAGAAAGTAATCCTAATTTTCCATCAGTTCCATTCACAACTCAATTTTTACAATCTACGTCCCTATCAATTTTCGACTCCACCAATACACTTCTTCAAAGTGGTAGTGAGGCTATAAACGGCATCTCAACTAATGCATTTTTGCGTTTGGATTACGATAACTCTCTAACTCCTAACCTTCTAGCATTAAATATTAACACGGAGTCGCCTAGTCAGAATCCGTACTACTTCATCGGGAATAACGTCGATCCCAGTGGTACTTTTGTTGCAGCAGGTAGCACTGATTACAACCTCTTTCTGTATAACAGAGATACTGATATCTATACTTTCTTAGGTTCAACTACTAGCATTCAGGTATCACCCGTCCCTGAATCTTCTGCGGTAATCGGTCTACTGGGACTTGCCGCTCTCGGTGTGGCTTCTGGTGTTAAATCTCGTTTATTTAAGGAATAATTCAAGTTTTTGGGGATTAAAACTCAAAAATTATCTGAATTAGTTGCAATGGCTACTTTTTAATCCATTTCGCTCGCATTTACAGTCGGGTCCGTCAGAGTAGGTGGGGAGCATCCGAATGAGTGCTTAAATCTTTTCCCTCACCCCCAGCCCCTCTCCCTTCAGATGGGAGAGGGGAGACATAATTCTAGTTCCCCGAATCCCATATGATGGGGGATAGGTTAGGGGATGAGATGAGGGCAAACACAAAGTTTTTGCACCTGACGGGATGCTCCCGGGTAGGTGTAATTGCTAGCGGAGCTTTTTCTGCGGCTAATGCGGCACAATTTAATCCTTTCTAAACATCCTCATAATGGCTTTTGACTACCCTACGGGTAAGTGTGCAATTAAAAACGCAACAGATTATTCGAGTTTATTGCCAGAAAAGAGCCGATTTGTAACTTGCTCTAAAACCTTTAATGCTGTTAATGAACCTCGAATCAGCCGCGTCGCAGCAAGAGGTTGTCGAAGCATTGCGATCGCTAACTCAAAAGGCTTTAATGAGCCATCATTAATTGCTGGTGTCAGATCGGGGATATTATGCTGACAATCGTCGCTGACTACTCGCAGCATTGCCACCTCCACCCCAGCTGCATTGAAAAACTCTAGGGCAGTAAACCCTTCCATATCAACAACATCAGCCTTGAATGTCTCACCCAAACGGCGTTTTTCGGCAGCAGACCAAATCAGGCGATCGCTTGTTAGGCACTTGACTAATGAAGCTTTTTGTGATATATCAGAGTGTAATTGTGTTGTGAAAGGGCGATCGCATTCTTGCAGTTTTCCAGGGTAAATACAATCTTGATACAAGACAATATCACCAACTGTATAGCGATCGCTCAAGCTGCCACAGATACCCATAATCAGCACCCTGGATGGAGCTAAAAATTGTCCTTGTTGTAGGTATTTAAGTAAAGGCTTCATCCCAACAGGTATGGCTACTATGGTTGGGATCGAACCAGTAACGCCACGTAATCCGCGACAGACAGCTTTATATTCTGCTCCCTGAGGTACCAGAATTGTGTTGATGGGCAAAAAATTAGGCACTAGCCCTCTCGACAGTTTCAAGTTTGCGTTTGGGTAGAAGTAGGCGAGCTTGGCAAAATTTTCTCTACCTTAAAGAGCGATGTCTACGATGGTCACTGAGCTTGTCGCAGTTTGTACTCCGACAGAATAATTCCTGATGCTCGACAGAACCAAGTTTCAATTCTGTATTAAAAATTTTGCCACATCTGGGTCACAATAACTAATATTGCCGTTTTGTGACCATCAAAACTCGCAAACCGAAGGTGATTGCTGTAGCATGACTAAATAATTGTGTCACCCACACGATAATTTTCCAAGATGGTAAAGCTTCATAACTCCAAATCCGCACGAGAACTCTTCAATATTTCCAAATTGGCGATTCAATTTTCGTGGCTGACGGTGAGTTTTTGGATTGCCGTAACGGTAGCTGGTGTTCTGGCTTTCAGTTCCCTCAAGTATGCTTTGTTTCCAGATATTACCTTTCCAGTAGTGGTTGTGAATGCTACAGCCCCCCTGACAACTGCTCTGGATACCGAGGCGAAGCTTACTAAACCTTTAGAAGAACGCCTCCACTCCCTAAAAGGACTGGAGAAAATCCGCTCATCCACTTATCCTAGTCAAACAGCCGTTAGCCTTGCTTTTGCCGTTGGGACGAATTTAGAAACATCGACTAAACAAGTCGAAACTGCCCTTAAGCAGTTGACTCTACCTCAGGGAGGGACTTCTAAGATTATTCCCCTGAATTTAAACGAGTCAGCCGCCATTAGCTATGCCATAGAGAGTTCGACACGGAATCTTACAGATTTGACAAAGTTGGCGAAAGACGAGATTGTGAGTGCGATCGCTAAACTGCCAGGTGTCCTGAAAGTCTCACTGTTAGGTGGTGCTACTGCAACTCCTCCCCTAAATCCATCTAATATAAGTGCAGCTATCCCTGAAGGAGGGGCAACATTAGTCCGGTTTAATGGGCAAGATGCACTCGCATTTCAGGTAATCAAACGCGGTACTGCTAACACCTTAGAAGTAGTGAGTCGAGTTGAAAAAGAAGTCCAAAGACTGCGCTCTAGTCTGAAGGATGTCAAACTCACTTTAGCTGCCACTCAAGCAGAATATATCCGTCGAGCCACACAGTCAACTATCGATGCGCTGATGGAAGCAGTCTTGTTATCCATCATAGTAATTTTTCCTTTTTTATGGAATTGGCGAGCCACCCTAATCTCTGCCTTAGCGATTCCTACGTCATTGTTGGCGACATTTATCGTTATGGCGATTTTCGGCTTTAACCTGGAAACAATTACCCTGCTGGCTTTAGCCTTGGTGATTGGTAGTATTGTTGATGATGCGATCGTAGATGTGGAAAACATCATGCGACATGTAGAAGATGGAGAAACTCCTCGCCAAGCCGCGCTTTTAGCTACAAATGAGATTGGGTTGACAGTCACCGCCGCCACCTTGACAGCAGTAGCGGTTTTTCTGCCAATAGGTTTGATGGGTGGGGTAATCGGTCAATTCTTCAAGCCTTTTGGCATTACAGTTTCAGCCGCAATGCTTGCTTCAATGCTAGTTGCTCGGACTTTATCTCCAGTTCTGGCTATTTACTGGCTCAAACCTAAATCCTCACTCTCAGAGCATCGGGAAGCAAAAATCTGGGTAGCGTTTACCCAATCTTACAGAAACTTGCTAAGTTGGTCTTTGAATCACCGCAAGATAGTTATCGGGTTAGCTGTCCTCAGCTTCATTGTAGGTATAGCACTAATTCCACTAATTCCCAAAGGCTTTATTCCCAAACTCGATCGCGGCGAATTTAATATTGCTTATACCGCTCCTTTACCGAGTATCCCCGATTTAGAAAGTAGGGGAGATGAGCAAGTAGGGGGAGATGAGGAAGTAAGGGGAGATGAGGAAGTAACATCCCCCTCCCCAATCCCCAATCCCTTAACCGATTCTCTTGAGGTTGCAAAGAAACTAGAAGAGGTTGTGAGAAAATCACCGACAGTTGAAACGGTATTTACCACTGTTGGTTCTCGTGAAGGTGAGCCGAACAAAGGGATACTATATATAAAATTAAAGCGCGATCGCTCAATCACCACTGCCGAACTACAAGACCAATTCCGCTCCTCATTACCTGCTCTTTCTGGAGTAACTACCAGTGTCGAAGATATTCAATTTGTCGATTCTGGCGGTCAAAAACCCCTTGAAATAGCTTTACGCGGTAACGATCTCCAAGCCTTGAGCAAAGCAGTCAAGACAATTAAAGAAAAAATTCAGAGAATACCCGGATTCGCCGATGTCACAGTTACAGGTGAAACAAATCCACAGGGTACGGTTTTTCAAATCGAGCATCTGAATAATCAGCGTGTGGCATACATCAGTGCTAATCTTGGCAAGAATCTATCCTTGGGTGATGCTACTGACAAAGTGTTAGCTGAAGCTAAGGCGGTGTTACCCCCTAATGTTTCCTTAAATTTAGGAGGAGACTCTGCTAGCCAAGGCGAGGTTTTTAGCAGTTTTGGCAGTACTTTAGCTCTATCTGCCCTGTGTATTGTCATAGTACTATTTTTGCTGTTCAAAAGCTGGGTAGACCCTCTGGTGATTGGTTTCTCTTTGCCTTTAGCACTAGTAGGGGCAATGTTGGCACTACTAATTACCAAGAGTGACTTTGGGATGATCTCACTGATCGGTTTCGTCTTTTTGCTCGGTCTGGCAAATAAAAATGCTATTTTGCTGGTGGATTACATCAATCAGTTACGCAACGCTGGCTTAGACCGTACCGAGGCAATCCTGAACACCGGACAAGTGCGCCTCAGACCAATTATGATGACCACCGCCGCCACTATTTTAGGGATGCTACCGATCGCTTTGGGTTTGGGCGCTGGTTCAGAATTGCGATCGCCTATGGCTGTTGCGATCGCAGGTGGACTCGTAACTTCAACTATCCTCAGTTTGATTGTTGTGCCGGTATTATACACCATTTTGGATGATTGGTTTCCTCGATTTAAGAAGAAGGATTAAGCTTAATGCAGGTTTTTGTCACAGGGGGTACGGGTTTTATTGGTGCCCACTTGGTACGGTTGTTACTCCAACAGGGATATGATGTCAAAGCCCTAGTCCGCTCAAGCAGCAATCTGGAGAATCTCCGAGGTTTGGAGGTGGAAATTGTCAAAGGCGATTTGAACTCACCAAATCTCTGGCAACAGATGAGAGGTTGTCAATATTTATTTCATGTGGCAGCCCATTATTCCCTCTGGCAAACAGACCGGGAGTTACTTCACCATAACAATGTCCTGGGTACGCGCAATGTATTGGCAGCAGCCCGCCAAGCTGGCATTGAGCGCACCGTTTATACTAGTTCAGTAGCGGCAATTGGGGTAAGATCATCTGGGGAAGTTGTGGATGAAACACATCAGAGTCCCTTAGAAAAGTTGGTTGGTGACTACAAAAAGTCTAAATTTTTGGCTGAACAAGAAGCCATGCAAGCCGTTGCTAAAGGTCAAGAAGTAGTTATAGTCAATCCCAGCAGCCCAATTGGGTCGTTGGATATCAAACCTACCCCAACAGGTGATATAATAGTACGGTTTTTACGAAGGCAAATGCCCTTTTACTTAGATACTGGTTTGAATTTTATCGATGTGCGGGATGTGGCATGGGGACATTTACTGGCTTTGCAACGGGGTAAATCAGGCGATCGCTATATCTTAGGTAATCAAAACCTCAGCCTCAAGGAACTACTCGAACAACTCGCCGATATCACAGGTTTAACCGCACCTCAACGAACAGTACCGACTTGGTTACCCCTTAGTGTTGCCTGGGTTGATGAAAAGATTCTCGCACCCTTGGGGAAATCGCCCTCAGTGCCATTGGATGGCGTTCGGATGGCGAAACAACCTATGTATTACAATGCCGCTAAGGCTGTACGAGAGTTGGGTCTACCTCAATCTCCCTTAAAAGCGGCACTCAAGGATGCTGTAGATTGGTTTGTTGCTCATGGGTATGTTAAATGAGAAATATAGCAGTCAGGGCGGTTAGAAACCACATCTATACAGGCAAAACCCACCTCCGTGGGTTAAAAACCTTAATTTTCTCTTAGCCCACGGAGGTGGGCTTTGTTTGTGTAGCCGCGAATTCTATTCGCCAAGCCTTTTCCAGTGGTGTATTTATATCTAAAGAGGAGCGATCGCAACAATGGCAGTTAATCTACAACAAGCTATGGATATTGGGAAGTATCTTGTTACCCAGCGTTTAAAAGGACGTAAACGCTTCCCATTAGTATTGATGTTGGAACCTCTTTTTCGGTGTAATTTAGCCTGTACTGGTTGTGGTAAGATACAACATCCAAAGGAAATTTTAAAGCAAAATCTCACCCCAGAACAGTGCTTTGCCGCAGTAGAAGAGTGTGGCGCACCAGTTGTCTCAATTCCTGGGGGAGAACCGCTTCTACATCCCCAAATTGATCAGATTGTTCAGGGATTAATTGAGCGCAAGAAATATATTTACTTGTGTACCAATGGCTTGTTGTTAGAAAAGAGCCTAGATAAGTTTCAACCTTCTCCTTACCTAACTTTTAGTGTGCATTTAGATGGGATGCGGGAGTTGCACGATCAGTGTGTCGATCGCAAAGGTGTTTTTGATACTGCTGTCAAAGCGATTCGCGCCGCTAAAGCTAAAGGCTTCCGTGTTACCACTAACACTACTATCTTTGAAGGTACTCAACCTAAAGATATGCAAGAGTTTTTCGACTTTTTGGACACACTTAATATTGACGGGATGATGATTTCTCCCGGCTACAGTTACGAGTGGGCACCAGATCAAGATCATTTTCTCCACAGAGAACAAACACGCACCCTGTTTCGGCAAATTCTCGCTCCATACAAAGCTGGTGAAAAAAATTGGAACTTCAATCACAATCCACTGTTCTTAGATTTTCTCACTGGTGAAAAGGACTACGAATGTACGCCTTGGGGTAGCCCTAGTTATAGCGTTCTCGGCTGGCAAAAACCTTGCTATCTGCTCAACGAAGGTTATTACTCTACCTTCAAGGAATTACTAGCACAAACTGACTGGAGTCAATACGGCCAGAAGAGTGGTAATCCCAAATGTGCCGATTGTATGGTTCACTGCGGCTACGAACCTACCGCCGCAATGGATGCAATGCAGCCACAAAATATGGCGCGTGCCATTGGGAGTGTGTTTGGCAGAGGCTAGTACTGTGTAAAGCGAAGTTTGAAGGCTAAAGGAACCAACCGCAAAGCGTCGGCGGGTTTCCCGACTTAAGGAAAGTGTCCGTCAAGTCAACAATGCTTATAGGACTTACACAAAAAGGCAGTAAAATCCTTGATTTTCCGTAGGGGCAATTCACGAATTGCCCTTACATTTGCTATGTGATGCGTAAGCCCTAGCTTAGAGTATTCCAAATTTTAGAATCTTTCTTTCTGTGTTCTCTGTGGTTCGTTATTTAATCCAAGCATTGTTAAGTAGGTAGGCATAATTAAATCAGGACTTACGCACAAGGAGCGGAAAATCGAACCACAGAGGACGCTGAGGACACGGAGGAATAAGAGGAAAGAGAGTTTTTGTAAGTCCTATAAATTTAAGATCAAACCTCACCCTCAATCCCTCTCCAAAGTATCGGAGAGGGAAGCCGGAGGCAGGGTGAGGTTTTATATTTAATTATACCTACCTACTTAGCTTTATACCGTATTTTAAGCAATAAATAATACTCCTTAAGGCAGTAGTACGATGACTGCGGCGGGCTACGCTGAAGCACCTTTAAGCGGATTTCCCAGAGATGAATTATCCCATCTTTGGGGTTTGAGAAAAGTGTAAAGTTATGTAAACGGAATTAACAAACATAACAATAATTTGTAATAAATAATGACGCAACAGCATTGTATAAAGATAACTTAGAAGGAAAAAACAACATCTTAATCAGGTTTTTCAGTCGTTCACAGAAGTTTGAAGTTTTGTAACAAAAATTTTAATCTGAAAGCCTAGAGATTGTAAACTTATTGCGTGGATGTCTGTTTTGAACCTTTCGTAACTCGTCAGGCAGTGCTGACATCAAAAATAAACTGAACTATTCAGTTTTGAGTCCAATTATCCTTAACCAAGCCAACTAGGAGACAAAAGCAATGGTTTTAGATGCATTTGCAAAAGTAATCACCCAAGCTGATGCACGCGGTGAATATCTCAGCGCTGCTCAGTTGGACGCTTTAAGCGCCCTCGTTAAAGATGGCAACAAGCGTGCAGATACCGTAAACCGGATTACCAGCAACTCCTCAGCAATTGTTGCCAATGCAGCTCGCGCTTTGTTCGCAGAACAACCTCAGTTGATTGCTCCTGGTGGTAATGCTTACACTAGCCGCCGAAATGCTGCTTGCTTGCGCGACATGGAAATCATCCTCCGCTATGTCACCTATGCAATCTTTGCTGGTGATGCAAGTGTGTTAGATGACCGTTGTCTAAACGGTCTACGCGAAACCTATTTGGCGCTAGGAACTCCTGGTGCTTCAGTAGCAGTTGGCGTGCAAAAAATGAAGGATGCAGCTCTTGCTCTTGCTGGCGACACCAACGGTATCACCAGAGGCGATTGCAGCGCAATATTATCTGAAGTTGCTAGCTACTTTGATCGTGCAGCCGCAGCAGTAGGCTAAACTAAACCCGCTTTAAGACTCATTGACTGACTATTGTCAGTTAGAGAAAAGAAATTTCAACAAGATTGTAAATAAGGAGATACTAAACCCATGAAAACACCTCTTACCGAAGCAGTTGCAGCCGCAGATTCTCAAGGTCGCTTTCTTTCCAGCACCGAAATTCAAACCGCTTTTGGTCGTTTCCGCCAAGCTCCAGCTAGCTTAGAAGCAGCAAAAGCTTTGAGTGGTAATGCCCAACGTTTGACAGAAGGCGCAGCTCAAGCGGTGTACAACAAGTTCCCCTACACCACTCAACAACAAGGCCCTAACTTTGCTTCTACCAACACTGGTAAAGAAAAGTGTGCGCGTGACATCGGCTACTACCTGCGGATTGTTACCTATTCCTTAGTTGTGGGTGGTACAGGCCCCTTGGATGACTTCTTGATTTCTGGTTTAGCTGAAATCAACCGCACCTTTGATCTATCTCCCAGCTGGTACGTTGAAGCTCTCAAGTACATCAAGGCTAACCACGGTCTAAGTGGCGACCCTGCTGTAGAAGCTAATTCCTACATCGACTACGCAATTAACGCTCTAAGCTAAAGAGTGCATTAAGCCCGGAAAGGAAAACAAGCTCTGTTAGCAAATTGCTAGGAGTTGGTTTACCTTTCTGGGCAGTTTTATTTTCAAAAGACTGTTAAAGAAGAATGCAGAATTAAAAGCACAGAATTCAGAAAACTTTGAGTGTGGGATGCAGACCCGCCACTACTAAATTTGTCCGCTAATGCATATTTAGTGTGGTGTTTCACCGTTGATTCAGACGTTTCTGGATTTAATTTGTGTTGCGTTATCCACCCTTCGGGTGACGCTACGCTAACGGCAGTTGCTACCCCTGCCAGAGCCCTAATAGCAAACAAGTCTCTTAACTCCAAGGGCGCAGTGGCTCATCAGCACCATAGAATTAAAATCTGAATTCTGCCAACTGAGGCATGTATTCTTTCTTGTTAAAAAACTAGAAAAAAATTTTCTAAAAAGTTTTCAGTTTTCCAGTTAAAACTGAGGAGGTTTAAAGATGGCATTGGGACAAGCCGCAAGGCTAGGAATTGGAGCCTTTGAAAACTCAGGACTGGCAGAACTACGTCTTGATAGAACAGAACCGGATGTGGAAGTGATCATCCGGGCAGCTTACCGTCACATTTTGGGTAATGAATACCTAATGGAATCAGAGCGTCTTGTCAGTGCTGAATCACTGTTACAGCAAGGTGCGATTTCAGTTAGGGGTTTTGTGCTAGCCATTGCTCAGTCGGAACTCTATCGAGAAAAGTTTTTCCATTCAAACTCGCAAATTCGCTTTATCGAGTTGAATTATAAGCATTTGTTGGGTCGCGCCCCAGAAGATGAGTCAGAGATTTCGTACCATGTTGAGCTTTACAACTCACAAGGTTACGAAGCTGAGATTAATTCATACATTGACTCATTAGAATATCAAGAAAGCTTTGGGGAAAACATAGTACCATACTATCGTGGCTTTAATAGCCCAGTAGGGCAGAAAAACGTTGGCTATAGCCGACTGTTCCAACTGTATCGGGGTTATGCCAATAGCGATCGCGCTCAAGGGCTAAAACAAGGACGTCTAACTTGGGAAATAGCTAAGAATCTGGCTTCACCCATCTACCCAGTCTCTACAGGAGCCTTAACGGGTCTCTCATCAGGTGGCAGAGGAGAAACATACCGAATTAGGGTACTACAAGCAGCTTCTCCAAACTCATCTGTAGTGCGACGAAGTACTGCGGAATTGGTCGTACCCTACGAACAACTTTCTAGCAAATTGCAGCAGCTTAATCGTAAGGGCAGCAAGGTGATTAGCATCACACCTGTATAAATTAGGGAATCGGGAATTAAGTGAAGAGTTAGGAGTTAGGAGTGAGGAGTTTTGAATTCCTAATACCCCTAGTTTGAACTTTTAACTACTAACTCCTCACTTTTCCCTACCAATTACAAAAGGAAAATTACCAATGGCTATTACAACAGCAGCATCCCGTTTGGGAACAGAAGCTTTTACTGATAATGCTCCTGTAGAATTGCGCCCAAATGCAACTAAAGAAGACATAGAGAAGGTAATTGCTGCCGTCTATCGTCAGCTGTTGGGCAACGATTACTTAATGAAATCTGAGCGTCTCATAAGTGCTGAATCTATTCTGCGCGATGGGAAAACTACAGTACAAGAGTTTGTGCGTCAAGTAGCTAAATCAGAGCTATACAAATCCAAGTTTTTCTACAACAGTTTTCAAACTCGCGTCATTGAACTCAACTATAAACATTTGTTGGGTCGCGCTCCCTATGATGAATCTGAGGTGATTTATCACTTAGACTTATATCAAACCAAGGGATATGAAGCCGACATTGATTCTTATATTGATTCGGCAGAGTATCAAAGTAGCTTTGGTGAAAATATTGTGCCTTTCTATCGCGGCTTTGAAACCCAAACAGGTCAGAAAACTGTCGGATTTAGCCGGATATTCCAACTTTATCGCGGCTATGCCAGTAGCGATACCTCCCAACTTAAAGGTAATTCCCCTCGCCTTGCCGGTGAACTAGGTCGCAATAGTGCATCTGTTGTTGTTCCTCCATCTGGTGGGCCTTCTGGCTTTTCTTACGTTGCTCCTGAAAAAGGCGTTACCCCCAACAGTACTTTCGGTGGTGCAGGAACTTTCGGACAAGAAGGCAGACTCTACCGCATTGAAGTTGCAGGCGTTTTTGGAGCTGGTTATCCTAGCACACGCCGGGTCAATCAAGCTGTTATTGTACCCTATGAAGGACTATCTGCTTACTTCCAGAGAGTGGTAAAACAAGGTGGTAAAATCGCCAGTGTGAAGCCACTTTAGTGTTATTGGTCATTAGTCATTAGTCATTAATTTCAGACCAAGGACTAATGACAACTTCAATTTATAAATTTGGAATTGATTTATGCTTGGATTAATTAATGGTACAAATAGTAACCGCTCCTTCCGCTATGAAGTAGTAGGTCTGCGCCAAAGCGAAGAAACAGAAAAAGTAAACTATCCCATTCGTTCTAGTGCCAGTGTATTTATCACGGTGCCTGAAAACCGGATGAATCAGGAAATGCAGCGCATTACTCGCTTGGGTGGCAAAATAGTCAGCATTCAGCCATTGAACGCTGAGACAACACATAGCGAACAGAACCATGAATCCCAGTCTGGAGAACATTAAAGATTTATCACTGACAGTTGACAATACCGACGGTGGATCTTTAACGGTAGAGCAGGCTCTAGCTAATCTGGAAAGTACAGATTTAGGTCTGCGATTTTATGCTGCCTGGTGGTTGGGAAGGTTTCGCATAAATGAACCAGCTGCGGTTACAGCGCTGATCAAAGCCTTAGAGGATGAAGCCGACAGGACACCAGAAGGCGGATATCCTCTACGACGAAACGCAGCTAGGGCTTTAGGGAAACTTGGCGATCGCCAGGCAGTATCACCTTTAATTGGGTGTTTAGACTGCTCAGATTTTTATGTACGGGAAGCGGCGGCCCAATCCTTGGAGATGCTAGGCGATCCGGTTTGTATTCCGGCGCTAATCAAGCTATTAGGAGTAGGTTTGCAGGGACAGCTGATATCACAGCCTGATTTATCTCAACCCTACGACGCTATCTTAGAAGCCTTGGGAACTTTGAGGGCGAATGAGTTTGCCCCTTTGATAAAGGCATTCTTAGAGCATCCAATCGAATTGGTGCAATATTCTGCCGCACGAGCCATGTATCAATTAACCCAAGAACCAGTTTATGGAGAAAAGTTAATACAAGCTCTGGGGGGAGAGAAATTGCAATTGCGTCGAGCAGTGTTGGCAGATTTGGGAGCGATTGGATATCTACCCGCAGCAGATGCGATCGCACAGACTCTTGCTGAAAATAGCCTGAAGCTAATTTCTCTTAAAGGATTACTAGAACATCAAGTAAATCACATAACATCAAGCACTTTCTCAGAAGGTGCGATTAAAGTGATGAATTTGATGGACTCGCTGTTGTAGTCATAAATTCTAGATAATCAGTTCTTATTAATACGTTACAATCAAATTTTTACCACACATAAACCCCCTAGCTGACTGTAAAATCATGGCTAGGGGGTTTATGTATGATGTCAACTACGGATAGCTTAAGCTACAATTGGCTGACGGCAAATTACTCATGAAAAATGATTATGAATAACAGCGATTTAGCCCAAATATTGATCCGTGCTGTAGAAGAAGCAGATTCCTCCGATCGGTTATTAGACGCAGTTCAGGAGTTAGCAGCAGCCGATATAGAAGAAGCTGTTCCTACACTAATTGCAGCTTTAGGCTACAACAATCCAGGGGCGGCGGTGGCGGCGGTAGATGGGCTGATTGCGATCGGGGAAGCCGCAGTGCAGCCACTATTGCAACTAATTGATGGCTACAACTATGGTGCTAGAGCCTGGGCTATTCGTGCCTTAGCGGGAATTGGCGATGTCCGGGCGCTGGATACTTTGTTAGAGGCAGCAAAGACCGATTTTTCTCTGAGTGTGCGGCGGGCAGCTGCCAGGGGATTAGGCACTTTGCGCTGGCAGCAAGTACCGCCTGAAAAACTAGAATCTATTCAAACTCAGGTATTAGAGGCGCTATTACTAATTTCTCAAGATCCAGAGTGGGTAGTGCGCTATGCAGCAGTGACGAGTTTAGAAACACTAGCGATCGCCATAGCAGTCACTTTACCCGATCAAGCGTCGCGGATTACAAATCAACTTCAGCAAATGCTCGATAAAGATGTTGATCTCGGAGTTCGTACCCGTGTAAAGTTTGCACAGGAAAAAATTCAGCCGCAACAGGCGCAACAACATCAAGAAGTCTTTGCACCAAAAAGAAAGCTACAAGACGCTGATGTATCTGAAGTGCCTCATCGTGGTGGTGGCAGACGGTAAAAGCCCCTCTGCTCTCAATACGGTACGGTTCGGATAAGATCCCCCCGCCTGTGGCGACCCCCGATAAATTGTTGGAAGTCCCTAATAATAATAAAAAGCCCCCAATTTATCGGGAAATTGGGGGTATCTTCGATGAATAAATACGTTAGGGACTTCCAAATAAAAAAATACCCAAAAAACTGGCGAAAAAACTTTCTTCTCCTCATTCCTCTGTGTCGCGCCAGTTGCTTCTCCCAAGGGGAGACGCTGCGCGAACAAGTCGGGGAACCCGCAAGGGCGCACTGGCTTCTCTGTGCCTCTGTGGTTCGTTTATTTGAGTAATTTATTTCTTGGAAGTCCCTTAACCGAACCGTATTGCCTCTGCTCTATGCCCTAACCCTCCCGCAACTCAACTTATAGGATTCTGGCGCTTAACAGGTTTGGGCTTAGGAATCGGTTTAGTGTTTGTAGGAAGTATCAAGTTTTCAACGGCTTGGGTAATTGCCTGTACTTGCATGGGTGTTAAAGGGGTACAGCCGGGATACGTGCAAAATGGGACACGTTGTAAAGTTTTGTAAAGAAAGAAGGTTGAAATCATTGATTTGTAGAAATTTTGAACCA
>NZ_JBALFF010000043.1:0-18880 GCF_036916975.1 Nostoc sp.
AAAACGTCCGGCTGTTCCTATGTTTATCGCGTAGTTGTTTAGGCGCACGGCGCGGTGTAACCGCGCCATTGCTTGTGACAGTTGCGTAAGTCCTGGCATAAAGTACTGCGGGTTTTGAGGCAGGAGGCAGGAGGCGGAAACTTTTTATATATCTATATCATCTGATGCGTGAGTTTTGGATTTTGTACCTCACTTAAAAAGCAAACTGCTGTAGTTCAAAATTCAAAATGGAAAAACCTAATCCTGGCAATTGCTCCTATAGAGCTTAAATGCACGTTAGCTTAAGAGTGAATTATATATATGAGAAGATATTTGAGAAAATTCTTCCCCAGTCTCTAGTCTCCAACATTCAGCCCCTAGTCCCCAAGTGATGAAAGCAAGCGAGTCTTACCCTTAACAATGGCTTCTGGTTTAAAATCTTCGACACTGGAACTCCTAAAACGCTTTAACCGAGCGTTTCCTCAGTTTTATGAGCAATTCGTCAGCAGTGAGATTCAGCTGCAAAATTTGCGGTTAGCCTACCGTCTCTATAAAACTAGACGCGCTGTTATTGAGCTAAAACCTGAAGGTAGCAAAAGTGCCTTGCATTTTGCTTACCGCAACCAGTCTTTTCTTCTCAGCGATATTTTTGGTGTACTAGCAGCTTATGGGTTGACTATTCACGGTCTGAGTCTATATGGTCAGATCCGTCCGCCAATGTTAGTTTTTATCAAACTGTTGGTATCTCGTGGTAGTAAAGCCTTGACCGAGAAAACCGCAGAAAATGTCTGTCGTGCGATTCGTGAAGCTTTAGGAGGTCGGTTTGAGGTAGAAGAGATGCTGGCAGTAGAATTCAATCTTGACACTGGCTTAGAGCAGGTACAAACTGAGTTCTATGTCGATCCGGTCTTTCATCTTCCTGCTTTAATGATTGAAGCCGATAATCAACCAGGATTATTCTACAAAGTGATGTACGCCATTTGGCAGGAAGACCTGCTGGTAGTCAATGCAAATTTACTGGTTTGGCGCGGACGTACACGGCTAATTCTCTACTTGTTGGGGCCTAATGAAAGTCTTATCCCCGAATATCTGGGTCACAAAATTGCTGAAGGGGTCCGACAGAGGTTGCTGGATAAATGAAAAAGTTAGGAGTTAGGAGTTAGGAGTTAGGAGTTTGGAGTTAGGAGTTAGGAGTTTGGAGTTAGGAGTTTGGAGTTTGGAGTTAAAAATTCTTCACTCCTAAGCAAGTGGGCGCAAATAATCATCACTAGCTCGTAGTTGCGCTTTAGCGCTAAAGCGCAACTACGAGCTAAATACAGAGATTTTACTTTTCGTTACATAGTTTGGTTTTATCTTGCTTACCTACTTAACTCCTAATTCCCAACTTTCAATTCCTAACTTTCAATTCCCAACTCCTAACTCCTAACTCCTAACTCCTAACTCCCAACTCCTCACTCCCAACTCCTCACTTTTAACTCTTCGCACTCCGTATTTAGTCGCATCCGCCCTTCGGGGTACGATATAAGTATGGCAACTATCGAAATCTTGGGCGTTCCACACGCATACGAGCTAACGGCTCCCACTTCCTGCCCCCATGCTTTAGTATTTATCCACGGTTGGCTCAATAGCCGTGGATATTGGCAACCTGTGATTTCCCGCCTATCAGATGATTTGCAGTGCCTTTCCTATGATTTGCGGGGTTTTGGTGAATCCCAGTCTCAGGTAAAAACCGATTTTAGTCGGGCAGATACGTCTTTGAGTCTGATGCCCATCTCCAGTAGTACGCTTGGCTCAACTATCGATTCTCTTTATACTCCGGCTGCGTATGCTCAGGATTTAGGAATTCTCCTGAAACAGCTTAATATTAACAGTGCTTGGCTGATTGGTCACTCTTTGGGTGGCACGATCGCTCTTTGGGGAGCAGATCAAATACCTGAGTGTGTTAAGGGAGTGATCTGTATCAACGCTGGCGGTGGTATTTACCTCAAAGAAGCCTTTGAACAGTTTCGCTCGGCGGGTCAAAAATTTTTGCAAGTCCGCCCGCGCTGGCTGTCCCAAGTACCTTTGATTGATTTGCTGTTTACCAGAGCCAGTGTGGCACATCCTTTGGAGCGCTATTGGGCCCGTCAGAGGTTGATTGATTTCGTTGTGGCTGACCCAGAAGCGGCTCTGGGTAGTCTGTTAGACTCTACAACCGAAGAGGAAATCAATCGTTTACCTGAATTAGTATCCCAATTGAAGCAGCCAGTTTATTTTTTAGCTGGTGCCGAAGATAAGGTTATGGAACCTAAGTATGTACGCCATTTAGCTAGCTTTCACAGACTGTTCCAATATTGTGGTGACAATGTTCTGGAAATTCCTGATTGCGGACACCTGGCTATGTTGGAACAGCCGGATGCAGTGGCTGCTCACATCCGATCAATAGTCAATAGTCAATAGTCAATAGTCAATAGTCAATAGTCAATAGTCAATAGTCAATAGTCAATAGTCAATAGTCAATAGTCAATAGTCAATAGTCATTAGTCATTGGAGCAAACAGAAAGTTCTTTTCTCCTGACAAATGACCAATGACTACTCAAGAGGTTGATACAACTTCATCACCTGGGTAAGGGCTAACCTAGACTCAACGCCTAGTGTGAGGGGGGATGTATGACCACGAGATAGATGTTCGGTGGCGGCACAGCCGATCATGGCGGCGTTATCGGTACAGAATTTTAGAGGCGGGAATAGGACGCGTAGGTTATGTTCAATGGCGGCGGCTTGGAGGTTTTTTCTCAAGCCGCTATTCGCTGCTACACCGCCACCAATTGCAATTGTGTCTAGACCATAGTCTAAGGCACAGGCGATCGCTCTTTTGGTTAGCGATCGCGCGACGGTTTCCTGAAAGCTAGCTGCTACATCTGCCACTGGCACTTTTCCACCATCTTTTTCTAACTGCTGCACTAAACGCAATACAGCCGTTTTTAACCCGCTAAAACTCGCATCATAACGATGGAACCCCCCACCAGGTAAAGAAACTTTTCCTTCTGGTAGAGCAAAGGCTTGGGGATTTCCCTGTTGTGCCAACTTGTCAATTATTGGCCCACCCGGATAACCCAACTTTAACAATCGCGCCACTTTATCAAAGGCTTCACCCGCTGCATCATCACGAGTTTGTCCCAGCGTTTCATAAATACCACAATCTTTGACATAAATCAAGCTTGTATGTCCGCCAGAAACTAATAAACTCAAGAAAGGGGGATTTAAACTTGGTTCGCTCAAATAAGTTGCGTAAATGTGACCTTCAAGGTGATGAACTCCCAAAAATGGTTTGTTGTGTACCATCGCCAGGGTTTTGGCAGCAGTTAACCCCACCAACAGCGCTCCTACGAGTCCAGGGGCAGAAGTGGCAGCAATTGCGTCAATTTTCTCCCAGTCTAGCTGGGCTTGCTCTAAGGCTTGAGCGATCGCAACATTTATCGTTTCCAAGTGTTCACGAGACGCTACTTCTGGCACTACCCCGCCATACTGCTGATGGACTGAAATTTGTGAGGCGACAATACTGCTGCAAACTTTGCGATTGTTAACAATTGCAACGGCTGTTTCATCACAACTGGTTTCTATTGCTAAAACTGTTGTCATTGAGGGTGTCCAGTGCTGAGTTTTGATTAGTAGAGACAAAATCTTGCTTCTTTACTACCCTACAACAACAATTATTATACTCAGGAATCGTTATCGACCACTTAGCACTCGATAAAGACTTGGTTGAGAAGCTTTAACTTTTATTTACTTAAACTTTACTCGGTTCCCACCCAAGAGTATGATGACTTCCTAGTTATGCAAATAAACAACTGTACAAGCCGCTTCGTTTTGTACATAAAACTTTTTGTTTTGTAGTAAAAGGAAACAACTGTATGCGACGATTGTTTGCTTTGATTTTAGCGATTTGTCTTTGCTTCAATTTTGCCTCCCCAGCAAAAGCTTTAGGGGCTAATTTGACACCGTGCAAGGACAATCCCGCTTTTCAACAGCTAGCTGCTAATGCCCGTAACACCACCGCCGACCCCCAATCAGGGATAAAGCGATTTGAGCGTTATTCTCAAGAACTGTGTGGCCCTGAGGGTTACCCTCACTTGATTGTTGATGGTAGTCTAAAACATGCTGGTGACTTTTTGATCCCCAGCATTCTGTTTCTATATATTGCTGGTTGGATTGGCTGGGTAGGTCGTGCCTACATACAAGCGAACAAGAAACAAGGTGGCGACGTGGAATTGAGAGAAGCAATCATTGAAGTTCCTTTGGCACTGCCAATTATGCTGTCGGGCTTTGCTTGGCCCGTATCAGCCATAAAAGAATTTCTCTCTGGCGAATTGACAGCTAAAGATACAGAAATTCCGATTTCGCCACGCTAACCCTTACCGCAACTTTTGATTTATTTGGGAGAATGATTCATGCAGCAGAAATACTTCTTAAAGTATCTATCCTTGGGGCCAGTTTTGCTTTTTGTCAATTTGTCTTTGACAGCCGTTATATTGATTTTATTTAATTACTGGTTTCCTGACCTACTTTTCCACCCCCTACCATAAGTTGAAGACAAAATTTAAAAATTTGTTAGCCGTTAGTTGGCAATTAACTAGTAACTACTAACTAAACTACTAACAAATTAATTCTTTGAAACTCGCGATCCTGAAACCAGCTTGCGAGTTTCAAAGTTTTGACAGCAGCTAAATTAATTTTTCTAAACTTATTACGCAAAAAACATCTTTAGCGACAATTATTATTAATATAAAAATGCCACCATTTTAAATTTAGAGGCGAACATAAAATATGGCACAAGCAGTAGATGCATCAAAGAATCTTCCTAGCGATCCCAGAAATCGGGAAGTTGTTTTTCCCGCATTCCGCGATCCGCAGAAGGGTAATCTAGAAACCCCGATTAATGGTTCTCCCTTGAGCAAGTGGTTCATTAATAACTTGCCAGCTTATCGCCCAGGACTAGCTCCTGCTAGACGCGGTTTAGAAGTTGGCATGGCTCATGGTTACTGGATATTTGGCCCCTTTGCCAAATTGGGACCACTAAGGGATACAGCTAATGCAAACTTAGCTGGTTTACTGGCAACCTTTGGTTTGATTGTTCTTTTTACGGCGGGACTATCCCTCTATGCGAATAGCAATCCACCCAAAGCCCTTGGTAGTGTTACAGTACCAAATCCTCCAGTAGATGCTTTTAACTCTAAAGAAAGCTGGAACAACTTTGCCAGTTCTTTCTTAATTGGTGGTATTGGTGGTGCAGTAGTTGCTTACTTTTTGACTAGCAATCTGGGAGTAATTCAAGGTTTATTTGGTTAATTTACAAATTAGGAGTTAGGAGTTAGGAGTTTAAATTCCTAACTTCTAACTCTTAACTCTTAACTTATTTAAACAAAACTGTTTCAATGTCATTTAAAGCAGTTTCAAAATCGTCATTAACGATTTGAGTATCAAATTCATCTGCGGCTTGAATTTCTTCTTGGGCGCGGACTAGACGACGGGCGATCGCTTCTTCAGAATCTTGGGCGCGATCACGTATCCGTTTTTCTAATTGATCAAAAGAAGGCGGTAAAATAAAAATGCTGAAGGCACTGGGGAAGGAAGCACGAATTTGTCTTGCTCCTTTTAGCTCAATTTCTAGCACCACCAACTTGCCCAAATGGATTTGGTTAAGTACAGCTTCACGGGGAGTGCCATAATAGTTTCCAGCAAATTCTGCCCATTCCAAAAATTCACCTTCAGCAAGTAATTGTTCAAACTTACTGCGGCTGATAAAGTAATAATCTTTGCCATCGATTTCTCCGGGACGGGGAGAACGAGTCGTCACGGATACGGAATAATACAATTCTGGATGACGTTTTAGGAGCGATCGCATTAAAGTGCCTTTACCGACCCCGCTAGGGCCAGTTAAGACAATCAATCTGCCTAAATGTAAGCGTTCTTCGGTAGTAGCAATACTGTGGATGGGTAAAACTGGCATCATCCCCTCAATCTGTGAATCAATCAATCAATAGATATTATTCATTAGTCTTGTGTTTTTGGGCAAGTCCACTAGTACCGCTTTGGGTAATTCGTAATAGAGCCTCCGGCACGCTGCGCGGTTTTCATGCCCAAAGGGCTGTACGTAATTCGTAATTCGTAATTCCTAATTCGTAATTACTGTTCGGTAAGGGTTTTAGACATTTCAAATGGGTGGGTTATTTCCTCGGCGCTGTACTAGTGACTAAAGAATTTATAGCAAGGGTGACAGAAAACTGGTCTAATTCACATGCTACTGCTGATGTGGTACAAATAGAAGTGAGATTGTTAATCCACTCTTAATCAATTATCTACAGTTTGATGCTCGCGGGAAATCACAAAGCGATTCGCTACCGTTTCCGGCTGAATCGCTGACAGAATTACGTGGCTGGAATCTGTGATAATTACAGCCCTAGTCCGCCGACCGTAAGTTGCATCAATTAGTTGACCTCTGTCCCGTGCATCGGTAATAATCCGCTTAATCGGGGCAGACTCTGGACTGACAATGGCAACTACTCGATTAGCAGACACGATGTTACCAAAACCGATATTGATTAACTGAATCTCCATAAAAAAATGACGCCAAACGCGGTTTGAGAAGCTTAAACTAAACTTATTTACATGTTATCGCCAAAAAACGGGAGTCACAACGATTAAATTGAAGCCAGCCTTCGTTTTTAAATAATGTCTGCTTTTTTTTCGCTATTTATCAGCTATTTTTCCTCAAAATCTTCCTAAAGACATAGGCGTAATTACACTGTTACAAGCTAGCTGGGTAATGTATCTTATCAATAAATAAATGGTGGTAAATAATCCACATCTAAAATTTGCTCAATGCTATAGGAATCCGATTTGATTTCTGAAAAAATCTAAGTATTAGTAGGGTGTGTTAGGCGTAAGCCGTAACGCACCAAAAGCTTTGGGGGAGGTGCGTTACGCTGACGCTAACACACCCTACGTGCATTTCAAAAATCAAATATGAGTCCTATAATTTGAGTAAGTATTTTAGACATTATTTAATATTCTCCTAATTTACAAAGATTTGGAATTAGGTTTTATTGACCGAATAATTCGTAGTTCCTAATTCGTAATTAATAAATTCACTTGTTTCAACCCTTCCGAAGTTTGGAGCCGAGGAAACCTGCGCTCCAACTTATCTTTGACTTTAGTTATATGGTAATTACGAATTACGAATTACGAATTACGAATTATTGTGACGTACACTTCCCGCTTGACAATCGCGTAACCAAGTTTTAACTCCTTGGGCAACAGTGCCGTTACTACTATCGCGTGGCGGAGATATTGGCTGCTGTGCTGAATAGGAACCAATTTGAGAAAACATCATTACTAAACGCCAACCGGTTTTAGTTTTAGTCAACAATAGCCAGTGGAATTCCTGCAATTCTACTGCTTTCTTTCCAATGTACTGCCGCTCTAAGGTAGTAAAAAAAAGTTGCTCAATTCCTGATGCAGAACTTTTAGAAGTGTCTGCACTATATTCTTCAAGGTTTAGGGGCAGAGGAGTAAACTCAGGTTTTCCTGCTACTAGCATATAAGTGTAAATATCACTGCTTCTTTTGAGGCGGCGGGCGCGTTGACTAGCGCGATTAGTATAACTAGGTAAATCTTGTAGTAGCTGTATAGTTAATGTTTCTAAATTTTGCTCAGAACACAAAGACTTCACCCCACCGTTGACATTTTCTTTTTCTGCTAGCACAGAGGGTTTATGGGTGAGGTTTATCGAGAAAGCTGGGTAAGCAAGGCTATTTGATAGCAAAACCCAGAAGCCACAAGCTAAAAGCCAAGTATAATTTTTCTTTTTGAGCGAAGAGGTAAGATTGTTCTCCCCTACACCCTGCACTCTATCCCTTAATCCCCTTAAAAAGCTGGCTCTTAGGGTTCCCCCCTTAAAAAGGGGGGTTAGGGGGGATCTAGGCTTGAGGTTTTCAGTGTGTAAGTCCTGTCTTAGCTTCATGCCACCGTGGTTAACTCCTCAGAAATCCTCTTCCAGGCTAACTGCGGCTCAGTAGCAGTAGTAATGGGACGCCCAATCACGAGATAATCTGCACCAGCAATAATTGCTTGGGCTGGAGTGAGCGATCGCTTTTGATCGCCAATATCAGCCCAAGTTGGTCTAACCCCCGGACAAACTAGCAAAAAGTCATCTCCACAAGTTTGTCGTAGCACTGCCGCCTCTTGGGGCGAACAAACTGCCCCATCTAATCCCGCCTCTTGAGCCAGCAGTGCCATTTCTAGGGCGTATTCTGGTAGCTCTAGGGGAATCTTTAAATCAAACGCTAGTTGTCTAGCAGAAATACTCGTTAATAAAGTAATCGCTATTAATTTAGGCGGTTTTACACCTGCTTGGGCTGCCCCTTCTTGTGCCGCTTCTGTTGCAGCTTTTAGACCTTCTTTACCACATGCTGCATGAATTGTCAATAAATCTACCCCATAACGAGCGGCACTCCGACTTGCACCAGCGACTGTGTTCGGGATATCGTGAAACTTTAAATCTAGGAAGATGCGCTTTTCTTTGGACTTTAGCACCTCTAGAATTTTCGGGCCAGTGCTGGTAAACAACTCTAAGCCGACTTTCCACCAAAGCACTTGCGGGAGTTGATTTATAAGAGCGATCGCACTTTGTTCATCCGCCACATCCAAAGGCACTATAATTCGTTGTGCCTGTTCACTATTCCCCATTCCCTACTCCCCATTTAAGGCACTAAACGGACAAACTTATTTTTCCCAACTTGTAAAACCTTACCTTGTAACTGGGCGGCTTGTGCAAAAGTAGTATCAACATCGGTAATGCGATCGCCATCTAAGCGCACTCCACCTTCTTGAATTTTTCGCTTACCTTCACCTGTACTTTTGCATAAGCCAGTGACATTGAGAATATACGCTAACTTAGCCGGATGCGATACTTCAGCTAGAGAGAATTCTGGAACAGCACCGAACATTCCACCACTTTGGGCGGCTTCTTTAGCTTCTTGGGCTGCTTGTTCGCCGTGGTACTGTTTGACAACTTCATAAGCTAAAAGTGTCTGGCGATCGCGCGGATTTTCTGGCAATTGATCCAAAGGTAAATCTGTCAGCAGTTCAAAATACTCCTTCAGCAGATTATCGGGAACTCCTTGTAACTTCTGATATTTTTGCCCCGGATGTTCTGATAACCCAATATAATTACCTAGAGACTTGGACATTTTTTGCACCCCATCCGTGCCAATCAAAATTGGCATTAGCATTCCAAATTGGGGCTTTTGACCAAAATGGCGTTGCAAATCTCTGCCCACAGCAATGTTAAATTTTTGATCGGTTCCTCCCAATTCCACATCTGCCTCAACGGCAACGGAATCAAAACCTTGCATTAACGGGTACAGGAACTCATGGATAAAAATTGGATTCTCTTTTTTATAGCGATCGGCAAATCCTTCTTTAGCTAACATCTGCCCCACCGTCATCGTTGAGAGTAACTCCAAAATTTTCTCTAAGTTTAGCCCAGAGAGCCATTCGGAGTTATAACGCACCTCTAATCTTCCTGGTGTGTCAAAATCCAAGATAGGACGTACTTGGTCGAGATAAGTCTGAGCATTTTGGGCTACATCTGCTTCTTGTAGCTGACGACGCACTTCAGATTTACCTGTCGGATCGCCAATGCGTGCGGTAAAATCGCCAATAATCAGAACTGCTATATGTCCTGCATCTTGAAACGCTCGCAGTTTGCGTACTGGTATGCTATGACCCAGATGAATATCAGTACCTGTAGGGTCAATACCCAATTTGATCCTCAAAGGTTGGTTTGTAGTTACCAAGCGCTTTTCTAGAGTTTCACTGTTAACATCAGTTGGTTGTGGGAAAACTTCTACCACACCACGACGCAGCAAAGCTAAATCTTGCGTCATACTAGAAAATCCACTTTTCGCTATGTTTTGCTCACTAGAGGTTAAGTTGGTTATAAACACTTGCAATTTATCCGCTTTCTCATCTGCCAAACTACTATAATTGCAAAAAATTAACCGCCTTGCTTCGTCCAATCAATTACAGTTAAATTTACAAGTGAGGAAGTGAAATCGCCGTGTCGTCTTCTAGGACTTTTGAAGATAAACAGCCACAACGTCGGGCTTCATCGGGTTTTGAGTTTTTGAAAGGAGTCGGTCAGGTAACTGGCGGTACTCTCCTCTCAATGACCATGCTGGCAAGTTCCATTGTAGCCGGAGGACTGGTTGGTTTAGCCATTAGTTTCCGCAATTTGCCAGATGTCAGACAGCTACGTAACTTCTTTCCCTCAGAAACAACTTACATCTATGACGTTAAAGGTAAACTTTTAACCAGTATCCACGGGGAAGCCAACCGGGAAGTCGTACCCCTGGATAGAATTTCTCCGAATTTAAAACGGGCAGTATTAGCAAGTGAAGATAGTCACTTCTACGATCACCACGGTATCAACCCTACTGGTGTTGGTCGTGCTGTAATAGTTAACGCTGTAGCAGGTGGAGTCAAAGAGGGTGGCTCTACTGTTACTATGCAATTGGTAAAAAACCTATTTTTGTCTCACAAGCGTGCCTTTACCCGGAAGTTAGCAGAGGCTGTGCTGGCAATTCGGTTAGAACAAATTCTCACTAAAGACCAAATTTTAGAAATGTACCTCAATCAAGTTTATTGGGGTCATAACAATTATGGTGTACAAACAGCAGCCCGCAGTTACTTTAATAAGTCAGCAGAATATTTAAACTTGGGTGAGTCGGCAATGATGGCGGGTTTGATCCAAGCACCTGAAGAATTCAGCCCGTTTGTCAGCATGGAGAAGGCAAAACAGAAACAAAAAGAAGTGCTAGGACGGATGCGGGACTTGAACTGGATCAACCAGTCAGAGTACGACGATGCCCTCAAACAACAAATCAAACTTGGTAAAATCAAATCTTTTCAAGGTAGCGCCCTACCTTATGTAACCAATACCGTAGCGCAGGAGTTGGCTAAAAAGTTTGGGCGTGAGACACTGCTAAAAGGCGGGATGCGGGTACAAACTACAGTTGATGCCAACTTCCAAATGATGGCAGAGGAAACCGTCACTAAGTGGCATAAAACCCTCCTGGAGCAAGGATTATCTAAAAATCAAATGGCTCTGGTGTCAATAGATCCGCGCACACATTTTATCAAAGCACTGGTGGGGGGTATAGATCCTAAGACTAGTGAATTTAATCGGGCAACTCAAGCTCAGAGGCAGCCCGGATCTTCTTTTAAACCGTTTGTATACTATACTGCTTTTGCTACTGGTAAATATGCGCCAGACACAACGATAGTAGATGCTCCAGTTAGCTATCGAGATGGTAATGGTTGGTACTTTCCTAGAAATTATGATAATACTTTTAGGGGAGCGATGCCAATTCGCACAGCTATAGCCCAATCGCGTAACATTCCCGTGATCAAGATTGGTAAGGCTGTAGGGATGAATAGAGTGATAGAAACTTGCCGTACCTTGGGTATTACAAGTCCGATGGAACCTGTGTCTTCTTTGCCACTTGGGGCAATTGGTGTCACACCTCTGGAAATGGCTAGTGCCTATGCTACCTTTGCTAATTATGGTTGGCAATCTCCACCAACTGTAATTGCCCGTGTCACCGATAGTAGTGGTAACGTGTTGCTAGACAATACCCCTAAACCACAGCTAGTTCTCGATCCTTGGGCTTCAGCAGCAATTATCGATGTGATGCGATCGGTAATTTCTGAAGGTACAGGTAAAGGTGCTGCGATCGGTCGCCCAGCCGCAGGGAAGACGGGAACAACATCATCAGAAAAAGATATTTGGTTTGTTGGCACTGTGCCACAACTAACAACTGCTGTCTGGGTGGGGAGAGACGACAACAAACAATTAGCTGACCATGCAACAGGTGGTGTTCTGGTTGCTCCCATCTGGAAAGATTTTATGGAGAAGGCACTGAAGAATACACCAGTAGAAAACTTTAAGTCACCTTCCCAGTTTTCTCGGCCTAAGTCACAATAATTTTGGATTTTAGATTTTAGATTTTGGATTAATTGCCAATCCAAAATTCAAAATCTAAAATTGACTAGGCTTGTTTTTCTAGTTCGGCTTTCATGCGTTCTAAAGTCAGGTGCATTTGGTCAAACATTTGTTGCGGGGTGACACCGAACTGACCTAATTGTGTTTTCAGTTGTTCTACTGTCATTTGTGCCATGAAATCTTCTGATAGCTCGAAGCGCTTCATAAAGATGCGATACCGATCCATCATTGATTCCATTTGGTCAATAAATACCTTTTTGCCATCGCGGTCAAATTTGCCGTAGTTATTACCAAGCTTGATTAGTGCTTGATAATCTTCAAACAGCTGTTTTGCTTCTTGCTGAATTATCTCAGAATCGAAAAATCCCATATTGCTTATATTAAACTGAGTGTCTAGACTCAGCAGCTTAATAGCTTTACTTCTATTATTATTTTAGTCTAGGAGAGTATTATAGTAACAAAGCTTCGGTTTTAGTACGGTTTGTTACCGAAATTTCAACACTTGACTTGAGAACCTTTGCCCTGACTAAACCGACTTAATAAAGCCGCAATACTCATAGCTTTAGCCATTGATTTGGGAGTGGTGTTTTCATAAGATTCAATTTTCAGTCCGGGAGCGTATTTTAAAGCTAGGGAATTTTGCGGGTTCAGTTTTAATGCTTGACGGATGTAAACCTTAGCCATCCCGATAAATTTCTGTTTGAGATGTACTAAACCTAATAAGGCATAATAGTCGCTGTTATCTGGCTCTAATTTGATAGCATCACGCAATTCTTGCACGGCTAGGGGCCACTTGGATAGCCTGACATACTCAATAGCTCGCTGGTAGTGACGTTGAGCGTAGTTTGTCAAAGCTGGTTTGACATCAGTTTGTTCATCTAATGTCAATTCAACTGGCTTAACTTCTACCTCAGGGAGGATGCGAACAACTTTTTGCGTTAATGTGAGGTCTGGTTTATGCAACCGTAAATATACTAGATTCAGTATACTAATTTGTTGCGTCACCTGATAAAACTGATTTAATGATTTGTATTGATCTTGTGCATAGAAGGCGATCGCTTCTTCGTAAAACAATTCTGCTTGGGGTGTAGACATTTCCATAATTTTCTCAGTTATGGCACTTTGAGAAGACAAAGGCTTCTGCTCCAAAGCGCTTGATGGCGATCGCAGCATAGCGATCGCCATCAAGCGCTTCTGTGGATGCTTCAGTTGTTCATAAGCTGGATTGATTAAGCGGCTAAATATTGCCGTTGCTAATTCTGAGTCTGGATTGCAATTTTTGGCTTGGCGATCGGGATGTAGCAGCTTCGCTAAAGTGTGATAGCGTTTTAAAATCTGGCGATCGTCAGCAATTACAGAAATTCCTAGTACAGCGTAAGGATCAGAAAGCTGTTCAAGCCATTTTGGCGGTAGGAAGGTCTGTGACATAGTAGTAATAAAGTTGTTAAAAACTTAAAATTAGCATTAAAGCTGAATACACAGTCATGTGAAACTTACTCAAATTTCTGCAAAAACTAAATTATTTCTGGGAATTCCCATCTAAAAGTCCCAAGGGTAAGGTAGGGTAGTTGACTATCTGATTGTCGTAGCTGTGGTATTGGTATATTTATTATAAATATGTTGACTAAGCGCAAAAGCCGAAGTGTTGCTGCTGTTTTAGCTTTTTCTGGCACACTGGCACCAATTTCAGGATTACATAAATTCTATCTGGGACAGCCGTTATGGGGTCTTTTGTATATCTTGCTTTCCTGGACGCCTATCCCCAAGGTAGCTAGTACGATTGAAGGAGTTTGGTATTTAGCCCAAAATGAAGAAGCTTTCGATCGCAATTTTAATCTAGGTAAGTCAGCGCCAAGAAACTCACAAAAGGTGATTAATCAGGTAGGAGCGATCGCTGATGCAATGCGTGAATTAGATGCTTTGCGCCAGGATGGGCTAATTTCAGAGTATGAATTTGAGCAAAAGCGCCGCCAATTGCTAGACCAGATTTCTTGAGGTAAGCGACAACATGAATAACTGGCTACCTTTGAACCCCAGGCTGCAAAAACTCCGGGCCAAGCTTCTCAACGATCCTTACTATCGTTTACAATCTGGGGAAGAAATTCAGATAGCGGCTAAATTAGGTATTCGCATTGATGCTAATCAAGCGACTGTAGATGATTGGTTACGCTTACCAGGTTTGTCAATTCACCAAGCGCGATCGCTTGTAGAACTTTCGCATTCTGGTGTTAAATTTTATTGTATTGAAGATATCGCTGCGGCTTTGGCTATACCAGCGCCCAGGTTAGAGCCATTAAAGCCGCTGCTAAATTTTATTTATTATGACCATGAATCTTTAGAAAGTCCGATCCATTTAGTCAATCCAAATACAGCAACAGTTGAAAATTTAGCCCAAATTCCATTTATAGATTTGTCTCTAGCGCAAGCAGTGGTGCAAAATCGGCAATCAGGGGGATTGTACCGTAACTTGGCTGATTTTCAACGACGGTTAGAGTTAACTGGTGATGCGATCGCTCAACTGATGTATTATTTGAGGTTTTAAGTTAGAAGTTTTAAAATATAGAGCTTTTCGTTTGTATGCAATATATGACCTCACTTCCATTCCTCTCTCCTAAGGAACAAGAATTAAATAACATACAATTTATGTCCCTAGCTTACCTCACCCTCAATCCCTCTCCTTCTAAAGGAGAGGGAAGCTAGATAGTTCATGAAGTTTTGCATTTTATTTAATCCACGTTCCTAAAAGGAGAGAGGCTTTGAATCTTACTTCCCAACGCTAGTAGGGAAGGCATTGGGGGTTAGGTCTATATAACTCCAAACTCCAAACTCCAAACTCCTAACTCCTAACTCCTAACTCCTAACTCCTAACTCCTAACTCCTAAGGGACTTCCAAGAAATAAATTACTCAAATAAACGAACCACAGAGGCACAGAGAACACAGAGGAATGAGGAGAAGAAAGTTTTTTCGCCAGTTTTTTGGGTATTTTTTTATTTGGAAGTCCCTAACTCCTAACTCCTAACTCCTAACTCCTAACTAACTCCTAACTCCTAACTAACTCCTAACTCCTAACTCCTAACTATTTAAATGAACCCAATGCGATCGAGAGGCCAAAAGCGAAACGCTGCTCGACCAATGACATTTTTTCTGGGTAAAAAGCCCCAATAACGAGAGTCATTACTATCGTTGCGGTTATCTCCCATGACAAAAAACTCATTTTCTGGGACTTTCACTGGTTTATATGGCTGATTTGGGGGTTCAGCGATGTAGTCTTCTGCTAAGGGTTGACCATTGAGATAGACTTTTCCAGAAGCAACACTAACTACCTCACCAGGTTCGCCAATTACCCGCTTGATGAAGGCTTGGTCTTTGGGATATCCTCGATGTTGTAGTTCTGCGGGTGGCTGAAAAACAATAATATCCCCAGTTATGGGAGGGTGAAAATGGTAGGATATTTTTTCAACTACCAAGCGATCGCCTGTATGTAAGGTAGGCAGCATCGAATCAGAAGGTATATAGCGGGGTTCGGCGATAAAAGTCCTGATTAGAAATGCCAAACACAATGCGATCGCAATTAAAATCAGATTTTCTTGCCAACCACGCCATACTTTTAACGACGCACGATCTTCTTTTGCATCACTTTCGTGAGGAATCATAAAAGTTTCTAGTCAGGTTAAAAAGTGGAACAAATACCTTGATTATTTTGACTCAAAATGTATACTAAGAAACAAGCTGGATTCTGCATAAATCCATACTAAATATTATCTAAGTTGAGAACCGTAGTTTTCACCCTCTCCCTAAATCGCTCTCCCAAATCTGGAAGAGGGAGTTTGAAATTCTGGCTCCCCGAATCCCAGATTTGGGATTCAGGGTTGGGGGATCAGGGCAAATCCTTTTGATCATGGAAGAACTATAGGTTTCAAGATAGACGTGGTTTAGATATTAAATACAGCAGATTTCAAGTTACTGAGGTACACTAGCTCGCGTCTCAAAGCCAAGTATAAAGCCTTTACGTCAACTAGTTCTACTGCACTGATGCTTTAGTATAGATAGATACTATATAATTGCATTTCTAACAGCTTGATTATAAAGAGGTGAATAAGTTGCGTAATTTTACTGTGACAGTATATACTAAATTGTACTATTAATTATATATAAATCTCCCTTATTATCAAGAAGAAGATTAACAGACAAAAAGCTACTAGTAATTTAGGCTTAAGTATCAGTATCAAAAACAGAGTTAAGCTGCTGATAAAATCATTTTTGTTGAATGATTTCAAAGTATCTCGATTAACGAAAAAATGCCCCTTGGCAATGAGAAACTATATTTAATCAATTTTCGTCTGTCTGTTTCATAGAAAGTTCAAGGCAACATTCTGTAAGTTAAAAATTTAATTTTTTCTTAAAAAGGAAAGAATGCCACCAGGCAGTAAAATATATCTTATCAAGAATAGAGCTAATAGTTTATTAGACTCTTTTCTAAAAGATACCCCGCCCCTTGTAAGTAGTTTTGTATTTAATTAAATAATTTACTCAGCTACAAATTATACAGCTTTCTTCTGAAAAAGTTTTGCTAAACTTCAGCCCGCGAAAAATGCAAATCGTAGGCGTGAGAGTTGAGCTACATCTTATTTGTAAAGCTATAAAACTTAAAAGGATATGCTGCCTTAGCGGTGAAGTGAAAGACAGAAACGAATTCAGAACTCTGATAAAGAGGATTTTGGGGTGTGATTAATTATCTGATTGCGCTCATCCGTGAGAGCTAGCGGTAAGAATGTGGAAGTTCAGACCTTGCCTTTTATAAATAGATTGACATTAAGCAGTATCAAATATTGTATGAGCGATCGCCCAAATCTAGGAAGCATCCCGTCAGGTGCAAAAACCTTGATAGCCCTAACCCCGAATCCCATCATTTGGCATTCGGGGAACTAGAATTATGTCTCCCCTCTCCCAAAAATGGGAGAGGGGCTGGGGGTAAGGGAAAAGATTTAAGCACTCATTTGGGATGCTCCCCAAATCTAGAGCATCTAGATTTCAGTTAAAGCTGTATAGTCTATCTTCTCGATTGTGAATTTTCGTTAGTCCCAATTCCAATTTTCAACATTACTAGAAAGCATCTGGTATCTAAAATATCTCAAAAAAATGTGCTATAACATACCGTCATAAGGTGGTTGATGGTTCGATATTTGAAGGAGTTATTAGGTGGAAAACAATAAGTCGTTTCTGTGGCCAGAAGGAATATTAATTGCACTACTTGCCTTATCTGGTGTTTTTAGCCTTGCTTTCATGATGCTTCTAAGACCAAATCCTTCGGAGGCTCAGAGTAGACAGAATATAAATGTCAAGGATGTAGCTGCAAACGTAGGAACTCAAGAGCGGATTGAGAAATTAAAGGCGGCGATGCTTACAAGTTGGCAGCAAGAAGCACAAACAAAAGGAATATCCTACGCTATACCATCACGTTTTCAAGGGGCAATAATTGAAGCGGCAAAACTCACTAAGGGGGAGAAACTAATTGCTCTGACTTTTGATGATGGGCCTTGGCCTAAGACCACAGAGCAAGTGCTAGATATTCTGAAATCAAATAATATCAAAGGGACGTTTTTTGTCGTTGGCCAGAACCTAAAAAATTATCCAGAATTAGGAAGACAGATTGTAGCTCAAGGTCACGTCATTGCCAACCATACTTGGCATCACTGGTATCACTTCATGAATCCACAAGCTGCTGCTTTTGAAATAGATCGCACAGAAGACCTAATTTATCAAATTACAGGTGTTAAAACAAATATGTTCCGACCGCCTGGTGGCTTCCTGCACAATGGATTAGCTGCTTATGCGAAAGGGCAAAAATATGCTGTGGTGATGTGGTCAGCTGACTCCACAGACTACAAGCAGCCAGCCGTACCAAAGTTGATAGATAACGTGATTAAAGATTCAAAACCTGGTGGTATTGTGCTAATGCATGATGGAGGTGGTAACCGTTCCAAGACTGTGCAAGCTTTACCAGAAATTATTAACAACTTTAGAAAGCAAGGCTATCGCTTTGTTACTATTCCAGAGCTTTTACAAACGGAAGATGCAGACCAAAAGTTGATTGTTAACAAAAGCAAAAAGTAATAAAATCGCGTTTAACCCAGCGATGGAAAGGCAATAACTGTCTAAGCTGCCCAGATATGTTTTATGGTACTTATTGCAATGGTCAGTAGTGCTTTAAAAGTATGAAAAATAATCATTTTGGAAACGTTATCTTCAGAACTTTTGCGATCGGAAGCTTGCTATTCTATCTATAAACATTTTTATAGACAAATCCTACTTGTTAGCAAACATTTATATGGTAGTTTACCAGGATTTAGATAATGCCTGCTATAGCCAATTAGGTAGATTTCAAAACAGTGCTGATCTCGACTTTATTACCTGGACTTTCACAGTCAGTTTTGTTGGCTTAGTTTAAACTCCAGTTGTGAATCATTTAGTGATATTCCCCCTTATTTAGGAGGAATATTTTTTATCTCTACAGTCTTTTTAATAAGTAAATTCAAGCGACTGTTTTAAGTATCCAAAGGAATTTTCGCAGAGTGAGGTACATCGGTAAGGGCATGGCACTGCCATTCCCCTACACCTGGCGATATAATGTTGTACCGCATCTGAATGGGAACGGCTATACCTGTTTGTGCAGCTTCTTTTTGTGCAGCTTCTTTGACGGGAGAATGGCTTAAGACTGAGTATGAGAATAGTTACAGTTCCTAAGTAAGTAAGTCGGCGCAAATAATCATCACTGGTTTGTAGTTGCGCTTTAGCGCTAAAGCGCAACTACGAGCCAAATACAGAGATTTTACTTTTCGTTACATAGTTTGGTT
>NZ_JBALFF010000044.1:0-41484 GCF_036916975.1 Nostoc sp.
CTCCTAACTCCTAACTCCTAACTCCTAACTCCTAACTCCTAACTCCTAACTCCTAACTCCTAACTCCTAACTCCTAACTCCTAACTCCCAACTCCTAACTCCTAACTCCTAACTTTACTTAATCGGTTGAAGCTTTGTTACCTTAAGTTTAAAAGCCCCAACCCCAGTTTCCCCAAAAGACCGGACACGAATCACATAATTCCCTGTCTCTACGATGCGAGTAAATAGTAACGAATTGCTAGTACCATCAGGGCCATCATCATTTTCTGCCAAAGTCGATCCATCAGGTGCTAGCAGGGTGATCATGGTGTCAAAGTTTTCGGATGACAGGTCAATTGCTAAATTATCGCCCTTCTGTAACTTTATTATGTAGTCACGCGCAAACCCACCTTGACCTGTGGGAATATCTTTGTTTGAGAGGGTATCGGAAAATTCAGTACTGTTAGATAAAGGAATTGGACTATACAACTTATTTTGAGCAAAAGCTGTACTTGTACTTATACCTATTGCCAGCAATGTAGCAGGAACGATCGTGAGTTGTTTTAAACCTGCCGCAAAAACTTTATTCATACATTTCAAAGAATTTTGTCTCCAAAAATAGGGTAATTCGGTTAATTTATGCACTTATATGCTAAAGGCTGTCCATTAATTCTTGATTTATCCGTCTTTAACGGCAGTGGCTACTGCTACTAATCCTAAGACCAGAATTCCATTCTGACGAAGTGTTTGCACAGCAGACCTAGCAGTAGCACCAGTAGTATAAATATCGTCCACTAACAGCACAGGGACATTTGGGGGACAATAGCGAAATTCTTGGCCAACAGCAAAAGCGTTAGCCAAGTTTTTTTCTCGTTTAGATACCGATAAACCAAATTGCGCTTCAGTTTCTCGCACTCTTGCTAAACCGTTTAGTTTCACTTTTAATCCAGTTATTTCGCAAAAGCTTTGGGCTATGAGTGCGGCTTGATTGTATTTACGTTGCTTTTGCTTGCTAGGGTGAAGTGGGATGGGAACCACCACAGGGTGGCTATCTCGCCTCGGTGAATTTAACAACCATGCTTCTCCTAACCAGTGACCTAAAGAACGAGCTATTTGGGGTTGATTGTCGTATTTCATCGCTGCGATCGCTCGTTTCACCGGCCCACCATACTCCCCCCAGCCAAATACTGGTATTGGCTCTTGCCACAGAGAAATCTGGTCTTGACGTTGACATTTTTGCAGTTGTCTGGTGCAATTTTGACAGAATTCTTGTGAGGTTGCACGTTGGCACAGAGGACAATGGGATTGGAGAAAAAGATTGAGTAAGCCTGTAAGATTTTTAATCCACGTATGCATTTTAAAAGTTAGGAGTTAGGAGTTAGGAGTTAGGAGTTAGGAGTTAAAAATTCAAACTTCATAACTCATAACCGTTATGGAGTGATTTAACATACACGCGATCGCACCTTGTTGTTTCTACTCCCGTTGCTGGAGTGTAGCCGTTGCTTTCATACAGCTTGACTGCTTCTACTAAAACGCTGGCGGTTTCAATCCAAATTTGCTCAAAACCACGGTCTGCGATCGCTGCTTCTAGTTGTTGTAACAAATATTTCCCTAATCCTAAACCCCTGATGCTGGGCAAAAGATACATTTTGCGGATTTCTACAGCTTTTTTGCCACGGTGTATGGGGTAGTATGCTCCAGTACCTACTAACTGGCTTTGGTGTTCAATTACCCAAAACTCTCCCCCAGTAGCTAAATAATATTCCTCTACTCGCAGCACATCTCGGTCAGCGCCCTTTGGTTCCCAACCCAGACCGTATTCTGATAGTACATAACTGATGACTTCGGCGGCTCGTGTGCGATCGCTTTGCACCCAATCACGGATTAAAAAATCTTGATAATAGTTTTTCATTACCATTTGCTGGTCAAGTTTACACAGAAAATTTTTCTGGTTCTATATTCCAATTTACTCAGCAAATAGCAATTCTTGCAGAGTCCATTTCAGGCGGTACCTCAACCCCTGAATTGTGCCAGTACTGACAAAAGTCATCTTTAACAAATAAATGTAGGGGCGTACAGATGTACGCCCCTACATATCTATGACTATCAGGTATTTCCTGAAATGTTATTACTTCAAGAAATTTGGTGTAGCACTACCGCCATTCCTACCAACAGCAGGAATTTCCAGGAAGCTATCTGTAGCTTTGCCCGTACCATCGTCGGTAACGAATGTCTGGTTACCCGGATGTCCATTGGGAACGAAAAGTTGCGGATGATCAAAAGGCGCTTTCTCGTACCGAACTCGGTCATCAGTCAGTCCCTTTAAAAAGGCGACCAATTGCTGTTTTTCTTCTGGTGAAAGATTTAGCGGGGGAAGAACTCCAAAGTCACCACCTCGATTGTAAAAATCAACCACTTGCTCTAAAGTCGCTTGACCTCCATTGTGGAAGTAGGGGGCAGTGAGTTCGACATTGCGAAGTCCAGGCGCTTTAAAAGCTCCGTTTGCAAACACTGTTTCACTAGAATTCAACGGTGGATTGAGGGTGGGGGGGTTTTCGCCCAGGAGAAGCTGAAATTTCCCTAACTGAGCCAATCGTGCCTCTGAAAGCGGATTATTCTGCACAGGGTCATTACCACCCAAACCGGGGTCGTCAGTAACAGGTCTAACGCCGATATTGAAGAAACCATTGTCTTCAGGGGATCTTGCACCGAATGGCGCACGTTTGATTCGTCCGTCTTTAGCCACACTGCTCACTGAAGCAGCTGTTAATTCCGATCCAACGTGACAACCAATACACAGAGCTTTACCCTGAAACAGTTGTTTACCTTGTTGTTGCTGAGAGGTTAGGGCTGTGGTGTTTCCTTCCAAGAAGCGATCGAAGGGCGTATCGTTGGCAATGAGTGTAGACTCATACAACTGAATTGCAAGCCCAAAGAACAGCGAGAAGTTATACTCCAACAGCGTGTACTCATTGGTTTGAGAAGAGTTATCAGCGCTGTTGACAAAAGTCCGTACACCTTGAGCATCTACTTGGATGAGTTGATTAGACTTCCACCACTCCGGCTTAAAGGCATCTTTAATCAGCTGATCGTAGGTTTTCTCCTTTAGTCCGGGCTGAGGATATCTACTGTCTGCACCTAAAACGCTGTCTTGTGGATGCACAACCTGTTTGCCTAGCGGTCTGAGGGTAGATAACTTTTCCCCCAAGGCTCTGGGGAGCTTTGTACCACTAATTGACAGAACATTTTGCAGCAGTGTGCTGAGAGAATTACTATTGCCAATTTGCGCCAAATTACCATTAAGTTGGTCAACGGAATTGAGTAGCGGCCCAACCAGAGTATCAGTTAGATTATCTAGATTATCTAAATTATCTAGATTATCTAAATTATCTAAATTATCTAAATTATCTAGCGGCAGTTTGCTAGATTTTCTGTTGTCAATTCGCCCGAACTTATCACCAATTTCTTGAAAAGTCCGACCATCGGCGGACAACTCGAAGGAACTGAGTGGCGGACCAAGCGCCTGAGAAGCCAAAGACGAATTATTCAGGCTGATTTTGACAAATTTAAGCTGATTTGGGTTTTGTGCTTTTACCACAGAGGCGTTAGGATCTCTTAAACCAAAGGGATTCACCCCATTAAAGATGTTCTGCGCCCTTCCATCCCAAAAGTTGCGAAAGTTGAATGCTGAATTAATCACGGTTGGGGTGTTACGCGCCTGGACGTGGCGCACATTTGTACCTCCCACATTAAACACCGCATCTGGCTGCGTTTTTACTTTGTCTGCTGCGCTACCAGGTACGACATTAACAAACTTAGCATTAAAGGCTCCCTGAGAGGAAGTGACATCATTTCGATCAGATACAACGGTTTTAGGATCATTCGGATCTGACAGCTTGTGGAAGGGAAAATCTCCCGGTTTAAGCTGGTAGTTTGGCCCACCACCTATATCAAAAACTGTATCTGGATTCGGTGTACCATCAGCGTTAATCCGCAAAAGCCCAGGAGAAATCTGATTTTTGGATCTATTGTCGGCTCCAGCATGGAAGTGACAACTAGCACAGGAGGTCTGTCCGTCGCTCCCAACCTGCATATCCCAAAAGAGAGCTTTTCCTAACTTGATTGCAGCTCCTTCGTTATTTACGAAGTCTCCAAGATTATCAGGCCGAGGAACCGATACGCTCTTGAGCGAAGATAAAGGCGGCGTAACCTGAGCTGATACAGTATTTCCAGCTATTACTGCTGCCAGAATAAGGGCAGCAATTGTTATAGTCTTTAAAAATCTTGATCTCAGGTAATTAAGCTTGCTATATCTGAATCTCCACTCTTGGCGTTTTATTTTTGTCACCAAAGATTTGAGCAAAAACCGACCTCTTGAGGTCAGTAGCAAATAAATTAAGAAGCCAGTAATAAAGACTACTAAGCTTATTATGGGTATAATCCCCATAGGTTTTTTGTAGTAAATTAACACCGAAAAAATTATACATCTGTAATCATACTTCAAATGTAATATTCATGTAAAGTAATTAGACGATTTACAAATTTTATGTGAACAAAAAACGCTATAAGACTATAAAAAAATTTATCAAGCTAGGTAAGCTATTCTACATTTAACTTGCATTAGCTAGGCGATTTACTGACTTTATCTACAAGAGCTTGAGAAAATTTAGGTATACAAATTAGATATGTTTGAATTTATCATCAGCCCTACTTTAGGTAAAATATTTTAATGTCACTACATCAAAGTTCTGCTCGCTGGCGCTTAGGGCTAGCATTATCGCTATTAACGGTTTTATTGTGGGGAATTTTACCTATTACTCTGGCGGTAACTCTGCAAGTGCTTGATGTCTATACCGTCGTTTGGTTTCGCTTTTTGATATCTTTTTTACTGCTTGGTATGTATTTAGGAATACGCGGTAAATTACCAAAGTTAGAACAATTGCGTTCTGCTTCTTGGAAATTATTAGCGATCGCTACACTATTCTTAGGGATTAATTACTTTCTGTTTATGCAAGGTTTAGCACTAACATCGCCTGCTAATGCTGAAGTTCTCATTCAATTATCTACCCTTTTATTAGGTTTCGGAGGGTTAGTGATTTTTAAAGAACGTTACCGACTGTATCAATGGATTGGTGTCAGTGTAATGATTTGCGGTTATCTTTTATTTTTTCGAGAACAACTAACAAATTTAATCACAGCGCATGACACATATATACTAGGTAGTGTCTTGATTGCGCTAGGAGCAACGTCATGGGCTATTTATGCTTTGGCACAAAAGCAATTATTACAATCTTTATCTTCTCCTAGTATCATGCTGATGATTTATGGGGGCTGTGCTTTATTATTCACTCCTCTAGCCAAAATACAATCACTTTTTATACTTGATACTTTCCATTTATTAATGCTACTTTTTTGTGGTTTGAATACTCTAATCGCTTATGGTGCTTTTGCCGAATCATTACAACATTGGGAAGCATCACGAGTCAGTGCAGTAATAGCTTTAGCTCCCATTGTGACATTAATATCAGTTGCAGTTGTATCAGTTATTGCACCGGAGTGGATACCATCAGAAAACTTTACTTTCATAGCGATATTGGGAGCGGGTTTAATAGTCACAGGTTCAGTAGCGATCGCTTTGGGGAAAAGCTAATTAATAAGAATAATTTTCAGAATTTATCCTGGTTTTTTCATTTAGCAAATTCGTGGCATATTCAAAGCTACAAGAGAAATACTGAGGCAGAGAATTTTTTATTTGTTATGATTTACTAGTGAAGGCAAACTACGGGGTCAGCCTCTTATAAGATGGATACTTTAACCATCTGTGTGACTCTGTAGGATCTAATTATTGACTTGATAGCCAAGAGAAAATTCTTGCAGAAGAATTCAGAAATCAGAATTCAGGAGTCAGAATTAATTAGTAAAGGATTTTAACTCCTGACTCCTAAATTCTGTTTTGATAAAATCAGGCTAATAACTTTAAGTAAACCAAGCAGGGCGCCAGAATAACTACCAAAGCCAACACCTGATAAAACCAGACTACCGAAACAGTTGAGCGATGAATAGTTTGTTTGGTAATTGGGCCAGCACCCTGAGAAAAAATTCCCTATTGCTGGTTCTTTCAATGGTGCTGCCAACATTTGGAATTAGCAATTCTGTTTTGGCAGCAGAGCGGATTTATGCATCTTATTCAGCTTTAGAGCTTTCCATTTCAGTCACCACTTTAGAAAACTACGCCAAAACAGGTGTAATTAACGAAGACTTGGCAGCCTATCAGCAATATCTGCCTCTTCAACAGCTTCAAGAATTGCGGCGAATTTTACTTAATCGTGTGAAAGTTAGTCCGGTAGTAGTTTCGCAACTTCTCTACACACAGCAAGGAGAATTGTTGCTGCATCGGTTGGCGCAAATGATTAAAACCAGTGACCAAGAACCAGGATTTGGTAGTTTGCGTTCGGCGCTAATTTTAGCCTCTGGTGAATCAGAAGGCTTGACACTTTTGAATGTGTTGCGTAAATATCCCAGCAGCAGCATTCGCCTTGACGTAGCCCAAGCTTTAGAAATAGGTACGGAATTAGAGAAACTTGTTAACCAAACCCATCGGGCGATCGCAGCAGTTTCTCAAGAGTCTAAAATAGAAGCTGCTACCATCAAACAACCAAATTTATCACAATTACCTGATTTACAAGTTCCGGGAAAGTTTAAGTCGCAAAAATACACCCAAAAGTTTTTCGACTCAACACGCAATCGGCTTTTATTAACTGATGTTTACATTCCCAATGTCCAGAATCCTGCACCCGTAATTGTGATTTCTCACGGGTTGGGTTTAGATAGTAGCAACTTTCAATATTTAGCCACGCACCTAGCTTCTTACGGATTTGCCGTTGTCGTTCCCAATCATCCTGGTAGTGATGCGAAACAATTGCATTCTCTGTTAAATGGACACGCCAATGAAATAGCAGAACCAGGTGAATTTAAAAACCGACCAATGGACATAACATATATCCTGAATCAATTGGAAAAAGGTAATCAATCTGATTCACGGTTTAAAGGTCGGTTAAATCTGCAACAAGTCGGAGTATTTGGTCAATCTTTGGGAGGCTACACAGCCTTAGCCCTAGCAGGCGCTAAAATCAACTTTGAGCAGCTAAAACTTGACTGTCAACCAGCAGCACTGCAAAATACCTGGAATATGTCTTTAATGCTCCAGTGTAGCGCTTTAGAATTGAGCATCAGCAAGTTTAGCAAAAATTATAACCTGCGGGATGAGAGAGTGAAAGCTGCGATCGCAGTTAATCCCATTACTAGTTCTATTTTCGGCAAAGCTGGCTTAAGTCAAATAAAAACTCCAGTAATGATCGTCAGCAGTAGTGATGATACAGTTGCACCGGCTTTATCCGAACAAATTTTACCTTTCTCCTGGTTGGCGAATTCACAAAAGTATCTCGTCATGCTTGTAGGCGGCACCCACTTTTCCACCATTGGCAATGGTAACCCCGCAAATCAACAAGTAGCATTACCTGCTGATATGATTGGCGATGCTTCCCAAGCGCGTCGTTACATGAATGTTTTAAGTTTACCTTTCTTCCAAACATACATTGCAGTCAGGCCGCAATACACCCCTTACCTTAACGCCGCCTACACTCAAAGCATTTCTAGTAAGTCGCTTGGTTTGAGTATGGTTAAGTCATTGAATACAACCGAATTAGCACAATTGCTGGATATTGAAGGAGCCAAACCTGCAAAAAAAAACTTCCCAACACCATAGTCGGCTTCGGATTTTGGATGTTGGATATTGGTGTTGCATTGCTGCATGTGATGATTTTTATTTGACTATAAACAATTAGTTTGTTTATTCTCTGGCGAGTTCCCGCGCACTGTCCATGTTTGCTGCGAGTACACGCACGATATCAACAGAGTTTTCACTTCGATATCTCAGTAAATATCCACAGGACTTACGCTTTCAAGGTAGTCAAAGCCTTGATTTCCCGTAGGGGCAATTCATGAATTGCCCCTACATTTTGTATGTAATGCGTAAGTCCTTAACAAAAATATATGAATGGTCATCAGTAATTAAGCTTAACTATGCTGTAGTACACTACATCTAAGTAATAATCCCGCGTTTAATGGTTGAAAGCAGTGTGAAGAAAATCCTGATTTTGTCAGCCAATCCCACGAACACAAACAAGCTACGCCTAGACGAGGAAGTGCGGGAAATTCAGGCAGGGTTGGAACGAGCTAGAAGCCGAGGTCAGTTTGAAATCATCACTAAATGGGCAGTACGTCCTGACGATTTGCGCTGTGGACAATTGCTGGCTGCGGTCAAACAATTAGTAATATCAAATGCTCCTGTAGCGCCCTCCAACCTAATTAAAGACAAAGGGCGGACACCTTTTAATATTGGTCGTGCAGTTGACTTGACAGGTTTTCAACTCTCAGAGACGCAACCACTGGCGCAGGGACTAGTAGATATTGGCGATCGCCAAGAATTAATCAAAGCAGTTTTAAACTGGACAGGAGGACAACCGTTTCTTACCCAAAAGTTATGTAAGTTGGTATTGCAATATGGCAAAGAGATCGGGAAAAGGGTAGAATCCAACATTACAGAGTGGGTAGAGCATCTGGTGCGATCGCAGATGCTGACAAACTGGGAAGCACTTGACGAGCCGGAGCATTTAAAAACCATCCGCGATCGCATTTTACGCAGTGGGTGTGAAAAATAATAACTATGTAACGAAAATTTAACTAAAAGAACCAGAGTTAAATTTTACACGTTCTATACTGTAGCTTCCTCTTTCTCCCCGAGCTTCAACACCCTTAATTACTGCGTAAGCAAGGTCTAACTCATCATCAAACATTTGCCCAGATAGTTCATCTTTTTTAAGGTGTTGCCACTCCAATTCAATTGGGTTCATTTCAGAACAATATTTCGGCAAAAAGAAAATGTACAATCCCATGTATTCCCATTTTGTCCATAACTCCTGCACCTGTTTGCATCGGTGTATCGGGCCGTTATCCTGGACAATTACCCTTATACGTTCTGTCTTCTGGGCATCAGCGGCTTCTTGTTCCATCATTTGGATATAAGATTTTCGGTCAACACCCCCAATAACTAAACCGTAAATAAAGTTGATAAGAGGCAGGGGGCAGAGGGCAGGGGAAAAGGTACAAACCTTGCCCCTTGTGGGCAAAAGCCCCCTTGCTCCTTTTCTCGCTTGGTTGAAGCCCCACCCCTTGTGGGTGGTTTTTCTCCCCTGCTCCCAGCTAAGAGCTCCCCTGCTTTTTCACTAAAGGTTGCAGAAACCCGATAATACTTAGCCGACGACCACGACGCAATGTGAAGTTCTAAACGTTTTTGCTCACCTCTAAAGTAATAGGTGTAACCTGGTTCACTCCATACACAAAAAGAAAGATTCATCAAGATACTTTAAATCAATTTCTCCAGTTGCAGCAGCTAGTTCCAACATATCTAAGTCTGCTTGCTTGCGATCGCGTACTACAGGGTCTTGTTTTCCTTTATGGCTCTTTCTGGCACGCTTCCAATTGACCACGCCAGTTGCTTCAAGTCCGCAGAGCCGCCCAACGCACTGGCTCCCCTTTTTTTGAGTACCCGTCTTAATCTGTCAGGACTCAGTTGCACATTGCGGTAAGCGAAGCTATGCCGAAAGCTTATCGCGTTCTAATTTTTCAGTGAGTTGACGACTGTTGTATGTACGTAGTTCTTTTTTGAGGCATTCCTCTAAAAACACAATGTCAGTTTCAGTCCATTTTTGTTTTCCCCCTCGAAGAAAGGCAATTCCCAAAGCCCTTCCAGACCTAGCTTCTGCCATTTATGTAAAACCTCTCTTACTGTTTGCGGAGTCCAATTAAAATGAGCGGCTATTTTTTCTACGTACCAGCCATGTGTATTTAATCTGATTACTTCTGCTCGGTCTTTGACTTTCTGTGTTACATCCGCAGTTCTAAGGTTTAACAAAGTTCGGTCTTGCTCATTAGATAGAAATACCCTTAAACGAGCGCCCATATTTTAGCTACCTCGGTAGATGCATTCTCTGTATTTACTTATCTTTACATAGTTTGGTTTTTTCATGCCTACGTACTTATATACTTTTCCCCATCCCCTACTCTCTCGAAAAATATCAGAAACTAAAAAATTGTTATTCCCACAGAAATATTGTGTATTGTAAAAATATTTTATCGCTTCTAAGCTATAAAATATCAATCCAAACCGAGCATTGAGAAATTTCATCACAAAAGTGATTGTTCATGATTAGTCACTTCTAAAAATACGGTTAGATAGCTAAAAAATCAAAGAGAACATACAATGACTGAAAACAAAGACTCCAAAAATCCCATCGCTCAAGATAATACTACAAATGAGTTATCTGAGAAAGACATAGCTTCTGTTTCTGGAGGTAATTTCATCCCTCCTAATAAGACTACCTCTTTTCCTAAGACTCCGAATGGGTTATCTGAACACGAACTAGGTTCTGTTTCTGGAGGTGCTACTAGAACAGTTGACGAAGGCGCAGATCCTGGTACACAAGGAGGCACTGGAACAGGTGGTACTACTGGTACAACATGAGGCGGAGGCCCGAGGACGAAAAGTAATCCCCCCCACTAGCCTAAATAAGTAGGTAGACGTAATTAAACATAAGAAAAACCTCACCCTCAATCCCTCTCCTTAGTATTGTCGGGGGAAGCCGGAGGCAGGGTGAGGTTTTATATTTAATTTGACCACTTACTTATCTCTTCACGGGCGACGCGCATATCAGGAGTGACATCATCCAAAATAGTTGGTTGAAAAAAGTAACCGTTTTTCAATGAATCTTCACTGGCAATTTGTCCACCAATTAAAACCTTTGCTCCTTCCTCACGGGCGATATCCAAATACTTGCTCACCTGTTGGAGTTGCTTTTCATTGACAATCGGCCTACTGGAATTTGTGTACTAAGTTTGCTTGCTTTCTAAGTTATCCTCAAGTTTCGGGAATTGGCAGCAGATACAAATATCGATATAAAAATTAAGGCACGAACGCCAACACCCCCACAGGAGAACCAGAACCACCACGCAACCTGAGAATGCCGATCGCTAGAGTAGTACCTTTAGGTGGCAATTGATCCAAATTGGTGAGATTCTCCAATACAATGCGCGGTTTCTCCAACACCAAGTGGTTAATAGCAAAACTGTTATCCTGTCCGGGATCGACACCGTGAGTATCAATTCCTACCCCTGCTATTTGCCGTTCATCCAGTAATAATTGAGCCGCATCGTTACCAAAACCCGGAAAGTGGGCAATTCCTTGAGAATCATGATTTAGGAATGCACTTTTATCAAACCACTTTTTTTGCCAACCAGTATTCAGTATAACTACGCACCCAGGAGAAATTTCACCGTATTCTTCTTCCCAAACCAGAACATCAGCAATAGTCAGCGCATAATCAGGATTAACTGCTGTGGCAAGGCGTTTATCTATGACCACCGCAGGTACAACCAAAGATTGGGCTGGGTATTGGTCAATTCCCACGGCATAACTATGAAAACTATTAGGGGCGTTGATATGGGTAGCACTATGTTCTCCCAAGGAGAAACGCCGCAGGTAATAGCCATCATTATTCAGTTCAGCCACAGTTTCAAATTCTACTGGAGGGTCGCCAGACCATTGGGGAATATCTATGTCAATTACATGACTTAGGTGGATAATCCGTGTGTAGGTGATACTATTGTGACTTTGGGGTTGTATCATCCCAGCCTTCTATTTTATTTGTACTCAGAGATTTTTTCAAATATGCCGCAGCTACGCCCGTCGTAGACATTGCCTAGTTTGCACTACTGCGTAGGTTTTGCCCTGTATTAGAAGAAATAATCCCCCAATTCCTGTAAATTTCAGGTTGTTGGGGGGGTTCAAATGTTGCAGCAAAAAGTGAATTAATCTATAGTTAACAACTAATAGGTTAACATTTAATTAAATTCTAATTAATTTTTTGTAATATCTACAAATCGGGTTGTTGCTTGAATGGAATCACGATCGCAAACTCAGTACCTTCTCCTGGGGCTGAAATACACTGGATTTGCCCGCCATGTTTTTTTACAACAATTTGGTAACTAATTGATAACCCCATGCCCGTGCCTTTACCGACGGGCTTCGTAGTAAAGAAGGGGTCAAATACGTGTTTGCGTACTTCCTCAGTCATGCCTGGGCCATTGTCGGCAACGCCAATAATTACATGACCTGCTTCGATGAGGGTGCGAATGCGAATCTGGGGAGTAGGGAGTGCTTCTTCCCCCACTCCCCATGCCCCATTGCCCACTCCCTCTTGTAAAGCATCGATCGCATTTGTCAACAGATTCATAAACACCTGATTAATATGTCCAGCGTGACACATTACTGGTGGCAGGTTGCCGTAGTCTCGGATTACCTGGATTTCGGGATTTCCTGGTTTGGCTTTCAGGCGATTTTGCAACAGCAGTAAGGTGTTATCAATACCTTCATGAATATCTACTGGTTTTCTGCCGTCTTCATCAAGGCGAGAGAAATTGCGTAAAGATAGGACAATCTGCCGAATGCGTTCGGCTCCCATGTTCATAGAATCTAGAATTTTGGGCAAATCGTGCCTGATAAAGTCTAAATCAATAGTCTCGATTTGTTCCTCAATCTCTGGTATTGGTGGGTGGTAGTTCTGTTGATAAAGTTTTACCAAGTCCAATAAATCTTTAGTATATTCACGGGCGTGGCTAATATTGCCATAGATGAAATTGACGGGATTATTGATTTCGTGGGCAATACCTGCAACCAATTGTCCCAAACTGGACATTTTTTCAGTTTGAATCAGTTGCGCTTGGGTTTGTTGAAGTTCTAGCAGTGCCGCTTCTAGTTGCTGGGCTTTGTCTTGGGCTGTTTGGGCAGCGATACGACTTTGGGTGTAAAGTTTTGCTTGGTCTATGGCGATCGCTAGTTGAACTGTAACTGCTTGTAATAATTCTACTTCGTTGTCCAACCAAGGACGAGAGCCACTACAAGAACTACAGCTAAATGTGCCAATTTCCCCAGATTGGGTATGTACAGGCAGCGACATAAAGGCAGTGAAACCCAAATCCTGCAAAAATTGTTGTGTAGTGCGTAGGCGTAGCCCGCCGCAGGCATCGCCGGCAGTCTCAACATCATTAATGCGGATGATTTCTCTGTTCAAGGTTTTGGCTGCAATTAGTTCGATTTCTGCATTAGTTGCTTCTTGGTAGTTAAGCAAACAGGAAAAAGAGGAACTTTTCGCCTCATATAGTCTCTCCCAGTAAGGTAAATCAGCATCTTGCCGATACCAAAAAAAGGCGCAGCGATCGATCTGAAATAAGTTACGAATCTCCTGCACTGCGGTTTCTACAATGTAATTGAGATCCAAGGAAGCTCGAATCTGGTTAGAAAGACGATTGAGTAGGGCTTCCCGTTGGGCGCTTTCTCTGAGTGCAACTTCTGCTTGTTTGCGCTTGATGCCAATGGCAATCTCCTGGGCGGCAAATTCTAGTGCTGTAAAAGTTGATTCTGTCACCGTTTGACGACTAAACATGGCTATCACCCCTACAGTTTCATCTTCAACAACCAGGGGATAGCCAGCGAAGGCGACCATACCTTCAAGCTTTGCCCACTCTTTGTTAGCCACGCGGGGATCTGTCTGCACAGAGTTAGTTAGGTGGGGTTTGCCCTCTTCGGCAATTAAACCAATTTTGAATTGACCAACTGGCACACATTTATGGGAACCATTAATGTGGGTATACATCCCAGAACTGACTTGCAACTCCAATACGTTGTCTTTTTTGTTCAGCGTCCAGATGCGAGCAAAGGCTGCATCAAGATGTTCAACTAAAGCGTCAGTACAACGGCGCATCATCTTCTGTAAGCTGTCACTCTGGGTAAGGGCTGCGTCTACATCGGCACGAAAATTTGCTAAACGCGCCCGTTCTGCTAAAGCTGACTCTGCAAGTTTTCGCTCAGTGGTGTCATAGCAAATACCAACAAAGTTTAAAATATTACCATTAGCGTCTTTAATAGCAGATGAGTTGCTTGTATGCCATAGCCAACTACCATTTTTGTGTTTTACCCGATATTCAATTGCGTCTTGTTTCTCGCTTGTTGTCAAAATTCTTTGAAAATAATCGGCACAGATAGGCACATCATCAGGATGTATAAAGAGAATAAAAGATTTGCCTTCAACCTCTGCAACCTCATGTCCAAAAATTTCAGTCCAGTTAGGAGAAACGTAGGAAAATATCCCTTCAAGTGTCAGCGCAAAAATAATGTTATTGGCGTTTTCAACAATGCTACGAAACTTGGCATCGCCTTCTATAAATGCTGCTTGGATGTTATCGCTGCTGTGGCGGATAAGAACTATGATTTGCTGGTCTGGTAATGGTAATAACCTAGCTTCAAAATTATTCTTCCCCGATGGTAGCGCTAAGGTATATTCAAAACTGACTTGATATTGAGTTTCAAGTACTTGAGTTATTGCTTGGTGGAAGCGATCGCCTACAGCAATCGGTAGGCATTCTCGCAAATTGCCCTGACAATCTCCTGCTGGAATATACGGATGCTCCATCAATCCTGGCTTGTAATCCAGAATACTTCCATCAGCATCAATACGAAAGTATAAATCAGGAAGCACTTGCAAAATCGCTGCAAATTCTGATGTTTTTTGGCGTAATTGTGCTTCAACTGCTTGGCGTTTTGCAGTTTCAGCTTGTAGTTGTTCTAGTGCTTTTGGTAATGCCACCTGTTTTTGTTCTGTAATTTGATGCAGACAACAAGAATAATTTGTAGATGCCGAGCAGCTTTCTCTCAGAGGAGGTCGCACTTCTGTTATATCAACACAATAACCGCGAGCATCCCAAATGTGCAAAAATTTTGATAGCCCTCATTCCCTAACCCCAAATCCCATGTTTGGGAGAGGGAGAACTAGAATTATGTCTCCCCTCTCCCGTCATATGGGAGAGCGGCTGGGGGTGAGGAAAAAGATTTAAGCTAAAATTGAGATGCTCCCCAATAACCGATGTAACCAACAACGCTACCATCTGCTGCAAAAAGGTAATAGTCGGAAAATATAATTAATTAATAGATGTTAAGTAAGTGGGTCAAATTAAATATAAAACCTCACCCTGCCTCCGGCTGACCCCGACAATAGTAAGGAGAGGGATTGAGGCTGAGGTTTTTTATTATGTTTAATTACGTATACCTACTTAATAACTACATATAATCTTCCTGTCAACCTGCTATTTATCTTAATCCTTTATTTATAATAATTCCTTTCTTACTGGAAGTGAATTGAAAAAAATACTGAAGTTATGATTAAAATTAATTTCAGTATTTTTAGTTAAATTTAAGGCATCCATGTGTCAGGAAACTTGTTTGACTTTGTGTATTCTTAAAATTCCCTATAAATTCATCTTAGCTATCTAATCGCATTGCTCAAAAAGCTGATTTAGCTTCACGGAAACTATCTGATTAACTATGAGGCATTTCCATCTTTATCAAAACTTTATAATAATCAGAAATTCATATCAAATAAATATTGATTTTTTATCAATAAGAATTCAGCATGAATTAGAGGATATTTTAAAAGTTATATTTCTTACTCAAAATATCTAATACCCTCCCTTTTTTACAAGGGGGAATAGCCTCTTAAAGCCCCCGAATATATCGGGGGTAATGTCAGAATTTGATGTGCTATACGACACTTTTGAAAGATCCTTTTAGAGTCCTGGCGACTATAAGTGGCGGCTATACAGACAAAACCTACCTGCGTGGGTTGGAAATTGTTGATTTTTGATGTTTTGGGCGTAGGTAGACAATGCTAGTGTAGTAGCGAATTATATTCACTTAATATTGTTTGGACATTCTCTTAAAATAAAGAGTATAAAAGGGTTTAATAGCCACATCTCAACTAAGGAGTCTTTATTCAATTGGTGGTATAAAACTGTACTTTATTCATTCTGACTCCTGTTAGCGGATAGCTAAGGTTTAGCCCATTCTGACTTCTAAATTCTTCTTCAATTTTCCAATTAAAACCCGATTTATTAAAATTGTCTTGACGGTTCAAAACGCCTGCTCCCAAAATCGCAAAGAAAATGAGAGAAATGCTAAATGTGATATCAACACGTTGCAACAATGGCTAGCAATCGCATTTTATATGTTATAAAGCTCACAGAAATTAATGTTAGGCGGAAACTATTTTATGGAACCAGATAAACTGGGCCGTTTTAAGGAGTACGGCGAATTCATCCTCCGAAAGATAGATTCTGTACCCCAGCACCCTTCAAAACAAGAAGATTGGGTTCCAGCTAGTCTTGATGACTGTCTTGTTCGTCTGCGGTCAGCTGCCCAGAAAACTGTAGACCTTGCAACTTCACCTGTCAAAATTGGGGTGATGGGGGAATTCAGTAGTGGAAAAACTTTACTTTTAGGCAGTCTAATTGGATATGCAGATGCTTTGCCAGTCAGCGAAAACCCCACTACAGGTAATGTTACCGCCATACACATCATATCGCAAGAAGATTTTGCGACTACACAACTAAGTAATTTTACGGTAGATTATCTTTCTCATGAAGGAGTACATGAGTGTCTACGCTTCATGCTAGGGGAAGCCAATAAACGGACAACAGCAGCAGGGCTTCCTCCGATACCAGTATCGAAACTCAACTCTGGCACAGATATTATTGGCTGGTGTGAAGAAGCATGGAATAGCAGTAACAATTTAGAACTGCGTTATTTACTCCGGGAGTTGGTATTATTCTTGCGGGCTTATCAAGCTTATGGGGAAGTTATGTGTGGTGGACGTTACCAGATTGATGCTACCACCGCCCGCGAAGGGCTACAGCTAGTCGAACAGCCAATGGCAATCCAAACTCTGAAATTTGAAGATTTACCCCCCGCGCATATCCGATTACCGAGTCCACCCCAGAGACTACCAACCAAGTTATTACAAAACAGTTTCCCACTGATCCGCCGCGTAGATATTGATGTAAAAATATCACGGGAAATTTGGGATTTTGCAGACGCAGGAAAATTTATTCTCATCGACTTTCCGGGATTGGGGGCTGCTAATTCGGGGGCTAGGGATACCTTTTTGTCGCTGCGAGAATTAGCAGAAGTACAAACAATTTTGGTATTGCTAAATGGTAAATCTCCTGGGAGCGATCGCGCCAATAAAATCTTCACGATGATGCAGCAGCAGCGACCGGGACAAGACCTAAAAGATTTAATTCTCGTAGGTGTGGGTCGCTTCGATCAACTACCCCTAGATAGCGAAGGTGGCGAAAGAGAACTCGATCAACTCATTGAAGATAGCGATTTAGAAGAGGAAACCGTTTTCCAAAAACTCAAAATTCTGCAAACTACCATTGACGGCGCAGAAGCGTTTACAACTCAAAAAGACCGCATCGTTTTACTATCGCCACTGTTGGGATTAGCTGAATTGGCAAAACGTTCTAGTACCGTCAAAGCAGGTTCAACAGAATTTTTAGCTAACTTAGACTATCCTGATTATTTAGATCGGTCTAAACGGCTACAAGAAAAATGGCAGCACTTAAGTGAACGACTGCTAGAATCTGACACTCGCAGTTATTTGGGTAGACAGCTAGGTTACTTTGCTCAAGATGGGGGACTTGGTAAACTGCGGGAATTGATTCAAACCCACGTAGCGACTCATGGACTTAAGCAACTGTATGAAGATACTAAAAGAGCAGCTGATGTGGTGAGCCAGCAACAAGATTACTTGAAAGACATCATAGATGAAATTCACGAGCAAGGCATCCCCACAGGAGACAGTCCCGCCTTTATCGAATTGCGCTTTGTGGTCGAAAGCTTGGATAAAATCTATAGGAATTTTCAAAAAGATTTAGGGAAAGAACCACTTAAAGATCGGCGCGGTGTTGTCGTCAGCGATGTAGTAAAAGACGAACTTACCTTTAGAATACTGAATTGGAACCAGTGGACTTTACTCTTCAATAAAGCTAACAATGGAGCGATCGCTCTGGCGGAATCTAAAGGTGCAGCCGGGAAATTATTCGATCGGGGAAATCGCGTCAATAGTTCCCTTCCGACTAAAAGCGATGATTTTTATCCAGTATTTGAGAAAACTGTTAAAGAAGTAGAAGATTTTGCCCGCGATCGCATCCATCAAGCAGTGGTAGATTTGTTAAGTCAATTGTCAAATTATGTAGCCCCAGAACGCGAACAATTGCAGGCATTTTTCCATCCAGATATGGAACAAGAAATCGAAGAAAAATTTGGTTTTGAAGATGCCGATCTCTTTTACAAATTATTACTAGGATGCGATCCTAACGAATGGAAAGAAGCAATCATCTCCGAAATCAGTAGTAAAAACAAAACCGTTGCACCCGAAATCATGTTTCCCCTAGCGCGTCAAGACGAGAAACACAACGTTGGTCAAATCTTTGACTGGGCACCAGAAAAAAGCCAAGCTTTACCTAGATCCAGCAATCACCAACTTTTAGTACTGCGGCTGCGAGATGAAATTACTGCTAGCGCCAGCCTTCACCTTGTGCAGTATGTTAGCGAAGTTAATCAGCAAATTAATTCTGAACTAGAAGGTATTTTGGATCAGATTATTCCTAGTTTACAAAACCTTTCAAAAAAAGAAACTTTGCTGAGATATTTGGCGGCTGGAGACTTGCCATCTGAGATCGCAATTCCTACTTGGTTGCAGATTATTTCAGAACTTGCTGCTGTTTCTTACTTAGATGATTTGAGATAAGCTAACTCAGAAGGTGACTGATTGCGATCGCTACGGTTATGAGGATGTATTTGTGAGACGTGATGCGATTTTTTATGCAATTTTTAAGCGTGTTCCCGGATTATTTTTCGAGTTAGTAGAACAGCCACCAGCCGAAGCTAGTAGCTATCGTTTTGAATCAGTTGAAGTTAAAGAGCCAACATTTCGGATTGATGGGGTATTTTTACCTCCAGCTGATGCAACATCTCAGATGATATTTTTTGCTGAGGTACAATTCCAAAAAGATGAGTTACTGTACCATCGGTTTTTCTCAGAATCGATGCTGTATATGTATCGCAACCCGTCGCTTTATGATGACTGGTACGGTGTAATTATTTTACAGTCTCGCAGCTTGGAACCGGAAAACACTACTATTCACAGATCGTTACTGAACAGTTCCCAAGTACAACGGATTTATTTAGATGAGTTAGGTAGTCCTGATGAGCAAAGAGTAGGTATCAGTTTGATGCAGTTGACTATCGCCTCAGAGACTCAAATGGTGCAAGAAGCGAAACGTTTAATTGAGCGGGTGCAAGAAGAACAGATAACTCTTTTAGCTAAGGAGGAGATAATAGATGTAATCACAACGATTGCTGTTTATAAATTTGCCAACTTAAATCGTGAAGAGGTAGAGGCTATGTTAGGAATTAAGTTAGAAGAAACTAGGGTTTATCAAGAAGCTAAACAAGAAGGGCTAGAACAAGGATTACAGCGAGGACGACAAGAAGGACGACAAGAAGGACGACAAGAAGGACGACAAGAAGGACGACAAGAAGCAAAACTTGAAGTTGTACCTCAGTTCTTAGCTCTTGGTATGTCGATGGAAGACGTTGCCAAATTACTTAATTTAACCATCGAACAAGTAAGACTCGCAGCTGAGTAATCACAACGATGACTACGGCGGGCTACGCCTACGCTGTTTATAAATTTGCCAACTTAAGTCGTAAAGAGGTAGAGGCTATGTTAGGAATTAAGTTAGAAGAAACTAGAGTTTATCAAGAAGCTAAACAAGAAGGGCTAGAACAAGGATTACAGCAAGGACGAGAAGAAGGACGAAAAGAAGGACGAAAAGAAGGACGAGAAGAAGGACGAAAAGAAGGACGAGAAGAAGGACGAAAAGAAGGACGAGAAGAAGGACGAAAAGAAGGACGAAAAGAAGGACGAAAAGAAGGATGAAAAGAAGGACGAAAACTAGCAAAACTTGAACTTATACCTCGGTGTTTAGCTTATGGTATTTCGATAGAAGAGGTTGCGAGGTTACTTCATTTAACTATCGAAGAAGTCGAACAAGTAAGACTTGCAAATGAGCAAGAATCTTCAACATCAACTTAGTAACTGCTCCAATTTTCATAGCGATCGCCTAGTTTGTCCTACACCTACTCCCTTTCTATATAAAAGCGTAGCCCAAACTAGGTATCGCGCCAAATAAAAAAGCCAGTGCTAAAGAGAATCAGTGGTACAAGACCAAAGATTCTCTAAATTTGTAATTTTATGATAGAACATTACAGTTTTTAGCCAGCTATAAAACGAACAACAGAAACTAATACTATAATGAACCCTTTTCAACTCAACAAATATAGCGAGCAAGAACCAAGCGAGAAACAACAAAAAAGATTTCCAGGATGGTTTGCTTTAGATTTTGGGACATCGAATTCCACAGTTACACTTTTCGATCCAATTGAAGTACCGATCGCAGAAATTCTACCCAAAGAACAAGAAATCCGGTTGCGCGATCGCTTATCACAATGGCTGAGTTCTCCCGCCTCAGTAGCTTTACCAGATGTCAGTGCTGATGATTGGGAAAAGTTTATCGCAGAAATTAGCAGAAACCTGGAGATAGAACCCAGCCAATTGAGTGAAGTCTTTGAAAGTGACAATAAAGAGCGATTTTTGGAAGCAATTCGCCAAATTGAACTTTCTTTAGGAAACAGTGAGAGATTCCGCCGTGCTGTCAGCAAAAAACTTTACCAAATCTATCATGAGGTGTTCCGCGTCCCTACTCTAGAGTCGCAAAATCTGATTTCAGTTGTGCTGGATATCGATCGCCGCGATACGGAAATTCCTAGCGAGTCGGAAATTTCGCAGTTAAGCGACTTAAAACTGCGGATGGGAAGGGAAGCCAGAGATAACCGAAAAAAAGCGATCGCTCAAGGTACAAGCGGTTCTTTAAAGGAAATTATCAGCAGGTTTCACCATTCACCCAAACGGTATTTTGGTCAGGAACGGTTATTTTCAGTTATTTTGGATGGTGAAGAAGAATTAATTACCGCCAACAAACTGATCCAATCTGCTTGGGCGCATTTAATCGAGTTAACTGAAGATTACCGCCAACGCGCCCAACGCAGGTTTTCAGAAGGAGATTTTTTAACAGCAGTTGTCACCTACCCCACTGTCGCCCCACCAGTTGTTCGCAAGGAAGTTAAGGAATTAGTTGAGCAGTTGGGGATCGATGATGTGCAAACTGCTTATGATGAAGCTGTTTCTGTAGCAATATTCTTTTTATGGCGAGAATTTGGTGGTAATCTCAACATTGGCATCGAGTCATTCAAAACTCGTTGTCGTCAAGCAGGAAACAAATGGTCACAAAATGTTCTAGTTTTGGATATTGGCGGGGGAACCACAGACTTAGCTTTAATTGAACTGACTTTAGAAGATAAAACCCCTACTTTTGCCGATTATGAAGACCGAGGTTTAGGAGGACGTTACTATAAACTTACTCCCAAACTATTAGGTTCATCTGGTCATTTACAGTTAGGTGGCGAGTTAATTACACTGCGAATTTTTAGATTATTAAAAGTTGCGATCGCAGATTTTTTATTGACAGCAGTAATAGCAGGTGATATTGAAAGCGAAAAGTTAGAAGATTTAATTAACTCTGAATTAAACGAGCGCTTTTTAGAACAAGGTAAATTCAAAACTGGCAGTCTTTTGAAATGTTTAGATAAAGAGAATCCAGAAGGTGATATTGCTTACAAAGAAGCCCTAGATATTGCCGAGAAAGTATTACCCACCCGTTGGCAACAAGCGCCTCAACGTCTGCAATCATTTTATATCCTCTGGGATCATGCAGAAGCAGCTAAACTTAAACTTGGACAAAAAGCACTAGCAGATAATTCTCTATTAACCTTCACACTTTCTGAGCAGCAAATTTCTGAACTGCTCACCCAAAGCGCCGTTAAATTACAAGTCAACGATCCAAATAGCATCTGCGTTACCTTAGATAACCAGCAATTTGAACGAGCCGCCGTTTCAGGAATTAAAGAAGCGATCGGGATTGCTAAAGGATTGATGGAAAGTCGCTTGCGTCCTGATGATATCACCAAAGATTCTTGGAATTCCCAAAAAGTTGATTGGTTAATTTTGTCTGGAAAAACTTGTAATTTAGAGATAGTGCAGCGCCAAATCTACCAAGAATTTAGTAAATCTCCATATTTTGTGTGGAATCCAGAACGAATTACCTTTGTGTTGGAATTTACCAAATTAGCCACCTCCGCCGGTGCTTGCTATGCCGAGAAGCTGCGAAGATTAAGGTTCGATCCAGAAGAGTCTAAAAGCTTGTTGCGTAAGGGAGCCAACCAGCTAGAAATTGATGTTAAAAACCTGTTTTATTATTTACCCTGCAACTTCAAACGCAAAACTCAAAGTAACGATTTACTCACCATATTCAAGGCTGGACAAGAACTTTATCAACTAGCACCTTGGGAAAGCGTCGCCAAGGTTCGGACTGTATGGCAAGGAATCCAATTAACTAATATTATTTACCGTCAAGACTACGAAGATGGAGATTTACGACTATGGGGTAGTTTCGACGGCAAAAACCTGATGAATAAACTGGAAATGCGAGAAGCAGAGTTTCTCAAAAAAATTAAAGTTCAGTTTGAAATTGACCAAACCCTTGAATTTAGTGTGTTGCTTTGTCAGGGAAATCCCCATTATTTAATTGATATCCCTGGCATTGATTTGGAATCGGTAGTTTCAGAGAAATCAGCGCTATTTGCGAATGGCAAATTGAACTGGAATATCGCTGTCGAACGCTTCAATAAAGATTTAAATGATGGTGATATTGCCGTCAATGTGATTGAGTCTGCAACTGTTGATCAACCAGATGCCTATCATCTTGTATTTGAAGTAGGAAATGATGGTAGTAAATTGTTCCAAAAATTTCACTATCTGCGCGATGGGGCGACACAACCAGGAACTGGCTTAATTAGTAATCCCTTACCTCCCTTCCCGCAAACTGGCCAGCACACCTTCTATGTTTATCAAACAGACGCCGAAACTAACAGCAAAAAATGGATAAGAATTGGCGCACTCAGCAAACCAGATGTGACAACAGATTACCCTTGTCAATATCGTGTAACTCTCGACGATCAAGGCATTTTGCGGATGCACGCCGGTGAAGTCCCTTACTGGACATCAAACAGTCAAGAATGCCTCAAAGAAGAGGGATGCGTTTATCTGGCTGAATTAGAATTGCAGCCCAACGAAGTTGATAAAGAACGCGATCCATTTTGCGGTATACATTAACTCTTGCATTAAACCTCTGCGTTGAAAAAATTAAGATTTTAAACGCAAAGGTACGCAAAGGTTTAATTCGCTACGAATCACATACAAGTAATATTTGGAGGTGAGATTCATGCAGCACTTGCATCAATTATTAGAGATAGAAAATTCTGAGTTAGCCCAATTACTGCGGTTTAGTTTGTATGGATTAGAGGCGAGTTTAAATCAGGCTCGCACACAATTTCCACTAGATCCAGGATCTAAAATATGCGATGAGGTGCTGGAAGAACTTCATAATTTGTTGCAACCTCCACAGCAAAATACTGGTTGGGAAGATGCGTCAGATGATTTAAAATTAAGTCACCTGCGGGAAGTTTTTGATTCTGATTCAGAACTTAATTATTATCTGGGTAATTCCCAATTGCAAAGCACAACAGATTCAGATTTATGGAATGAGATTCAACGCAAGCTGCTGCGAGTACCAGAAGATTTGGCTGCAACTTGGCGATCGCGCACCCTAGATTTAGCCCAAGAAGTTGGTGCGATCGCAGATAATTCTAACCTCTATCAGCTTCCCTTTATCCGCGACGAAATTATCTACCCTGGGCTTAGTGGTACTGTTCAAACTCAGGGATTATGCTTATACCAACAAGTACTTTCAAATCCTAAAAATGCTCAAGGTAATGTATCCGATTTACCAGCAGCATTCCTATTTTTATATATGAATTTTATTGAAATAGACCCAGATTTACATCATGCTTTAAAGAGCGTTTTTAGCTTTGATGTGATTCCCTTACACTCGAAAGCAGAACAGCGCGATCAATATATTGATGCTTTAAGCGATCGCTTCCAACGTACCCAAAAAGCTGAGAAAAATACTGATCCCCTGTCAATTCTCCGTGCTTGGATTGACATCGACGAAGCTATACATTCCCTAGTATTTGTACCACCGGCTGAACGCTATTCTTGGTGGGGAAAGCTACAACATGAATCACGGCGCATCCTCAAAAAAGTCGCTGATGAAGCTATTAATGCAGGTAATGAAGTGCGAATTCGCCAATTATCGGGACTTTATGCAGATATCTGTGCTTCATCTAAGGATGACTTACAACTAGACTGTGGTGGTATTCCTGGCGAAGTCTTAACTTGTCTTCGAGTCTATGCGCGAATCAATCAAGAAGAATCTCCAGGTCGTGTAATATTTCGCTCATCACGTTAATTGCTGGCGAGTTTTCTAATTCTTGAGATTATGAGGCAAGACAGACAATTTTGCCAATCCCCGCCTTACCTCATAATCTAATGAAGCTAAAAACGTTTAAATTTATAAAATGCCCCAGAAGTGTAAAATGCCTTGACCAGAAAATACTTCAAGTGCAACGGCAGATAAAAAACCAATCATTGCAAAACGACCGTTCCAATTTTCGCTCTGAGGAGTGAAGCCCCAGCGCAAAGCATTAGGATCTTCTGATACCGAAGGCGTAGTCTTCTTAACGTTTGCCATAAATAATACTCCGAGCTTTTATGTTGTAACAGTTATCACTGTCTGTAAAGTAATGTAACAGGTTTTTACGAAAATGCAACATAAACTCAAAATTCAGCCAGATATATTACGGGTACGTATTTTTATTTTAGCAGGTTTGCGATCGCTTAATCTTATTTTTCACCAATTTTCTGGAAAGGATGTTAAAAATGGCTAGAGTCTCATTTTTATAAACTTTTAGATAGATAAAAATGGCAATACCTAATTATCAAAATATAATGCTTCCATTACTTAAATATGCAGTTGATGGTCGAGAACACTCTATGAGAGAAGCCATTGGAGCTTTAGCCGACCAGTTTAATTTAAGCGAAGATGAACGAAAAGAATTATTACCTAGCGGACAACAACCATTATTTGATAATCGGGTAGGATGGGCAAGAACATACTTAAAAAAAGCAGGTTTATTAGCCGCCCCAAAAAGAGGATATTTTGAGATTACAGAACAAGGTATAAACGTAACTAGACAACCCCTAAGAGAGATAGATGTTCGATTTCTTAATCAATTCCCTGATTTTATTAACTTCAAGAGTTCAAAAAAGCCAGATGATAATGTTATTACGGAATTTGACGAAATATCAGAAAAGACTCCCCAAGAGTCTATAGAATTAGGATATCAAAAAATTCGCCAGGAATTAGAAATAGATTTAATTAACCGTGTTAAAAATATTTCGCCAGAGTTTTTTGAAAGGCTGGTCATTGATTTACTGATCAAAATGGGTTATGGAGGTTCAAGACGTGATGCTGGTAAAGCAATTGGTAAAAGTGGTGATGGTGGGATTGATGGTATAATTAAAGAAGATAAATTAGGATTAGATGTTGTTTATATTCAAGCCAAAAGATGGAATACTAATGTTATAGGCAGGCCAGAAATCCAAAAATTCGTTGGTGCTTTATATGGGCAAAGAGCAAAAAAAGGAGTGTTTATAACCACTTCTAGTTTTAGTCAAGAGGCAAAAAATTATCTGTCTGACATAGATATCAAGGTTGTATTAATAGATGGGCAAGAATTAGCACAATTGATGATTGATAATAATGTAGGTATATCAACAGTATCAATTTATGAAATTAAAAATATAGATTCTGACTATTTTATAGATAGTTAAATATTGTTTTTGTTGTGATTATTTAGATAATCTAATTAATAGAATTAAAGCTACAAAGAATTACTTTTTTGTAAGTATAATCAAAAGCTATCTCCGATATTTTGGTGGTAAAATTAAGACAATCGTGGGTTAGGATTAAAAGGTAATGTGTTGTCAATAAATTAAGCTAATATGACATTTATGGTTACATATAGTAGCTAGAGGTGTAGTGCAGTGAGTCAGGTTTTAAGCTTAGAATTAAGTGATGAGGTTTATGCGGCATTGCAGCAGCAAGCCGAGGTTACAGGCGTATCTCTTGCAGAATTGGTAGCTACTTCCATAGAACAGCAGTATGGTTCTCTAAAACGTGAGAAGTCCCAAGCCGAAATAGAAAAAGAAGCCGCTCGCCAACGTTTCCGAAGTCATGCTGGAACCATTAACCTGGGTTATGCTACAGGAGCAGATAATGAAAGCATTGATGCTGATTTAGCCAGAGCATACAGCGATACATTTGAGGAAACAAATTGAGTGCTTCTACTTGATACATCTGGGCTACTTTGCTATGTCCACAGTGGTGAACCAGAACATCAAAAAGCAGTTGAGTTTCTGGATAGTGTTAGTGGAAGCTTAACTCACAATTATGTTTTAGCAGAGTTTATTGCATTAGCTCAGGTTCGTCGCTTTCCACGTACAGTAGCACTGCAATTTATTATTGATTTGTTAGAAAATCCAGATATCGAGACGGTATGGATCAATGAGTTGTTACATCGAGAAGCTGTTAAACTTCTAATGGCTTGGCAAGATAAGACCTATTCTCTATGTGACGTTGTTAGCTTTGTGTTGATGCGTCAGCGTGCTGTCACTGAGGCATTAACCACCGATCGTCATTTTGAGCAGGAGGGCTTTCGACGTTTGTTATTACCCCAAATGTGACGATTTCTAATTATGCTCAAAAGTCCTCTCCGATATCCTGGCGGTAAGTCGAAAGCAATAAATCAAATATCTGAATATTTACCAGAAAGCTTTTCGGAATTTCGGGAGCCTTTTGTGGGTGGTGGTTCTGTATTCATTTATTTAAGACAAAAGTTTCCTCATATCAAGATTTGGATTAACGATTTAAACCGCGAACTCTTTTTATTCTGGAAACTTGCCCAATCTGATATAGTCCAATTAGTTAAAGAAATTCGACAGATTAAAGTTAAATATACAGATGGTAAATTACTCTTTACAGAATTAACTCAGGTAGATGTCAATAATCTATCTGATTTAGAAAGAGCCGTTCGCTTTTTCGTTCTCAATAGAATTACTTTTTCTGGAACTGTAGAATCAGGTGGTTTTTCTGAACAAGCTTTTCATAAAAGATTTACTGATTCTTCAATAGAACGATTAGAAAAATTAGAAAGTATTCTATCAGAAAATGTTCAAATTAGTAATTTGGATTACAGCCACCTATTAAAATCAGAAGGTGAAGATGTATTTATCTTTTTAGATCCACCATATTTTAGTGCTACAAAATCAAAGTTATATGGTAAAAGGGGTGACTTGCATACCTCATTTGAACATCATAAATTTGCTGAAGTTTTGCAACAATCCCATCATCGCTGGCTAATAACCTACGACAACTCAGCACAAATTCGAGAAAATTTTCAATCGGCTAATATCTCCGAGTGGGAATTACAGTATGGGATGAATAACTATAAACAGAGTGGTGCGGCTAAAGGAAAAGAGTTATTCATTACTAACTACGAAGTTAAACTTGATTTAGAAAAAAAATCACAAGTTCAGAATCTTCCTAATCCAGCTTTGCAATTAAGCCTTGAGATTTAGCCCTAACTTTGATAGCTTCCAATTTTCCGGTAGGATAACCCCATAGCTCTCAATATAGCTACAACATACAAACTTTTTTCTATGATAACTTCTCCAATCCCTGCTCAAGAATCCTCTGCTAGCTGGTATGTCCTGCTGCAACAATTAATAGATGGCCAATCCTTATCCCGTAGTCAAGCTGCTGAATTGATGCAAGGATGGCTCAGTGAAGCGGTTCCCCCAGAGTTATCAGGGGCTATTTTAACAGCGCTGAACTTTAGAGGCATTTCTGCCGACGAGTTGACTGGTATGGCTGAAGTATTACAATCTCAATGTTCCCCACTCAGCACTCAGCACTTAGAAATCAGCACTGTAATAGATACCTGTGGCACTGGTGGAGATGGTTCATCAACCTTTAATATTTCTACAGCCGTTGCATTTGTTGCGGCAGCATCTGGTATAGCTGTGGCCAAACACGGCAATCGTTCAGCGTCAAGTCTCACGGGAAGTGCAGATGTATTGGAAGCCTTGGGTGTAAACTTGAGTGCCTCTAATGAAAAAGTACAAGCCGCATTACAAGAAGTCGGGATCACTTTTTTGTTTGCCCCTGGTTGGCATCCTGCACTCAAGGCGGTTGCCTCATTACGGCGGACTTTGAAAGTGCGAACAATTTTTAATTTGCTTGGGCCTTTAGTAAATCCCTTGCGTCCAACTGGGCAGGTGGTGGGCTTATATACTCCTAAGCTTTTGGCAACTGTTGCCGAAGCTTTACAGAATTTAGGCAAGGAAAAGGCAATTGTGCTGCACGGGCGAGAAAAACTTGATGAGGCTGGGTTAGGAGATTTAACTGACTTGGCGGTGTTATCAGATGGAGAAGTAGAGTTAACTACGATTAATCCCCTAGATTTGGATCTAACACCTGCTACCATAGGGATGCTCCGGGGTGGAGATGTCCAAGAAAATGCGGTGATTCTGAAGGCGGTACTGCAAGGTAAGGGAACTCAGGCACAACAAGATGCAGTAGCCTTAAATGCGTCTTTGGCGCTGCAAGTAGGGGGTACTATCGCACTGCTGGATCACGCCCAAGGGATTAAAATCGCTAAGGATATCCTACAAAGCGGGGCAGCTTGGACGAAGTTGGAGCAGTTAGTTGAGTTTCTGGCGAATTGATTTGCGATCGCGTCCCGCGCACCGGAGGTGATCGCACCTGCGGACGAAACTCTACCACATTACGTTTGATGGTGACATCGTAGTTACCAAAAAAATCATGTCCTAAAAGTCCAGTTTCTAGTTCCGCACCTGCGATCGCTACTGCTACTCTATTCACTATTACCCCGCCAACTGCCATCGAATTAACGTAGCCCACAGGAAATTCTACAGCCCTGGAACTCGCGGTATTTGCCTTAGCTTTCCCCACTGCCACTATTCCCAACGTATTAGCCATCTCTTGGGTAATTACAGTGCCACTGGCTCCCGTATCCACAATCATGTCAAATTGTTGCTGGCCATTAAAAGTAACTTCGACAATTGGCGTTCCACCAATTCGCCTTTTAATCGGGGCTGTAAATACTTCCTGATCTGGAATTACCACTGCTGATGAGGGCAAAGCTGGCTCCGTTCGTAACGGTTTTATTTCTTGTGGAGGCGATAGAGGTGTGGTATACTTTGGTGCAGTTGTTATCTGCGGAACCACAACTACTATCCTCTTCGGTTCGGCAACGCGCACAGGGCGAGGATTAGCTTGCTGTTTAGCATATTTAATTTGGCGGCGATATTCAGTAATTTTAGTTTGAGCGATCGCAAATTCTGGGCTTTGTCGCCGGACTCTTTGCATCAGCGCGATCGCATCCTGGTACTGATTCGCTACCAAAATCCAATCACCTGGAGATTGAGCAGATTGGCTAATACTCCAAGCGCCAACAGCTTTGTCTCGCCCCATCTCAAAAAGACTTGGTTCACTTTCAGACGGCTCTAGCGGTAACGGCTGTGCTTCTGGGGTTGGGGTAACTGCTGGTGTTGTTGGTTCGACAGCAGGCTGTACTGATGCCCGCTCCCCAATTGGCGCGGGTTGCTCATTGCCACCACTCGCAGTGTTTTGTTGGTCTTCACTACAGGCAACACACAAAACCGCTAGAGTGCTTGATAAAAAAATTAGGGTTGCACGGGATAAAAAAGACTGAAGCATAATTAATTTTAACCGCCCAAGCTTTGCCAAAGCCACTCCCGCTAATTTAATTCTCTTTTAATTTTAATTAACTATTCTAAAAACTCCCAATTGCTCAACTCATGGGATAATTAACAATCGCAGTATTGGGAAATAGGGAAGAGTTTTCCCAATGCCCCTCAAGAGTGCTGAGTGGGGCAGAGAGGAGAATAACTCCAAACTCCTAACTCCAAACTCCAAACTCCAAACTCCTAACTCCAAACTCCAAACTCCTAACTCCAAACTCCTAACTCCTAACTCCTAACTCAGAACTGTTTTGCCCACTCCCCACTCCCCAATTTACTATGCCCCTGACTGACGCAATACCAGCTTTACTTGTCCTGGCAGATGGAACCAATTATCGCGGTTGGTCTTTCGGTGCTACGGGAACCGCGATCGGAGAAGTGGTGTTCAACACTGGTATGACCGGCTACCAAGAAGTATTAACTGACCCAAGTTACTGCGGTCAAATTGTCATTTTTACCTATCCTGAATTAGGCAATACTGGGGTAAATTCTGAAGATGAGGAATCAGATGGCCCCCAGGTTCAAGGTGCGATCGCTCGGAATATTTGTCACCGACCGAGTAACTGGCGATCGACACAATCCTTACCAGACTACCTTAAACAAAACCAAGTACCGGGGATCTACGGCATCGATACCCGCGCCCTCACCCGCAAAATTCGGATGTTTGGAGCCATGAACGGTGGCATTTCCACAGCCATTCTCGATGAGGCGGAATTGCTAGAGCAGGTACTAGCGGCTCCCAACATGGCAGGATTGAACCTGGTTCAAGAAGTCACCACCCCAACGGCTTATGAATGGTCAGATCCCACCATTCCAGCTTGGGAATTCAACTCGGAAGCTGCGGAAAATCTTGGAGAACCCTTTACCGTTGTTGCCCTTGACTTTGGCGTAAAACGGAATATTTTGCGTCGCTTAACAAGTTATGGTTGTCGGGTAATTGTTGTGCCTGCTGATACGCCACCAGAGGAAATTCTCAACTACAATCCAGATGGTGTGTTTCTTTCAAATGGGCCTGGTGACCCTGCTGCCGTCACTCAAGGGATTGCAACTGCTAAAGCGCTGCTGTTAAGTGAAAAGCCCATCTTTGGTATTTGTATGGGACACCAAATTTTAGGTCATGCACTAGGGGCAGAAACCTATAAACTCAAATTTGGTCACCGTGGTTTAAATCAGCCAGCCGGTTTACAACAACGGATAGAAATTACCAGCCAAAACCATAGTTTTGCTCTTGACCCAGATTCTTTACCTACGGCAGTTGTGGAAATTAGCCACCTGAACTTAAACGATCGCACCGTTGCTGGGGTACGTCACAAATATCTACCTGTATTCTCCGTACAATATCACCCAGAAGCCAGCCCTGGCCCTCACGATGCTGATTACTTGTTTGAGCAATTTGTTCAAGCCATGCGAACAGCACGTCAAGCCGTGGCAGCCGAAGTGAGGTAAAAATGGGGAATGGGGAATGGGGAAGAAGAAGGGAGAAGAATTTTCCCCTCAACAAGAGCAGCAAGAAGCTGCCCCTCTGCCTCTTTTCAATCCCCAATCCCCTACTTCAGCAGATTGTAGACAACTTGCTCAAAAACCATCTATACTTGAGCGTTCACTTTAACTCATGAGGAGGGAATTATTGCTGATCCATTGAATCTAACCGTTAGCCTGAGAGGCACTCGTGAAGTCCGGGATAACTGTCAGCTATTCCGCCTCACAGGTTTGTTAGATGCCTTTTCTGAGCCGACATTTCGCAAGGTACTTGGCAGTAAGATTGACGAGGGACCTAAGCATATTATTTTGGATCTCTCACAAATCGACTTTATTGATAGCTCTGGCTTGGGTGCTTTGGTGCAGCTAGCCAAGCAGGCTCAAACTGCCGAAGGCACTTTACAAATCGTTACGAATGCCCGGGTAACTCAAACGGTCAAGCTTGTTCGCCTAGAGAAGTTTCTCTCCCTGCAAAAATCAGTTGAAGAAGCTCTAGAAAACGTCAAGTAGTCTTGATTGCTTGAACCGAGAGATCAATTCGGCTATCCAGATTCAACATCGGATAGCTTAATTTTTAAAACTTCTGGCAGAAAACCTCTCTCCTTGTGGGAGAGGCACAAAGCCAGTTAAGCTATTATGTTTAAAGTTGAGCAATAATTAAAGATATAGACACCCAGTTCTTGGGTATGTAATTTTTGGCTTCTTATCGGATAAACAATCAAGTCTGAGAAATTTGTAAGAAACACAAAGCCAGCAGATTTGTTTATAGGTATTGACTTGATAGTGTATACTTAAAAATTGTCGCTTCCTAAGTAAGCGTGACAATGTGATCAAGTAAGAGGGTGAGTTTGATGTCAAAATTTTACCCTATTTTAGGCACAGACCACAAGTAGGCAAAATTTGGTTTACAGGCGTTGACATCAGGGTGATCTAAAATGCTTTCTGATCAATCAAAAAGATCGAATTAGTAAGTAGTTCTGATTGTATTGATTATGCTAAGTATAAGATTATGGCTTACTTCCGAAAAATCAGTCTTTGCAAAGAATGCCTGCCCAATGTAGCCCGTCAAGGAATGATTTATTTGTGAAGTCACAGGAGGAAGAGGTATTAGACGGACAAGATGAAACTCCTAAACAGACCTTATCTTGGACTCAAGCACTCTTGACAACCACAGGGCCATTCCAACAGATTTCTCTCTCACAAGTGCAACAAATTTCTCCTACTGCTTTAGCATATTTGGGGGATGCAATTTATGAGTTATATGTTAGAATGTTCTATCTGTTGCCATTGCAGCGGTCAGGAATTTACCATAGTCTGGTAGTGGAGCAGGTAAGAGCGGAAACACAAGCGCTACATTTGCGATCGCTGATTCCTCATCTCAGGGACACCGAATTAGAAATTGTCCGAAGGGGTAGAAACGCCGCTACAGGACGCCCTAAGCGACTTAATCCCGAAATTTATCAACAGGCAACCAGTCTAGAAACCTTAATTGGCTACTTATATCTCACCGATTACCAGCGTCTAACCGAACTGTTGCAAATGCTTAATGTAAAAAAAGAGTGACAACTGAATTTTACAGTAGCCGCAGCAGTAGATTAGGTTCAACAAATTGAGGTAATTGTGACGATCAACCATCCGTTATATCTATAACTCAAATGCAGAATAAACCTAGAAAAGTCAAGACTTCTAACGAATCCAATCGTGGGCAACCCGTAAAAATTCAGGGTAAGCGTATTGTTACTAATCCGACTCGCAATCCCAGGAAAATAGATAGCAACGCTGACGCTCGTACTAATCCGACTCGCAATCCCAGAAAAATAGATAGCAACGGTGTCTCTAGTGCTAATCCGGCTCGCAATCCCAGAAAAATAGATAGCAACGGTGTCTCTAGTGCTAATCCGACTCGCAATCCCAGGAAAATAGATAGCAACGCTGACGCTCGTGCTAATCCGGCTCGCAATCCCAGGAAAATAGATAGCAACCCCATTGACGACTCGCGCCAACGAAATAGTAACTTCTCCCAGCCGCCTGTATCTACACCGACAGAAGAAGATAGCGATCTCATCTACGGCCGTCATCCAGTATTGAGTGCATTGCAAAATCAGCGTAATCTCAACCGTCTCTGGATTACTACTCGTTTGCGCTACGACCCCAGCTTTCACCATTATCTCTTGCAAGCGAAGGAAAATGGCACAGTTATTGATGAGGTTGAACCCAAGCGCTTAGACTATCTCACCAACGGGGCCAATCATCAAGGTGTGGCAGCACAAGTTGCTCCCTACGCTTACATCGAATTACCCGATCTAATTGAACAGGCAAAAGCTGTAACCGATCCTGTAATTGTCGTGGCTGATGGAATTACTGATCCCCACAACTTGGGAGCAATTATTCGCACCGCCGAAGCAATAGGCGCTCAAGGTTTGGTGATTCCCCAAAGAAGGGCTTCTGGAATCACTTCCACTGTGATGAAAGTCGCAGCAGGTGCTTTAGAAAATTTTGCTGTAGCTAGAGTTGTCAACCTCGGCCGCGCCTTAGAAGAATTAAAAGAAGCTGGCTATTGGATTTACGGCACTGCTGCAAGTGGAAACGAAGCTGTGCATACAGTCAATTTCACTGGGCCAATTGTTTTGGTAATCGGCTCAGAAGGCGAAGGTCTGAGTATGTTAACTCAACGCTCGTGTGATTTCTTAGTATCGATTCCTCTACAAGGTAAGACTCCTAGTCTCAATGCTTCTGTAGCAGCAGGGATGACGCTTTATGAAATTTATCGGCAGCGATCGCTAAATACCCTGCACTTAGATAAATTACAAAAAATCTCTTTGAAAAAGTAACAGTAACAGAGTATAAAGAAATGTAAAAGATAATAAAGCAAGATATTGTTTAACACCTTGTAGACGTTTATAAACTGGCGAAAACCATGAAAACCATTTGGCATAACCTCAAGGAAGTGTTAATTAACACATTCAACTCCATCGGCTTGGCTTGGTGGGTAGAGATTGTGACACAAAATCCCCGTTGTACATACTACTTCGGGCCATTTTTGAGTTCTTCTGATGCAAAATTATCAAGCATTGGATATATAGAAGATTTGCAGATCGAAGGAGCTACGGGAATTTCTGTGAATGTGAAGCGCTGCAAACCTAATACCTTAACAATTGCTGAAGACTTGGGGGAAAGATTTGACCGCAAAGTACAGCCTGCCTTTGGCGGTCAGATTTAAGTTAAGTTAGGCCAGAGTCAATATAATTCGTAATTCGTAATTCGTAATTTGTAATTGCGAATTACGAATTATTTGTTTAAGAGTCAAAACTTTTGGACTATTGACTACTAATTACCTGCGGATGAAGTTCGAGCCAGTGGTCAATGTCATTCAGCACCTGCTGGGGGACTTCCCACGGAAAAAGATGGGCGGTGTTTGGATAGCACTGCCATTGAGAATTGTTGAGATGTTGAGCAGTTTCTAAGCTGGAATTAGATGTAATGTGGCGGTCTTGTTCACCAGCAAGTACTAAACTAGGGCATTGTATTTGTGGCAAATCTAGAAGTCGGTTGTATCCCGATTGAATTTCACTATAGAGGGCGCGGGTAGCAGCAGGAGAGGTTTGTAAATAAGCTGGTACTGCTGCGGTGGCGATGTAGTTGTAAGTGGTAGATGTATGTTGTTGGATTAAGTAGCGAAAAAGCGATCGCTTACCAAAAGTTTCAATATTCCATTGCCAACTCGGTTTTATATAGTTTATTAGGGCAGCAACGCCAGTATATAAATTATCCTGCCAAGTGATAGGAGGATGACTCCCACGGGGTTTTGCGGCTGTCGCCACCAAAATCAGCCCTGTAATCCGCTCTGGCAAACGTAATGCCAGTTCCATTGCCAGAATGCCCCCAAGTGACCATCCCAATATTAGACACTTTTCAATCTCAAAGCGGTCTAGCAGCGCTTCTAAATCAGTCAAATGGTCATTCATATCAAAATTGCCATTCCAGCGACTTTTGCCGTATCCACGTAAATCAGGGGCAAAAGTTTTATAACGTTTCGATAAATGGTTGGTAAAGACAGATAGACTACGACCAGTACCAGGATGACCATGTAAACCCAAAATGGGGAATCCTTGACCTTGGATGTAGACATTGAGACGTGCAGCAGTGGTAGGATGGCGATCGCTCATTACTCGTTGTTCTCCTGTCTAGTAAAAACAGCGATCGCTGTCGTATTTGCTTCAGCCCTTTCTGCTTTCCGCTCTAAAATTGCCTGAATTCGATTTGGATTTTCTGTCATAATTCGTTATATTATTTTTCTAATCGTGTCATACGGCTAGCTGCCAAGCATTGCAGTGTTCGATTACAGTTCAAGCTACTACAGTATTCAGGTGTCAGGAAGTTTGATATCCAAAAAAGGGGAATTAATATCTAAAAGCCAATTTTCATCTACAAATTTTAGATTTTCATCATAGACAAGAAGCAACTCACCAATTCTTTGAGCGTTATGACTTGGCTTATCTATAGCATCAATACCAGAGACTGTGAAAACAAACTTTAGCTTTAGAAAGGGTTTTTTCTGAGTAAAGCCAATAGAACTGCTAACTAATTCTGTTTCGAGGACACGAGGCAAAGTAATTATTTCATAATATTTATCTTGCTCATCCCAGTAGCCGCAAACTTTATAATCACATAGTTCAAGATGTTCTTGAACTAGTCTATGGGCATCTATATTTTCTAAGATTTCAGTCAAATCTCCCCATACTGAATAAGTTAGTGGGCGCAAATAATCATCACTGGCTCGTAGTTGCGCTTTAGCGCTAAAGCGCAACTACGAGCAAAATACAGAGATTTTACTTTTCGTTACATAGTTTGGTTTTATCTTGCCTACCTACTTAGACCTCTTGCATAAATCAAAAATAGAGAACCCCACCCCGCATTTGAGTAAACTTACGCTCCCCTCCCCAAAGCATCGGGGTGGGTATTAGGCAATTTTGTAGAAGGTCTATTGTGGTCAAACTCTTTGTTCAAATTAAAACCTTCAACTGATCACAGTTTTAAGAAATCGGTTCAAAAACCATTTGGGGACTCAACACTTCATCTTGTAATTGCCCAATACCTAAAAAGCGAGTTTCTTCATCATAAACTCTAACTATTTCAGGAACATCGAAACTTAGAGGAATTCGCTGACCTTGACACCATTTTTGAGCAGATGTTGCTGGTAAAGTAACAGATGACAAATGTTGTAAAGCTGCATCTGGACAAATTGGTTGAAATGTCCCGGTTTGCAGTTTAGTTTCTAAATCTGTCAAAGTCAGACTATCTGTTAAATCGAAACCACTGCTTTGGGTGCGAATCAAAGCCGCAAGAGTACCACCAGTTTCTAAAATTGCCCCTAAATCACGAGCGATCGCTCTAATATATGTACCAGAACCACAGGCGATCGCCACATCCAATTCGGGAAAATCTCCTTCTCTCCAGTCCAAAATATCTATCTGAAAAACTTCCACTGTCCTCACTGGAACTTCCACCGTTTTACCTTGACGTGCTAAGTCGTAGAGACGTTTACCATCCACTTGAATTGCACTGTAATTCGGTGGTATTTGCTCAATTTTGCCTTCAAATTGTGGTAATGCACTTTTCACCTGTGCCAAACTCAATCCACCACAAGAACCAGAAGTGATGACTTCACCTTGTAAATCATCGGTTGTAGTACGCACACCTAGCCGAATAGTGGCAATGTACGCTTTGTTTTCTGGCAGATATTGCAATAATCTTGTGGCTTTACCAAGAGCCATTGGTAAAACCCCTGTCGCAGCTGGATCTAACGTTCCCGCATGTCCGACACGTTTGAGGCGCAATAATTTTCGCACTCGCGCTACGCAGTCGTGGGAAGTCCAGTCAAATGGTTTGTTTAAGTTGAGAAAACCTTGAAATAACACAAAATCAATACTTACAGCTTTTAAACTCTATTAAATACTCATTTAATGCTCAAAGCATTAATATTTGGTAATCAAGGTTTAATTAAGCATTATTTTATACATTAAACCAGGATAAAGACATTCTCTAACCACTTTAGCGAATAATACACAAAAAATGCAGACAGCGCCGAGCATACCCTGCGGGTTCTCCAAAGGAGTAGGCAATGACAAATTATGTTTTACACATTTGGGATGTTCGCACTTTCGCAACAAGAAAATCTAAATTCCAGACATCGGAATGCAAAATTTGTAGTATCCCCTTGACAACGTGTAAGTTTTGAATTACATTTGTAGTACAAAGATAAAAGCCTCGTCAAAAGGCAAAACCAAAACCTTTCGGAACCTTGACAATTGAATAGTTGCTAGTTTTTGGGGATTAGTTTAGCAACTTACTTCGGCAGTACCCACTTTTGGGACCGCGATTGGTGTTCGACTGCTCCGAAACCAACAAACGGACGGTTGCAGGATTCGGGTTCAATTCCCGACGGCTCCACTAATATCAATTCGTAATTAAAACAAGAGGTGATTGCAATGGTTCATATTCGATTTGAAGGACGTTCTGTTGATATGCCAGAAACACAACTAGGAATTGTCGCAGGGATGAATGATGTAGCGGTGAAGGAGCGCGTTGCTCGGCATTTAGATGTGAATAGCGATCGCCTTTCTGGTTACGTAATTGATCGCCGTCCCAGTGGTGATTTTATCGTCCGTCCTGAAGCTGTCTATGGTTAAATTTCAGAGTCATCCGGTGATTTAAGACTTAATTTTGCGCCCTAACTTGTGAAGCCTACACACACTCCGGTAACGGAATGCAGGTTCAAATCCTGCCGCTCCCTTTGATGGGAGCGTAGCCAAATTGGTATAGGCAACGGTGAAAACTGCTTTGCTAACTTGTGCAAAATTCCAATTATTTATTGTATTTGTCTATAACCTTTACTCAATACAGAGGTAAGTTCAATGATGTTAGCTAACTCATGTTTAATAACAATTCAATTAGAACAACTGCATTTAAACAACGTGAGATATGAGCGAACATCGTTTGAGCGAGATTGTGATTGAGCGTCCTCGCGGTGGGATGAAAATTAGCCTCAAAAAGGTGACTGGCTTTAAGAAGCAATTACACAAAATCACTGAGGAAGCGAGTCAGGATGGATTGTTGAATTCCTACCTGATTAAACCAATAAATAAATCCAAGTATCTTTCAGATCATCTGGGCCCCCTGCGTCGGTTTTTGCGAGCGCAAGTCGGACAGCCTTGGAATGACGTTTACAGCCAACTGTGTCAACGATTAGATCCCAGCACAATGGCCGGACAGCATGTTATCGGTCATGTGTGGGGCTACGTTGAACGGCATGTAGAAATAATTGATGGTGGTTTTTACAGCAAGCCTTACCGTGGGTATCGAATTCAGCTAAATGCAAACCATAGCGATCGCTTCTATATCCATCCTGAAACCGGAATTCTTTGTGCAGCCGAGAAAGTGCCTCGAAAGCAGAAGCTAAAGCAGAAGCAAACTGATATTGTCATCATTGATAATTATCATCAATACCAGAAATTAAACGAGATTTGGTATTTAATTACCTTTGAAGATTTTCCACCGCTACCAACTGATTATGTGACAGATGTTGTCAAAGGTATAATTCATCGTTCTGCCGCAATGTATAGAGGTCGAATAATTTACGCTGTCAGGAAACAACAGTGTAGTAAGAAAGAAATTAGATTTATTTTAGATCAAATTTCTAAAACATAAAATTTTCACTTCGCGCCCTAACTGAAAAAGCTTACATACTAGCCAAATTGGAACAGGCACTTGACTCTAAATCAAGCGATTACGGGTTCAAATCCCGTGTGTGAATCAACAGCTTTTTCGACTTGCACGAGGTGATCTTATTTCATTTCAATATCGAGGTACGAACATACCTTATACCAATTTACGAAAATTTTGATACATATATATTGGGAGCATCTCAATGAATGCTTAAATCTTTTCCCTCACCCGCAGCCCCTCTCCCATATTTGGGAGAGGGGAGACATAATTCTAGTTCGCCGAATCCCGTATGAAGGGGGATAGGTTAGGGCTATCAAGGTTTTTGCACCTGACGGGATGCTCCCAATAGATTTATCGTAAAGGCCAGGCATTGCCTAGCCCCAAAAAAGCGTAAGGAAGTCGGCGCAAATAATCATCACTGGTTTGTAGTTGCGCTTTAGCGCTAAAGCGCAACTACGAACAAAATACAGAAATTTTACTTTTTGTTACATAGTTTTGTTTTTTCTCGCCGACCTACTTATTTGTATCATTATTAAAGTGAAATGGTATTACATCCAAACTGGCAGTTGTTGCCGCGCCCCGATCGCAGAAGCTTACATAACTCTGAATAAGTTATACACAATGCTTCTACAACTTGCGCGGTGATATCGCCTCGCGTGCAACATCTGCCTCCTGCAATGCGTAGATTTGAGATTTTGGATTTTTGATTGCAATCCAAAATCGTAAATCCAAAATCCAAAATTCTTAAAGGAGGTTCATAATGAATACCGCAGAACGTGACCTGCGTTTGGAAATGCTCAACAGTTTGCTGACAACTCCTCACCGCAAACTTGAGCAAGTCACAGAAATTCATCAGTTAATTGTTGAACTCGATCCCATCTTCTACGGACATCTGGCAGTCTGGTATCAGCGTCATGGTGATGTCCGCGACCACAAGGAAGTGTTTCTTGCTTACTTGTTAACTAGCAATTTAACTGAACACCGGGATGCTGGATTTATGATGCTGCAAGAGTTTCCACCCTATCAAGTGGCTCGGATAGTGGACTTTATGAAACAGCAGCAAAACAAACTGCCTCGTTCGGCTCGGACTGCGGTACGGCGTTATTTGAAGACACGGGAGAGCAATCCAGCTTTGTTTGATCGCGCCGCTTTGCGAGGTCGTAAGGCAATGAAGCACTTATATGCTTCGCTGCACATCAAACCAAATGAGCGAGCAAATGCGATTCTGTTTGACAATACTCCTTGTGAGGGTTCCTTAGCAAATGTGCTGAAGCAGCTTGCTAAGGCTGAAAATGCCGCAGAACAGGCACGGCTGATTGTGGAGTTCAAAATTCCATACACGATCGCAATTGGTGCGATCAAGCAACTCACACCAGTTGTATTGGTGGCATTGATCAACAGCATGTCTCCACAAGAAGCGATCAATAACCTCAAGTCTCTCCAGACTAGGGGTGCAATGGATCACCCAGAAGTCAAAAAGCTGATTGATTCCAAGCTGGAAGAAGCGTCTAAGAGTGGGCGTGTCTCAGCATTCAAAGCACAGATTGCAACAGATGCCGCAGATTTTGACGCAGATACCGTTGCTCGACTGGAAAAGGTGACAAACGAGCAGGTGAAGCGGCGCGGTGCGATCGCTCGTCCAACTGCTTTATTGGTGGACAAGTCTGGTTCAATGCAAAATGCGATCGCCACGGGTTTGCAACTCGCTGCCCTAATTTCTGGTATCACTCAGGCAGAACTGTTTGTCTACGCTTTCGACACCATTCCTTATGCTGTTACGGCAAAGGGCAAAGAGTTGACCGACTGGGAGCGTGCTTTCTGCCACATCAAAGCAAGCGGTGGTACTAGCATTGGCTGTGCATTGGAAGCAATGCGGCGAAAAAAGCAGGTAGTTGACCAGATTATCCTAGTGACGGATGAGGGCGAAAATGCGGCTCCTTATTTCGGTGAAGTCTACAAGAACTACTGCCGAGAGTTGGCGATAATGCCCAATGTGGTGATTGTCCGTGTAGATACTCATTACAACTGGGTAGAGAGCCAACTGAAGCAGCAGCAAGCACCTGTAGATACGTTTACTTTCGCGGGTGACTACTACAGTTTGCCGAACATCATCCCACTGCTAACGCGCCCCTCTCGTCTGGATTTGCTAATGGAGATTTTGGATATGCCGTTGCCCGTGCGAGATGATAAGTAATAAGTAATATCATGTCCGCGTTCTTAGACCCCGCTCTCCACATACTTACGGCTTCTTTTGTAGCCGGGGACAAAACAAGCGCCGAAGTTTCTAAAACCTCACCCTGCCTCCGGCTTCCCTCTCCAAAGTATCGGAGAGGGATTGAGGGTGAGGTTTATTATATGTTTAATT
>NZ_JBALFF010000045.1:0-14683 GCF_036916975.1 Nostoc sp.
ACTAAGTCCTAACAAGCGAAAGTACTATCAGCAAGGAGAAAGGGCGATGAGGCTTATTCTATCTGTATCCTAGCCCTTTTTGTAGCCCCGTAAGGTAATTTTCAGTTAAGCAGCTACTATTAATGACTAGGTAATCAAATTGCAGTATATCTGCCTTTCAAATTATGGACTTGAAGTATAAGTGGAAAAATGGCTATCGACCAAGCCGAGATGAAGCGGCAAAAAACCGTCATTTGTTAGATGAGAGTCAGTTCGAGAACGATCAAGATCGAAAGCTAGCTGAAGAATCTGCTAGGAAGCATTTGGGCATACCGGCACCAAGTTTAGACGAAGATCAGTCAATACTACCTCATTAGCTTTGTCTAACGAAAAGGCTTAATAACAGCATTTCCAAAAATATTTGCAACAAATTGGCTGTAGGGGCGTATATATAATCATTGGTGTCAACAAAAGTCTAGAAATGGTTTATCTGTTGGCTTTCTCATCCGCCCTGAACTGAAGTTCATGGCTCATAGCTCAAGTCTACTGAAGTAGACTAAAGATTTTTGGGGATATTTAGTCTAGGACTTACGCATCAAGTACGAAATGTAGGGGCAATTCATGAATTGCCCCTAAGAGAAATCAAGGCTTTCAAGGCACTGAAAGCGTAAGTCCTATAGTCATCAAGAGATGACTTGAGCTATAGGAGAAGGAACTAAAGTTGCTTGCAAGACAACGCTTTCACGTTAAGTTGACACGTATGATATATAATATGCCCCGTCAGGATGTATCGGTAACAGGAATTTGGTGAAATAATATAAGGCTTGGGCATTTTTTGCCTATCTGCGCTCCGCACTATTATAAAGTAAGACAAAATGCAAATTTATCAACTTTTCAAGCGATTAAACAATCGGAAATTTCCTAAGTTATTCACTCAAACAGTAGCTTTAGGTGTAGGTGCTATTGTTTTACTTTCAAGTACTAATGCTAATGCTGCCGAGCAAGTTTTTTTAAAATATGGTACTTTTGAAGGGCAAATATCTGTTCAAGAATTAACTCAGTTTACAGAAACTGGCAAAACTACCCCGACGTTAAGGGCTTATTTACAAGCGGCGCAACAAGACCCCGCAGTAGCTCGTAAGGCATTGAAAGCTTCGATAAAAGCCAATCCTGCCTTTTTAAATAGCTTACTGTCTAGCTGGGCAGGTCCAGTTTTGGTTAACCAAATTGGTGAGGTGGTTCACCCTCCCGGAGGACAACTAAATCAGCAGGCGCTACAAAGTGCTTTAAGTGCATCTATTCAACAAAATGGTGAAGTTACACTGCTTGGAGCGATTCAGAATTATCCAAGTAGTTCTGTTGAACTTCAAGGAGATCGTCTCATCTCTGTTTATGAACGCCTAAGTAATCTTGCAGAACTATTGTAAGAGTTACGTCATCAGATGATTGGTTTAGCGTCTCAATAGCGGTGAATTTTAGTCACGATCGCAATAAAGTTAATACTGATGAGTCTATCTTAGGGTTCATGCCCTGTTACCTAGAAATTCCCTAACCTAAATGTAGAGTTTAGTCTAAGAATAGGGAAAAGATTTGTATGACAAGCGATGTTTCTAAAGATATTAAGAAGGATGTTAATGGGTCACTGATAAGTGGTGTTATTTTGAGTATCTTGGGGGTTATTGCGATCGCAGCGCCTAGTCTCTCGACCTTATTTACCCAGACTTGGATTGCGGTGATTTTGATTTTCGCCGGATTTACAAAACTAGTTTATGCCACTCAATCTCGCCACCAAGGAGGTTTTATCTGGAAACTTCTATTGAGCGGACTTTATATTGCAACCGGCATAATGCTGTTTGTTTATCCTTTTACAGGTATTCTCACACTGACTCTGTTGCTTGGCAGCTTTTTACTAGCTGAAGGCACCTTCGAGTTAATTTTGGCCTTCCGGTTACGTCCCCAAGAAAATTGGGCGTGGATACTAGGTAATGGGATTATTACGCTGGTTTTAGGCGCAATGATCTGGTTTCAGTGGCCCTTCAATGCGCCCTGGCTTCTGGGTACACTAGTTGGTGTCAGCGTTATTTTCACTGGCATTTCCCGCGTAATGCTGTCATTGAATGCGCGTTCTACCTTGAATCCTACTAATGAAGCTGCAAATCCTACTTAGTAGATGAGGGAGATGAGGGAGCAGGGGGAGATGAGGGAGCAGGGGGAGATGAGGGAGCAGGGCAGGGCTGTTTCATTCCATTTCAAACAGGATTTGTCAAGATGGTTAGCGAGAAAAATTGTAAGTGAGGGTGACGATGAGATGAACTTTTAAGCACTTAAACAACAGTAAAATTGTTCATTTTATCGGCACGTTAGTAACAAAATAATCAATTTTTAATAGCTAGAAACCTTGATTTTTCTAGCTATTTAGGGAATGAAACAGCCCTGGGGAGCAGGGGGAGAGTAAAAACTCCAAACTCCAAACTCCAAACTCCAAACTCCAAACTCCAAACTCCAAACTCCTAACTCCAAACTCCTAACTCCTAACTCCTAACTCAGCACTGTTTTGCCCAATTCCAAAATTTGAGTAGTGACAGTTTACTAAGACATTGCAGCAGCGACACCGAATAGCCCGCCGCAGGCATCGCTCTGATATTATTGCTAAATTAGCTATTAGCTAAAGAAATCAAAATCAAGGCCAGCTAGCTGCAATAAACAATGGTATCTATTGCTACTCCCTTCTCGGATATTCAAAACCATTGGGCGCGTTTATTTATTACAGCCTTAGCCCAACGTGGTATTGTCAATGGGTTGCCTAACGGTACTTATCGCCCCGATAACTCTGTTACCCGCGCTGAATTTGCCGCTATCATCGCCAACGCATTTGGGACAGTTTCCAAGAAACGGCAATATGTCCCTTTTGTTGATATACCCACTAATTATTGGGCAGCAGCCGCCATTCAAGCAGCTTACGAAAAAGCATTTCTTAGCGGGTTTCCTGATAAAAGTTTCCGTTTTGCTAACCGAATTACTAGGGTAGAAGTTTTAGTTTCTTTGGTAGGAGGCTTAGAAATTGCCACCAAGATAAAACCTGACCTCCTCTCACAACTGCCACAAATTTATCAAGATTCTGTTCAAATTCCTGGGTATGGTAGAAATCAGGTAGCTATTGCCACCAGCGCTAAATTAGTGGTTAGTTTTCCAAATATCAAATTACTTAATCCCAATCTCGCAGCCACCCGTGCAGATGTGGCAGTGATTATTTATCAAGCTTTGGTGTATTTGGGTCAGGCAGAAAAAATTGCCTCTAGTTATCTAGTGCAGCCACCAATACCAACGCCGATACCAACGCCAATACCAACACCCATACCCACACCAACACCAACGCCGACACCTGCACCTATCGGTAGCGTTAGGGTAAATCATAGTCGGGAATTCCGGGGAGCGTGGGTAGCATCTGTGTGGAATAGTAATTGGCCTTCCAAGGCAGGACTTTCTGTTGCCCAACAAAAAGCTGAACTCAGCGAGATTATTAGTAAATTACAAGCGCTAAACTTCAATGCTCTTATCTTCCAGGTGCGACCGGAGGGAGATGCTTTATATGAATCTAAATTAGAGCCTTGGAGTGCTTGGATTACAGGAACTCAGGGTCAAGCACCAGAACCATTTTACGATCCTTTAGCGTTTGCGATCGCAGAATGTCACAAGCGGAATATTGAACTCCATGCTTGGTTCAACCCCTACCGCGCCAGCACTTCCACCGACCCAGCTAAAACAGTCCGTCCCCACATAGCAGCTACCAATCCAGAAAGCGTTTATTTGTGGAAAACTCAACGCTGGATGGACCCAGGGCTGAAAATAGTTCAGGATAGAGCTTATAACGTAATTCTTGATGTAGTGAAGCGCTACGATGTTGATGGCATTCACTTAGATGATTATTTTTATCCATATCCCATTGAGGGGCAACCTTTCCCCGATGATAAAACCTACGCCGCATATAAATCAGCTGGTGGTATATTCAGCCTTGGCGACTGGCGACGAGATAATGTTAACAGAATGGTACAGCGCCTCTGGTTGGGAATTAAAGCAACTAAACCTGACGTTAAATTTGGTATTAGCCCCTTTGGGATTTATCGCCCCGGACAACCCACTGGTATTACTGGCTTGGATGCTTACAACGTGCTGTATGCTGACTCAAAGAAATGGCTAGCAGAAGGCTGGATTGATTATATCGCGCCTCAACTTTACTGGCGCACAGATCAACCACAACAAAGTTATTCGGCGTTGCTAAAGTGGTGGACAGAGGTAAACACAAAGCAAAGACACGTTTACGCCGGTAACAATCTCACAGAACCAAGCAACAAGAGTCGGGACACTGATGAGATTGAAAAGCAGGTGAAAATTAGTCGTAGCCAAGCTAAACATTTGTCACTGGGGAATATCTTCTTTAATATCGGTGTTTTGACAGAAAATAGTCAGGGCATAGCTGATAAATTCCAAAGTTTGCTGTATAATAAACCTGCGCTACCTCCTACTTTGTCTTGGCAGGATACGACACCGCCGCCTTTGCCTATTCAACTACAAGTCAATAACCGCAAACTGAGTTGGCAGCCCGGAGATAATCAGCCGGTTCGCTCCTGGACACTTTATCGACAAACTGGCGATACTTGGACAATTCAACGAATTTTGTCTGCTGGCACAACCTTCGCTACCGTCCAACAAGCGGGAACCTATGCCGTATGTGCGGTGGATAGATTGGCGAATGAGAGTGTGGGAACAGTTATTACAGTTAGTTGAACCAAAGTGCTGTCTATGAGTGCGATCGATCGCTGCTACGGGTAAGGCGATCGCTGTTATGCTGTTGTGTAGCATGAGTGCGATCCATATTTAAATACTAGTGCAAAGTAATCAACCTGAACCAGTTAAGTCCGATTGGATAGTCAGCCTTTTAGGAAGAGTTAAAGCTCTGGAAGTAAATCCCCATGAAGAAGCATTAACCTCCATTCTGGTTGAGCAAGCTTTGGAAAATGCCAAACGCACTGCTACCAATCCTGGTATATCATTGGCAGCAGCTTTTGATCTGATTGTAGCTGCTGAGTACTATACAAAACTAACCAATAAAGGATGGCTTTATTGTCCAGTAAATAATATTCCTCTATTAATTTACCCATACACTAATGCTTGCCCAAGATGTGTTTTACAAGGTAATTTTTACTATCACCAGGCAAACAAATTACCATCTGGAACTATTGGCAAAACTACAAGTCGTTTGCTGTGTGTATTTCTAAAGCATTTATTTAAAATTAATTCGAGGAATTTCAAAATTTATCATGGTGCTGAACCCGTTGATGTAATAATTCATGATGAAAAAGAGAATATAGTCTTACTTGCAGAAGTAAAAGCCGCACCATTGACAACACTTGCTCTAGCAGCGAAGGTTGAGGTACAAACCGAGATGGGAGAAAATGGAGAACCAATACCTTGTTCGCACTCTCCCACAGACAATTCATTTCTGGCATCATCTAACTTGCATATAATTCTGCCCAAGTTAGAAGAAGATTACTGGAACTATGAACTTGTGGATTTAGGAGTAAAAGGAAGCCATAGTTCTCCGACATGGGCATACGAACAAATTGGCAGAAGTTTTGGTCTGGATAATCAACTATTTTATCGATATTTTCAGTTTTGGAATATTGCCTATTCTGCGTATAATAAAGCAGCACGGGGTAGGGGAACTATACCTGAACCTGTTTATTGGTTAACAAATGCTTGTGGACAACCTACTCCTAGACCTTTGACTTGGCCAGTGAGAAAGAGTGGTGATGGGTACGAATCCGTCTCTGATGGTAAATCTAGCGTAGGAATGGACAGAACTGATGATATTAAAAAAGGAATTTATCAAGTCTTAAAAATTGCTGCGACAGGAAAGCCAAAACATAGTCAAATGGCAGTAAAAACTGCTTTGCTGTCTAACATTCATGCTGTGCGTCACTATAATGATTACCTGCTCGAGCTTCAGGATGTTATATGGACACTAGATGAAACAGGAAAAGCGAAAAAAGTTGCAGACTTGCCACCTGAAAAAGAGATTTACAATCTTTTTGATGGTATAATCACCTTCACCCAAAGCCATGTGAGAGATGACTGGATTTCAGAAAATTTCCAATTTTAATAGTCCGTGCAAATTGGTTACAAATCACATTGCTAGACGGGTTGGTTCAGATGTACAAAAGCGGATCGATGCTTTAAAAATTGGGCAAAAAATGCAGGACTTGCCTGAAGAACTTTGGCACGATAGCTTTAAATTTTATCTCAAGGACGATCCAAATCGTCAAGGTGGCCCAAATTTAAGAATAATTCGTCTTGATCCAAATAAACCCTCGTTAACAGTGACGGGGTACATTTTTAATAAATTCGTCCATCCCTATGAAAACCGATTTATTACTGTGCGAGAGGCAGCGCGTTTACAAGGGTTTCCTGACAATATAAAATTCGAGGGAACCCTAACAAGTACTCAGCTTCAGGTAGGTAATGCTGTACCTATACCGCTTGCAGAAGCTGTGTTTAAATCTTTAGTTCAGCAAGCAAAGTCACTAGGATTTGAAAATCGTTCCTTCAAAGCTTTCAGCCTATTTAGCGGCGCAGGAGGTATGGATATTGGTGCTTATCTTACAGGTAGTATAGAAACTAAGCTAGCTCTCGATAGTTGGTCAGATGCTTGTGCAACACTGCGTGGTTTTTTTGGTGGTCATATTTGCGTTTTGGAAAATGACATTTCCACTGTAGAAAACCCGTTAAGTCTATGGCAAAAGTTTTCCGGTGAAGTTGAGAAACCAGATATTGTATTTGGAGGACCACCCTGCCAAGCCTTCAGTCAGGCAGGAAAACAGAAAGGCTTTCAGGATGAGCGAGGGGGTATGATTTATGAATTTTTACGTTTTGTCGAGTACTTGTACCCACCCTTTTTCGTTATGGAAAATGTATCTAATCTCAAAGGGATTACAGGTGGCACATTATACCAGCAAATTTGGGACAAGATGGCGAATTTGGGTTACAACATCTCAGTTGGTGTACTTTTAGCTGCTGATTTCGGTACTCCCCAGTTAAGGCGGCGATTATTTTATCTTGGTTGCCGAAAGGACATTGGTAGTATTCGCTTACCTTTATCTACTCATAGTCCTGAAGTTGAATTATTCGGGCTACTACCCTACGTAACTGTTGGTAAGGCTTTTGTTGATTTGCCAGAAACAGAGTTCAGCCGTTAATTCTCTAATTGGAATTGGAAGCTTGACCAGAAAGACTCTAAAGGAATTGAGCTACGGTCAACTAGCTATATGATTAACTAATTTATATGTTTATTGACTCAGCTAGATCAGCGACTTTTTACAGTGCAATCATGGGTATGCCAGCATCACCAAACCTTGTCCATGATAAGTGGATGGAAAATTAGGGATTGACCTTTCGGTAGATTTAGATAGAATCATCAAAACTGTATATTTGGATGGGGTAACACATAATTTGCCACAAAACCTCATACCAAATCAGTAATTTCTATATCAACAGATCAAATATTGATTGAATTCTAGTTAATTTGTTTTTTAAGTTCCTCATAAGCCATGACATCCCCTGAGCCTCAAACTGATTTTGGAGAAAAACCTCCACAAACCTCATTTGAGCCACCTTCTGGAAAACGGCGGTGGCTTTGGGTTTTAGCTACACTACTATTGTTAGGAGGCACAAGCAACTCTAGGTTGGCGTTTGCTCACTCCCCAAAATTCAGCACCAACAAATGCTAATGCTCAACCTCAAGGGGTAAGAGTCAAAATATCGACAGTACAAAGTGGGATTATTGAGGAAAGCTCAGATTTTATTGCTAGCTTAAAATCCCAGCGCTCAGTCACGCTCCAGCCAAGGATTCAAGGCCAAGTTACCCAGATATTTGTCAAATTGGGAGATTCAGTCGCACCAGGAGCGGCAATTCTTCAAGTAAATCCTACATCATTTGCTGGTATTAGTGAAACCAATGCTGTGCCTCAAGGATTTTTAGTGCAACTGGAAAATGCCCGCGCTACACTCAAAACTCTGGAAGCACAACGACCATCCTTTGTTGCGAATGTGCAATTATACCAGCAGAATTACGAAAAGTTTGTCACCCTAGCTCAAGAAGGAGCCGTGTCTAGACAAACTCGCAATCAGTTTGGTGATAGGCTCGCCAATGCTAAGACTAATCTTGATGTAATTGATTCTAGAATTCAAGCACAACGAGCCAAAATATTGCAGGCTGAAAAAACTTTGCAGCAAGCTAATGTAAATATTCCACAACAAGGGAACCTCCAGTCTGACAAAATTACCGCTCCCTTTAGTGGTACAGTTGGCAACATTGCTGTGAAAGTAGGTGATTTAGTTAATACTTCTACACAATTAGTTAATATCACCCAAAATCGACCTTTAGAAGTCAACATCTCTGTGCCATTACAGCAAGGGCCGCAACTGCGTAAGGGAATGCCAGTGGAGGTTATGAACACACAAGGTCAAAAGCTTGGTAGAAGTAGGGTATTTTTCATTGCACCTACTGCCAGTAATGAAACACAAGGAATACTGATTAAAGCACTTTTTGACAACCCTAACGGGCAGTTACGTGCCGATCAATTGGTAAGGGCTAGAGTGTTCTGGAATCAGCGCCCCGGAATTTTAATCCCCACAACCGCAATGACTCGTATAGGTGGGGACACTTTTGTTTATGTAGTTGAATTGAAACAGAAACATCTCCCCAAGGTGTATCCCAACAAGTAGCTCGGCAAAAGCGAGTGAAGCTAGGCGAAATCAAAGATAATAATTACCAAGTTATTGAAGGATTACAACCAGAAGATAAAGTTATTATTTCAGGTTTGCTCAATCTTAGGGATGGTGTTGCGATCGCACCAGAATCTTAATTAAGGGGAGTGGAGAGATGAGGAAAATAGACAAATGACTGCGATCGCCAAATTTAATCGGTTCTTCAGTACGTTAACAGCAGATAATCACTTTGGTGAACCAAAATAAAACCAGATTAATCTATGTCATCAATAGCCGGGAAAGTTGCAATTATTACTGGTGCATCGCGGGGAATTGGACGAGCGATCTCACTAAAGTTAGCTGGTAACGGCGCATCTATTGTCGTTAACTATGCGGGTAATGCAGGCAAAGCACAAGAAGTTGTTGCAGAAATTGAAAAGTTGGGAGTAGAGGCAGTTGCCGTCCAAGCTGATATTAGTAAAATACCCGACATCAAACGGTTATTTGAGCAAACACTTGAACGCTTTGGTAAAGTGGATATTTTGGTCAACAATGCCGGAATCGCCTTCTATAAACCAATTACTCAGGTGAGTGAAGAAGATTTTGACACGATTTTTGCTATTAACGTCAAAGGCACTTATTTTGCTTGTCAACAAGCCGCACAACACATGGCAGAAGGGGGACGGATTATTAACTTTTCCTCATCAACTACGGCGATGATGCTGCCAACTTATAGTGCTTATGTAGCAACCAAGGGTGCTGTTGAACAAATTACACGGGTACTAGCTAAAGAATTGGGTGCAAAGGCGATCGCAGTTAATGCTATTTCTCCTGGCCCCACCGATACAGAACTGTTTCGAGAAGGCAAAACACAAGAACAGATAGATCGTTTAGCCCAAATGGCTGCGTTTGGCAAACTGGGAGATGTGCAAGAAATCGCTGAGGTAGTAGCATTTCTCGCTAGCGACGAAGCCAGGTGGATCACTGGGCAAAATATCCGTGTAAACGGTGGAATCGCGTGAGGCGATCGCAATCGTAATTTGGCAAAGAATCAGGTCATTTCCCTGAAGTGTAGCAATAACTAAAGCAGGTCTGCGTTTTGTTTGAGTTAAATCGGAGAATGGGAATGGAACGATAACAATATCGCCTTTTATAAATCCTGCCATGCTGCTTCTTCTTCTGGTTTTAACCAATCTTTTCGCAGCGATGATTCACTCATAATAGTGTTTTCTAGTATATTATGTTGCTGGTGTTTTATTTGTAAAAATTGAACAAAATCTAAAATTTCCTGTAACAATGCTTCAGGCAACTTTTCCATTTCTTGTGCAATTTGTTCTTTAATTTTCATTGTCTCTCCTTACCTTTAAGCAATTTCTAATATTATAGGAAATTTCACTCTCCTCTATTGCAGCAAAAGCACGGGCTAATAGCATATACATGTTTTCTGCACAATAGAACACACAACCATGTAATTGGACAATATCATCCGCGTAAGCGATCGCTTACCATCTGGCGTAGCCAATCACAGTTTGTTATGCTATACTAAACGTAGTCGTTATGAGTTCGTATAGTTTTATGACTAATCCCACAGTAGAAAACTTGGTAATTATCGGTTCTGGGCCAGCAGGGTACACATCTGCTATTTATGCCGGACGCGCTAACCTGAAACCCGTTGTATTTGAAGGTTTCCAAGCCGGGGGATTACCTGGTGGGCAACTAATGACAACGACGGAAGTTGAGAACTTTCCTGGGTTTCCCCAAGGGATTACTGGGCCTGAACTGATGGATCAGATGAAGGCACAGGCCCAGCGCTGGGGGGCTGAACTATATACTGAAGATGTTATATCAGTTGACTTGAGTCAGCGTCCATTTACAGTGCGATCGCAAGAAAGAGAAATTAAAACCAACAGCATCGTTATTGCTACGGGTGCAACAGCGAAGCGTTTGGGTTTACCCAGCGAACACGAATTTTGGAGTCGGGGTATCTCTGCTTGTGCAATTTGCGATGGTGCGACACCGATTTTTCACGGCGCAGAATTGGCTGTAATTGGTGCTGGCGACTCGGCGGCGGAAGAGTCAATTTACCTCACTAAGTATGGTTCCAAGGTAAATATGTTGGTACGCACCGATAAAATGCGGGCTTCTAAAGCTATGCAAGATCGGGTTTTGAGTAACCCGAAAATCCAAGTGCATTGGAACACAGAAGCCGTGGATATCTTCGGTAACGGCCACATGGAAGGGGTGAAAGTCCGCAATACCAAAACTGGTGAAGAGAGCAAACTGCACGCTAAGGGTTTATTTTACGCCGTTGGTCACAGTCCCAACACCTCTCTATTTAAGGGGCAGTTAGAACTGGATGAAGTCGGTTATGTTGTCACCAAGCCCGGTACTGTAGAAACCAGTGTAGAGGGCGTTTTTGCTGCTGGCGACGTGCAAGATCATGAGTTTCGACAAGCAATTACGGCTGCGGGTACTGGCTGTATGGCAGCGATGTTGGCAGAACGTTGGTTGTCGTTCACTGGCTTGATTCAAGAATTCCATCAACAGCTAGAAACAGCAGATAATGAATTAGAACATCAGCCAGCTAAAAAGACTGAAGCCGAGGAAGAAGCTGGATTTAACTTGGATGCGACGCGCCATCAGGGAGGTTATGCTTTACGGAAATTGTTCCATGAAAGCGATCGCTTAGTCCTTGTTAAATACGTCTCTCCTGGTTGTGGCCCTTGTCATACCCTGAAACCGATTTTAAATAAAGTGGTGGATGAATTTGAAAGCAAAATTCACTTTGTGGAAATTGACATCGACAAAGACCGAGATATTGCTGAAAATGCTGGTGTGACAGGAACGCCAACGGTTCAATTGTTCAAAAATAAGGAACTGGTGAAGGAAGTTAAAGGTGTTAAGCAAAAGAGCGAATACCGCCAATTGATTGAAAGTAATCTGTAATTATAGTTAGGAGTTAGGAGTTAGGAGTTAGGAGTTTGGAGTTTGGAGTTAGGAGTTTGGAGTTTGGAGTTTGGAGTTTGGAGTAAAGGCAAAGATGCTTTGCCTGCGGTTGAGAGTTATTGCTCTTTCTACCTGCTGCTAAGTAAGTGGGTCAAATTAAATATAAAACCTCACCCTCAATCCCTCTCCTTAATAAGGAGAGGGAAGCCGGAGGCAGGGTGAGGTTTGATCTTATGTTTAACGAACTTTGGGGGTTTAAGTCCCCTGTCTCTACAGGCAGCACGAATTGAATGCCTAAATCTAAATCCCCATTACAAAACTTAATTACGAATTACGAATTACGAATTACGAATTATTTAATTACGCCTACCGGCTGCTAGCAATATTGGCTACCCTAATTTATCTCGTCGGATTTTGGATGGAAATAATCTCATCTGTAAGGTAGGGTTGAATTTTGAGTTGACAAAATTACTCTTATAACTCATAACTTATAACTCATAACTCCTAACTTTCTTTATGGCCATTACAAAACGACGACTACCAACATTTTTACAGTTTGGCAAAACTTCCAATCTTTCGCAAAAACTCATGCTCATCGGGTTAGCCATTACCCTATTTTTCATCTTCTTGGCATTCTTCGCTCCCGTATTCCAGGCTTGGGGATGGCTGCAAAACCCGAAAGATTTTCTCTCTAATCCAATTCACGAGCCACCCTCAGCTAAACATTGGTTTGGTACTAGTCGTCTGGGCTATGATGTGTTCTCCCGGACATTGTTCGGCGCTCAAGCTGCTTTGCAGGTGGTGATTTTGGCAACAGCACTGAGTATGATTATCGGTGTGCCTTTGGGGATGCTGAGTGGTTATCTCGGTGGGAAGTTGGATAAAGTGTTGCTGTTTATTATGGATAGCATCTACACTTTACCAGGGCTACTGCTGTCTGTGACGCTGGCGTTTGTGGTGGGGCGTGGGATATTAAATGCAGCGATCGCTATTAGCATTGCTTACATTCCCCAATATTACCGCGTTGTTCGCAACCACACCGTGAGCGTGAAAACTGAAGTGTTCATCGAAGCTGCTCAAGCAATGGGCGCTTCCACTTGGGTTGTGCTTTCTCGTTATCTATTTTTCAACGTCATTCAAAGCGTACCCGTCCTATTCACACTCAACGCTGCTGATGCAATTTTGGTGTTGGGCGGTTTGGGCTTTTTGGGGCTAGGACTTCCCGAAGAAGTGGCAGAATGGGGACATGATTTAAAACAAGCCTTAGAAGCCCTACCTACTGGCATTTGGTGGACTACGTTATTCCCTGGTTTAACTATGACATTCATGGTGGTAGGGTTATCACTACTTGGTGAAGGGTTAAATGAATTTGTCAATCCCCGTTTACGAAGAGAAAATAGAATCCGAAAGTAGTCATTAGTCATTGGTCATTGGTCATTAGTTTTAGACAATTGGACTTTGGACAAATAATAATAGAGAGATTTGTATGAAAGATAATCTAACGTTAATTGCTGCCGCTACTGGCGGGTTTATCCTTTCCGTTGCTCTTGCTGGTATCTTAAGAGGTGCGCCAATTACAGCTTGGCAAGAGCAATCGAGTGTTCGTACTATGACTGTTGCTAATTTACGACTCGCACCCAATAGCACAGAAAATTTAGAATATTTTCGTGCCAAATCCTAAAACCCTAAGTACACATTTGCCTAAAACCCTGACGAATTGTTGATTTTGAACTCGATAATAGGGAATAGGTAATAACTGTTCACCAATGCCCAATGACAAATGACAAATGACAAATGAGAAAATTCAAGTAATTGGCATTGATGTGGGGGGAACGGCAATTAAGCTGGGGCGTTTTGCAGCTGATGGTACTTGTCTGTTATCTTTGACTGTGGCATCTCCCCAACCGACAACGCCGGAGGCTGTGCTGGCGGTGATGGTAGATGCGATCGCGCAAATTGATCCAGATAATCAAGCTGTTGCTATTGGTGTTGGAACTCCTGGCCCATCTGATGCCGCAGGACGCATTGCTAAAATCGCCATTAACTTACCTGGATGGGTTGATGTGCCTTTAGCAGAGTGGTTAGAAGCTAAAACTGGCAAACCTACTGCGATCGCTAATGATGCTAATTGCGCTCTTTTGGGAGAAGCTTGGCAAGGAGCCGGTCGCAATTTTCAAAATCTGATTCTGCTAACTTTAGGTACTGGGGTTGGTGGCGCAATTATCCTTGATGGCAAACTATTTGTTGGACATCAAGGAGCCGCCGGGGAATTGGGTTTAATTTCATTAAATCCTGATGGGCCAATTTGTAATAGTGGCAATCAAGGCTCTTTAGAACAATATGCCTGTGCTACTGCAATTCGCCGTCGCACTCTCAAGGAACCCGTCGAATTAGGTTTTCTTGCCCAACAAGGAGATCCCGTAGCATTGACTTTTTGGCAAGAATATGGTAAAGATTTAGGAATTGGTTTAACGAGTTTGATTTATGTACTCACACCGCAAGCGATCGTGATTGGTGGCGGTATCAGTGGCAGCTTTGAGTTTTTCTTACCAGGTGTGAAAGCAGAAATTGAGAAGCGAGTTCAGCCTTTATCACGGGTGGATTTACAAATTTTGCCAGCCGAGTTAGGTAATTTTGCTGGGATAGTAGGTGCAGCAAAGTTGGCATGGCAACGCTATTCGGAATGTTAGCTAAAACAATAAAGTTGCCCCACGTCTCATCCGTTAAGGAAGTGTGAGTCAACTTTATTGTGTTGAATGTAGCTTTCAGCTACGCTCCCTCAGCCCGCAATACGCTTCGGTTAACGTTTTCAGATTTTGAAGGTTTAGCCCCTATACGAGATTGGCAACGTTCCCGTTCGCAGCAAAGGCATCTATTAAAGGGATGCCCGGATTAAAGAGACCGTTTCCTTTGGACAGATATACTTCAACATCACGATTGCCATCCACCGCTGTACCTTTTTCTTGGCGGATGAAGTCGCTTAAGCCGTCACCAT
>NZ_JBALFF010000046.1:0-97105 GCF_036916975.1 Nostoc sp.
AGTTAGGAGTTAGGAGTTAGGAGTTAGGAGTTAGGAGTTAGGAGTTAGGAGTTAGGAGTTAGGAGTTAGGAGTTAGGAGTTAGGAGTTAGGAGTTTGAAGTTTTTACTCTTCCCCTGCTCCCTGATCCCCCTTATCTACCCCATTCACCACTCCCAAAATGAGAAAATTAAACGCCTCACAACTTAGTTCTGACCCGAATGGCGATCAAGTTTTGCAGATTCCTTTGAGCGATCGCTGGCGAATCTACCACCGTTTGCAAGAGTTAAAAATTAAGAGTTCCTGTCCCCCCGATGGTTCTTTACGAGTGCAAGTGAATAATTTGGTAGAAGCGATATTGATTCGCAGTACAGTTATGCAATTTCTTGCTTCTCGTCAAGAATTATTAGAGTGGCTAGAGCGTTGCTGGCTTTACAGTGATGAGTCTTGAGTATTTCTAAAAGACCTAATTGAGACACTATTAATCTTGAATTCATGACGAAATCACTGTAATTGATCCTTTTTGTTCATAGATGCACAAAGCTCGAATAGCTTTAGAAGTTGAAGCTACTGTATGCTAACTGAATTTGTTGCAGACTGAGGGAGATTAACCGACTTTTAGATTTTATCCAGTCTGCAAAATCTGAAATTATCCTGACATCTAGCGACAATTACAAAGGTGAAGTTAGCAAACAAGACTGGAAAATTCTGATTTTTAATTTTTTTCCAAATTAAGAAATTGAAAGTTCAATTAATTATGGCGACTCGTAACAGAGATATAAAACTTCTGAATTTTTTGCACAACGAACTTGAACTTTCAAATGCTGATATTGCTGTAGCTCTGCGACACCGTGAATTAGAAAATGGACCACTACCGATGCTTCTGTGGCAGTATGGTTTCGTTGACTTGGAGCAGCTAGGAAAGATTTTTGACTGGCTAGCAGAACAAAGTTAGCGTAATTTGAACCCTTTAGCTTTGAGTATCATTACCTGCCGAAATTACACACTAATGCTCTAAAAAATCTGAGGTCACGAAGATGATTACATCTTTAATTGCTGGATTATGTGTTTTACTTTGTTCAGGATTTGCTAATAGCTATATCAGTTCATTGCTAATCGAAGAAATTTCAACTGACATCGGTAAAAACGATTAGTAAATTATACATGGTTTTAGTTCCCTGCCATACAGATGTGATGCTGATAATCGGTCAATAATTAAGGATCATGTATCCTACATTATGAATTGTCATATTTTTAGCATTTACCATCGCTGGGGATTGTAGAGAGAAAGGTTATTAAGAATACTTCCAAGAGAGGGATATTTGCAATGAATCAAATCATAATTAATGACACTACATTACGTGATGGTGAACAAGCAGCAGGTGTTGCATTCACCCTAGAAGAAAAAGTTGCGATCGCTAAGTTTCTCGATGCTATTGGTATCCCGGAATTAGAAGTCGGTATACCGGCAATGGGTGACGAAGAAACACGAGCGATCGCCGCAATTTCTGACTTGGGTTTACAAGCAAAACTCCTGGGCTGGAACCGCGCTGTCATCTCAGATATTAAGGCTTCTATCGCTTGCGGTCTGAACCGGGTGCATATTGCCATTCCCGTCTCTGGTATTCAAATCGCCGCTAAATTCCACGGTCAATGGCGAGTAAGTTTGCAAAAACTCAAAGACTGTATCAGCTTCGCCGTCGATCAAGGTCTTTGGGTAGCAGTTGGCGGAGAAGATTCTTCTAGGGCTGATGAAAATTTCCTCTTAGATGTAGCACTTTATGCTCAAGAATGGGGTGCATCCCGGTTCCGCTTCTGCGACACCGTAGGAGTTCTCGATCCTTTCACCACCTACACCAAGGTAAAACGGCTGGTTTCAGCTTTGATGATTCCCCTAGAAATCCATACCCACAATGATTTTGGTCTAGCAACTGCTAACGCCCTTGCGGGTATCAAAGCCGGAGCCTTATCAGTGAATACCACAGTCAACGGATTAGGTGAAAGGGCGGGAAATGCAGCTTTAGAAGAAGTTGTTATGGCGATAAAACGCATCTACGGCGTTGATTTGGGCATCAAGACTCCTAGTTTGCTGGAACTGTCTCAACTAGTTGCAGCCGCATCAGGTGCTAGTGTACCACCCTGGAAAGCGATCGTTGGCGAAAATACCTTTGCTCACGAATCTGGCATCCATGCTCACGGAGTAATGCAAAACCCCATCACCTACGAACCATTTGCTCCCGAAGAAGTGGGTTGGGAACGGCGTTTAGTAGTAGGTAAACATTCTGGACGGCATTTGGTTGCAAACTTGCTAGAACAGCATGGAATTTTCTTGAACTCCCAAGAAACCCAATCTGTTTTAGATGCAGTGCGCCACCAATCAGTACAGAAAAAACGTAGTTTGACGACAGAAGAACTATTGAATTTGGTCAGAGAACAGAGGTACTCTCATGCAACGTGATGAATTAGAACTAAACTTGCCACCTGCTTTTGAAATTGGAGAAAAAGTCAGAGTTCGGAAACTGCTAAAAAACGATGGTACTTTTCCTGGTAAAGAAGTTGGGCAAGTTTTAGTGAACAAAGGAGATATCGGCTACATAGCGAGTATAGGAACATATTTACAGACTTCCTATATATATGCTGTGCATTTCTTGGAAACAGGATTCGTCGTCGGCTGTAAGAAAAAAGAACTAGAATCTGTTGAGGAATCTCATGAAAGTAATGCTCCGCATGAATGACGCCGGCACTTTAGTAGTTTACGTTGCTAAAAAAGACCTGGAAGAAGAAGTCGTCAAACAAACCGATGGAAATGATGGCAAGATTCTCACCTTAGCAAATGGTTGGGAATTAGAATTTAGTAATTTGCCAGACACTGCAAATTTACCCCAAACTGTAGAAGCTAAACGCCTCGCTTAAAAATAGTTAGGAGTTAAGAGTTAAGAGTTATGAGTTGTAAATTATCAGTTATGAGTTATGAATTTTTACTCCTAACTCCTCATTCTTAACTCCTAACTCCTAACTCCTAACTCCTGATTCTTAACTCCTAACTCCTAACTTTTTATCAATTATGGGTGACAAGTATTTGACGTTATCAGAATTGAACCTTGAAGGACAGTTACTAGGTTTTGCCGGTGGTGAACCAGGAAAATATAAATATTTACAATTGGCAGTTCCATCTGGAAATGTAGAAATTAAACTGCCTAAAGAGTTGCGCCGGTTAGTAAGTTCATCCTTAGTTCCTGGTCAGCAAGTTCGCGTTTGTGGTCAGAGTGAGATAGACTCGCGCACAAGTAAAATAAAAATTAAAGCCTATCGAGTGACACCAATTGATGCGTGTCCAAATCAAGATTTACCACCTGAACCAAAAGCGAGGATTATGGTATGTCAAAAGGGCGGCTGCCTCAAACGTGGTGGTAAAAGTTTATTATCAGAATTAGAAAAAACTTTGTGCGATCGCGGTTTGTTAGACAAAGTTACCATTGAACATACTAGTTGTCAAAAATGCTGTGGCAGCGCTCCCAACTGTATTTTACAGCTTGGTAAAAAGAAATACAAGAATATTCATCCTGAAGCGATCGCATCTTTGCTAGAAAGTCATTTAACTCAATAGTACTAACCTTCTCTAGCTATTCTTAAAATAATACATAACTTTTTAGGGGTAAAATTTTACCCCTGTTTGTTGTAAGTATAGTCTATTTAGCACCCTTGTCAAACTGCGATCGGCTAAGTTATAACTGCTGCACTGCTAGTTTGAAAAGTCTAATTTATTACTAGCCAGGCGACTAGAAGTCACGGCTACACAGACAAAACCTGCCTCCGCAGGTTAAAAACTGTTGATTTTTTCTTAGTCCACGGAGGTGGACTTTGTTTGTGTAGCCGCGATTTCCAATCGCCCGGTATATTTGCAAAAGCGAGATGCGCCTCCTAGTTATTGTGTATAACTTTTTTGAAATTACCTTAAATACTTAAAAATGAATGTCTTTGTTTACCAATTTACTCAACCTACATTCAGGAAACAAACCGCGTGAAGATTTTTTTACTGAGATTTTTGCTTATTTTTTGTCCCTGAATAATAATATTTTAATTGATTGGCTAAAACATCACTCAATCATTAGTGATGATAATTATTCCAGCATCAAGATTTCAACCCAACAAGAACATCAAGCACTGGCGATCCATACTGAGGATAGCAGACTTGATATTGTGGTTGAATTATTAACTGGTTTAAATACAGATGTAATATTTATTGAATCAAAAATTGGCGCGAAGGATGGAAATAATGCTTTAAAAAAATATGCTGAGATTTTGAGTAATTTACCAAATGTCAGACATCGAATTTTAATTTACATCACCCGTGATTATGACCCAAAAGAAGAAATCAAAACTCCAGCATTTAATTTAGAGCCAAAAGTAAGTTTTTATCAATTGAGGTGGCATCAATTTTATGCTCGCTTACAACAAAACGCGACTGATATCTTAGCCCAAGAAATATTAATATTCATGAGGAAAAATGGAATGTCTCACGCTAATCAATTTTCATCGATTGACTTCTTGACAATGGTGAACTTTAACAAAACTCTCCATTTAATGGAATCAACTCTCAATGAAGAAGTACAGCGTGAATTCAAGCTAGCTTTTGGAGGTGTTATCAAAGGCGCAGCAAGTATGACTCAATGGAGATGGTGTAGTAGATATATTATCTATACTAAGTTTTCAGGCGGTAATTTTTGGTGTGGTCTTGGATACTTCAATTTAAATCCAGATAGTTTCACGGAATATCCATATCTAGGTATATGTTTAGAAGTTTCTCCTGGTTTTGGAGAACACTCAAAAGTTATTAAATCCATGCAGAAAGTAATTAACGATAAACCCAATATATGGACTCCTGAGAATTTAACCATTTTGCCATCATGTTCAGCTATTTTTTATCGAAAAAGCTTACAAGAATTTTTATCTAAAAAAGACCAGTTATCTGCTATTAAATTATTTTTCCAAGAGTCAATAGAGGAATTAAAAACGATTCAGGAACAATATTTTGACTTTATTTGGAAGGGTGTAAGTATAGAAGCAACTACAGAACCTGATCAAGAAGAAGATTCAGATATATTATTATCTTCTATCGGTGGAGTTTAATTAGTTACGACTATATTAAGATAAAAATAACTCTGCATTCTCGTAGTTGTTATGAGCCTTTCCACTGCTAAACGCTTTACTATCGCTGAATATCACCGTCTAGCTGAACTCGGCTTCTTTGAGGAGGATGACCGAGTTGAGCTAATTAAGGGTGAAATAATCCAGATGGCAGCAAAAGGTACACCACATTCTGTTTGCAGCACCCGCTTATATCGGGAATTATTCAAGCTGGTTGTAGAAAAGGCAATTCTTCGAGGACAAGAACCAATTATTATACCTGATGACAGCGAACCAGAACCCGATCTAGTCATTGTACGAAATCGTCCTGATGACTATTTAGAAGCTCATCCTAGCCCATCTGATGTATTGCTGGTAATTGAAATTTCTAATTCCACTTTGAAATATGACCAAGATGTAAAATTATCTGTTTATGCAGAAGCTGGTATTTCCGACTATTGGATATTTAATTTAGTAGATAACTACCTAGAATCTTACAGCGAACCTTATGAAGATTTACAAGGTAAATTTGGTTATCGCCGCAAGTTAATTTTTCTGCCAAATGAATCAGTTAATCTACCATATTTTCCTGATTTAGTTCTGGATTTATCTAAAGTGTTTCCTGGGTGATGTATTAGGTGCATATTCTTGACAAAATTAAATAAAAGTATGAGTATCTCACAGCATCCTACATATTTCAAAATCTCTGCAAAAGCAGATTTACGACTTACTATGAATTTTATAATCTACTCATCTCGATAAACATCTCTTCGATGCCCTACTCTGACAACTTTAACTATCAGTATATCATCTTGAATCTCCTACAAAATCCGATAATTGCCAACACGAACACGATATTTATTATCGGTATTTTCTAGCTTGACAACACCGCTAGGACGGGGGTTGTCAGCCATTTCTAAAATTTTCTCGTTAATTCTATCTCGAATATCAGCAGATAATTTTTTTAATTGTTTCGCAGCCCTGTTTGAAATTTCTATTTGATAAGTCACGATTCTAATTCTTGTTTGTACTGTTCCCAACTAATAGTAGGTTCATTTTCAGCTTCCTCAAAGGCTTTAATATCTTCTTCGTCTTCTGCTTTTCTAATATTTAACAGTTCTAGAACATCTTCTAAAGTGTCTTCATAAGCTTGTTCTAATCTTTGATTTATTGCTTTTAACAACTCTTGTCTTTTAGTTGTAGTTTCCATATAATCAATCGATAGCATTTTTATGTCAAGCTTATTATAGCGAGTACACATGCTATTATGCTTTATAAATCTGGTATTATTGCTATTGCCCGATAATACTGGTATTGTCTTAATGTGAAGTCAGGGGACGTTTATTTATAAATTTTCTCTAGAAATCGTCATGCTAGACTACAACAAACCTGAGTATCTTCCTTCTTCAGAAGAATTACCTTGTTCCGATGATACCCCTGTGGATAATGAACTACAAAACCTGATTCCTAACTTATTAAAAGCAATCTTAGCCTTAATTTGGCAAGACCGATGGGACTGGTTTTTTGGGGTTGATATGGGCATTTATGACCGCACTGGTCAAATTCGGCGTACTCCCATTATTCCTGATGGCTTTTTAAGCATAGGAGTACCACGCCGCAAGAATGATCCCAAGGGACGCTTAAGCTATGTTTTGTTAGAAGAAAATAACGTTTCTCCTACATTGGTGTTGGAAGTTGTTTCCCAAACCTATGGGGGAGAATATGACAAAAAAATGGCTGCTTATACCCAATTAGGTGTGTTGTATTATGTTACCTACAACCCTGATTATTATCAACGTGATAAACATGAACCTTTTGAAGTTTATCGGTTAGAAAAAGGTAAATATGTGCGCCAGCTTGGTGAACCAGCATGGATACCTGAAATCGGCTTGGGAATTGGTAGAGGTCAAGGTATCCATGAAGGATGGCAGCGTGAGTGGCTATACTGGTTTGATCAGCAAGGTAATAGATTTCTCACTCCAGAAGAACTTGCTGAACAAGCAAGTATTCGTGCTGAACAGGAAAGTATTCGTGCTGAACAAGCAAGTATTCGTGCTGAACAGGAAAGTACTCGTGCTGAACAGGAACGACAGCAACGAGAATTAACAGAACAACTTTTACAGCGTTACCGGGAGCGCTTTGGCGAATTGCCTGAGTAATATCTGTTTATTATAATACTATAAAATACATCCAGTTAAGTATTAATAATATGACAGTAACCAGCGAGGAACTTGGAATATTACTTTATTAATCAAATCAATCCTTCCAAGGCGTGCTGCAAATCATTTGTGACATCAGCAACAGCTTGTTTAGCACCTAAACGATTTTCCTTATATGCTGGATAACGCTCAGAAATAGATATGGGTTCACCCACGGTAATTTTTACTTTTTGCTTACCCAATTGCGGACGATGCACAGTTTTATTACCTTTAATTTTAGCAATCATTTGCCATAAAATTAAAGTCGTTTCAGCAAACCTTTCTCCTGTGGGATTTTGCCGAATATAATTACCAGAAACTGCCACAAAACTTTCTACTAAACGCATGTGCCACATCCGCGCATTCGCTTCTTCCGCCACGCGATCGCCTAAAGCTTTTTCGACAGCAGATATTCCTTTAACATCCTTAAAATCTTCTCTAAATATATAATTCCACCCAGCTTGTTCTACTCGCCGACATCGGTCACTTAAATTACCTTTTGAATGCAAATCAAAATACTGTTCTGATATTAATAGCGCCGCATTTAACAAAGCTTGTAAACGAACTGCTAGCGCTTCATTTCTATCTTCAATTTCTCCTACTACTGTTTTGATATCTGGCAGCTTGAGATGATAAAAGCGTGTGTAAAATTTTTCCATCAACGAAAGTAAATGTTCTGCTAAAGTCAATAACCGGGGATAAAGCGACTCTACAGAAGCATTTTCTGGTGGATGCACAGGTAAACCACTAGCCGCTTCCAATTCACTTAAAAGATTAGCGATCGCACCCCAAGGAGCATCAACGTAACTATATTTAATGCCAACTGGTACAATTAAAACCTGTTGGTCGCGTCCGGCTTTGTGCAAATCTTCAGCACACCAAAAGCCTAATTGGGCAATACCAGGTTCTAGGGGGCTAATATTCTCCGATAAACCATTGGTTGCACCCTCTGGCGCAGCCGCCATCGGAAATTTCCCATTGGCGAACAACTCACGCGCCGAACGTAACCCCGTCCAGTCAGCCTTACCGCGCTGAATCGGAGTCCCACCTAAATGAGACATAATCCAGCCGACGTAGGAACCTGCCCATAGAGGAATGCCGCGATCGTAGATAAAATGAGCGTGGATTGGAAATTGTAGCGCTGTACCCTGCGATCGTGCTACCTTTGGCACGAGTTGAGACAATAAGTAGGTCAAACAAAACGGATCGTCTGTTTTAGGGTGGCGAAATGCCAGCATAAAACGGATCTTATCCTCCTGAAACTGGCGATAAAGATCCACTAAAACCTCTACGTTGTCTGCTTCAATTTGGGTAATAGGTGTTTGCCACTTTATCCAACTGGGTAGCAACAGATGGACAACTCGTAGAACTAAGGGGTTAAACGCCGGAGGAATAAATTCTAAGGGTGGTTGTGCTTGATAAATTACATCTGCCAAGGTAGTTTTCTCCTAAAGGGATGGGGAATGAGGGGGAATAACCAATGCCTTATTTACAAGTAAAAATGAAAAAAAATAACACTGTGTACTTTGTACTTCATCCTTAATACTTCATACTTTAGTTGACATAGAAATTAGTGATCAAAGAAAGGCTATAAACGATGCGACTGTCACAAATGTTATTCGTTACACTCCGGGATGATCCAGCTGATGCTGAGATTCCTAGCCATAAATTGTTACTCCGTGCAGGTTACATTCGTCGCATCGGTAGTGGGATCTATGCTTATCTACCTTTGATGTGGCGGGTATTACAAAAAGTTTCTCAGATTGTGCGGGAAGAAATGAACGCTACAGGCGCAGAAGAATGTCTCCTACCACAATTACAACCGGCTGATTTATGGAAAGAATCGGGACGCTGGGACACTTACACCAAAGCTGAGGGGATCATGTTTTCCCTAATTGACCGCCGTGAGCAACAATTAGGATTAGGCCCAACTCATGAAGAAATAATCACAGCGATCGCTCGTGATATGATTCGCTCTTATCGCCAGCTACCATTGCACCTCTACCAAATTCAAACCAAATTCCGCGATGAAATTCGCCCCCGTTTTGGTTTAATGCGCGGCAGAGAATTTATCATGAAGGACGGCTACTCGTTCCATGCCGATGAAAAAAGCCTCAAAGAAACTTACCAGGATATGTATAAAGCGTATAGTAATATTCTGCGGCGTTCTGGTTTAGCTTTTCGGGCAGTGGAAGCTGATTCTGGTGCAATTGGTGGTTCTGGTTCCACAGAATTTATGATTTTGGCAGAAGCTGGTGAAGATGAAGTTCTCTACACTGAGGATGGTAAATACGCGGCTAACGTAGAAAAAGCTGTTTCTTTACCAATTGACGCCGAAACCTCACAGTTTACAACCTACGAGAAACGCGATACACCTGGAACAGAGACGATTGAAAAAGTTTGTCAACTCCTCAACTGTTCTCCAACTCAATTAGTGAAAAATGTCCTTTATCAGACAGTTTATGATAACGGGATAACGGTGTTAGTTCTGGTGAGCATCCGCGGCGATCAGGAAGTTAATGAAGTCAAATTGCAAAATGAATTGACTAAATTAGCGCCTTTGTATGGTGGTAAAACTATTATTAGTTTGAATGTACCAAATGTAGAAGCCCAGCAAGCATGGACAGCTAAATCTCTACCTTTAGGCTACATTGCGCCAGATATCGCAGATGAGTATATTAACGGCAATAAACAGATCCATCCTAAGTTTTTGCGCTTAGTGGATCAAACAGCCGTTGATTTAAAAAACTTTGTTACAGGTGCGAATGAAGCTGGTTATCACGTAGTGGGTGCGAATTGGGGTGAGCAATTTAAGTTACCAAGCGGTGTAGTAGATATACGAAAGGCAAGACCAGGCGATCGCGCCATTCATAACCCAGAACAAACTCTGTTCAGCGCCCGGGGAATCGAAGCAGGTCACATCTTCCAATTAGGTACTAAATATTCCCAAGCGATGGGTGCAACTTATACCAATGAACAGGGTGAAGAAAAGCCGCTATTTATGGGTTGTTTTGGCGTAGGTGTATCACGATTGGCCCAAGCTGCCGTAGAGCAATCTTATGATAAAGATGGGATTATTTGGCCAGTTGCGATCGCACCTTATCACGCGATCGTCACAATTCCAAACATAAAGGATGCTCAACAAGTCGAAATCGCCCAAAAACTTTACACAGAACTTAATTCTAGGGGAATTGAAACCTTATTAGATGACCGCGACGAACGGGCGGGAGTCAAATTTAAAGATGCTGATTTGATTGGTATACCTTATAGGATTGTAACCGGACGTGCGATCGCTAATGGCAAAGTCGAAGTTGTAGAAAGAGCAACCCGCAACTCTCAAGAAATAGTCATTGACGAAGTTACAACTACACTTCATAAGTGGATTACCGCCGCGATTCAGGTAAAAAATTAAACGCTAAAATTACGCTGAGGATTGAAGAATAATTCAGAAGCAAAGCCGGAGACGTTTTTGTTAGTTTTGGTCAGAATCAATAGACCAGGACTTACCCTTTCAAGGCAGTGAAAGCCCTGATTTCCCGTAGGGGCAATTCATGAATTGCCCTTACATTTCGTACATGATGCGTAAGTCCTATAGACCTCTTGCATAAATCAAACAATTTGAACCCCAAAAAGCCAAAGCATCAGGGAGGGGTATTAAATCCTTTGATTTATCCGCCAGTTGCACAAAATTATTTGTCAGTCCCGAAATAAAAAATAAGACTATATAAAGATATTTTAAGTATTTTAAAAAACTAGTATCCGTGAGTTAGTTTTGTTCAAACTCTCGGTAGAATCAGCTAGCTGAGAGTTATCTTTACTATAAATTTACACGGCTAGAGGAAAGTTCAAAATGGTTGCATTTGCTCTAAAACCAACACAGATGCTTAGAGGCATACTAACCGCATTACTACTTAGTGTGATGCCCTTAGAAGTTCTTACCACCGCAGCGATCGCCAAACCGCCCGATGCATCTGTTGATACTCAGGTGAAAGTGCCTAGTACGATGACCTCTGCGCCTTTTAATACTAACCGTTACTTGAAAGTGCCGCCCAATTTCTCCATCTCTGTTTATGCTCGGATTAGCAAAGCTCGCTTTATGGCAGTTGCTCCCAATGGGGATCTTTTAGTATCACAGCCGAGTACGGGTAAAGTCTTAATTGTCCGACCAAATGGCAGCAAAGACCCAATTATATCTGACTTTGTGACGGGTCTAGGCAAACCACACGACATTGTGTTTCATAAGATTGACAACACCACATACGTTTATATCTCTGAGACTAATCAAATTAACCGCTTCATCTACAACTCTGGAGATATAGTCGCCAAAAATCGCCAAATCGTTGTAACTGGCTTACCTGACAAGAGCACACCGGAACTCAGAGGCACTTATGGTCACGAGCTAAAAAATATCGCCCTTGATGGCAATCACAAACTCTACGTGTCGATCGCCTCTACGTGCAATGCCTGCAAGGAAGATACTGTTAGTACCCCAAAACGTGGTGCGATTTATCAATACGACGCTAATGGAACCAATCAGCGACTTTTTGCCCAAGGTTTACGTAATGCCGAAGGATTAGCATTATTACCTCGCACAAATGACCTTTGGGTAGTGGTTAATAATCGAGATGACATCCTCTATCCCTTCAACGATAGTAGTGGCAATTACGGTAAGAAGATCCCCTCTTACGTAGACAACCACCCGCCAGAGGAGTTCACGAAAGTCCGATATGGCGGTAACTACGGTTGGCCATTCTGCAACCCTAATCCTGATACGTCAACTGGCCTCAACAATATGCCATTTGACCGCGATTATCAGTTCAATGCTGATGGAAGTGTTAATTGCGATGCAATGGATAGGATTGACAAGGGTATTCAAGCCCATTCCGCTCCCTTGGGATTAACATTCTTACAAAATACCAACTTTCCCAGCCTGTACTCAAGTGGGGCAGTGGTGGGGCTGCATGGTTCATGGGATCGACAGAAGAAAACAGGCTACAAAATAGCTTACTTTCCCTGGAATAGTACGACAAATATTTTAGGGGAGGAGATGGATTTAGTCAACGGTTGGCTAGTTCCAACAACGCAAGAAGTCTGGGGGCGACCGGTGGATATGGTAGTCGATCTCGAAGGTAATTTGTTAATTTCGGATGACTATAGCGGTACTATTTACAAGCTCTCCTACACGCCGCCAGAACAGGTTAAGGTCTACAGAGATCCTAATTTGACTGGAGTTTCCCAGTCTTTTCCTACAAGTCCAGGAGTATACGAAGCGATCAAAGGTGACTTAAATGTTGTTGGTAATGACGCTATTAGCTCATTAAGTGTACCACCGGGTAAAGTGGTACGTGTCTGCCAAAATGAAACAGGTGGTCGATGCCGTGAGTTTAGTGCTGGTGATTATAAATCTGTTGGAGGTGACTTAGATAACTCAATATCGTTTATAGAAGTCAAATAGCAGCACTCAATGAATTTTAGATTTTAGATTTTGGATTTTGGATTGAATAGCCTAAAATCCAAAATTTAAAACGGCGTTGCTGATTAAATGTAGGACTTACGCTTTCAAGGCACTGAAAACCTTGATTTATCGTAGGGGCAATTCATGAATTGCCCCTACATTTCGTACTTGATGCGTAAGTCTTAAAATGTATGAATCTGGGTGTAGAGACGTTGCAATTGCTAGTCAAGACAAAAGTTTTGAAATCACGCAAAATCATTTTTATACCTAAATTCAGCAACGCCTTTAAAACAGTCCCAGAGCAAGGGAATTTAAACGCGAGGACAATTTTATCAGCCAAAATCAAAAATTGAGTTACCTGTGCTGCTTTTGGCTTATTGTTCTTCAATCAACTAGAAACTGCGATGTCTACGACGGGCTGCGCGATCGCTATTTTCCCCACTGCACGCCCAGTTTCGCTATAAGCATGAGCCGCCGCTAGTTCTTGTAAGGGATATGTGCGATCAATTACCACACGAATTTTACCCGTTTCAATCAATTCTTTGAGAAAAAGCAAGTCTTTAGCGTTAGGTTTCTCAAAGAGAAATTTCGCTTTTTGACCGGGAAGGAAGGCTGTTAAGAGGATCTCTAAGGAGACTTTGGGGCTAAGTACCGTGGTGATGTAAACTCCGTTGGGTTTGAGGACTCTTTTGGTTTGGGAGAGCGATCGCTTACTCACTGCATCAAAGATAATGTCATACTGTGCTGTATCTTCGGTGAAATCTTGTTGCGTATAATCAATCACGCGGTCTGCTCCCAAAGATTTTACCAAATCCAAATTTTTGCTACTGCAAACTCCCGTCACCTGTGAGCCTAAAGCCTTAGCAATTTGCACTGCAAAAGTCCCTACACCGCCGGCAGCACCATTAATTAAGACATTTTGTCCTGTTTGAATATTTCCCTGATCTCGCAGTGCTTGCAGAGCCGTAAGTGCTGCTAAAGGCACAGCCGCAGCTTCTTCATAGTTTAGGTTGGTTGGTTTGAGCGTCGCCAAGTTTTCTCTTATGGCTGCAAATTCGGCATAACCTCCTCCAGGGAAGTTAGTACTGCCGTAAATAGCATCTCCTAGTTTAAAGCGCGTGACACCAGAGCCAACCCCTACCACATCTCCCGCCACATCAAACCCCAGAATCTTCGGAAATTTACTGCCGGTAATCAAACTCAACATCCCTTGGCGGATTTTCCAATCAATGGGATTAACGCTACTAGCACGAACTTTCACAAGTAACTGCGTTGGCTCAATTTTCGGCTGCTCCACATCTTCATACTGCAACACTTCAGCGCCGCCATACCGACGAATAATCACTGCTTTCATCGCATTTCTCCTGTTACCCTGTTTGACTGAATGAACTCAGAACAGCCTGTTTTTCCTGATAGATATAGTGTAGCGATTTCCTAAAATAGAAATATCAGTCTAAGATTACACCTGTATGCCAGCTAGAGACATCTATCACAACAATGTTAAAAATGCTGTGATTAAAGATAAATGGATAATTACTCATGACCCACTGACTCTAAAGTTTGGTAAAAAAGATTTGTATGTTTATTTAGGTGCTAGACAGCTGTTGGCAGCACAAAAAGCAGAATCCAAAATTGCAGTTGAGATTAAAAGTTTTAGCGGCAGATCGGATGTTGATGATTTAGAAAAAGCGTTAGGTCAGTATATTTTATATCAGGATATATTGGTTGAATTGGAGCCAGAGCGAATATTATATCTTGCAATACCTAACAGAGTTTTTGATGATTTGTTTGAAGAACCTATCGGCAAACTGTTACTGAAAAATCATCGTTTAAAGCTGATTACCTTTGATCCAAAACAGGAGGTCATCAAACAATGGATTATACCCAATTAGACCACTATCGCAAAGTGATTGAAACTATTCTTGGTGAATATGCTTCACTACCCTATTCTTATGCCAATATTCAATCGGAAGTGGTGTTTGATCGAAGCCACGTTGGCGCAGCCTCTCTGAAAGAGACTCGCTATTTATGGATGGATATAGGTTGGGATGGCGAATGCCTACGGCACGCTACGCGAACGCCGCATTCACGGCTGTCTGGTTCATATTGACCTGATTGATGGTAAAATCTGGATTCAACGGGATGGCACCGAAGAAGGCATTGCTGCCGATTTAGAACGGGCTGGAATTCCTAAAGAACACATCGTCCTTGGCTTTCGTCCACCGGAGTTAAGACCCTACACTGGCTATGCAGTTGCTTAAAGAGCGCATTCTCTTTATTCTTCAGTCGTAAATACAACATCTTCATACAGCAGTTCAATCGGACACTCAAATTCAATGCTCGATAAAGTAACAATATCTCCAGCCGTGTAGGGATAGTAAAGCCACATCCTACCCTCACCCCGACAGTAACGCTCAACGGAGATTTTTTCCGAGTCAATCAAGATATACTCTTGCAAACTGGGGATTGTCAAATAATAAGTAAATTTTTCACCTCGATCTTTAGCGCTTGTACCTGGGGAAAGAACTTCCGCAATTAGCTTGGGATGTTGAATAAATTTGCGGGCATTCAGGTCTTCAGGGTCACAACTGACAATAACATCAGGATAATAGTAGCGACTCTGCAAAGTAAGTTGCACTTTTACATCTGACACATTCGCTCGACAACCTCTGGAACGCAGATGGGGGTACAAAGCTCTGTAGAGATTTAGTGCAATGTCGTTATGGGGAATTGTACCGCCTGTCATGGCAAATACTTCACCATTGGCATATTCGTAACGAATGTCTTGCTGAGGTTCCCATTCGAGATATTCCTCAACGGTCATTTCTAGGGGCTGTTGGGGGATGGCTATCATAACTAAATTTTTTCACGCTTGCTTTAATTGTAGCTAAATGACGCTCTGACTTTTCACGCTACTGGTAAAACCTCTCTCTAAATCTAAGAGAGACTTGGAATTTTCCCCCTTAGAGCGTCGGGAAGGGGGTTAGGTTTTTTGCTAAGGTTTGTAGTGAGCAATTCAGAAAAATCATTGCGATCGCTCAATCATGTTAGAGTTGAGTTAGTTGTTTCTCTCAAACACAAAATCTGAGAGTTTTCTACGCATCTCCTCATTGTGGGAATGAAAAAAAAGACTCGAAACTTAAATTTTTTGAAAGATATGTGCAAGAACACATCTATTTATAGTCGCTGCGATCGCTTGCCAGATAAGAGTTACAACCCCAATTTCATATCATTGCCAAAGAAAAATTAAAACAATATGAAGTGCATTTTTACCCTCAAAAAAATGATATGTTAGATACAGAATGGAGTTGGGCTTTTTTTATGGAGTAGAAAGATATAGACTACGCCAGTTTTTCACCCTCAAACCCTTATGATTTACTGCTTGTGAAGGAATCTGAGGGGAATATGAGTACACATTTAAATAACCCAAATCCCGTTTCAATTTAGTTAAAGTCATTGCTGGGATTGGGTTATAGCTGAGTACAAAGAAATCCTGAACCCCTATCTATAAACACTAGACCCCCAACCAAAAAATACTAGAACCCCTACCCGAAAAAAAATATTTTAATTCTTGTAAACCTTGAAGAATTAGGGTTTTTATTATTTGAGTACAACCGTAATAAATCCAATAAATTCTATCCTAGAGAGACGCAACATCTGTCTGGGAGACTGCTGCTATAAATCTTATATCGCCAATCACCTAACGCTCTGAAACAAACAAAGCGAAAAGTGAGTGGAGGGATGACATAGCACCATGCCTGAAGTGAAAAGAAGTCGCGGCTCAGGGCACAAATTCTACCCAAGAACCGAACGTTGACACACACCAGCCGAACATCAGATATCTATCGCCTGCCTTACTTGAAAACAAGTCACCCGAACCCAAGGGTTTGCAGGCAGTGTCAAAGGCGCGACTTCAATTCCTGGGCATAGAGAGTGGCAACAGCATCTCCCACAGTGGCAGCCAAGTCCACCGACCTTTTGCGAAACTCAATGACATCACCGTCTACACGACTCCTCAACTCCAACGCTACGGAATCGCCAACCCAAGCAAAATCCGGTGGTTGCGGCTGCGACAGCCCCAGCAGCGCCACCGTGGAAAGGGACGAAAAGCTCCAAGAACGCATTGCTAAACATCCCTGCTACAGCGAAGACGCTCATCACCACTACGCCAGGATGCACGTTGCAGTTGCTCCCGCTTGCAACATTCAATGCAACTATTGCAACCGCAAATATGATTGTGCTAACGAAAGCCGTCCTGGAGTAGTTAGCGAATTGCTAACACCAGAACAAGCAGCACACAAAGCTTTGGTCATTGGTGGAAAGATTCCCCAAATGACAGTTGTGGGAATTGCCGGTCCTGGCGACCCTCTGGCGAACCCAGATAAGACTTTCCGCACATTTGAGTTGATTGCAGAACAAGCACCAGACATCAAGCTGTGCTTATCAACCAATGGTTTAATGCTGCCAGACTACATCGATCGCATTAAACAATTAAATATAGATCACGTTACGATCACCATTAACATGGTAGATCCAGAGATCGGTGCTAAGATTTATCCTTGGGTTCACTACAGACGCAAGCGTTATAGAGGCATTGAAGGCGCAAGAATTCTCCACGAAAGACAGATGGAAGGATTGCAAGCCCTCAAAGATGCTGATATCTTGTGCAAAGTCAACTCCGTAATGATTCCCGGAATTAATGACCATCACTTAGTCGAAGTGAATCGAGTCATTCGTGAAAAAGGTGCATTCTTGCACAACATCATGCCATTGATTTCTGCACCAGAACATGGCACACACTTCGGTTTAATCGGTCAACGCGGCCCTACACCCAAAGAACTCAAAGAAGTTCAAGACAACTGCTCTGGTAACATGAAAATGATGCGCCACTGTCGCCAGTGCCGCGCCGATGCAGTAGGATTATTAGGAGAAGACCGCAGCCAAGAATTTTCTAAAGAGAAATTCTTGGAAATGACTCCAGAATATGACATGGAGAAACGTCAAGAAGTTCATGACGGGATTGAGAAGTTTAAAGAAGAACTTAAAGTAGCCAAAGACAAGGCCCTTGCCGGCAAGAAATTTGCCAACAGTCCGAAAGTCTTAGTTGCAGTAGCAACCAAAGGCGGCGGATTGGTTAACCAACACTTCGGTCATGCGAAAGAATTCCAAATTTACGAAGTGGGTGGAGACGAAGTTCGCTTTGTCAGCCATCGCAAAATTGACCAATACTGCCAAGGTGGATACAGCGAAGAAGCTTCTTTTGAGCATATTATGAAAGCGATCGCAGATTGCAAAGCAGTTTTAGTCTCCAAGATTGGTAACTGTCCTCAAGAAAAATTGCAAGAAGCTGGAATCAAGACTGTTGAAGCTTACGACGTGATTGAAAAAGTTGCTTTGGAGTTCTACGAGCAATACGTTAAAGAATTAGAGAATAGGGAATAGGGAATAGGGAGTAGGGAGTAGGGAATTTCAATATTCACCACTCCCCACTCACCACGTACCACTCACCACGAGCTAAACCTGGTTCTTCCGCTAACGCCACTCACCACTCCCCACTCCCCACTCCCCGCGCCCAAAAGGAGAATAAATCATGGCTTACAAAATTCTTACTAGCCAGTGTATTTCCTGCAATCTCTGTCTAACGGTATGTCCCACAAATGCAGTTAAAGTCGTTGACGGACAGCACTGGATTGACCCTGAACTTTGTACAAATTGTATTGGTAGTATTCATACCGTGCCTCAGTGTAAAGCTGGTTGTCCCACCTGCGACGGTTGCGTTAAGCAGCCTAACGATTATTGGGAAGGCTGGTTTACCAATTACAATCACGTAGTTGCTAAATTAACAAATAAACAAGATTACTGGGAACGTTGGTTTCAAAGCTATTCCCAGAAATACTCAGAGCAGTTGCAAAAGCGTCAACCCCAAATAATTCGTAATTCGTAATTCGTAATTCGTAATTCGTAATTGAAGACAACAATGCAAAATAACTGCATCTATCTTGATAATAATGCTACCACTAAGGTAGACCCAGAAGTTATAGAGGTAATGTTACCTTACCTCACAGATTATTACGGCAATCCCTCTAGTATGCATACCTTTGGTGGGCAAGTCGGTAAAGCAGTCAGAACAGCAAGAGAACAACTTGCAGCCATGCTAGGAGCCGATGAGTCAGAAATTGTCTACACAAGTTGTGGAACTGAGGGAGATAACGCCGCTATTCGAGCCGCACTGTTAGCGCAACCAGAAAAGCGCCACATCGTCACCACCCAAGTTGAACATCCAGCAGTACTCAATGTCTGCAAACAATTAGAAACCCAAGGTTATAGTGTTACCTATTTATCAGTAAATCATCAAGGGCAGCTAGATTTAGATGAACTAGAAGCTTCCTTGACCGGTAACACCGCCTTGGTGACAATTATGTATGCTAATAATGAAACCGGGACGGTTTTCCCGATTGAGCAAATTGGGTTGCGCGTAAAAGAATATAGTGCTATCTTCCATGTAGATGCAGTGCAAGCAGTGGGAAAAATCCCCTTGAATATGAAGACTAGCACGGTGGATATGTTAACCCTGTCTGGTCACAAGCTGCACGGGCCGAAAGGAATTGGTGCTTTATATATTCGGCGCGGGGTTCGGTTCCGTCCCTTCATGATTGGGGGACACCAAGAACGCGGACGGAGAGCGGGAACTGAGAATGTTCCAGCAATTATTGCCTTGGGCAAAGCTGCCCAACTAGAACTGTTACACTTAGAAGAAGCCACCACAAGAGAAATCAGGCTGCGCGATCGCCTCGAACAAACTTTACTCGCTAAAATTCCCGATTGTGTAGTCAATGGTGACGTTACGCAGAGATTGCCCAACACCACAAATATCGGCTTCAAGTATATTGAAGGTGAAGCTATCTTATTATCGTTGAATAAATACGGTATCTGTGCATCATCCGGTTCTGCTTGCACCTCCGGTTCACTGGAACCTTCCCACGTCCTGCGGGCTATGGGCTTACCCTATACAACTTTGCACGGTTCGATTCGCTTCAGTCTTTGTCGCTACACAACAGAAGCCGAAATCGATCGAGTGATAGAAGTAATGCCCACTATTGTAGAACGTTTACGCGCCCTCTCACCCTTCAAAAATGATGATGCAGGTTGGCTGCAACAACAAGAACTGTTAGGAGTTAGGAGTTAGGAGTTAGGAGTTAGGAGTTAGGAGTTAGGAAGTAGTTTTACCTGACTATTAATGATTTCATAACTTATCACTTCTCAGTCTTACTCACAACTCATCACTCTTACTCATAACTCATCACTCACAACTCATCACTCATAACTCATCACTCTTACTCATAACTCAATATGTGGGACTACACTGATAAAGTATTAGAACTGTTTTACGATCCCAAAAATCAGGGAGCAATTGAAGAAACTAGCGAACCTGGGGTTAAGGTTGCAATGGGAGAAATCGGTAGCATTGCTTGCGGCGATGCTCTGAGATTGCACCTGAAAGTAGAAGTAGAATCTGATAAGATTCTAGATGCTCGGTTTCAAACCTTTGGTTGTACTAGTGCGATCGCATCTTCTAGTGCATTAACCGAAATGGTTAAAGGTTTAACCTTAGATGAAGCTCTGAAAGTGTCCAATAAAGACATTGCAGATTACCTGGGTGGTTTACCAGAAGCAAAGATGCACTGCTCTGTCATGGGACAAGAAGCGCTAGAAGCCGCTATCTATAATTATCGTGGCATACCTCTAGCTACCCATGATGATGATGATGAAGGCGCGTTAATTTGCAGTTGCTTTGGGATTAGTGAGTCTAAGATTCGTCGCGTGATTCTAGAAAATCATCTCACCGGTGCCGAGCAAGTAACAAATTATGTAAAAGCTGGTGGCGGATGCGGTTCCTGTCTGGCGAACATTGATGATATTATTAGATCAGTTCAACAGGAATACGCCTCACCTGCTCTCAACGATTACGGCGTACAAGTTGCCACAGAAATTGTTACATCTAAGCAGCGATCGCTAACAAACGTGCAGAAGATTGCTCTAATTCAAAAGGTTCTTGATGAAGAAGTCAGACCCGTACTCATTGCAGACGGGGGAGATGTAGAACTCTATGATGTAGAAGGCGATCGCGTTAAAGTTGTACTGCAAGGTGCTTGCGGTTCCTGTTCTAGTAGTACAGCAACTCTAAAAATTGCGATCGAAGCCAGATTACAAGATCGTGTCAGCAAGAGCCTTGTAGTTGAAGCAGTTTAGAAATTGCTGTAGGACTTAACTTTCGATACTCCACAAATACGCCCTAATATGCATTCAGCCAGGAACAGAAAGTAGGACTTGAACCGAATCATTGTCTCCACTCAATGCTTCATACCAATTCTTTCTTAATTACGAATTACGAATTACGAATTACGAATTGGTCTTAGTCCTACCACTCTTACTGCTAACAGCATATAGGCTTCATAGATTAAGTGCCTACTTGCTTTATTTCATCATCCAACTCGCTTCAAAGGAACAGGATATGACGACATTGTACGACAAACTTGGCGGACAACCAGCTATTGAACAAATAGTAGATGAACTCCACAAACGCATTGCCACAGACAGCCTCTTAAATCCCATCTTTGCTGGTACAGATATGGACAAGCAACGTAATCATCTAGTTGCTTTCTTATCTCAGATATTTGAGGGGCCAAAGCAATACAACGGTCGTCCAATGGACAAAACCCACGCTGGAATGAATTTACAGCAACAACACTTTGATGAGATCGCCAAGCTCCTGGGTGAATCGATGGCTGTGCGTGGAGAGTCGCCAGAAGATACCAAAGCTGCACTAGAGTGCGTCTCAAATTTCAAGGGCGCTATTTTGAACAAGTAATAGGACTTAGGCATTGATTGTTGACAAATAACAACATCAAGTCCTATTTGATCTTTCCAGCTAAAGCACATTATGACGTATTTGTAAATCGCGTATTTTTCTTTGTTCTTTGTCAGAAAAAATGACAAAGGACAAAGGACAAAAAGAAAAGAAATTTAACCAGGAAATATATGTACTTACTTTCGATCATTTTAGCTGTGGAGCGATCGCCCCCAGCTGGCAATTATGCCAACGGTACCAACGATGCTCTACACGCGCTCACTACTGTCGCTCAACTGGCGTGAACGCAACTGACAAACGCGCATACCCACCAACCAACCAATTGCAGGGAAACACGAACAATGACTGACGAAAACATTAGACAGATAGCTTTCTACGGTAAGGGCGGTATTGGTAAATCTACCACCTCCCAAAACACCTTAGCAGCTATGGCAGAAATGGGTCAACGCATCCTTATCGTCGGTTGCGACCCGAAAGCTGACTCCACCCGTTTGATGCTGCACAGCAAGGCTCAAACAACCGTTCTTCACCTCGCCGCAGAACGTGGTGCAGTAGAAGATATCGAACTCGAAGAAGTAATGCTAACCGGTTTCCGTGACGTTCGTTGCGTAGAATCTGGTGGGCCAGAACCCGGTGTAGGTTGCGCCGGTCGTGGTATTATCACCGCCATCAACTTCTTAGAAGAAAACGGTGCTTACCAAAACCTAGACTTCGTATCTTACGACGTATTAGGTGACGTTGTGTGCGGTGGTTTCGCAATGCCTATCCGCGAAGGTAAGGCACAAGAAATCTACATCGTGACATCTGGTGAAATGATGGCGATGTATGCTGCTAACAACATTGCTCGTGGTGTTCTCAAGTATGCTCACACTGGTGGCGTGCGCTTGGGTGGTTTGATTTGTAACAGCCGTAACACTGACCGGGAAATCGATCTGATCGAAACCTTGGCAAAACGGTTGAACACCCAAATGATTCACTACGTACCCCGTGACAACATCGTTCAACACGCAGAATTGCGCCGGATGACTGTTAACGAGTACGCACCAGAAAGCAACCAAGCTAACGAATACCGGATTTTGGCTCAGAAAATTATCGACAACAAGAATCTAGCTATTCCTACACCCATCGAAATGGAAGAACTAGAAGAATTGTTGATTGAATTCGGTATCCTCGAAAGCGACGAAAATACCGCAATGTTGGTTGGTAAGAGTGCTGCTGAAGCTCCTGTAGTATAAATCGCTGCTAATAAATAACGCTTTAGCACAAGGAAAAAGGAAGAGTTCCATATCTGGTACCTTTTCCCCTCTCCCCTTGCATCTCCCCCCTAACCTTAGAGGGGACTCCTAGTCCCCCTATGCCCCGATCCTTACAAGTCACAGAGGCTAAGTATGACACCTCCAGAAAATCAAAACATCATCGAAGAAAGAAAAGAACTAATTAAAGAAGTTCTAAGCGCTTACCCCGATAAAGCTAAGAAAAAACGGGAAAAGCACTTAAGTGTATACGAAGAAGGTAAGTCCGATTGCGGCGTTAAATCTAACATCAAATCCCTTCCTGGGGTAATGACCGCTCGTGGTTGTGCTTACGCCGGTTCTAAAGGTGTGGTTTGGGGTCCTATTAAGGACATGATTCACATCAGCCACGGTCCGGTAGGTTGCGGTTACTGGTCTTGGTCTGGTCGTCGTAACTATTACATCGGCACCACAGGTATTGATACCTTTGGTACCATGCACTTTACCTCCGACTTCCAAGAAAGAGATATCGTTTTTGGTGGTGACAAGAAACTTGTTAAACTAATCCAAGAACTAGATGTACTTTTCCCTCTCAACCGTGGTGTTTCCATTCAATCTGAATGTCCCATCGGTCTAATTGGGGATGACATCGAAGCAGTTGCTCGTAAGACATCCAAAGAAATTGGCAAGCCAGTTGTACCTGTGCGTTGCGAAGGCTTCCGGGGTGTTTCTCAATCTTTGGGACACCACATTGCTAACGACATGGTTCGTGACTGGGTATTCACCAGATCCGACCAAGCGAAAAAAGACGGTACACTTCAGTTTGAAGGTACTCCTTATGATGTAGCCATCATTGGTGACTACAACATCGGTGGTGATGCTTGGGCTAGCCGCATCCTGTTAGAAGAACTCGGCTTGCGCGTAGTCGCTCAGTGGTCAGGTGATGGCACCATCAACGAAATGTTGATGACCCCCAATGTGAAGATGAACCTCATCCACTGTTACCGGTCGATGAACTACATCAGCCGTCACATGGAAGAAGCTTATGGTATTCCCTGGTTAGAATACAACTTCTTCGGCCCCACCAAGATTGCTGAATCTTTACGGGAAATTGCTTCTAAATTTGACGAAACAATCCAAGCAAACGCTGAGAAAGTTATCGCCAAGTATCAGCCAACAATGGATGCGGTAGTCGGTAAGTACCGCCCCCGCTTGGATGGTAAGACTGTTGCAATCATGGTTGGTGGTCTACGTCCTCGCCACGTTGTCCCAGCTTTCCAAGATTTGGGGATGAAGATGATAGGTACTGGTTATGAGTTCGCTCATAATGACGACTACAAACGTACCACTGGCTACATCGAAAACGGCACCATCGTTTATGACGACGTTACCGCTTACGAATTCGAGGAATTTATCAAAGCCCTCAAGCCTGACCTAGTAGCTTCTGGTGTGAAAGAGAAGTATGTCTTCCAAAAGATGGGCCTTCCTTTCCGTCAAATGCACTCTTGGGATTACTCCGAACCTAGCGATGCCTCCTTTGGGCTACGCGCCAACGCTCTTACAATTGATATAATGCAAGGTTTTTTAGTTGCGGGAGAAAAAATAATCTGTTTCTAGCCTAAATCTGAGTTGCAGGGTTATCTAGGAACAATCTGTTTTTATGCTTTAAACAATATAACTCTTATCCAGTCTCGTTTTTAGATTTTTATTGCATTTTGCTCAAAGAAAAACTGTAAAATGAAAGACTAATTTTAATGACGATTTTTTAGATTAAATGGTGCGATCGCATGATTGAAAACACAATCAATACACTTAAGTACACCTTTATAGACTGCACAACCAACGAGAAATAGATGCAACTTGGTTCTCTTGATTTAGGTTAGCAGCGTTAGTGAGAGTGCCGTTTTCCAATTGATCCCAGATTTCGCCTGCCATCCTTTTAGCGATCGCTGATCCTACGAAAAAAGTCAGAGGTGAATGCCCTACTCTAGAAAATGCTTCACGTATACGATTTAGTGCTGCTTGTGCAGTTTTCCAGTGTTCATCTGCGCCTGCGGGATCTATACCTCCTTTAAGTTCACCAAGGGCGATAACGTATGGCGCAACTACAGATGGTTCAATGGCGCTAGATTTGTTGGCTGTTAATTCTGCTGGGGCTAAGTTAAACAAACATAGATCCACATTACTTCTAACTAGCGGGACAGTCAGGTTATAAATTAGTGTGCGATTACCAATCTCGCCTTCCCAGCTTATTCCTCGTAAAGATAACTCAATTTCTGAGTCATTATTTGTCATGGCTATCCACTTTTTACTCTTTGAGTGTTGCCAGTAGTATTTTGTACCTGCGATCGTGAGAGTGGAGAGAATTGCACGAGTCAGCTTTCTTTGTGCCAACACGCCTCCAACATTTCGCATTGAACCACCAAGTGTATCACCACGAGTCAGCAAAAATCTAAAAACTAATTCCTCTGGAAACTTTGCACCTGCTGGTTCAAGAAAATTTTTTATCAGGCCATTTACAGCCTCTACCTTATCCTCTGACATCAGGTGCGCTAGAGATTTATCAGATAAGCCTGCCGCAGTTAACAATCCCATTTCAATGCCTTTAATATTTAGTAATTCAATAGGACTCTCAGCTTGAGCAGCAGCTTCTTTAAGTGCCCTTGCTTCTGCGACGAATGGCGTAGCACGTCGATTTTTCTCCAGTGCAAGAGCTACAAAACCTGCACGGATTGCTTCATAAGTTGTTATCAGATCATCAATAGATTGAAGATGATTACGATAGGAAGACATAATAATTCGAGTTATGGCTTTTTCCACACATAAACGCACTTCCGCAATGGATCGCGTCCATGATTTCCCATTTGCTGGCTACTATTACCTTTATCACTTGGCAAAACCAGAATATTTTCAATCACAAAACCTAGTTGTTCAGCAAAATCAGAGAGGATCATATCGACTGAAATGCTTGCGCCTGCATAGCGAACATTGTCATTAACCATGAGTAAAAGTGCCCCTGGTTTGAGAACACGAAAACTTTCTTGTATTACACACGCCATCTCATAAAAATATCCTCTAACCATTCTTGGTATATTATTATTATTCAACACACCCTTTGCTTTTTGGTTATCTAGATATTTCAAGATAGCCTGCAACAAATTGTGTGAATCAGCAATAGTTAAAGCTCTTTTCCAGTCTGAGTTTATAGTCAATAAATCTTTGGGGCGATTTTCAACTGTACAACTTAGCATTTCCTGACGAAGGTTAATTAACTCTTTTTCGGAAATACCAAGTAGAGCTAGTTCTAATGCATAAGTGCGAGTATAGTCGTATCGATTGCAATAGGGTGGGGATGTAATAATTGCATCATATACGGAATTCGCTAGGTGCGGCATAATCTCAAAACAAGATCCTCCATAAAGATGTATTTGACCTTGAGAATTTTTAATTGGGAAAAGCTCAATTTGTTGTGTAGAGGGCAGTAAATCATCAATAATTTCACTTATTTTATTGGCGATCGCATTATCAAAATTTAGAATTTCGCCTTTATTGAAAGGTTTCTTGCCCTGTCCACGACCGGAACGATAATCCCAACGGAGGTACTGTCCATCTTTACGTGTGTAACTTATAGATTCTAAAACGCACAGTAAGACAAAGTTTAAAACTACCTGGACTCTATTATTTTCTCGTTTACAAGCTTCAAGATACTGCTCGATTGCATTTCTAGTTAGTTCAGGATAAGCCCCTTTTGTAATTCTCAATTCTGGTAAGTGTTTTTTCTGTTCCTGCTGCTTCCAAACCTGTAACTTTGACCAATATTTTATCCTCTCGAAATCTTCAGGAGTAAATTCATAATCTAAAATCTTTTTAGCATTAATTATTTGTTGACCAATAGGTAATAATTCAATACCGTCAGAATCAATTCCATCTTCCCTAACAGCAAATAGTGCAGTTCCACTGCCTGCAAATGGGTCTAGAACCTTGCCTTGAGTAATTTTATATTGTTGCAATAGATATTCTATAAGGGATGCAGAAAAAGCTTCTTTGTATTTATACCATCGATAGATAGGTCTAGTTTTGTTAGCTTGAAAACTAACTATAAGTCGCGTCAATGAAGGATGAACCAAAAATTTATTTTGGAAGCGCTGATACAGTTGCCTATCAAGGTTGTCAATTTCACCTAAACCTTCATTTTCCACCTCGGACACGGTACTGGAGACACTTACTAGGCTGATCACAGAGAAATTTTCCTAGAGAATTTAACTAGTCAAGTTAGTATAGTTCTAAATTTTAGAGGTAGATATATGATTAGCCCAAACTTTACAAAAAGTCACTGTATATTTAAGAATGATGTGCGAGATGCACAAGAAGTAGATTGTTTTAGCGATGTCTGCGACGGGCTGTTCTGTGTCGCATGAAACTGTTACTACCTCAATTAACAATCCGGCTATCTTGCCCAAATCCCGATGATTGCGTGTTAATAAAACTACTTTACGAGATAGTGCCATGCCGAATAGGCCGTCATAGACATCGCAGTAACACTAAGCTTCGTTGCACCGCGATGTGAAGCTGTTCTAGACTTAGAAAGATGTTATGCAGTTTATAATCACCATGAGCTATCACGATATTATTACAATTGAGCCGGACAAGCGAGGTGGTAAACCTTGCATTCGACGGATGCGAATTACCGTGTACGATGTTCTCGGCTGGTTGGCAGCTGGTATGTCTCATGGAGAGATATTAGACGACTTCCCTGAATTAACAGAAGAAGACATTAGGGCAAGTTTAGAGTTTGCTGCTGACCGTGAACATCGTTTAGTTGCTTCTCTACAAGACGCTACGCAAACGGTAGGTGGTGTTTGAAGCTGCTTTTTGATCAAAATTTGAGTCGCAAGCTGGTAATTCAATTAGCAGACGTTTTCCCTGATTCCAATCATGTTCAGTTTCATGGACTGGAAGTGAAGACTGATACTGAAATATGGGAATTTGCTAAAACCAATGACTTTTGTATCGTAACTCAAGATGTAGACTTTGCCGAAAGAAGCCGTTTGTACGGTTCTCCGCCTAAAGTTGTATGGCTACGTTGCGGAAATGCACCAAAAAAACAAGTTGAATCTCTACTTCGTTCTGGGGTAGAGGTAATTCACGAGCTTTTGAATAATCCAAGTCTGCATTGCTTAGAATTGTACTAAAGCTTTGCGGGGGATTGTGTGTGATATGCACAAGAAGTAGAGCGTTTTAGCGATGTCTGCGACGGGCTTCGCATACGCCTTTATAGATTATCTGTGAGATGCACAAGAAGTAGACTGTTGTTGCGATCGCCCTCCATACTCAATAAAATTACAGCAAGCAACATCACAGACGAAATTTGAACTTTTCCTACCATAACTTGAGGACTAACAGTGAAGTTGAGCGGCTGCTAGCATCCTTCGCAACCCTACAATGAGCTTTCGTTCGCCGCATTGAAATTATTAGGTTGCCGACCACTGAACAAGATTGTTTATGATAGTTGTAACTAGATGGCACAAGAAAAGGAACTATGACAGATCAAGAACTATTGAATCGGATCGCAGCTAACCCGAAAATCATGGTAGGTAAGCCATTGATTAAGGGTACACGCCTTACAGTTGAGTATATTCTGAATCTGCTTGCACACGACGCGACAGTAACAGAAATTCTTGAAGAATATGAAGGTTTAGTCGAAGCAGATATTCGAGCTTGTCTTTTGTTTGCATCCCGGTCACTAGAAAGTACCAGTTTTATGCCACTACCTGTGGAGATGGTATAGATGCGCTTACTGGTAGACGAGTGTACTGGTGTGGTTGTGGCGCGTTGGCTTCGCTATCAGGGGCATGAAGTTTTCTCTGTTTACGAGGAAGCACGAGGAATTGATGATGACCAGATCATTCAAAAGGCTTTTGCTGAGAACTGGATTCTGATTACTAGTGATAAGGACTTTGGTGAGAAAGTTTACCGAGATCAACGACCTCATAGAGGTATTATTCTCCTTCGTCTTGGGAATGATCGATCTGCTAACAAGATCAAAACTCTACAGCAGTTATTAGAAAATTATTCTGATCAGCTATTTGACAGCTTTATTGTTGTCACTGAAACACAAATTCGCTTTGCAAGAGCGCAGGATTAATTGGGTGGGCGTAGCCCCAACTTGACAACACGCCACTGTATATCTAGCGATTTCGTGTGAAATGCACAAAAAACAGCCCCTTGGAACGATGTCTGCGACGGGCAACTCTTGGAGACGCTCTTTGCGTTCGCCTACGCCCTGACTCGACAATAAACTAGGCGATGTCTACGACGGGCTGTTCGGTGTCGCATTTAAACCGTCCAATTCTCAATTAACAATCCGGGTACTTTGCCCAAATCCCGATGATTGCGCGTTAATAAAACTAATTCACAAGATAGTGCGATCGCCTTCACTAGACAACACGCCATTGTATATTCATACTGGGTGAAGTTAAGCGATCGCCTCTAACTCAGGAATGTGTTCAGTTTCGTAGTTTTCAATTAAAACACCGATAACTTCCATTAGAGACGCGAGTGGATGCGTCTCGTCTTCACCAACTTGATCGATGAGACAATCAAGGATCTCAACTAAGCGTTCATATTCGTCTTCTGTGTGAGGAACAAAGACGTTTTCGGCAATGGATGACCAAGCAATAATGGTTTGATCTAGGTTTAAGCTTTGCATTATTCCTTCCACTTTCCTTTATCATATTCTGAATGCGTTAACACAGCCCGAATGTAGACTTTTTGGCGGTTGTAGTGAATTGCGGCAATGAGTCGAACTTTGTTACCACCAATATTAAACACTGTCAATTTACCAACTTGATCTGCTGAGGGAAACATTTCACGGAGTTCTACAAATGAGGCAAACTCATTTCCCTTAACCAATCCATACCACTGAGCCAAGGCGTTATTTGTATCTGGATAAAGTTTAGCAAATTCATTCAGCCGTTTACGAGTAATAACGTGCATCTTAAAACCCCTGATGTCTTAATAATAGCGATGTCTGCGACGGGCTGTTCGGTGTCGCCCTGACTCGACAATAAACTAGGCGATGTCTACGACGGGCTGTTCGGTGTCGCATTAAACTGTTACTACCTCTATTAACAATCTGGGTATCTTACTGAAATTCCGATGATTGCGTGTTAATAAAACTAATTTACGAGATAGTGCGATACACCCCGTCGTAAACATCGCAGTAAAAGAAGTAGACTATTGTTGCGATCGCACTAACTTACAAGGTTCAGCACAAGGACGTAATGAAGCATCAAGCAACCTGCTGTAAAATATTTTGTACCTGTTTGGCGATCGCTAAATCCTTAAAACCGTTCCCCTGGAAGGGATTTACTATGGTGCATTTAGTGATCGCTCTTATCCAAGATTAATCATTCGTTCTGTTTGCGTAAATTATACGCTGACAAATCTTTTTTGTCCAAATTTCAATAATAGTGTTAATTATTGAAAAGTGTTGTACTTAAAGTTGAAGGAAATTTATGAGTAACGAAAATCCAAATAACAGGCTCAATAAAGAGAAAGTTAAAAAAGCGGCGCAACATCCCAAGCGACCGGGAGAAAAATGCCAAGCAAAGCCTAACCAATATATACCCATCATCAATCAGAATAAGTGCGAGGGGAAACGAGACTGCGTAGAGGTCTGCCCTTACGACGTTTTTGAGGTGAGGCAAATTGACGATGAGGATTTCAACAAACTATCGTTTTTTGGAAAGCTCAAAAGCCGCACTCATGGAAGAATTACAGCTTACACACCGCGTGCCGAGATGTGTCTGGCTTGCGGATTGTGTGTCGTTGCATGTCCTGAAAAAGCAATTACCTTAACGAAAGTGATTTCTTAGCGATATAGGTTTTATCCATTTTCTTTAAGCTGAACGCTAGTATCCCAGTTCAAGTTAGTTTGTATAAAAATATCTGCGATCGCACCTTCTCCTTCCAAAATTCTAACCCCAGCTTTTACCCCCAACTGAGGATGAGAGCCTACGGCGAATATTGCAATCTGACTCAGCAACGCAGTATAACCAATTTTCTTGTGCAACCATTACAACGCCAGGGGTTGGCTTGATTCGAGCAAGTTTGGGACTCGATGATTAAGCTGATTACAACAGTCCGCTCCAAAAAAGGATAGCGTTTTCATTGATATTTGCCAAGGAAGTTTGAGCAATCATTATTAGGCTTCAGTCTGGAAAAGCCAGACCAGTCATAGGGTCACGAATATACAACCCTAGCGTGAGACTACGCATCGCTTCATCCCAAACGGGTATTAATTGTTCTGCTTGATCTGCCCAATAATCGAATGTAATCAAGCACTGAATATTTGACCCCAAAGCAATGCAAGTCCGCGAAAAAGCCTCGCGTGGTTCTTCCTGAGTGTCAATGAACTTCATCTCTGTCCAGACAATTTTGGCGGTTTGGCGCTTGACGGTAATAATTTCTCCCTTAGCAATGATGTTGCGGCTGTCGTTTTCCAGGACTTTCTTCAAGGTAGATTTTAGCGGAAACTGGCTCCAATCATTGGGTGGCAGAGGATTGAAAGATACTTCCAGACAGCAATCATCGTTAGGCGGGTTTTTATCGAGGAACTTGAAGGATTTTTCTTGTGGCTCAAAAACCCAATCCTGGGGAACATTGAAACGAACAGCCCCGCGATTCGCAACAAATATTTTATAGCCTGATGGAGATTCCCAACGATGATCGGGCTTTAGTTCAAGGGTTTCTTTAATCCACTGGAGATTGCTTTTTTTACGCTTTGCCATAGTGTTTTTGCCAATCTGCTGAAGAGGGCGTCGCTCACTTTGTTAATATTAAAACACAAAATAACATATTGCATAGCGTAACGTTTTATTCCTTTGGACAAGCATCAGACACACCATAAACATAGGTAGCTTTGTATTCTTTTGTTTCATTTTTACGAGCAGATCCAAGTTTAATTTGCTCGTTAGTTCTGACAAATACTCCTTCTACCCATTTTTTGGATTGGGTGCTTGCCCTGCGAACAGATAAGTGATCTATGGGAATAGTGTTATCTAATTCAATTGAAACAATTCTGCTTCCATTCCATCGGATAACTTGGGGTGGAGCAAATAGATAGATAAAGTTAGTATTGGAGCCTGATGGTTGTACAACGATGCGGTCAATAACTTTAGCGGGTCTAATAATCTTTCGGCTGAATCGATCAGACAATTCAAACTCTGCAACATCAGGAAAATTACCTCCAATCATCAAAACCTGCTTGATCAAATTTTGGCTGGGATCAAGCATGACAGCACTTAACTCAATTTGGGTAATTTCATTGTCGGCAGAGATTTTAAAGCGTCCCCTTGGAATACCATTCATACTCAAGGTTCAACCATCCTCAGTTTTGTAAGGAAGTTTAATTTGAGGCAGATTTAAAGTAACTATTTGGTTCTCACATTTTGCCGCCGTAAGAAAGTACTTACTGGCTACAACGACAACAATTGTTGCAATTGCCGCAGCAATAATCACAAGTGGACTTTTCCGCATCATTTTTTATAATCTTAGTGCCAGCAAACACTATTCTATACAACCTGTTTTAGGCATCCACAGAGGATTTACGGTTATTAGGATGGTAATGGTGATGTTCTGCTTGTGTTAGATATTTGGAATGTTTGAGATCATAGTGCCTTGCGACAACGCACCCTACTTAAGAGGTGCGATCATACTTGAAGCTAAAATAATGAACTCATGTTACGCAAAAGAATTGAGCCAGAACTATCCCCTAAGTAAAGGGCGATCGCAAAAAATTTGTAAGTTGGATTTTACTAATAAACAAACCGAGGGCTTGCATTAGATGGATTTAACTTTATTTAGCCCAATCTCCGGCTAGAGATAAATCTGTTGCAACACATACAGTAATTTAAAAAACTAATTTAATCAATTACCAAATTCTATTTTTATTGCCAATAAAGTTTAAAATGCCGATATGTTTATCTCCAAAGACAGACACTATCTAGCTAAATGTGTTCCCTGAGAAAGATGTCTTTTTCAAAATCTTACTTTTGTTAGACTATGAATTTAAAAATCAATCCTATATATACATTTCATTCAATGATATTCATCAGATAAATCTTAGAAATTTTAGTCTTTTGTTAACGTTGAGCAGCTATGATGCAAGAGTAGTGAATGATAATGATTCGGATTTAGATATCTAGGGATAATTGTCTCATCCAGGAAAAATCTGACTTTTCACGATATCTGGAAAACCTCACTTCTATAGGAAAAATGCCCTTTTATCACCCAAGCTGCAAAATGTAGCTGAAAGCAAAAGCAAAAGCAAAAGCAACTACTAAATAGGTAAATCTTCAAGGTAATAACCATGAGTTATACTATCGAATCCGCACGGAATATTTTTTCTAGCACTCAAGTGGCAGATGCTGTTCCAGCCACTACAGCAAAGTTTGCTGAACTCAACATTGACGATCAGTTGGCATTTCTCTGGTATGCCTACGCTGAACTAGGTCGTACAATTACTCCAGCTGCTCCCGGAAAAGCAAATCTCCAATTAATGGAAGGTATATTTAACCAAATTAAGCAGATGTCTCATGAAAAACAAACGCAATTAATGAGAGATTTAGCGAGTAATGCTGACACTCCTATCAGCCGTTCTTATGCATACTTTGGTGTTAACGCTAAATTAGGATTTTGGTGGCAGTTAGGAGAGTGGATGAAACAGGGTATCGTCGCTCCTATGCCAGCTGGGTATCAAATGTCAACCCAAGTTAAAGCAGTATTAGAAGCTGTTCAGAAAATCGATCAGAGTCAACAAATTACTGTACTACGCAATACTGTAGTAAATATGGGTTTCGATCCGTCTCTGGCTGATAACAAACAGGCACAAGTTATAAACTTTAACTTCCCACGTGCATCTCTAAGTCCCGAATTTACTATTGAGGGAGTTACAGAACCAACAGTGCTGAAATACATTGAAGCCATGAATGCAGATAACTTTGAAGCTGCTGTTGCTTTATTTGCTAACAATGGTGCGCTGCAACCACCCTTCCAAAAACCAATTGTTGGTCGAGAAGCGATTACTTCTTATCTACGAGATGAGGGACAAGGGTTAGTGATGAAGCCAACCAAAGGCGTTTCGGAAATTATCGAAGATGGTTATACACAGCATAAAATTACTGGTACGGTCGAAACTCCTTGGTTTGGAGGTAATGTTGGGATGAACATTGCTTGGCGATTTTTACTCGATCCTCAAGGTCAAATTTACTTCGTAGCTATTGATTTACTTGCTTCTCCCAAAGAACTGCTTAACCTAACTCGCAAGTAAAATTTCTTTATCTTAATACAAAAGGAATTGCCCTTGTTTAAGATGATGTTTTAAAAGGTTTTTTTGCTCTCATAGTTAGCAAAACATTGCATTTTAATACATAGCTAAAATTTTAATTTGGCGTTGTACTTAACCCAGGCACAACTGAAAAATTATAACTTTCGGGGCTTTTAAAACATCCTCTAAGCGCCATAACGATCACAGGGCTATTTCATTCTAAAATGTGACGTTTTCAAAGTCCCTCTCCCAGACTTGGGAGAGGGATTTAGGGTGAGGGCAAAAACTACGGTTCTCAACTTAAATCGCATTTAAATTCTTATTTTTCTGAAAAAGATTCCTAAATACTGCCGTAAAAATAGAATGAAATAGCCCTGATAACGATCATCAAATAAAATCTCAATTAATGCTCGGTTCATCTAGAACCGAGCTTCGGTCAAATGTAGATAAACTTCGCCTTTAGTTAGCAAAAGAAGCTCTTACTTTCTCAAAAAGCCATTTGACTTACTCATTTTGGTATTTTCCGCAAGTAAAACAAGCTTTTACTTTCTCAAACCCCAGTTTGCTTTCTCATTTTGGTATTTTCCGCAAGTAAAATCAGCTTTTACTTTCTCAAACCCCAGTTTGCTTTCTCATTTTGGTGTTTTCCGCAAGTAAAATCAGCTTTTACTTTCTCAAACCCCAGTTTGCTTTCTCATTTAAGTAGTTCGCGCAATCTGCTGTAATAATCCCTGTGTATCAAAAACTATTGCAGATTTGCCAGAATTCTCTCAGGCTGATCTATACGGAAATAATTTAAGGTAAAGAATATTAACCGTACTGGATTCCCAGGTGTAGATCGTGGCTCGAAGAAAAAGAACTTCCGTAGTGTTAGAAAAAGCAGTGCGTCGTGCGGCTAGCATAAACTCAATTGATCCAAGGTTAGATTTAGGCAATGGACTTACCTTATCTGCCTTCTCAACTCTGATTGAGACGATGCGATCTAAAGAAAATGCTTACAACAGTGCTCTTTCCAGCTTGGATAAATTGTATCGTGAAATGCTGGAAACAGAAAACGAGTTGGGAGATATGACAGAACACATGCTGATGGCAGTTGGGACTCGATATGGCAAAAGCAGTGTGGAATACGGTATGGCGGGAGGAGTTCCTAAGAATCAGCGTCGTAAGGGGCTACGAGGCGAACCGTCAACTCCCCGTACTGAGCAAGTATCATTTGTTGGGAGCGTGGAGGGCAAGAATGGAAATAAAATGGTAGCGACATAACATGTATGCTAGCACTCAAAATTTTGTCCAAGCCAAATAATTGCGACACCGAACAGCCCGTCGTAGACATCGCTGTTTTATCAAAGTATTTATCCATTAGTAGTGGCGCAGCACAAGCCACCCTACAGCTTGACAAAAAAAATTAAACAAAGGTAAGGATGTGTGGGCATCTTGGGAACTATAGAAGGAAATCAAATTAGCATCAACTTCTAGTTTCCAATGAAAATTCACTATCCTTCCAAAGGTAAAGCGTTCCCATTACAGATTGTTCTTGTTGTTCCTTTCCTTATCCAAATTTTTGGAGCGGTTAGTTTAGTGGGTTATTTGTCCTTTAAAAATGGGGAAAGAGTAGTTAACGACTTGGCAGAGAAGTTGATGGATCGTACTAGCGAGGTAGTGGATGAACATTTGAAGTCTCATCTTTCCATTCCGCCAACCCTTAATCAGATCAATGCAGATGCTATCCGCAGGGGAATATTGAATGTGCGCGATCGCCAAACCCTTGGCAAGTATTTCTGGGATCAAATCCGGGTGTATGACTTTACTTATATTGGTATCGGATTAACGACGGGTGAGGGGCTAGGAGCGGCTCGTTATGATGGCAAAACGATCACTATTGATGATTGGACTGCCAAGCCTCCAAACAATGTCTACACCTACGCTACCGACGATCAAGGCAATCGGACTCAGGTCAATGATCGCTGGACTTGGGAAAATTCTAAAGAACCTTGGTATACTCAACCCATCGCCGCAGGTAAACCTATTTGGTCAAAGATTGTAACTGGAAATTATCCCACTGGCCCTTACATTGCCGCCTCTGCCAGTCGTCCGATCTATGATTCGCAAAATCGCTTACTAGGAATGATTGCCTGCGATATTCATTTGCTGAAACTGGGCGATTTTTTACGCAGTTTAGATGTTAGTCAGTCTGGGCAAGTATTCCTTTTAGAACGGGATGGTATGTTAGTCGCTAGTTCCGCTACAGAGAAGCCTTTTACCCTCGTTAATCAAAAAGTGCAAAGATTGCTAGCGATCGACAGCCCCAACCCAATGATCCAAAACATCGCTAGACACCTCCAAACCTTCAACGGGTTTAAGTCCATCACTCATCATATAGATTTTAAGCTTGAGGTGCAAGGAAAACACCATTTTGTCGATGTTGTACCTTGGCGTGACAAGTATGGCTTGGATTGGCTAGTAGTAGTAACTGTGCCAGAAAACGTATTCATGGCGCAAATGGGTGCCAACACGCACACTACGATCGCGCTGTGTTTTGGCGCATTAGTTGTTGCCTCAGCGATGGGCGTGTTCACCTCTCATTGGATTATACGCCCAATTCTGCGCCTGAATTGGGCAAGTGAGGCAATGGCATCTGGCAATTTAGCTCAGACAGTAGAAACTAGCCGCATTCAAGAACTTAATACCCTGTCCAACTCTTTCAACCACATGGCAGCGCAACTGCACGAATCGTTTACTGCCCTAGAGAAAAGCAAGGAAGAACTAGAAGATCGGGTAGAAGAACGCACCACTGAACTCAAAAATGCATTAAAAGAATTGCAGCGCACTCAATCTCAAGTTATTCAAAGTGAAAAAATGTCTAGTCTCGGACAACTAGTTGCTGGAGTTGCACACGAAATTAATAATCCAGTCAACTTTATTCATGGCAACCTTACCCATGTGCAAGAATATACTCAAGATTTATTAGCACTTGTGCAGTTGTATCAGCAGTATAATTCTAATGCTGCTCCTAAAATTCAAACCGCCATTGAAAACATGGATCTGGAGTTTTTGCAAGGAGACTTGCCGAAAATGTTGTCTTCTATGAAAGTAGGCACCGATCGCATTCGCCAAATTGTACTATCGCTGCGGAACTTCTCCCGCATGGACGAAGCGGAATTTAAAAGCGTCGATATTCATGAGGGCATCGACAGTACCTTGATGATTTTGCAACACCGCCTCAAAGCTAAACCAGAACAACCTGAAATTGAGGTAATCAAAGACTATGGCAATGTACCTCTAGTAGAATGCTGTGCCGGACAACTCAACCAGGTGTTTATGAATATTTTAGTGAATGCAATTGATGCGTTAGAAGAAAACAATGCCTTGCATACTTATCAAGAGATTAAGAACAATCCCAGCCGAATTAGGATTCGCACATCGGTAGTTAATTCAACGTGGTTAGAAGTGGCGATCGCTGATAACGGAGTCGGTATTTCTAAAGAATTTCAGCAACGAATATTCGATCCTTTTTTCACTACCAAACCCATTGGCAAAGGAACTGGAATGGGTATGTCTATCAGCTACCAAATTATCACAGAAAAACATGGCGGCAAACTTGAGTGCTTCTCAACTGCTGGAGAAGGAACCGAGTTTATCATTAAAATTCCTCTCCAGCTAAAAGCTCATAGAGTGGTTTAACTTAATACTAAATCAGGGCGCTCATGTTGCCCACCCCACAAGATATTGATAAAATTTTGATATGCAAATTAGATGTGTTTTAGCTTACGAGCCAGTGATGATTATTTGCGCCCACTTACTTATATCACAAGTTGTTTTCAAACAGTTCTAGAACATGTTGCCAAGCATCGGGAGCAGCTTCTGAGTTGTAACTTGGATTCTCGGTAATGAATGGGTACTTATCTTTGAAAAATCCGGCAAAGAATCCATGCCCTGCATCGTATCGGAATATACGATGATTTATTTGATATTTTTTTAATTCTGTCTCAATTTTCTCGTTTTCTTCCTGGGAAACTAATGTATCTCTTGTGCCAAAAAATGCATAGATAGTACCTTTAATTTTTGAAGTATGATTAATGGTTGGAGTCTCTTCACCATAACTAGAAGTAGTAATCCCACCACCGTAGAACGAAGCTGTTGCTTTGATATCGGGTAAAGTTGCAGCTATGTAAGCAACATGACCGCCAAAACAGAAACCAATGACACCAATTGCATTATCCTTGACATTGGGTAAAGTTTTGACGTAGGTAATGGCAGCTTGAATATCGCTTAATATCTCGTCATACTTAACTTGTTGATAGTATTGCAAGCCAAGCTGATAGGCTTCTGGACTATAGCCAGCATATTCTGGGCTAAAGTCAGCCTCAAAACCGGGAGCAAGACGTTGATACATCGCCGGGGCTATTGCTACGTATCCTTGTTTGGCGATTAATTCAGTAATATCTCGAATATTACGATTGATTCCAAAAATTTCGGGAAAAACTATAACCGCGCCAAAGGTTTCGTTTTGTGCTGGTTGAGCTAAGTAAGCGTCGATTTCTAAGTCATCGTTGGGTACTTTGACATAGTTCGTGTTAATTTCGATGTTTGTTGTTTCTAGCATCTTTGTTTCGGCTGATTTTATACCAACTCATTTATTCTGACTGGTTTTCGACACAGACGAACGGAAACATCAGTTGTATTGCTCTGCTCAATAAAGGTAAATCACTTACCCTCAACCATGACTTTACACCTATGAGCAGATCAGATAAAGTTCTAACTTTTGAATAGATACTATCTCAAACTTCTGGAAGATTCCAAGGGTTTTTGATTTGTGCGACCTTAGATAAAGTAAGCATAAACACTCAAAATTAATAACCAGAAGAAAAACAATGCCCGATCAAAGTTTTAGAACAAACATTCCAGAAGTTGACCCAACGGAAATTGAAGATACTCGAACTGCGATCGCTGATGAACATCACTCATTTCTTGAAAAAGTCATGGTTCGAAGCGGATTTGCAGATTTGTATGATGCAAGAGACTTTACCGAAGTTGTGTTTCGCGTCATGCGCGACTTAATGACTACGGACACAATCGATCGCGTTGAGGCAGAACTGCACACAGAGGCTATACCTACAGATGAAAAAGCACTCCAATTTGAAGTGGCTGAACTCTGGAAAGACACCAATCCCCTGGTAAGATTTTTAAGTCGAATCCGTCAACCTTTAACAGGCCCGGCTCCTATTGGAATTGATTCTAAGCTATTTCTGACGCGGGTTGCGAATGAAGGAGGAGTTCCAGGAACAGTCGAGGCAGAACAGGCAGTTAAAGCGGTATTTTCTGCCACCAAAGACGAACTTTCCCAAGAGCGGATTCAGGAAATTTCTGGCACGCTCCCTGATTATGTACGTGAGCTTTGGGAGCAAGCTTAATTAGAGGTATAGAAAAAGTGAAGTCTGTTTGCGAGTAGCGATCGCAAACAGGTTTTCTATATAATAGGTTTACCCTACAGCAAACTCTGTTAGCTAATGCGATCGCTTACGACCTATGATTTCTACCATCTCGCGCCGCTACACCTTGGATGAATATCGCGCGATCGCAGAAAAAGCCGAAGGACGCAGCGAATATCGAGATGGAGAAATTGTACCTATCCCTGGAGGAACGCTCAAACACAGCCGCATCAGTGGGAACATTCTGACCTATTTTAGTACTGTGCTGCGCGATACTCAATTCGAGCCAATTAAGAGCGATTTAAGGCTGTGGATTCCCGAACATAGATGCGGGGTATATCCAGCCAGATGTGATGATTTTTGACGGCGAACTCCAACTAAATGCTGAACGTTTAGATGAAGTCTTAAATCCCACGCTGATTGTTGAAGTTCTATCTCCTTCCACCGCAGATTACGATCGACTCAATAAATTTCGGATGTATCGATCAATTGCGAGTTTTAGCGAATATTTATTAGTCGAGCAGGATGAGCCTTTTGTTGAACGCTACAGTAAACAAGCTCAAGGTTGGTTGCTTAGTGAATTTAGCGGCTTAGAGCCATCAATTCCGTTGGATTCAGTTAGTATTCAATTGCCAATGACGGAAATTTATCGCGGCGTTGTTTTTGAGTAAAATAGCTCTGGCTTTTTTCGACAACGCACCCTACAGGAGGGATGCGATCGCATTAGGGAGCATCCCAATGCAAGCTTAAATCTTTTCCCTCACCCCCAGCCCCTCTCCCATATGAAGGGAGAGGGGAGACATAATTCTAATTCCCCTTCTCCCAAACATGGGATTCGGGGTTAGGGGATGAGGGCAAACACAAAGTTTTTGCACCTGACGGGATGCTCCCTCGCATTACGACTGTGGACACACATCAAATACCAGTTGTGAACCATAGAAACACACATCAAACTCCAAAAAGAAGTTCATACGTCCTAGCAACAAAGGTACATCATTAGACAAACTCCACGCAAAAACTAAGCGAACAGGCTCAAATGATCCAATCTGAGCAGATACAAGCAAACCTCTTGCTTCAACGGGAGCCAAATTACCAGCCAACGTTACAGAAACCGTCTGTTCTTCCCAAATTGCGCCTAGTTGGATACCAATACTATATGGCAGAACGCTAACGCTTGCTCCAGTATCTAACAAGCCTGAAACATCTACTGATGAGTTACGATAGGTTAATATTAATGGTAGCTTTGGCAGCGCATCAGGAACACCAAATGTATCGTATCCCTCTATAAAGGAAAATCTTTGAGGATTAACCATTGTGCATTTACTCGTCTGACTCTAGTAGTTGAGCCAGTTGATGTGCAGCTGCGTGGGAATTAAGTGGCGACCAAATAGGGTAAGTTGCTCCTTGCTCTAATGATGGTTCGTCATCCCTAGATAATTCTGAAACTAGAAACTGCATCACTTTCAGTTTGTCTGCACGAGTTAAATTTCGCAGGGTAGAAAATAGCTCTACGGCGTTCATAATTGTCATGCTGGAGATGAATCAACATTTCTATCTTTCCACAAATTTTATCAGGCTGCGGTATCAGCTTTGTAAATTTGAGATCGTGCTGCATTGCGCTTTGCAGTAACGCACCTTATGGGAGGGATGCGATCAAAAGTGCGATCCCTTGCTGATATGATGTTGCATCGCGGAATTGTTAACCTTCATTTGACTATTAACCTAAACGTAAGACTAATCCGTTCCCCAACTTCCGGCGCTTTCAGAATTGCGTGAAGCCACTGCTCTTGAATTTCATTCGACATATAAAGAAGTGAGCCATTAGGCAATGGGTAGCTGAACTTTATAGACTTCTTGTGCTTATGACGGTATACGATTGAGCGCACAGACCCTAATGAAACAATTGCCACACCCGTTCCTTCGGCAAGCTCTTCACTAGAGTCAGAGTGAAAACCCATAGAAGAGTTGCCATTCGGGTAATAATTTAGCAAGCAATTATTTGGAAAAAAACCAAGAACTCCATGTATTTCCGTGCAAACTTGCTGTATCTGGCTAGGCATGGAAGTTTGTTTATACGAAATTTGAGAATAATTATAGGAAACACCGAAACTAGCAGTCTTGCGAGATTTCATACGCTCATCCCAAGAAACAGACTCTTTGATGTGCTGAAATAAAGCATCGGTTGAGTGGATAAAATCCGATTTGAGATAGATAGCAGGTGCGTCCATAATGAAGGGGTTGACTATATTATTACATTATGCATAATCTTTCTATATAACGTTTATATTTTGGCACTATAGAAGATTTTCGTCGATCAACTACCGTTGTCGCAAAGCGCAACCCAACACATCGATTTTATGAGCATATTTAACTACGCTTATAAAGCATTTCCATTGCGCGATCGCCTGGTAATTGCTGCGATAATTTCTACACTAGCGATCACTCTACTATATTTATATTTCTCCAGGATAAGCACTGAGAAATACCAATTGATTTATCATCTCTTCGGCTGATTTAGCTGCCATCAGCTTGAGTACTCTTCGCATTTGTTCACCGATCGAGTAATCTTGCGATGAAATTATAATCCCTGTATGACTACGTTTATCTTGTATGTATATGCTGTGCAACTGGCAAAAATCACCAACATTGAATGTGTATAAAACTCTTTGCAGTTCAGTTGCTAAAGTCAGTTGTTCCTTATCGCTAGAACTAATCGTTTCAACCTCACCAACACTTTTAACATCTACTCCCCTTGCTCTCAATGCTTTGATAAATCGCTGATCCATTGAGTCTTCATCAATAAATAATCGAATTGGACTCATATTGCTTGCCCCATTTCTGTTGCTAATCGCTTATAATCTGCTTTTTCAGCAGAAATATATGCCTCAATTTCTTCTCGATTAGCATGATAATAAGTTAGAGCAGCATAAACTTGTACGAGATTTACATTTCCCATCCGTTCAGCAATTTCTTCTGCATTCAGCCCAAGCTTGTACCAAGCTGTGATGCGTTGAACAGAAACTCTAGTACCAGCAATGCGGGGACGACCCCCTAAAGTTTCAGGTGATTTAACAATCAGTGTTCCAATGTCAGTAGCAGACATAAATATTCTAATGGGTTTATTTGGATGATTTTTCACCCATAAATCATAGCAAATTATTTAAATTTGGTATAAGTTATCAGTAAGTTTAACTTTGTTTATAAACCATTTCCATTCTCAACTTCTCAATCTCTAATCTCAACTTCTCATTCTCCATCCTCAATTTAGCATTCTCCTCCCTAATCAATTCAACTTCATTCCTCTTACTCAAAGCTTGATTAATCGCCAGCTTCCGCATATCGAGCGAAAACCAACGCTGATAAGTTTGGGTATGAACCTGCACACTATGTCCCAAATTATCCGCAGCCGCTTTGATTGGTATCCCCAAAATATGCGCCCGAATTGCCCAAGCATGACGCAAATCATACGGTTTAAAATCCAATCCTATCTTACGAAACCACCAACTAACTCGCTGGGTTAATGCCGTTATCTCAGCATGATTTGTGTTATCTTTTTTAGCGATCGCACCCCTCAACATCTCTAAATATTTCGGATTTCTCAAATCAAAATCTTCAACCCATTGCTGATATAATGGTAATGCTTGTCTCTCCCCAGTCTTACAATCTTTATCAACTTTCCATGTAAAATCTAGATTTTCTGGACTCAACCACCAAGCAATATCAGGATTAATAAAAAGTTCCCGTGGACGTAAACCAAAAACTGCTAACATCCCATAAGTCCAGCGCCAAAGTTGCCAGCTATCTTGAACATTTTGATTAACTTGATTACCTCTATTATGTTGGTAATGTTCAAACTTGATAATTCCCTCAGATATTTCCGCATCTGTCGGTATATTTCGGGAATTACTCTCAGGCATTTTAGAATATTTAGATAAGTCAATTTCGATATTGAATGTTAAGCAAAATGCAGCGATCGCCCTAGCTGCATTATACTTAGCCCATTCCTTATCAATTTGTTCAATTGAACTGATCAAATTTGGGGCGATCGCTAAATCTTTAGGATTCGTAAATCGCTTGGTTCTGGAAAAATAATAAAAAAAAGTATGCTCGCTTTTAGTTGTGCGTTTATGAGTTTTAAAATACTCAGTTTCAAATTCTTCGAGTAATTCTCCTATAGTTTTAAATTCTTTTCTAATTGCTTCATTTCCTAAATATTTATCATTCCATTCAAAACTTTTACGAGCAATTAACTTTCCTAATTCATAAGCTTCTTCCTCAGCCGTCTTGAGTCCATCTAAATTAGCGGGAATATTCAAACTGAGATTGTATTGCTTTCTCCCTGTTCCGTTACTATCCTTGTCTCCCGGCTTAATTGGTAACGTTGCCCGTAATTGCAGACTTCCATTTGATTCTCTAATTGTCACCTTTGCCTTTGCAGACTTCAAACGCAGATTAACCTTCTCTAATTCTAGTAGTCCTTTCGTTCTCATCATGCGATCTTTGTTGGTGTGATTGCAGAGATGAACACAAACATTGGCTGAATAGAATTCGCATAGCTACACAAGCAAAACTCCACCGACGCAGGTTAACCTATGGTACTGCTACGCCCACAAACTCTAAATTTTTACCTAGTCCGCGTAGGCGGACGAGAGTTTGTGTAGCCGCGATTTCTAATCGCCCTGGCTCAGGACAACATTTAGATGATGCTTGAGTCCTGAACGTGGTTATGCATCGCTGTTTTTAGCCTATATTTAGCCTAAAAATAAATGTGTTATCAGGGAACAATGCTTATTGCTGACACTGTTTACTGCAAACATTAGGCTGTTGAAAAAAATTAAACCACAAAAAGGATTACTCCGGTCCTTATCACGGTTATGACGGCTTCGCCATCTTCGCACGCGACATGGACTTGGCACTCAACAGCCCAACCTGGGGATTAATTGGCGCTCCTTGGAATGAAAAAGCTAACGCTAAGAAGGCTGAAGCTAAGGCTAAGGCTGCCGTTTAGGGAAATGGGAGAGTGAGATAAGTAAGGATAACCTGGGGCTAAAACCCCAGGGGGGAGTTGAGAATACAAAATTCAAAATTGAAAGATTAAAAATTCATTTTGATTTTTGCATTTTGAATTTTGAATCATATTCCCACTCCCTATCCCCCACTCCCACCTCAATTACTAAAGAATTCAGTAACCTTGGAGATCCACAAATGCCTCAGAATCCAGAAAAAATTCAAGATCACGTCGAGTTATTCCACCAACCAGAGTATCAACAGCTATTTGAAAACAAAAAGCAGTTTGAAAATGGTCACGATGCCGAAGAAGTAAAACGGGTTTCAGAGTGGACAAAGGGTTGGGATTATCGGGAAAAGAACTTCGCTCGTGAAGCATTAACCGTTAACCCTGCTAAAGGCTGTCAACCACTAGGAGCAATCTTTGCTGCTGTTGGTTTTGAAGGTACTCTACCTTTCGTTCAAGGTTCTCAAGGTTGCGTTGCTTACTTCCGCACCCACTTAACCCGTCACTACAAAGAGCCATTCTCTGGTGTATCTTCTTCAATGACTGAAGATGCAGCCGTGTTTGGTGGTCTGCAAAACATGATTGACGGCTTGGCGAACTCTTACCAACTCTACAAGCCTAAGATGATCGCTGTCTGCACCACCTGTATGGCAGAAGTAATTGGTGATGACTTGCAGTCTTTCATCAACAACGCCAAGGAAGCTGGTTCAGTTCCTCAAGATTTCCCAGTACCCTACGCTCACACTCCTAGCTTTGTCGGTTCCCACATCACTGGTTACGACAACATGATGAAGGGAATTCTTTCTAACTTGACCGCAGGTCATAAGAAAGAAACCAGCAATGGTAAGATCAACTTCATCCCAGGTTTTGACACCTACGTAGGCAACAACCGGGAAATCAAGCGGATTGCTTCCCTGTTCGGCTTTGACTACACAATTCTAGCCGACAACAGCGACTATCTGGATTCACCCAACACAGGTGAGTTCAATATGTACCCAGGTGGTACAAAGCTAGAAGATGCAGAAGATTCAATCAATGCGAAAGCTACGATCGCTCTGCAAGCACACTCTACCCTCAAAACCCGCGAGTACATCGAAAAAGAGTGGAAGCAACCAACCTCAGTTTGCCGTCCTTGGGGTATTAAGGGTACTGATGAGTTATTGATGAAACTCAGCGAACTGAGTGGTATACCCATTCCCGAACAATTGGAAATTGAACGCGGTCAAGCAGTTGATGCCATGACTGACTCCCACTCATGGATTCACGGCAAGCGCTTCGCTATCTACGGCGAACCAGATTTAGTATACAGCGTTGTTAGCTTTATGCTAGAAATGGGTGCTGAACCTGTGCATATCTTGGTTAACAACAGCAACGAAGTATTTGAAGCAGAAATGAAAGAACTGCTTGCTTCTAGCCCCTTTGGTAAGAATGCAACTGTTTGGGGTGGTAAGGACTTGTGGCACATGCGATCGCTGTTGTTCACCGAACCAGTAGACTTCCTGGTTGGTAACACATACGGTAAGTACCTGTGGCGCGACACCAAGATTCCCCTCGTGAGAATCGGCTACCCCATCATGGATCGCCACCACTTACACCGCTACGCCACCATTGGTTACCAAGGTGTGATCAACCTCCTCAACTGGACTGTAAACACCCTGTTTGAAGAAATCGATCGCAACACCAACATTCCTTCTAAGACAGATATTTCTTACGACTTGATTCGTTAGAAATTGCGTAGAAACACAACGTGTTAATTAAGGGCGGAAATAATTCGTAATTCGTAATTCGTAATTCGTAATTATGAATTATTTCCCCTTTTTTCTTGATAGCATTTACCCAAGGTATATATAGATGGAAACCATCAATCAGACTCACGAACATACTCACACTCATCCTCATCCTAATTACCATCCACCTAACCAGAAAAAACAAGGGTGGTTCAACAATCTTCTTAATCCGTTGCGCCGTGTAGTGGATGGAATTGAGGTTAAAAATAATCGCATTGCTCATCTAATTTGTCAAACAATTCCTTGCTGTTGTCCCTTTGAACGGCAATTTAAATTATTTGGGCGGTCTATTGATATTCCACCACTGTGTAAACTCAATCCTTTATATGACGAATTTGTGGGATTGCGTTTCCGCGCTCTATCTTACCTCGCTGATGTATGTGGAGAGGATGTCACGAAATATATTTGTTAGTCATTAGTCATTAGTCATTGGTCATTGGTCATTGGTCATTGGTCATTAGTTGTTAGTTATTCAAATGACAAATGACAAAGGACAATTAACAATTAAGAGAAGAGAGATGAAAACCACCCAAGGCAAAATCAACGAACTGCTGACTGAGACAGGATGCGAGCATAATCAGCACAAACAAACAGAAAAGAAAAACAAGTCTTGCGCCCAACAGGCACAACCTGGCGCGGCTCAAGGGGGCTGCGCCTTTGATGGTGCAATGATTGCTCTAGTGCCGATCGCAGATGCTGCTCATTTAGTCCACGGGCCGATAGCCTGTGCTGGTAATTCCTGGGGCAGTCGTGGTAGTTTGTCGTCTGGCCCGCAACTCTACAAAATGGGCTTTACCACTGACTTGGGTGAAAATGATGTCATCTTTGGTGGCGAAAAGAAGCTTTACAAAGCGATTCTAGAACTCAAAGAGCGCTACCAACCAGCAGCAATATTCGTCTACGCCACTTGCGTTACAGCCCTAATTGGCGATGATATGGATGCTGTCTGCAAAGCGGCGGCTGATAAAATTGGTATTCCTGTTGTTCCCGTCATTGCACCAGGATTCATCGGCAGTAAAAATCTCGGCAACCGTTTTGGTGGTGAAGCTTTATTAGAATATGTTGTCGGCACAGCAGAACCGGAACATACAACGCCCTATGATATTAACTTAATCGGTGAATACAACATCGCCGGGGAAATGTGGGGAGTAACACCACTGTTAGAAAAGTTAGGCATCCGTATTTTGTCTAAAATTACGGGCGATGCTCGCTACAATGAAATTCGCTACGCCCACCGCGCCAAGCTCAACGTCATGATCTGCTCACGAGCCTTGGTAAACATGGCGAGAAAGATGGAGGAACGTTACAACATCCCTTACATTGAAGAGTCTTTCTACGGCATCGATGATATGAATCGCTGTCTGCGAAACATCGCTGCTAAATTAGGCGACGCTGATTTACAGGAGCGGACAGAAAAGCTAATTGCCGAAGAAACGGCTGCTTTAGATTTGGCACTGGCTCCTTATCGCGCTCGACTCAAAGGTAAGCGGGTTGTCTTGTATACTGGTGGTGTTAAGAGTTGGTCGATTATTTCGGCTGCTAGAGACTTGGGTATTGAAGTTGTTGCTACCAGTACTCGGAAAAGTACTGAGGAAGATAAAGCCAAAATTAAAAAGTTGATTGGCAACGATGGCATCATGCTGGAGAAAGGCAACGCTCAAGAATTGCTACAACTGGTTAAAGACACCCGCGCAGATATGCTGATTGCTGGTGGACGTAACCAATATACAGCTTTGAAAGCTCGAATTCCTTTCCTTGATATCAACCAAGAACGCCACCATCCTTATGCAGGTTATGTGGGAATGATTGAAATGGCGCGGGAACTGTACGAAGCTCTCTATAGCCCGATTTGGGAACAAATACGCAAGCCCGCTCCTTGGGAAGAAGAGGAAGTAGTTTAATGGCAACAACATCAAATTCTCATCTTCTTCTCTCTGTGTCCTCTGCGTACTCTGTGGTTCAAAAAAATCATTTTTCAACCGCAGAGGCGCAGAGAACGCAGAGTAAAGAGCTTCCAAATGAGGAGGTAGTTTAATGGCGATCGTTACCGTTTCTAACAAAGCACTGACGGTTAATCCCCTCAAGCAAAGTCAAGCTTTGGGTGCAACCTTAGCCTTTTTGGGATTGAAAGGGACGATGCCCTTATTCCACGGTTCTCAAGGTTGTACTGCTTTCGCCAAAGTTGTCCTAGTGCGGCATTTCCGGGAAGCGATTCCCCTTGCTACGACGGCAATGACGGAAGTTACCACTATTTTGGGTGGTGAAGAGAATGTGGAGCAAGCAATTCTGACTCTGGTGGAAAAGGCTAACCCAGAAATTATTGGTTTATGTAGTACTGGGTTAACGGAAACTAGAGGCGATGACATTGAAGGTTTTCTTAAGGAAATCCGCGATCGCCATCCTGAATTAAATGATTTAGCGATCGTTTTTGCCCCTACCCCAGATTTTAAAGGTGCGCTGCAAGATGGCTTTGCTGTTGCTGTCGAAAGCATAGTTAAAGAAATTCCTCGCGCGGGTGGAATCAGAACTGAACAAGTCACGATTTTGGCGGGTTCTGCCTTCACACCTGGGGATGTACAGGAAATCAAAGAGATAGTCACATCCTTTGGACTAGTGCCGATCTTTGTACCTGACCTTGGCGCTTCTCTAGATGGTCATTTAGAGGATGCTTATAGTGCAGTTACAGTCAGTGGGACTACCTTAAAACAGCTACGAGAAGTAGGTAGTTCTGCTTTTACCCTGGCATTGGGTGAAAGTATGCGGGGGGCTGCCAAGATTCTGGAAGAACGCTTTGGTACACCTTACGAAGTGTTTGGCGAACTGACTGGATTAGAACCGGTAGATGAATTTATCCAAGCATTAGCGATTCTGAGCGGTAACAGTGTACCCGAAAAATACCGCCGCCAACGTCGTCAGTTGCAAGATGCGATGTTGGACACTCACTTCTACTTCGGCGCAAAACGAGTTTCCTTAGCGCTAGAGCCTGATTTGTTGTGGTCAACGGTGCATTTCTTGCAATCGATGGGAGCGCAGATTCATGCTGTGGTGACAACCACGCGATCGCACCTTTTGGAAAAACTCCCGGTAAAAAGCATCACCATCGGCGATTTAGAAGACTTTGAGAGCTTATGCGCTGGCTCTGATTTGCTGATTGGTAACTCGAATGTCGGTGCGATCGCTAAACGACTCTCAATTCCTCTTTATCGTCTCGGATTGCCCATTTATGACCGTTTAGGTAATGGTCAATTTACCAAAGTTGGCTACCGAGGCACGATGGAGCTTTTATTTGGCATTGGAAATCTGTTTTTAGAGGCAGAAGAAGCGAGAGTTAAACAGTTCCAAGAGTTCGGAATTGTCAGCGCTGAGTTTTGAATTCACACTTGAAATTCAAACCAGTTCAGTTAAGAGTCGATCCTCCCTAACCCTCCTTAAAAACAAGAGAATTTAGCCCCCCGATAAATTGGGGGGTTGGGGGGATCTTCGGAGTATTACTAACTGAACCGTATTGCTTCAAAATTCAGAACTTTAGAGAGGAGAATTACAATGAAAATTGCCTTCACGACGAGTGACCGAGTTCATATTAACGCCCACTTCGGATGGGCAAAGATGATTGATGTTTACGAAATTTCCGATGAGGGATATCACTTCGTAGAAACCCTCAATTTTGAAGGCGAACTCAAAGAAGATGGGAATGAAGATAAAATCAACCCAAAACTTGAGGCGATCGGCGACTGTACGATTGTTTATGTAACAGCAATTGGTGGTAGCGCCGCCGCTCGGTTAATTAAGAAAGGTGTCACCCCAGTGAAGGCGCGATCGGAAGAAGAAGAAATTAGTGAAGTGCTAAACAAGCTAGTCAAAACCCTCAAAGGTAATCCTCCACCTTGGTTGCGTAAAGCTTTACAGCCAAAAGTTACAAACTTTGCTGATGAAATTGAAGACGAAGCAACAGTATGACCGCAAATAATAGTGTTAACGGAACCGCGACAACTGAAGTCTTGAACTCACCTTTTTTGAAGGTATTAATCAAACAAATCCGTGGTCAAGACAGTTATGGAGTTTATCGTACTTGGTCGGATGAGTTGATTCTCAAACCCTTTATTGTCACCAAACAAAAGAAACGGGAAATCTCCGTTGAGGGCGAAGTTGATCCGGTAACTCAAGCCCGAATTATGGCATTTTTTCGAGCTGTAGCGGCTGGGATTGAACAAGAAACAGGTTTAATATCCCAGGTTGTAGTTGATTTGAGTCATGAAGGATTTGGCTGGGCATTAGTTTTTTCTGGTCGTCTTTTGCTAGCTGTGAAAACCTTGCGAGATGCTCATCGCTTTGGTTTTGACTCGCTGGATAAATTAGCAGAAGAGGGAGAAAACTACGTCCAAAAAGGTCTTGATTTGGCGAAACGCTTTCCTGAAGTTGGCAAAATTTAATTAGTCATTAGTCATTGGTCATTGGTCATTGGTAAAAGACAAATGGCTAATGACAAAGGACAAAAGACCAAGGACAAATGACAAATGACAATTGAGGAACTACAAGGACAAATCAGACGGCTCAACAGCAAAGCAGGTCAAATGAAAATGGATCTGCATGATTTAGCTGAAGGTTTACCAACAGATTACACACAACTTATGGATGTTGCAGCTGCAACTTATGAAATCTATCGCCAGTTAGATGAACTTAAGCAACATCTGAAACAATTGGAGAAGGCTAAATGACTGGAACTATTGATGAATTCAAGAAGCTCGTAGATGCAGAAGAATTTTTTCAATTCTTTAACATGTCCTACGACTTAGAAGTTGTGAATGTAAATCGTCTACATATTCTGAAAAAATTCTCTCAATTTATTCAGGAAATTGATGATAATTCTCCTGACTTGAGTCAAGAAGAGAGACTAAATCAATATTCTTTGGCTTTGCAAAAAGCTTATCAGGTATTTATCGAATCAACACCACACGAACAAAAGCTGTTCAAAGTGTTTAACGACAAGCCGAAAAATGTAGTCACACTGACAGAAATCACTTCTGATTAGGAGGTATAAATTGGTTAACCTAACGCCTACCGAATTAGAACGCTATCGTCGCCAAATGATGCTTCCGAATTTTGGCGAAACAGCACAGAAACGCTTGAAGTCAGCGACGGTTCTGGTGACAGGTGTGGGGGGATTAGGCGGTACGGCGGCGCTTTACTTAGCAGTAGCCGGCGTTGGGCGGCTAATTCTAGTCCGCGGTGGTGACTTGCGGCTAGATGATATGAATCGTCAGGTTCTTATGACTGATGATTGGGTAGGTAAGCCAAGGGTATTCAAAGCTAAAGAAACTCTGGATGCGATTAATCCTGATGTCCAAGTGGAAGCTGTTCATGATTACATCACCCCGGAAAATGTAGACTCGTTAGTGCAATCCGCCGATATGGCTCTTGATTGCGCCCACAATTTTACAGAGCGCAATTTGTTAAATGAAGCCTGTGTGCGATCGCGTAAGCCAATGGTGGAAGCCGCAATGAATGGGATGGAGGCTTATCTAACGACGATTATTCCTGGTGTGACTCCTTGTTTGTCTTGTCTGTTTCCAGAAAAGCCTGATTGGGATCAGCGCGGCTTTTCAGTTATCGGCGCTGTCTCTGGGACACTAGCTTGTCTAACGGCGTTGGAAGCTATCAAGCTGATCACCGGGTTTAGTCAGCCTCTATTGTCGCAATTGCTGACAATCGACTTGAATCGGATGGAATTTGCTAAACGCCGTTCTCACCGCGATCGCTCTTGTCCAGTATGCGGCAATAGTGCGCCTTGGAGACACGCGCCATCCAATTCGATGGAACCTACGGGTATTGCACAAAATAGTTAATTTTCGTCATTAGTCATTGGTCATTGGTCATTAGTGAATAACAAAGGACAACTGACAAATTCGACTTTGGACAACCCCACCTGAAATCAGAACAACTAATCGCTACAAATCAGGAGACTTCATGGCCGTTATTTTATCAGAAAAAGCAGAATTTCATCTGCGGGCATTCCTCAAAGGTTCCGCACCCGATGCTGATGGCGCAACAACTAAAGGTGTCCGCATCTCGGTAAAAGATGGTGGTTGTAGTGGCTATGAATATGCGATCGATATCACCAGTAAGCCCCAACCAGATGATTTGGTAAGCCAACAAGGCAAAGTGCTAGTTTACGTTGATGCCAAAAGTGCGCCCTTATTAGACGGAGTTATCGTTGACTTTGTTGAAGGAGTGATGGAAAGCGGTTTTAAATTCATCAACCCTAATGCAACTGATACTTGCGGTTGTGGAAAATCCTTCAAAACAGACGACGGTACGCCTACTGGTGTACCTTGCAGCTAACATCATTCCGTTAGTTTTAGAAGCACTCCGCAGAGTCTCAATGCTCTTGAGGTAGCTTCTAGTTTGTGTTGCATCCCTTACCCCTATAGAGAAGCTGATTAAACTTACCATCTCTGTAAGAAGAAGGGAAGCAAAAAGTAGGATAGGTTGCTCAAAAAATTCGGAAATTAGACCAACTGTATAACGTTTGAGGAGAATCGGAAAATGGCTTCCTACCAAGTTAGATTAATCAACAAAAAAGAAGACATCGACACCACAATTGAAGTTGACGAAGAGACTACCATCTTGGAAGCAGCAGAAGAAAATGGTATTGAGTTGCCCTTTTCTTGTCACGCAGGTTCTTGCTCTAGCTGTGTTGGCAAGGTTGTCGAAGGTGAAGTTAATCAAGATGATCAAAACTTTTTAGATGACGATCAGGTTTCTAAAGGATACGCTCTACTTTGTGTAACTTATCCTCGTTCTAATTGCACAATTAAGACTCATCAAGAAGCGTATCTCGTCTAAAGGATTACTTAGGTTGCTATCTTTGGCGACCAAATAAAAGATGAAGGATGAAGGATGAAAATATACTTCCTTCTTCCTTTCACAATTCCTAATTTATAATTCAAATGTTTTCCCCCTTTCGTGTGACTGCCTATTCATTATAATTATTAAGAACGGGAGAGCGAGGAATCGTTATTTTCTCTACAATTCCAGATGAAACAATATTAAATATAAAACCTCACCCTGTCTCCAGCTTCCCTCTCCGATACTTTGGAGAGGGATTGAGGGTGAGGTTTTTTCTTATGTTTAATTACGTCTACCTACTTATTAATAGGGGTAACACCAGGAACTACTATCACTTTAGAACAAAAGTTTCCCTAATAAATTATTAAAATAGTAAATACATCTTTAACACTAGATATAGCAAGTACTCACGTTATGTCCGCGTCATTGATAATTGAATTTTTATTTAACAGCTATACAATTTATTCTTGACCAAATAACTATTAAATTAATTCTTAACTCAGACGGTACAAACCAACTACGAATTACGAATTACGTACAGCCTTTTGGGCATGAAAACCGCGCAGCGTGCCGGAGGCTCTATTACGAATTACAAATTACATTGACCTCACTCCTTTCCGAATTAATTCCAGGAGTGAGGTCACTTAATTTATAGAGATGAATGCAATTTGGTCTTAAAGATACCGCTTGGAAGAAGAGTTAACTTGCCTATTTTTTAATCAACAGCAACTATCACATCTGATGATTTAATTACGGCATAAGCCTGCTTACCTTCTACAAGTCCCAGCTTTTCTGCTGATGATTTTGTGATTATTGACACTAACTCTACTCCTGGTGCAACTTCTATAGTTACCTCACTATTAACTGTACCAGCCACAACCTTTTTTATAGTCCCTTTGAGAGAATTCCGAGCGCTAATTTCCATTTTTTGTCTATGTTTTATTTATTTCTACTTAAATAAACTAGCAAATTTTCCTTGAAAAAGGAAAATATTTCAGATTTCTTAATAAGTGTCAGGGAGATAAGTAAGTGGGTCAAATTAAATATAAAACCTCACCCTCAATCCGGCTTCCCTCTCCGAACTCACGGAGAGGGATTGAGGGTGAGGTTTGATCTTGTATTTAATTATGCCTACCTACTTAAAGGAAATCTCATTGCAATACCTCTATTTTATTAAACACAAAATTTAATGGAAACGTGACATCAAATTTTAACAAGACAATGAACTTAAGGAACTTGTTAAAGATAGACAAACTTCCGCCAAAATACACTAGTGATATTTACACAAAAATTCTATCTGCCATTAGTCTAGATTGTGAAATAACATTGTAATAAATGCTGCATTTTAATTGGATTTAAATATTTTTTTAGATATATCTAAGGATCTTTAGAAATGGTTTATAATTCAAACTTATCATAGTGATAATATATAACTAAGCTAAATTGTTGCTAGTCAACTTAGTACTTGACTAGCCCAGAATTGCTAGCTGAGGGCAGAAAATCGGGAGTGGGGAAAGATTTTTTACCAAAGTTTTGAATATCTAGCAAAGTTGCTTTGGTAAACTATTAGACTTCAGCCAGCTGTATAGCATTTTAAAATAATGGTGGGTAATACCCGCCATTAAGTTTTTCAAGCAAATTTATGTTTGAAAATTACTTAGTTTTGTAACACTTAAAGAACAATTATGAGTCAAGTAAATAGCCAGGATTTGAGTGAAGGAACAACGCAATGGTTAATAGCGAAAGGCTATAATCCTGGGGATTTAAATCAGCCAGGTGAAAATGGCGATACAGCTTTGATGAAAGCTACAAGAGAGGGAGTGTATCCAGTCGTTAAAGAACTGATTGATGCAGGTGCGGATATCAATGCTAGAAATAGCGATTGCAACAATGCTTTGTGGTTTGCTTGTTTTGGGAATCACTACGATTTAATTAATTTATTGCTGGCTTTCAAGATTAACATTGACAACCAAAATGATAACGGTGCAACTGTTTTAATGTATGCAGCTTCATCTGGAAAAACGGAAGTAGTCAAGTTACTTTTAGAGCATCATCCTAACTTATATTTGAAAAACTTAGACGATTATAAAGCAAGAGATTTTGCTAGCAACGTAGAAGTTTTAAGGATACTCAAAAATGTCACAAAGTAATATATCAGGAAAAGCTTATCATGACGCTACCAAGCATTCTTACTTATCGGTACAAGTCGATCCAAATTATGTAGATGCTTCAACACAGCCATCTTCATTTAAAGTTTATCCAAAGTTTTATCGGAGAGTGAAATTAAATCTCAATAATCCTGTTCATTATTTTATCTACTTAACCAGTGCGATAACACTAGAAAAAGTATATAAAGATGGCCTTTATAAATTACGGATTAATCCATCAGCAGGCGCTTTGTATCCTACGGAAGTTTACGTACAGGTTCGCGGCATTGAGGGAATGATAGATGGTATATATCATCTAGAAGTTGAGAATAATTGTCTAACTCTCATCTATGAATTAATTGATGATGGGTTAGAGAATTATATTATACCGGGAAAAAGTATCAACGGATTCATCTTTTTAATTAGTTGTGTTTATTATAGGTCTAGCTGGAAATATCAAAATAGAAGCATGAGATATTGCTTCTTAGATAGCGGACACCATTTAGGTGCAGTTGCAGCTTCAGCTTTTCTCCACAACCGAGATATACAACTAGTTTTTGACTTTGATAAAGTTGCGCTCAATTCAGATTTGGGTTTTGAGAATAAGGAGTTTATTACTGGTTGTGCGGTGTCAGGAGAACTACAAGACAAGGAAATTAGACGTTTAAGGCTGAAAGTTCCTTTTGTCTGTGGTACTGATTATTTTGAATCCAATCAATTTATTGAAGATGCCTATCAAGCAACTGCTGTACAAAAGAGTCGTCAGCAGAAATTAGAGTATCCTGAATTTGATTTTGATCAGGATAAATTTTATCAAGTTGTTTGGGCTAGACGTTCTATTAGACGTTTCCGGAAAGAGTCTATTTCTCAAGAAGATTATTTATATATAGTGCAACAACTTCAGCAGTCAATACCGACAGAAAACTATGAGGAGATAGAAATTTACTCAGTGGTGCATCGAGTAGAGGGAATAACACCTGGGTTATATAAAGGTACGTATCTGGTTAAAACAGGTAATTTTAGTGAAAAGACGGGTTACTTATGTATTAATCAGGCTATTGCTAGAGATAGCGCTGTAACTTTATTTTTTGTGTCAGATTATTTAAACTATCAAACTGCTATGCAAATAGCTGGTTTTATTGGACAGAGACTTTATTTAACTAGTAATTATTTGGGAATTCAGTGTAGTGGAATTGGTGCTTATTATGATAACGAAACCCAAGAATTCTTAGAAACAAATAAAGATGTACTTTATGGAATGGTAATTGGAATATAAGCAGGAAAATAAATAGAGATGCCTAGAAAGATGTATTACTTCAATGGCGATGACTCACATCCTATACAACCAACATCGGCAGATATTATACTGCGGCAGCAACTAGAATATTCTATTAGTAGATATTTTTATGATGCTTGCGATCGCACTATTCAAAATCTTCTATCTAATTGTCGGTGGTATGTCACAACCGATGCTAATGCTCTAACATTGGTAATTGAATGTCCCGATCAAGTTACTAATTGGCGTATTTTACAAAAAATCGTACCAATGGGGACATTATTATATGGAATTGTCAGCAGTGCGAAAATCCGTGTTTGTCCGCCAGAGAGTCAAGTCGTACCTTTTGAAATGAGGGTAGATGAACTTTCTGTTTATCGAGATTGGGCATGATAGAAGAGTTAGGAGTTAGGAGTTAGGAGTTAGGAGTTAGGAGTGTTAGGAGTTAGGAGTTAGGAGTTAGGAGTTAGGAGTTAGGAGTTAGGAGTGTTAGGAGTTAGGAGTGTTAGGAGTTTGGAGTTAGGAGTTAGGAGTTTGGAATTTCTACTCATTGTTTTGGCTGATAAGTGCAGCTAGTTCTTCAAAAACTACATTAGCAGAATGTTTGATAGCACGACTTAACTCCAGTCCAAAACCAAGATTTGCCGCTTCAATTAAATAAACTGTTACCTGATCAGGAAAGTCATTTTGAAAGATTTTTCGTCCGGCGGCTAAAGCATTATCCCAACGAAAATCGTGCAAGTTATAACTAGGTTCTGGCAAAGCTTCCAGTTCTTTTCCTGGAACTTTAAACACAGCACCCGGTTCAGAACCTGTTGAACTTGCATCAATAATTATTAATTCTTTACTACCTCTAGCTTGAAACATTACTTCCATCCCTGCGGTGCCACAGTCATATACTCGTACTTTAGGGTGAGGATGTTCGGCTAGATATTTTTGTAAGCGTTGGGCAATGATTACGCCCACTGCGTCATCACTGCGATTGAGATTTCCACAACCGATAATAGTGAGCATGGGATGAGATTTAATTGTTTAAGCACTTGCAAATTCAGTTAAAGCGCGTAGTTTACCGCCGTAGGCATCGCTTGGAGGATGAAAAGCTAGCACAATATCACGTTGCACTGTATCTATAAATGCACTGAAACATACTTTAAAGCTTAAGGTCATAGTAAAGGTATAAGATTAAGAACAACTCATCATCAAGCTTCTGCTAATTGTGATTATTTCGAGTTATTGCCATAATCTGCAAAATACGAGGCTCTGACTGATGGGACAGACAAAGCCTCTGAAAAATAGTTTATCAGTAAGAAACTAGAACTCTACACCATGTTTCTTGGCAATTTCAGTCAGTTTGTCATACTGATGTTGTGATGCTTTAGTTAATAACTCTTCAGCCTGTTCTCTAGTACTTCCTTCTTTAGGAATTAAATACTTGATATAAAGAGATACAAAGTCGGCTGCGATCGCTAAACCAGATAAAGCATGTTTGTCAGCTTCCTTACCAGCGATCGCAGCTACCAAACCTGCTCTAATTGGGTCTGGTTTAACTTTCATGAACTGCTCGACAAGTTTAGGAACGTAGTCTTCTGGTGGCAAATTATCTAACTTACTTCTATCAGGAGTAAAGTTACATTCTGCGGCTTTTGCCTGTTCTACAACACACCATTCGATGAATTCTTGCAATGCGGCATCGGGAACGCGAGGAAGATAATTATGTAGCGCTAAATCAGACACAAGCTTACCGTGTAAATTTCTGTTTTGTTGAAGTGCATCAACGCAAGCCTAACGCACTGTTTCTATAAGTTTTAGTGTGTTACGCTACGACTTTTGAATATAAGGCATTAGGAATATGGCATTGGGAATAGGGAAGAAAATCTCTGCTTCCCTGCTTGCTCCCTAATCTCTACTCCCTAATCTCTAATCCGTCTAAAATTTTTAGTTGATTGCGAAATTTTTACCAGATTAAAAGAGTTGGTGGCGCGATCGCCAAGGGGATATTGCGATAATAGATTAAAATTATGATGTTTTTACCAGAAGGTAAGGTGATTATGGCAATCACATTAGATAAAGCTGCATCTGGGAATATGACTCTTGAGGAGTTCTTTAATTATGACGATGGTACAGATGCTCTCTATGAGTTTGAAGATGGAGAATTGCTTCTGATGACGGCTGAGAGTGAGATAAATCGACGAATTGCCATGTTTATCCTTGTCTGCTTTGTCCAACTGGGTATTCCTGCTTATCGGCTGTCGATGAAAACGGAAATTATGACTACTGGCTCACGGGTACGCGTTCCTGATTTAGTGGTGTTTTCTGAAGAGTTGGCGACGGCGATGGAGGGGGCTAAACGATCTACGGTGATGCCAGAGATGCCGCCGCCTTTATTGGTGGTTGAAGTGGTGAGTCCAAATCAGAGCAGTCGTGATTATCGCTACAAGCGATCTGAGTATGCAGCGCGGGGTATTGCTGAGTATTGGATTGTTGATCCGATAGAACAGCGAGTGACAGTTCTGGAATGGGTAGAGGGTTTTTATGAGGAGAAGGTATATCTAGGAGATAATGCGATCGCTTCACTGGTATTTGCCGATCTAAAGTTGAGTGCTGTTCAAGTTTTGCAGTGCCATTAAGGACGACTAAATCAGTCTTGAACAGCTACAAAAAATGGTGATAGAAAGCTGGAAGAATTTTGAGAATTAAGCTGTCCGAAAACGCGCTAACTCTTCGCCCGTCTTAGCATCATGGGCGTGGACTGTACACACCAAACATGAATCAAACGATCGCGCCACATGACCAACTTCCACCGGATCGCTAGAATCGTAAATGGGTGTGCCAATTAAAGCTTCCTCAATCGGCCCGCGAATACCTTCACCATCACGAGGGCCAATATTCCAAGTACCAGGGGCAATCACTTGGTAATTCTTAATCTTACCGCCCTCCACTTCTACCCAGTGAGACAAGGAACCCCGCGCTGCTTCCGTTGCACCCCATCCCTTGCCATCTTTTTCTGTAGGTTTAATATACCAGGGGTCGTTTAATTTAAATTCGCGCAAACAATGTTCAGCTTGCCGATATAACTTGACAAGTTCATGAACTCGTGCTAGCTGACGCACATGAATACTAGCACCACCCATTCGTTTGAAGACATCAAGGATAAAGCCGTCGTAGTGTTGCCAAGATTCGCCATGTTTACCACCAGCTACTAATTGCCGCGCTAAGGGGCCAGTTTCCAAGCGTCCGAAGTCTTTGTGAAGGACTGCACTCGACCAAGAGTAGGCGTTATCGAAGTCTTTGGTATTGATTGCAGTGGGTTTACTAGTGCGATCGCTTGGATGAATATCTGCCGTTCCCTCATCGTACCAAGAGTGAGTTGTATTCTCGCGGGTAAAGGACTGATCCATTAAAACGTGAGTGTCTGCGAAGCTATCATACACTCCACTTTTCATAATCATCGCCGCATTCCGTCCTTCAATAGTCGGCTTTTGGTATTTATCTTCATGGGCTAAATATCCCCAAGTGACATATTTTCCAACACCAACGCCATATCTATCTAGACCGATATCTAAACCCATGCGCCAATAAAAACCTAAGTCGGAATCTCGATGATTTCGGTCTTCATCCAACCAATTTCTAAAGTCATCATAAGTTTGGATTTGTTCATAGCGTTCTAAAGAACAACCCAACCATATCGGTTCTAACCAATTAGTGCGGAAATATTCGAGAATCGCCCAAGCGCGGGTAATGTCTGTAAGCGTTGGGGCGCACATCACACCACCAGGCACCATATAACTGCTGTGGGGCCATTGTCCGCCCAATAGTGCATAAATTTCTACAGGTTTAGCAGAAATTGTGATGCCTAGTTCGTAAGATTTGCCTGTGAAAGCAGCAAAACGTCTAACTGCTTCTTCATAAAAGCGACTATGGCGGTATTTTTTATTGGTTAAATCAATGGCAAAGAGTCCATAAAAATAGCGGGGGATGCTTTGAATTGTCTCGACAATTTGACCGAGATTTCTGGCTAAAATTGCGTTGCGAGGAACTTCTGTTTCCCAAGCTGTATCTAATGCCCAAGATGCACAAGTTAGGTGAGAACCGCCGCAAATGCCACAAATGCGAGGCGTGACAATTAATCCGGCTTGGGGGTCTTTACCGCGTAAGATAACTTCAAATCCGCGAAATAATTCGGCGTGTGTCCAGGCGTTGACTACCCGCCCATTCTCAATATCGACTCGCACATCTAAATCGCCTTCAACTCTACCAACGGGCGATATATCTAATGATTGAATTCCCATTATCTTCTCCTTTAATTGTTGAGGGGAGTGGGGAGATGAGGGAGATGAGGGAGATGAGGAAGCAGGGGGAGAAAGAATAACAAACCTATTCCCTATTCCCTATTCCTTATTCCCTATTCCCTATTTCCTAAACTGTAAAAAAGTCTTCTTCAGCCCAAGGTGGTGCTGCATCTTTTGCAACCATTGTGAGTAAGGCGTAGTCTTTTTTGTTCACCCCTGGCGGTAATTCTTTGGGAACTCCCATTACTGTTTGAGTTTTGAATACGGTTCCTGGTTTCAGGTCAAAGAAGGGAAATTCTGGTTCTGTGCAACCTAAACAAGGCATTCCGGCGCGAGTTTTGGAGGAGACGCGATTCCATAAGATGCGGTTGCAGGAGGAATGAGTCATGGGACCGCGACAACCCAAGTCGTAAAATAGGCAGCCTTTACGCTGGCCAAATTCGGCGGTTGAGGCTTTGTAGGCAAAGTGGACGTTGCGCGTACAACCTGTTTGGGTATAAGTGTTGAAGAAGGTTTGGGGACGATTTAGTTCGTCAAAAGCAATATCTGCTATACGTCCAGTAGCGATCGCTACTAATATCTGCGTAATCCAGTCGGGATGTGCAGGACATCCAGGTATATTAATTACAGGTAATCCCGCTTGTGATACAAAGTCTTTCCCTAAAAAGCCGCCTTCTTGACGTTTGAGAAATTGCAAACCTTCCGACTCGCTGGGGTTGGGTGACATGGCAGGAATTCCTCCCCATGTGGCACAGTCTCCCACGGCGACGATAAATTTAGCAACTTTGGCCAGGTCTCTTAACCAATCTTTCATGGCGCGATCGGCAAACCGATTCCATTCACCTGTGCCGTTGGGGGCGTTAACAACACTGCCTTCAAATACCAAGATATCTAGAGGAATTTTGCCAGAAATGCAATCTTGCAGCAGTGTTTGTAAGTTGTTGCCTAGTTCCACTCCCAAAGAAGGATGCCAAAGTAAATTGATGCCAAAGTCGGCAATTAAATCGCAGACTGTCGGTTCTTCAGCGTTGAGAAATGACATGGTGTTACCTGAACAAGCACCACCCTGTAGCCATAGTACGTTAGTCATCGGCTATGTATTTTTGTATTGTTTCCCATGCTTGATGTAGGTGATAATGCTTGTAAAGTCTCACCTGGTTATCAATATTTATTTTTTAATCTTAAGATATTTTTGTATTTAATTCACTTCCATTAAAAAAGAATTAATCATTAACAATAAAAGCTTTTTAAGATTATTTTAAAGGTTTATCTCTTTTAAATATGTTACAGATATAACAGACATAAAAAATACTAAAAATAAAAATGAGTATCTTAATCCGTTAGATTTGAATGCAATAACTGAGTCAAATACAGCAAAATATCGGGGTGCAAAGTCTTGCGCCCCGTCAGATGTATATCAATTGTTTTAAGATTTTGGTTGTGCAGCTTGCCTAACAACTTGTTCGTCTAAACCTAACACTTGAGCTACCTGCTCAATACTCAATCCCAACCCTAATAACTGGGGTATCGTTTCTAATTTAACTTCTTGCCGACCTTCTTGTTTACCTTCTTGTTTACCTTCTTGTTTACCTTCTTGTTTACCTTCTTGCCAACCTTCTTGCCGACCTTCTTGCCAACCTTCTTGCCGACCTTCTTGTTTACCTTCTGCAAAAACATCTTGATAAAATCTAGTTTGCTTTAACTCATTTGCTCCAAACATTTTTTTGATCTCCTCTTGGCTCAATCGCGGCAACTTGTAGATTAATATCGTCTCTATCAATTGTATAATTTCTCTAATGGTAACGGCATCTGGAATTTGCTCTCGGACGCTGTTGACTATTTCTATAGCTTTTGTTGTCGCAGTTGATTCGGGTTCGATGATTAATTTAACTGTCTCTATACCGAGTGATGATGTCTCAATTGAGCTTAATTCATCAAGATAGACGCGATTTACTCGTGGTGAGTTGAGTAATTCTGTATATCTTTCGGTATCTCCAGTATCAACGCTGCGGTTGGGGAAGATGACAACACCACGCCAATTGTTGGTTAATTCGGTTTTGTCAAGATAGTTAAAAATTTCGGTAAACAAACGTGAGTATAATTTTTTGTCTGGTTGAAATTGTACTTCGGCAAAATATATGGGTAGTTCTGGTGCATTTGGGAGAAAGACACCATCGATTCTAAACGCCAGTTGTTTGACTTCGACTGAAGAAAATTGGTAAGCACTAGCTAGCTGGGGCGGTTGGTTAATCAGTTCAAAGAAAGTGCTAGGGATACTCTGAAAGATCCGATAAAATATACTGTCTGTTTTCAAGGGAGCTTGTTTTACAGGTGATGAACATATTTTACACTTCGATTACCCGTGGCGACTATTTGGAATACACTAAATATTATGTATGTCAATAATTCAATAAAAAATATTTGGATTGTCTCAAATTATGATACAAAAGGTATTTTAAAAATATTAGGTGTTTAAAGCTGACATTAATATTAGCAATTTCCCCCTAGAATTTTATAAATAGGGTGTTTTATAGTAAAAAAATTGATTGGGCATTGGGCATGGGATCAACTCTTTCCCTAGTCACTAATCCTAGTCTCAGACAAAAAAGGGGAATTCCGCCTAAAGGACTCGAAGCCTGCGTAAATCAGTATGGCCCGTGATTAGACACATCAAGCGTGTCTTAATCGTTCATGGGTGTTGACAGACTCAATTCCCAATAGGCTAGAGTACGGCAGAGTTATGATCCCCAGCATTACAGATTCAGCAGTGAAGGCTGCTTTAGCAGCTGTTGCATCGGAGTCAGCCACAGCAGAGGAAAAAATCCAAATGCTTCTTGAGATAGCACAGGGTTTTCAAAAAAAGCCCAAAGCTGCCCAAGACTTGCGAAATGCAGTTGGGTTATATTACCGGGCTGATGAAATGTGTGGTGAGGAGTACCCCCTACTGAAAGCCAGGGCCAAAGTAGGTATGGCGGGGACGTTACAGGCAATACCGGATGGTGATTACCAACTATTGCTGCAAGCGAAAGTCGGTTATGAAGAGGCGTTACCGATTTTACAACAATTAGCGTCACCAGAGGAAGTAGCAGAGACACAGATGAATTTTGGGCTAGTGTTGCAGTCGCTTGTACCGTTCAATTTGGCGCGGATAACCGACAGCATCCAGGCTTATCATGAGGCTTTGCGGGTGTTTACTTGGGAAGATTATCCCCAGGAATACGCGATTTTATATAACAATATTGCGATCGCTTACCTTTCTATGCCCCTAGCATCAGAACGGGAATACTTGCGTCAAGGTTTGGCTGTGCAATCATTTGAGGTAGCACTAAAGCATATTAATTTGATTGATCATCCCAGAGAATATGCGATGTTGCAAAACAATTTGGGTAACGCTTTGCAATATTTAGTGAGTTCCCATCCTGTAGAGAATAACTTAAGAGCGATCGCAGCTTATGACGAAGCGTTAAAAGTGCGTAACGTCAAAGATACACCCCTAGAGTACGCTAACACAATTTCTAACAAAGCCAACGCCCTATTCAACTTACCAGATGACCAGGAAAAACCAGAAGCTGGTAATCCCAACAATCTATTGCAAGCACGGATCTACTATCAAGACGCTTTAGAAATATTTACCAAATACCAACAAATTGCCCAAGCAGAGGTAGTCGCCCAAGCCCTACAAGATGTAGAAGCAGAAATAAAGAATAGGGAATAGGGAATAGGTTAGTTATTCTTTCTCCCTCATCTCCCCACTCCCCTAATTCCTAACAATCAGGAGAAAACAGCATGAAAGATATTTTTACCTATTCAAGTGTGATAGATTTTATCACAAGTTTAGCAGATGGCGACTTGAACATAGCAACAGAATTTGTGTGGTTAATCATAGCAGCAGTCTTGTCTATGGTTGGCGGTGCAATTGGCGGAATGCTGTTAGCTGGTAAAGATATAGGTTATCAGTTTTCAGCAATGCTTGGTGCATTATTTGCTCCTGCGGGTGTAATTCCCGCCATCCTCTTAGGGCTTGCTGCTTTAAATTTATTGGCAAATTATTAGGAGACAACATGTTAGAGATAGGATGGTTTTCAGCCAAGTTATTTTTTAAAGGAAAGCTACTACGCGATCCAGTATATTTTGTCAAGCAAACTACTATTGGTATTGCTATAGGTTTCTTACTGCTAGTATTACTAGCACAAGCCCCAATTCCCTTCTACTTACCAATAATATTATCTAGCTTAGTGACAGGCATGATTATGCCATTTCTCCTCAAAGATTTCAAAATGAAGTGAATTCTCATTGATGAATAACCAATGACAAATGACCAATGACAAATGACAAATGACAAACCTTGAAGAATTAGTTCAGGAAATTAACCGCTTTGAGGCGATTATATCCGAGTGGGATGAAAGCCAAAGGTGTGTAGCAGTAGGTCTTAAAAGAGCAATTGAGGCTTTGCATAAAGCTGCATTAACTAATTTGATTAAAAGCCTCAAACAAGAATCAATGTCAGCTTTGCGTCATGCTGTTGCTGATGAAGTAGTGTATGCAGTGCTGCTTTATCACGAACTAGTTAAACCACCAAAACCACCATTAGCACAGCGTATTGAGACAGCACTTGAAGAAGTTCGCCCAGGTTTAAAAAGCCATAATGGGGATGTAGAACTAGTAGCAATTAAGCCACCAGATACAGTAGAAGTCAGATTAATCGGAACTTGCAGCAGTTGTCCAGCTTCTACTTTGACTTTATCTCAAGGAGTAGAACAGGCAATCAAAAACCATTGTCCAGAAATTACCAAAATAGTTGCAGTCACCAACAACCTTACTGTTAACAACGCAAATTCTGGTTTAATCAGCCCATTCTCTTCAAAAATAACTTCTACTTGGATCAAAGTAGCGACTATTGATCAAATTTCTGAATTTAATGTATTGGCAGTACAACTTGCTGGTACTTCACTAATTTTACATCGTCAAGGTGTTACGGTAACATGTTACCGCAATGCTTGCAGTCATCTAGGCTCTCCCTTAGAAAAAGGTAAAGTTGAAAATGGTATTATTACCTGCCCTTCCCACGGATTTCAGTACAGTTTAGAGACAGGTAGATGTTTAACAGCACCTGATATTTCGCTTCAGTCGTATTTAGTCAAGATTAAAGACGAGAAGGTTTTTGTGAAACTGCAAAAATGATCATGGGAAAATAACATACATCTCAGCAAATATACTCGGCGATTAGGAAATCAGGGCTATTTTGCTTTTTGATTTAAGTAGTTCGCGCATTGATTTTAGTGTTTTGTCCAAGCAAAAAGGCAGATTGCTTTATCAATATACCTAAATTACTTCTCATTTGTGTAATTTAGTTGTTCATTTTAGTGTTTTGAGAAAGCAAAATAACTGATTGCTTTCTCAAAATGGGATATTGCTTTCTCATTTTGGTGTTTTCCGCAAGCAAAATAACTGATTGCTTTCTCAAAATGCTTAATTGCTTTCTCATTTCAGTATATCGCGTATTCATCTTGGTGTTTTCCGCAAGTAAAAAGGCATATTGGTTTCTCAAAATGCTTAATTGCTTTCTCATTTCAGTATATCGCGCACTCATTACAAATATTGTTATGTAGTAAAACTAACTAAATGTTATACAGGACTTTTTAAGATTGATTAATAGTGAAGTTTTTTAAAGGTTTTATGGAAAAAAACATAATATCAAATTGTGACTGTTGTTACATGCTAATTAACATTAATGATTTTAAATAATTATTAGCGTCTATCTGCGGTTCATGGATATCCCAATCAAAATTAATCCAAAATCACAATTACCGCTAGAAGCAACAGAAATTTCTCAGCATTTACCTCTATCACCTCAAGGTGTAGAGGTAATTTTAGGTACTATTATTGAACCACAACAATTAGTGATACCTGTAGCACCGAGTCCCACAACAATGTTCGGGCCTCGTGCTGCTTGTCTATTATTAGAAACAGGCCCATTATGGGTATCAGATACAGGACATCATCGATTATTGGGATGGCAGAATTTACCCACCAGAGATAGTCAACCTGCTGATTGGGTAATTGGACAACCTGACTTTTATCATGAAGGACAAAATGCTAAAAGTACACCAGGAAGGGCAACTTTAAGTGTACCAACAGGGATTTGTGGTTGCGGCGAAGGATTAGCTGTAGCAGATGCTTGGAATCATCGGGTTTTGATTTGGAAAAAATTACCAGAAGATAACAATGTTCCAGCAGATTTGGTGTTAGGGCAAATTAATTTTACCGATAATGAACCAAATCGAGGAAATCAAGCAGCATCTGCTAGTACAATGCACTGGCCTTATGGTGTTTTTTATCATCAAGGACGGCTATTTATTTCTGACACTGGTAATCGAAGAGTATTAATTTGGCATCAATTACCAACAGAAAATGGTCAATCGGCTGATGTAGTTTTGGGACAACCGGATATGATATCTCGCAATGAAAACGGCGGTAGTTCTGCAACCGCAGCGAGTATGCGTTGGTGTCACGATATCACCTTTTGGGGAGACAATTTGGTTGTCAGCGATGCAGGTAATCATCGGCTAATGATTTGGCAGGGAATACCCACAGAAAATAATACTCCTTGTGCAGTCGTTTTAGGACAAAAAAGCTTTGATTTTGTGGAAATGAATCAAGGAGTTTATTATCCTAGTGCCAGTAGTTTGAGTATGCCTTATGGTGTGGGGGTGGCTGGGGATTGGTTAGTAGTTGCAGATACTGCTAATTCCCGTTTGTTAGGATGGAGAAAGCCAGAATCAATTTTATCACTGCAAGGTGCGGCGGCAGATGGGTTAGCAGGACAAATAAATTTTCAAAGTAAAGGTGAAAATCGTAATTTCGGACTGCCAAAACGAGATAGCTTAAATTGGTGTTACGGCATAAAAATTTGTGGCAAAACAGCAGTCATTGCTGATTCTGGAAATAACCGAATATTGTTATGGCAGTTTAGTAATTCGTAATTCGTAATAGAGCCTCCGGCACGCTACGCGAACGTAATTCGTAATTTTTGAAAGTCAGATTTATATGGCGACTGAAGAAATTAGAGTTAGTGGTACTGTTCAGGGAGTAGGATTTCGCCCTACTGTATATCGTCTTGCTAAAGCCTGCGGTTTGCATGGAGATGTTTGTAATGATGGTGAAGGTGTATTAATTCGGGTATCTGGTAGTGAGGAAGCAATAACCAAATTTGTTGCCAGATTGCAAACAGAATGTCCACTGTTGGCAAAAATTAATCAATTAATTAGAACTCCTTATAAAGGTGAATTTAAATTTGATAATTTTGTGATTTCTACTAGTGTTAGTAATGCCATTAAAACAGAAATTGCCCCTGATGCAGCCATTTGTTTGCAATGTCAACAAGAAATATTCGACCCTTTTAGCCGCTTTTATCGTTACCCCTTTACTAACTGTACTAATTGCGGCCCCCGCCTGAGTATTATTCGTGCGATTCCTTACGACAGATGCAATACCAGTATGTCTGCGTTTGTTATGTGTCCAGAATGTGCAAAGGAATACCACGATGTCGAAAACCGCCGTTTTCACGCCCAACCTATAGCTTGTCATGCTTGCGGCCCTTCAGCTTGGTTAGAACGCGCTGATGGGAAATCGGTTACTGCTTCCATGTTCTCGATGTTGGATGATGTCGATGCTGTTTGTACCTTGTTGCAAAAGGGTGAGATTGTCGCAATTAAGGGCTTAGGTGGGATTCATATCGCTTGCGACGCAACACAGGAAACCGTTGTACAAAAACTGCGTCAGCGCAAAAAGCGTTATCATAAACCCTTTGCTTTAATGGCGCGAGATATTGAGGTAATTGAAGAATATTGCAGTGTCAACGCCAAAGAAAAAGAATTATTGACAAGTTCTGCTGCACCAATTGTTTTGCTACCAGCGACAGGTAAAAAAGTAGTAGCAGCATCGATAGCATCGGGGCAAAATACCCTTGGTTTCATGCTACCTTATACACCCTTACATCATTTAATTTTGCGGCGGATGAATCGCCCAATTGTTTTAACAAGTGGTAATCTTGCCGATGAACCACAATGTATTGATAATGACGAAGCAAGAGAAAAATTAGGGACAATCGCTGATTATTTTCTCTTTCACAATCGAGAGATTATTAATCGGGTAGATGATTCTGTTGTGCGTGTTATCGGCGATAAAGTCCAAATAATTCGCCGTGCTAGAGGATATGCACCAGCAGCAATTAGTTTACCATCAGGATTTGAAAATGTACCGCAAATTTTAGCGATGGGTAGTGAGTTAAAAAATACCTTTTGCTTATTGCGTGAAGGAGAAGCCATTATCTCTCAACATCTGGGAGATTTAGAAAATGCTGCGGCTTTCAATGCTTACGAAGAAACTTTGAATTTATACTTAAATTTATTTGAGCATAAACCAGAAGTAATCGCTATTGATAAACATCCTGAGTATCTATCAAGCAAACTTGGTAAACAACTTGCAGATACCAATCAAATCAAAATTCATCAAATCCAACATCATCACGCCCATATCGCCGCTTGCATGGTAGAAAATGGGATTCCTTTAGATTCGCCTCCGGTATTAGGTATTGCTTTAGATGGTTTAGGTTACGGTGATGATGGTACACTCTGGGGCGGAGAATTTCTTTTAGCAGATTATCGGAAATTTCAGCGATTAGCAACATTTAAACCAGTAGCAATGATTGGTGGAGAACAAGCAATTTATCAGCCTTGGCGTAATAGCTACGCCCAATTAATAGCTGCTAACCTTTGGAATGATTGCCAACAACAGTATGCTGATTTAGAAATTGTAAAATTTTTAGATGACAAGCCACTTAAACTACTCAATCAACTTATAGAAAAAAGAATTAACTCTCCTCCAGCATCTTCCGTGGGGCGGTTGTTCGATGCGGTGGCTGCGGCTATCGGTATTTATAGAGATGAATGTAGCTATGAAGGGCAAGCTGCGATCGCAATGGAAGCTATAGTAGATATTAGCAGCTTAAATAATCATGAAGAAACGCTAATCTATCCTTTTAACTTTAGCTTTTCAGATAGGATTTATTATATAGATACGCGTCCAATGTGGCAAGCCTTGCTCGATGACTTACAGCGGCAGATTCCTCAACCAGTTATGGCTGCCAAATTTCACCAAGGTTTAGCGAATGCAATTGTGCAAATGGTTAAACATCTTTCTCAAAAAAATCTGATTTCTCAGGTAGCCCTAACAGGAGGGGTATTTCAAAATCGTATATTGTTAGAGCAAGTTACCAAACGATTAGAAACATTAGGGATAAAAGTACTTACTCACAGCTTAGTTCCAGCTAATGACGGCGGGTTATCTTTAGGACAAGCAGTTATTGCAGCCGCACAATTAATACATGAGTCTTGATATTTGACAGACTTTTCCTCACAAACAATTCTCTCTGCGCTCTCTGCGCCTCTGCGGTTCGTTTATCTTAACAAATAAAAAAATGTGCTTAGGAATTCCCGGACAAATTGTAGAAATTAGCAACGTTAACCATAAATTAGCCATAGTTAACATTGGTGGTGTTAAGCGCGAAGTAAATATTGCTTGTATCGTAGATGAACAACATCCTCCCGAAGCTTGTATTGGTGATTGGGTGCTAGTACATGTTGGCTTTGCCATGAATCGAATTAACGAACAAGAAGCGGCAGAAACATTACAACTATTTCAAGAACTAGCAGCAGCACAAGCAGGGATTAGTACTTAAATAATATTTTTTGTCTTACGCAGAGGCGAAAAAAAAGATTCTAATTTCTTTCTTTCTTTGCGGTTCATAAAAAAACACCCCATAAAGAAAGCCAAATTAACTGATATCCAAAAACTATTTCTCAATCCCTATGAAATACGTTGACGAATTCCGCGAACCTGAAAAAGCTGAAGCTATACGCTGCGAAATCGCCAAATTATGCAATCGGTTAGAAAAACCCATCAAAATCATGGAAGTATGCGGCGGGCATACCCATTCTATATTTAAATACGGAATCGAAGAAATTTTACCCCAAACCATTGAACTAATTCATGGGCCTGGTTGTCCAGTATGCGTTATGCCAAAAGGGAGATTAGATGATGCGATCGCAATCTCCCAAAATCATAACGTTATTTTTGCCACCTTTGGCGACGCAATGCGAGTTCCCGGTTCCAAAACCACCTTACTGCAAGCCAGGGCAGAAGGTGCAGACATCCGTATGGTATATTCTCCCCTAGATAGCTTGCAAATTGCCAGAGATAACCCCCACAAAGAAATTGTCTTCTTCGCCTTAGGCTTTGAAACCACAGCCCCCAGCACCGCCTTCACGATTCTGCAAGCAGCAGCCGAAAAAATTCCTAACTTTAGTATGTTTTGTAATCACGTTCTTGTGATTCCCGCCCTGAAAGCCCTATTAGATAATCCCGACTTACAACTAGATGGATTTGTTGGCCCTGGTCATGTCAGCATGGTAATTGGCACAGACCCATATCAATTTATTTCCCAACAATATAATAAGCCGATAGTCGTCTCAGGATTTGAACCCTTAGATATTCTCCAATCAATTTGGATGCTATTGCAACAGCTACTAGAAAATCGTTGTGAAGTCGAAAACCAATATAATCGAATTGTCCAAAAAAGCGGAAACACAGTAGCCCTGCAAGCCATAAATAAAGTTTTCGCCATCCGAGATAGTTTTGATTGGCGCGGTTTAGGTGATATCCCCTATTCAGGATTACAAATTCAACCTGAATATGCCCAATTTGATGCCGAACTTAAATTTACCATTCCTAACCTCAAAATAGCCGACCATAAAGCTTGTAAATGTGGAGAAATTCTCAAAGGAGTCTTAAAGCCTTGGGAGTGTAAAGTATTCGGTACAGCCTGCACACCAGAAACACCAATCGGTACTTGCATGGTATCTTCCGAAGGCGCTTGTGCAGCCTATTACAAATATGGACGACTCTCCACCATTGCCAAAAGAACAATCACCCAAAAACCAAAAATAACTCAAGAACCTCTCCCCGCCTGCGGCTTCTCCTCAGACTAAATACTCCGCGAACCTCTGCGCTTCCCTCTGCGTTCCTTTGCGTTTAAAAAAAGTATGAATATTTCCCCCCAAAACTCCATAAAAAACCCCCTATTTAAAACAATCGAACAAACCCGCCGTCGCCAAAATAAAGTGCAAGACACTCATATAACTCTCGCACATGGTAGCGGTGGTAAAGCCATGCGTGATTTAATAAACGATATCTTTCTCAGCAATTTTGATAACCCCATTCTCTCACAACTAGAAGACCAAGCCAGCTTCAACCTAACCCCTCTCCTCCAACAAGGAGACAGACTCGCATTTACAACAGATTCTTATGTTGTAGACCCTTTATTTTTCCCCGGTAGTGATATAGGAGAATTAGCTATAAACGGCACAGTTAATGATTTAGCTGTTAGCGGTGCTAAACCTTTATATCTAACTTGTAGCGTAATTTTAGAAGAAGGATTACCAGTAGAAACCTTGCGCCGTGTTGCAGCCAGTATGAAAGCAGCCGCAAAAAAAGCTAGTGTTCAAATAGTCACTGGTGACACAAAAGTTGTACATCGTGGTGCTGCCGATAAACTCTTTATTAATACTGCCGGTATTGGTATCATCCCGCGAGGAATTAGTATTTCCGCCCACAATATTAAACCTGGAGATGCAATAATAATTAATGGTGAAATAGGCAATCATGGGACAGCAATTTTAATTGCTCGTGGGGAATTAGCCTTAGATACTAATATTGAAAGTGACTGTCAGCCGTTGCATAGTTTAGTAGAAACTATTCTCCATGTATGTCCTCAAGTTCATGCTATGCGAGATGCTACACGCGGTGGTTTAGCCACAGTACTAAATGAATTTGCCCTTACTTCCAATGTAGGAATCCGTCTCTTTGAAAAATCTATCCCAGTGCGCGAAGAAGTCAACGGAGTTTGCGAAATACTCGGTTTAGACCCATTATATTTAGCTAATGAAGGTAAGTTAGTTGTGGTGGCTCCAAAAGAGAATGCTAACAATATTTTATCAGCTATGAAATTACACCCAGCAGGTAAAGATGCTTGTATTATTGGCGAAGTTATACCTTCACCCCCAGGTATCGTATTGTTAAAAACAGTTTTTGGCGCTGAAAGGATTGTTGATATGTTAGTAGGCGACCAATTGCCACGAATTTGTTAATAGATTTTATAGTATGCACGAACTTGGAATTACCCAAAATATTGTGGCAATTGTGACTGAACACGCCAAAGGCGCAAAAGTGCAGCGAGTTTTATTAGAAATTGGCAAACTTTCTGCCATTATGCCCGACGCAATCCAATTTTGTTTTGATATTTGTACTCAAGGTACAGTTTTAGAAGGGGCGACATTAGAAATTTTAGAAATTCCTGGCTTAGGGCGATGTCGCCAATGCGGTGCAGAAATTTCTTTAGATAAACCATTTGGTATCTGTAACTGTGGAAGCGGGCGATTAGATTTAATTACTGGTGAAGAACTGAAAATTAAAGAAATAGAAATAGAGTAATTATGTGTGTAACCTGCGGTTGTTCTGATGATGGTGAAACCAAAATTATCAATCTAGAAACAGGTCAAACTGAACATAATACCCATCATCATACTCACACTTTACCAGATGGGAGTATCATCACTCATTCCCACAGTCATGATACTCATATAGAAGCGTCTCAAGTTCATGCCAAAATACATAATACAACAATATCCTTAGAACAAAATATATTAGCAAAGAATAACTTAATAGCTGCTCAAAATCGGGGATGGTTTAAAGGTCGAAATATTCTCGCCTTAAATTTAATGAGTTCTCCCGGTGCCGGTAAAACAACTCTCTTAACGCGAACCATCAATGATTTAAAACATCAATTATCTATTAGTGTCATTGAAGGCGACCAAGAAACTGCTAATGATGCCAAAAAAATTAAAGAAACAGGTTCTAAAGTCATCCAAATCAACACCGGAACAGGCTGTCATTTAGATGCCTCAATGATAGACAGGGGTTTACAACAACTGAATCCGCCATTAGACTCACTTGTAATGATTGAAAATGTCGGAAATTTGGTTTGTCCAGCCTTATTTGATTTAGGAGAAAACGCAAAAGTAGTAATTCTCTCCGTCACAGAGGGAGAAGATAAGCCGCTAAAATATCCGCATATATTCCGTGCTAGTGATGTTATGATTCTCACGAAAATCGATTTGCTACCTTATGTAGATTTTGATGTGCAAAAGTGCATAGAATATGCTAAACAAGTAAATCCCCAAATTCAGATTTTTCAGGTTTCTGCAACTACTGGTGCTGGCTTAGAAAATTGGTATGCGTGGCTAACTATATTGTTATAATAAAAACTCAGCGCCCCTCTGCGCTTTCCCTTGCGTACCTCTGCGTTTAAAATAAAACCTATCAAATTAAGTCACTGACTTACGAAATCCCTCTCTGGGTTAATAAAAACTGGAAGTAGGTTTATTGAAGAAGAAATAAAAATTGCAACACCCTGCACTTTAGGAGTACAGGGTGTAAAACAGCTATATTTCGTGTGATTCCCAGTTTCTATTTACCTCAAAGCCAATCTCGATAAGCTGATATTTCATTTACGCTGATTTCAAATGGCATCCCCTTGCCAAATGGCGGATAAACGCGGATTTTGCCATTGCTAGCAAACCGCTCTAACCTATTACCCAACTGGGCAATATTGCTGACTATATGCCAGTAAGCTACTAAGTCAGGGCAGTCAATAATTAATGTTAAGATAGTAGCGTTTGTTGTGACATACCACTGACAATTAGATAATAAGACTCGCGTAATGCGATCGCACGCTAGATAAAAGCATCTAGCTGTAGACTGTTCTAGCTCCATTTGCAGCATTCCATCCTGTTTCGTTACCTCAGTGGGAGGTAAATCATCGGGAGGAAGCAGGTATAGTTTAGAAGACATAATTTCGCACCTCTTGGTTGTAGCGCGTCAAACTCTCCAAGTTTTTTTGCATATCCGAAGACGAGGGTTTGAGTGCTAACGTACCTAAATTTAATTCGTCCTGAAATTTCTTGATTTTGTCTCGACAAGTCTCCACATCACCGATAATTGAGTTCTCAATCAAATAATCTTCATCGAAACAAATGTTTGTGCGATCGAATGGTTTTTGGTTGGTATTCGCACTATTCTGCAATAATTGGGCGGAATTAGCTTTCATTTTCTGGCTAAATTGGCGAACGAAAGGTAACGCTTCACTCACAGCCTCATCAAATGTTTTGCCAACATAAAAAAAGCGTGCCAACACGAAGTTTTCCGCACCACTAGAATTTAAGGCTCGATATTTAGTAACAGTATCCTTCAATCTCTCTAGGGAGAATGGCGGCCCACCCATCAAGCTAAAGGAATGTTTAGCAGCAAACTCGATACCATCATCACCGCCAGTGGCAACATACACTGGTATTTGACTCTGCAATGGTTTTGGGTAAATTGTCAAGCGATCGCATTGAAAATATTGCCCATTAAATGATACATCAGTTTCATATAACAGCTTGTGAATCAGTGCGATCGCCTCTAGCATCTTGGGACGGGATTCACTTGGGAGTGTCGCAAAATGCTTGTTTTGTTGAGGGAATGGACCGCCTTTGGCAATCCCAAATAATAATCGTCCATTGCACAGGTTATCCAGAGTGGCGATATCTTCCGCTACCCGAATCGGGTTATGGAATGGCAATAACACCGCCGCAGTGCCTAATTGGATAGTTGAAGTCAGCCCTGCCAAGTGTGCCATTAACAGCAACATGGAGGGGCTGAGATTGGATTCACTAAAATGATGCTCACTCACCCAGGCTGACTCAAAACCTAAACTCTCTGCCTGTTTTACTAGCGTGACTTGCTCAAAGATGGCACGATGAGCATCTTGGTGATGATTATCGTAATTGCAGAAAATTCCAGTTTTCATTACTTGCGTTAATACTTTGTGCTGGCTATTTTAGTACTCGATAGGTTCGTAGTAAGCACTAAGCGTGCTTAAATATTTGAGGACTAAAGTCCGCACTACAAACACCTTCACTCCTCTCAATTAATGCGATCAAACACTAATTTGCAACCCACTGTAACTCCAACCATAGACGTGGGTTATTGTGTTTGACCTTCGACATCGGATCGCGCAACAATCGCTTGGCATTCATGCAGACTACCTGTATTAGACCCATGTTGTCTGCTACTTCTCTGAGTATTTCTTTGTGGGCTTGCACACAGGAAATCATTTCGTCAGAGCAATAAATTCCTATATATTGCAAGCGTCTAGCAGGCCGTCCCCAAAAACAGGTGATCACTTTCACATAACACCCGTCTACTAATTCTCCAACTTTTGGGTAGTAGTCGTTGAGGACTCTTGTGAATTCTTTAGCTAAGATATCTTCAGCAATCATTGTAACTGATGTTTCTGTAGCGTCCATCACGCTATTTAATATAACATAATTTTATCAATAAAATATGACAAAATAGCCTAACAGGCTTGAATAAAATATTAAATATTACAAAAAAAAGAGGCATACATTGTTTAGTATTACCTCAGATTTGCCTAAAGCATTTTTATATTTAAATATCAAACCGCAACGCCAGAGTCATTAGTCATTAGTCATTAGTCTAAGAGAAACCAAGCCCAGCCAAGGGCTTGCTCAGGGCATTACAAGGGATGTGGTTTTAATTAGCCTGATATCATTAGTTTTTTCGCCCATAAGAGCCGATGTATGTACCAAAAGCTCTTTATCAAAGTATTGATTTTAACAAACTTTGGGGGTTTAAGTCCTAGCCTTTGAAGGGCAGCGCGAATTGAACGCCTCAATCTAAATCGCACGTTGTAATGCGAGTCGGAAACCGTCCCCACAACAGCACTCTTCTCTACGAGACGCTCCGCGAACGTCACAAAACGTAATTACGAATTACGAATTACGAATTACGAATTATTTAATACCCCTAGCATTGACGAATAGAATAAGACTGTTGGCAAATTAATAGAGAATCTAACTCATCAGTCCAAATCAATTTTAATTTGTTTAAGTTTAGTGCGTTTCAACGCACTTTAGCTATTAGCCCGCAATTTATTGCAGGGCGACAAAGCAACACCAAACAAAGATTTTATCGGCAGGGATATTTGCAAAGGTAAGATGCACCCAAATACTCTAATATCAAAAATTATGAATTCAAATAAAATGTATTTCCCTAGCACATCTTAATATTGAATTCTAAATTTTATTTTCTTAATTATTATCGAGCATTCCGTTCGCAAACTAAGACTTCTGCTACAATATCTGGCACATTTCCAAAGTCCGTAAATCTTTCATAACCACGGATTGGCGATATAAATGTGTAGTTTGGATCGCACACTCCATTGTCATATACTTGAATAAACCATCTATCAGGAAATCCTTCTACACCTAATTCTACAGTGTACCAACTCTCGCCAATCAGACGAGAGTTAAAGATTGTAAACCACTCCCGATTCTCTTCTGAAATATTCCAATCTGCCATCAGCAGTTCTAAAGCTATTTGCCCTGCATCCGTTGAAGTCAACAGCATTTTTACTCCTTATTTGCGGCTTCAGGGTTGGCAACTTCAGGATTGGAAACTTCCGGGTATAAACCCAATTCTTTAGCAAGCTCACGCGCTACAAAAAATAAGAACTTAGCACCATCTTGATTACCTTCATGGGCAAACATAGTTGCTACTTGTAACATTGTTTCTACAAACCCAGAATCAATCAATTCTGGTTTACTTTCCAAAACTTGTGGTTCTTGACCATTAGGACATTTCAGTAGTTCATCAATTAAGTTAAAATACAGTTGTTGGCGTTGTTCTGACATAGTAAGCTTCTTGATTTTAGTGAGTTGTGAATTAGTTACTGTTCGATACTGTGCTGCCACAGCCTTTCCAACATTTCAACTTGTTCTTTTAAAACAGCTGCACGATGAACAAGATATCTGTCGTAAAAAAGAATCCCTAACCCAACACAAATAGGGGTTAGCAAGAAGAACCATTGTAAGATTGTGGCAAATTTATATTGTTCAGCAACAGTCAGCATTTGATGAATCACATTACGAGCAGAGGATTGGATGCTAGTCTGAGGGGAATGTGTACCCTCTGTCCGGGGAGCCAAGATAGGAGCATCTCTACTAGTCTTGTTGAGTTCGCAGGCTAAATTCTGGGATTTTACTAACTCCAAATGTCGCTCCCAAACTATGCCAAATACTACTACTCCTGGAGAAAGCACTACTAAGGTAACTACGCAAACTGTGAGAAGATTTAAAAGTTTGGCTTTCATCTTGGCTCTCCCTTGCTAGGTAGTATGCACTCAGCAAGAAAATATCTTTTACTGTTTATTTTAAGTAGCTATATATTTCTACTTTTTAAACAGTTTTGATATTAAAATACGTGTAATCGGTAATTTGTTCAATCATTAGTTGCCAGCTATTTTTAGAATTACCACTGACTAATTAATACTGAAAATTTACCAAATTTTTCACAAAACGTAGGATTAATCAGCCAGAAATAACCCACTCAGATTCAAAGAATGTGATTTCATCTTCCACTCAAAAGAGAGATTAAGAAGTCCCCCCTAGTTCACGAAGCTTTCGCTCAGGAATGTTGGGGGGTAGAGGGGAATCTCTGCGTAAATCCTATACGATTTATATCAGTCGCTCTCCACAAAACAGTTTACCCTAGTCCCGTTAAGATTATTAAATTCATTAGAATAGTACTCAAAGCTTGTAATTCATACCTGATAAGCTTTACAAAAATTTATTGGGGTATGGGTGCTAGTGTTTTTGGGACGGGGTTCTAGTGTTTACGAGGTGGGGGTCTGGTATTTCTGTACTCAAGCTAAAAGCACTGTAGGCAATGATTAAGGACTGTTTTTGATGCAAATTTGGGTAGACAAAAACTGCACTCAAAAGAGAATATCAATGTCTTTTGATAAAGATAGACTAATAAATGAAGAAAAACAATTAAATCTTTGGAAAGTAAATTATATTTCTATAACAAATAGAAGATATTGAAAAAAATGCTAATAATTATGCATATATACAGAATTCTGCCCAAGAAGCAATAGTCAGCAATTCCAAATGGTAAAATACAAGTGTGGCAAGCTAGGTCTCTGCTGAAGTAGAGAATCAATGGGAACATCTGATAAAGGTTCTTCCTAAACTTTCATATTTTGTGGTTGAGTTAGAATACATAGTATATGCACTCATTAACACTCAACTGCAAATTAAATATACAAAAGCTTATTGTTATAAGTAAATACTCTGTACTAAAATTTAGGGTTTTAGGAGTTAAATAATGCGGATTGCTCAAGACATAACAGAACTGATTGGACGAACTCCTTTAGTTCAACTGAACAAGATTCCTCAAGCTGAGGGAGTAGTAGCAAGGATAGTTGTCAAATTAGAAGGGATGAACCCAGCAGCTTCGGTGAAAGACCGCATTGGGTTAAGTATGGTACTCTCGGCAGAAGCGGCTGGCTCAATTTCCCCTGGAAAGACGATTTTAGTTGAGCCTACCTCTGGTAATACAGGAATTGCTCTAGCAATGGTAGCAGCTGCGCGTGGCTACCGTTTGATTTTGACAATGCCAGAGACGATGAGCCAAGAACGACGGGCTATGCTCAGGGCTTATGGTGCTTCTTTGGTATTGACACCAGGCGCTGAGGGAATGCGGGGAGCTATTCGCAAAGCCGAAGAAATTGTGGCTAATACAAACGATGCTTTTATGCTGCAACAGTTCCGCAACCCTGCCAATCCCAAAGTTCACCAAGAAACTACCGCCGAAGAAATTTGGGCAGATACAGACGGGGAAGTGGATATCCTCATTGCTGGGGTAGGTACTGGTGGGACGATTACTGGGGTTGCAGAAGTACTCAAACAGCGCAAGCCGACTTTTAAAGCGATCGCAGTTGAACCCAGCAACAGCCCAGTTCTCTCTGGTGGTGAAGCCGGTCCACACAAAATTCAAGGTATTGGTGCGGGATTTATCCCCGATGTTCTCCGCCTAGAATTGGTTGATGAAGTAATTAGAGTCAGCGATGAACAAGCGATCGCTTTAGGGCGACGTTTGGCAAAAGAAGAAGGCTTATTATCTGGGATATCCTCTGGTGCAGCTTTGTGTGCTGCAATCCAAGTAGGTAAACGTCCAGAAAACGCCGGACGTTTAATTGTGATGATTCAGCCTTCCTTTGGTGAACGATACCTCAGCACACCCATGTTTCAAGATTTATCCTTAGAAACTGCTAGCGTCCGTTAAAGAGACAAGAGGGACAACGCAGTAATGAGCCTCCTGTCCCTCTCATTTAGCTCTAGCGTTTCATTCGGTGCTTGTCCTTGTTAGCTTTGCCAATAGCGCAGGTACTTGCGAAAGATTATTACCATGCAAAACTCAGCCTACTGGCATGGCCGTAAAATCCTTAGCCGGGTCCGCCCGGACAGGACTCACTGGTACGGTTAATAGACCACCTAGCGCCTGTAAATCCTCCAGTGTAAGTAGGAGCCAGCCCAACCGTGCCGTTACCTGTCCTACCATCTAAATAGTTGGCACCGGGTATAGTGCCAAGGGATTGTATTGTGTAGTAAGTACCTCTACTAAATATAGACCACCTAGCGCCTGTAAATCCTCCAGTGTAAGTAGGAGCCAGCCCAACCGTGCCGTTAGCTGTTCTACCATCTAAATAGTCAGCACCGGGTATAGTGCCACAGGAGCGTATTGTGTAGTAGGAACCTCTACTAACTATAGACCACCTAGCCCCTGTAAATCCTCCAGCGAAACCAGGAGCCAGCCCAACCGTGCCGTTAGCTGTCCTACCATCTAAATAGTTGGCACCGGGTATAGTGCCAAGTGATTGTATTGTGTATGTACCATTTGGAATTCCAAATGGAATTGGACCTCTAAATTGTGCTTGCACAATCGCCTGAGTTTCTACTACACAAGCAATTCCGGCAACAAAACCGACCGCTACCTTTACAATTCGACGCCGAGAGAAACTATTAAACATACTAAAGTCCTACAAATTACGGATAGAGCCGAGATACGCACCAAATTAGGACACGATTTTAATAAACGTAAAGAACAATCTAAGAGGATGTTTGAAAAGTATTTTTGGTAACATCAAAGCCTCGAAAATCTAACCCCCCTCCTTGCCTACAAGGCAATGGGGGCTTCAAAGCCTCTCTTTTTGTAGGCTATCCTTTCCCGGATCTTTCTTAACATTTGACAGAGTATTCACTCACATTTTTATAACCCTTATTCGTTCGTCGTTAATTCTCAATAAAAACCTAATTTTAGCGATGATATTAAGAGCCAACTTGTCAAGTATGCCTGATACCTCAATGTTCAAGATGCTTGCAAAATAAGGGTTATAAAATTGTAAAGAAAGATGTAACTAATGGATAGCCTTGTAAGAGAGAGGAATGGAAGCGAGGTTTTTAATATATATTTTGATTTTTCAAACATCCTCTAACGGCGCAGTAACTGAACGCCCAACTTCCTTAGATCGGCAGCGTAACACAAAGTGCAAAAGCTGCTCAAATCTGTCATTTATTAACTGTCGCTAAGTAAGTGGGCGAGAAAATTCCCAAGTATGTAACGAAATGTAAAGTCAGCACATATACAAAATCTTTGTTTCAGGCTCTTTACAAAACTAAACATATATTGGTTTTATCGTGCCTACCTACTTATCCTAAGCCATACTATTTAAGCCGATGAATGATAGTAGGTTATTGGTTTACATTGACGTATCTGTTAACAAATAAAATAATACACTTATATAAAAAATCATCTATTGAAGTAAATAAATTAAAATATTAACTATACAGTTAGATATTTCTAAGTAAAATAACTTAGAAAATTTGTGAAAAATTATGAGGGGGTAAATTTTATGCGAATCCCCTTTTTCCCTTCCTGGTAAAAAAAGGGTGTGTTAATTTTTGCAAGTCGAAACGATCGCATTGTCAGTAAAAACCCCACCCACCAAAGCTACGCTTTATCTCCCCCCCCTGAAAAGCTCTTAGGGTTTGGGGGTGGGGTGTTAGGGACTTTCGCAAGAAGTCTAATGACTACACTTGCCTTGCTTTTGATGCTGTTCACCCTGCTGATTATGGTGATGATGCCCATGATCATGGCCGTGAGAACAGCCTTGCAAATTCTCCTTCATGAGATTGTCGCTGATTGCTTGCAAAGATTCATCCACAGCTTGTAAGCCAATCCAAGCATCAATCTTTTGTAGATCAAATCCTACCTCGCGCTGTTCGCCTACTTCTAACAAAGGACGGCGAATTAACAGCGGCTCTTTCAGCATCAGCCCCAAAGCGGTATCTGCATCAATTTTTTCAGGAACCACCTCACCAGATTTTATCTTTGGGGCGGAAGGATTAAACCATTCGGCTACGGGGCGATCGCCAAAAAATGAACGCAACCGCTCAACTGTCCAAGATTCTGTTAGCAGGTTGTATGGTATCACCTCATGTCCAGCAGCTGTTAGCAAAACTTTTTGCTTAGTACCACCTTTGCAGCCTGGTTTGCTATAAAATATTACTCTTGCCATTTAACTACCTCGCTGTAGAATACTATTCGTTTTTAGGAGCGCCCAAATGTGCGCCCCTACCGCGTAATGCTAAAAGTTTTTAGCACTACACTTAACCGAGTCAAACTCAAATCTTTCACTCGGATCAGTTTCGCCGTAGATGTTAAAAGTCACAGTTGGTTCATCACCCATTGCTTCTACACTGTGAATTGCATCGGGAGTGAAGCTAATAATATCCCCTGGAAATAGATTTATCTCTCCCGTCGATTCAATTTTGTCCTGAAAATCTGGGCTAGGAGTGCGTCGCCAAAAAGTATTTTTTTCTTGACCTTTTAACACCGCCACTATTCCCCACGTCCCATGATTATGAATGGTTGATCGGGTTCCCGGTGCAAATGTTACTACTTGCACTGTCAACGGAAAACCCAATTCATCATATAGGAGTAAAACAGAGGTTCCCGTTTTGGGCGAAGGCTCTAAATATTGACTTCGCACCCAGTAGGAATTCACTATCAAGCGCCTTACAAGCATTCGGATTTCTGGTAGACGACTGGTTTGATCGTCCACACTATTGAGAACATCTTCGACTTCAGTTAAAAACCGATAAACCCGATAATTTTCTCTCAATAAATCCCATGATCTCACAGCTTTACAGGCTTGATATTGACCGTCTCCCGTTAGCAGCCAATCCTTACCTTTCATAACTTTTAAATTGATAGCTGAGAAGATTGGATGATAATGATCGGAGAGACATTAGGAATATTATTACCTCCAGGAAGTTTAGTAGGTACGGTGATAGGAGGAAAGATAGAGTTACTATCAGTAGCTGCTCCTAATAACGAGTAAGAGGAATATGATGTGGTAGATAACCAATTGTTCATGATTGTTCAGTAAAAGGGAATTGAGAATTGGCAATTGGGAATTGGGGATTGCGGATTGGGGATTGGGGATTGAGCATGAGTTATTCTCCTTGTCCCCTCATCTCCCCACTCTTTCTTGTCGAGATGTGCATTGACTAATTAATCATCTTCTTCTGCTGGACGTGTCAAAATATCCAGGAGAGTTCCGGCACCAAAATCATGCTTTTCGTCTATTTCTTTGACTTTAGCACTGATTTCTTTCGCTTCTTCGATTGCTCCCAAGTTTGCTAGTACCAATCCAGAAGCAGCATAAGCATTTAAGTACAATCGAATTTGTGGGTCTTCTTTGCGATTGACTAATATAGGCTTAAGTTGCTCCCAGTCATCAGGCAAGTTTTCTATTTCTTTAATTTTATCTAATAATTTGGCTGTTGTTTGTAATGCAAGAGAATAATTATTTTTATAATAGAAAAATCTATATGCTGCTACCAAGACATCTGTATTATCACCAGTTTTCGCTAAAGCTTGTTGAATATATTTTTCTGATTCTGATGTGTTATCCCAGGTTTGTGCAGCTAAAATTAATAGATTTTTGATGTCCTCTGGAACCTGGAACCATGAAAAATTATTTGTATTAGTTTGCATAATAAATTCCTGAATAGTTAGGAGTTAGGAGTTAGGAGTTAGGAGTTAGGAGTTAAGAGTTAGGAGTTAGGAGTTAGGAGTTAGGAGTTAGGAGTTAAGACTTAGGAGTTAGGAGTTAGGAGTTTAAGAAAATCGTTAATCTAAATCTTTTAACTTCCGTTGTGCAGGCGATATTTTTTGTTAAACTCGTCCCTACAACTCTTAGTTTTTAACTTCTAACTCCTAACTTTTAACTCCTAACTTCTAACTTCTAACTTTTGACTCCTAACTTTTGTTAAAACAAAGTAAGAACGTACACCAAGGTGAATAAAACAATCCAGATAATGTCTACGAAGTGCCAGTAAATTTCTGTCATTTCGATGAAAGTATGATTGGTTGCAGAATATTCACCGGGAAGACGCGATCGCCACAATGCACGTAATATCAATAACAGTCCCACAAAAACGTGCAAACCGTGGAACCCTGTCATGATATAAAAGCAGTTGGCGAAGACGTTGGTAGTCAGACGGTATGCTAAAGTTGAATACTCATAAACCTGACCACCTAAGAAAATTGCCCCCATGATTGCGGTAATTGCGTACCACAGTTGCATTCCCTTGACGTTATTCTTTTTAATCGCCGTATCACCGAAGTGAATCACGAAACTACTAGACACTAGGATAATGGTGTTAATCGTCGGTACAAGTAGTTCTACTTCGCTTCCTTCTGGAGGCCAAACTGCTGTACTGCTCCGAAAAAACAAATAAGTGGCAAAAAATCCGCCAAACATCAGGGATTCAGAAGCGAGGAACGTCAACAATCCCCAAACTCTTAAATCTGGATGTTCTTCGTGTCCTGCACTGTGATCTTCGCTTGTGGTTGTAGCTATAGTCATAGATTTTTTGACAATATTATGCGCTGCGTCTGTTGTGCAAGCTTGAATAAAGAATGAAGTCTGAAGCGGCAAAATTTTCATTCTTCATCCAAAATCCTTGTTTAACCGATCTTTAATCTCTTTACTCTGTGTTCTCTGCGCCTCTGTGGTTAGAAGTAATTTATTTAACCGCAGAGGCGCAGAGAGCGCTGAGAGAAAAAAGAGATTTTACTAGTCACCTTGAAAGGGCTACTCTACTAACTAAGCACTAGCTGATGGCGTTGCAGATGGCTGTATTTCGTTACTATGATCGTGACCGTAGTCATAAGGACCATGAGTCACAACCGGCAACACTTCCCAGTTTTCAATTGCAGGTGGCGAGCTAGTTGTCCATTCTAAGGTCAAAGCTTGCCAAGGATTATCACCAGCCAAAGGCCCTTTCAGCCAACTGTAGATCATGTTGACGGTGAAAGGAATTACCGATATCGCCAAAACAAATGAACCAAAGGTACAAATTTGATTGAGGTCGATAAATTGGGGGTCATACATTGCCACTCTTCGGGGCATTCCTTTTAAACCCAACTCGTGCATAGGTAAAAAGGTCAGATTGGTACCGATGAAGGTAAGGGCAAAGTGAATGCGTGCCAAGCTTTCATTCAACATTCGTCCGGTCATTTTGGGGAACCAGTGATAAATGCCGGCGTAAATGCCAAACACGGAACCGCCAAACAGAACGTAATGGAAATGTCCTACTACATAATATGTGTCGTGGACGTGAACATCAAAGGGGGCTGTTCCCATCGTCACACCACTTAAGCCACCCATGACAAACATAGATAACAAGCCAATAGCGAAAAGCATCGCACCTGTGAAGCGGATTTTACCACCCCAGAGGGTAGCAACCCAGGCAAAAATCTTTACGCCAGTCGGAACTGCAACTATAAGAGTAGAGATAGTGAAGAACATCCGCATCCAACCGGGTGTACCACTGGTAAACATGTGGTGTACCCAGACGAACAAACCGACAACGCAGATGGCTACACTAGAATAAGCGATCGCTTTATAACCAAAAATTGGCTTGCGGGCGTGAACTGGAATTACCTCCGACATGATGCCGAAGATCGGCAGAATCATTAAATACACTGCCGGGTGGGAATAAAACCAGAATAAGTGTTGATAAATTACAACGTTACCGCCTGCATCTGGTTTAAAGAAGGAGGTGCCAAAGTTGAGGTCAAACAATAGCAGAATTAAACCGGCTGCTAATACAGGTGTGGAGAGAAGCGCCAGTAGAGAAGTTGCCAAGATTGCCCAGCAAAATAGGGGAACTTGATCCCATTTCATGCTAGGAACCTTCATCATCAAAATGGTAATCACAAAGTTCAGTGAACCCAAAATTGAAGAAGTTCCCACCAAAACGATCGCAAGTATCCACATAGTTTGAGCAATTGGTGCTGTTACCAAACTCAACGGTGGGTAAGCTGTCCAACCAGATTGCGAACCGCCAAAAATGAAACTACCTAAAATCAGCGCACCTGCTGGTGGATTTAACCAAAAAGCGATCGCGTTCAGCTTCGGGAAAGCCATATCCCTAGCACCGACCATCAACGGCACTAAATAGTTACCAAATCCCCCAATGGCGCTGGGGACAATCCACAGGAAGATCATAATCGTCCCGTGATTGGTCATGAAAGCGTTATACAGATTGGGGTCGAGTACGTCTGCATCTGGTGTTGCTAATTCGACACGGAGAGCAACAGCCATCAGTCCGCCGATGAGATAGAACACAAACGCCGTCACTAGATATTGGATACCAATAACCTTGTGGTCAACATTAAATGTAAAATAGTCTTGCCATTTCCACGCCTTCGGGTGGGAGGTATGGCCAGCCACCATTTTCGGTTTCTTTTCTTCTGGTGGAGTATTCCGAGGAAATTCTACCTGTGTCATATTTTTGTCCTTTGTCTTTTGTCCTTTGTCATTTGTCTTTTGTCCTTTGTCTTTTGTCCTTTGTCCGTTGTCATTTGTCCGTTGCCATTTGTCAGTTACCAATAACTAATGACCAATGACTAATGACCAATGACCAATGACCAATGACCAATAACTAATGACTAATGACTAATGACCAATGACTCTAGAGTTGCTGCACTAATTCCCATATCATGGGTGTGGGGTGCGAGAAACTCTGATTTTGATAAGTCGGCTGGATTAATTGCAACGACTTGATTTAAATTTTGCTGTTGAGCAATTTGGTTTTCTGTGCGCCAGCTATTATATTCTTCTGGTGTGTGGACAATTACCTGTGTCCGCATTGAACCGTGATAACCACCGCACAATTCAGCACAAACTACGGGATATGTACCTGGTTTGGTGGCGACAAATCGTAGTTCGGTAGGGATACCAGGAAGTGCATCTTGTTTCAAGCGGAAGTTTGGCACCCAGAATGAGTGAATTACATCTTGTGCTGAAAGGTTGAGTTGTACATCAGCACCGACGGGTATGTGCAATTCCCCAGAGGTAATGCCACTATCAGGGTAATTAAATATCCAGGCGTACTGTATACCTTTGACATCAACAACTAAGTCGGCTGGTTTGTTTAGAGTTTGAGGAGACGCGCCAATACCAATTGTTGGGGCAATTGTTGCTTCAGTATCGCTTAATGTAGCTGCGATCGCACTCCCCGGTATATGAGCAACATGAGCCGCTGAATGCGGATGACCCGCAGGTTCAAAGCCTCCCATTCGGTTAAAAACATCTACACTGTAGATGCCCAAAAGGAGGACAATCACTGTTGGAATTGCTGTCCAAAAGACTTCTAAGGGCAAGTTACCTTCTATTGACACCCCATCGGTATCGTCACCCGGACGGCGACGAAACTGAATCAAAAAAACTACAATTGTTCCTTCTACCACTAAAAAGAGTGCGATCGCAATGGTAAACATGACGCTGAAAAAACCGTCTACCAAAGGCGCTTGTAACGATGCTTGCACCGGCATCAGAGTGTGATTCTGACCAATCCAAATGCTGATTGCTGTAACTACTATCCCAGCAACCAGAGTCCATAGTGAAACAGGAACTTGTTGCATACATGCTACCTGTATAAACAGTCTTTAAAGGTGTGATTTTCTGGTATTAGGTATTTAGACGCTGGGCATTCTTATCTATTCCCCATTCCCTATTCCCCATTCCCTTTTCACTTATTAACTTTCTAACGTGCAGCCATAAAAAATGGGGGAAACTTCCAGATTTTTTCCATATCTTTCCCCCATAAACTTACAAATTATATTTCAACTCCTATGAAAAAGGTAGCCCCCTGCTCCCAGAAAAGCTAGTTGTTCCAAGAGGACACTGTTAGACCTAATATTGATTAGGCTATATTAGCAGCAAGTTTAATTTTGTTAATATCTGACATTTAGCGATTTACGGATTTGTTTCCTGTGAACTTTTTATTAGTTCAAGTAAATATTTAATATTCCCCTCAAGTTACCTTGCCTAGCACATTTGCGTGTTTTACAAACAGTGCCTCCTTGAATGAACAACAATTTTTACTAACTTCAAAAACCTTAGTTGTTTAATGCAACATGCGTGTAGCAATTCTTGGGGCAAATCCGTGAACAAGCTTCACAACCAATACAGTTCTCTGGAGAAGTAACTGCCATTACTTTCCGTTCAATTTCTTCATCATCTTCATCTTCTACAAACTCGCCTTCTTCATTGAGTGCCTTCAAACCTAGCACATTATAACCGCATACTTTAACGCATCTGCCACAGCCGATACATTTTTCCTTGTCAATTTCTTGAGCAAATTTTGGTGTCCAAGCCTTACCGCCAAATGTCAAACCTGTTACTTGTGCCATGAATAATCCTTCGGCAATTTTGCCTGCAAATCTGTTTGTGCATTAATCATCATATTATCCTAATCTTTTATTGTTTTATATTCAAAAATTACTTTTTAATCATCAAATTTCGATGACTTTGAACACAAAGTTAGATTATTTTGAATTTCCAAAATATAGATCAAGTTATTGATAATAATTGTCTAGTCGTAAGAGCAAAAGTAGCCAGTTCATAGTGTGTGTTGGTGAAAAAAAGGATAGTTATTATTTACAGCAGATACAACTAAGTAAGTGGGTCAAATTAAATATAAAACCTCACGCTCTATCCGGCTTCCCTCTCCTTATTAAGTAAGGAGAGGGATTGAGGAAAACCTCACGCTCTATCCGGCTTCCCTCTCCTTATTAAGTAAGGAGAGGGATTGAGGAAAACCTCACCCTGCCTCCGGCTTCCCTCTCCTTAACAAGGAGAGGGATTGAGGGTGAGGTTTGATCTTATATTTAATTACGCCTACCTACTTATCTCCATAATAGTGATGATATTATTTTTCAAATATTTTTATGAGCAGGCAGAGAAATTTATGCAAATAGTATTTACTTATACAAAATAAAATGTTTATAAGTAACATTTTCATATATGCAATATGTATTTTCAAAGCCAACATTTTTTTAATTTTGTTGAATTATTTTATTTATATAAATGATGACAAAAGATATTATTTGTTTATTTCAACAAAGTAAAGCTATTATAAAGGAACTGTAAAGTAAGTAGCAGAATATTATCATGCATTAGATATTAAAATCATTAATAAATCAGATGAAATTCAATTAGAACAGGTTTCAATGTTTTCTAAAAAAACTTTATTGTCAAAGCGAAAATGTTCATTAAATTATATTTTAAACAAATATTAACTTTTTTTGAAAGCTCGGTACGAACAAATTAATCATTATTTCTATGAAATGTATAGTTAATAAATAAGTTTTATCCGGCTCGGTTTTAAAGCTTTAAATAGCTTCCAATTGGATGCGAACTCAAAATATGGATGTGGGGAGTGAGTGTGGTGAGAAAAGATTATTCTCGCCAGAAAGATAATGTGGTAGCGAGTCATGAATAAACAGGACTCATCCAGGGGAGACCTGAGCCAGACATCTCAACGATTAGAGTGGGAAAAGAGCCAAATGCCTTATACAATTCCTAACAACAGTTGCGTTGGATGTGACAACTGCCGCCCCCAATGTCCTACGGGTGCAATCAGAATAGAGGACAATGAATATTGGATTGATCCTGCTCTTTGTAATAATTGTGAGGGCTATTATTCAGAACCGCAATGTGTAATAGCTTGTCCAACAAATTCTCCGATTCCTTGGCAGTCAAAAAAGGGGAGATGCAAAGTAGAACCGAGAGATGCTAGCAGTTTAGACTTGTTTTCTAACGGCAAGAATAACCCATTTGCTTCAGCGATCGCAATTTGGGAAGCTTGTAATGTATTAGCACAACGCACATCGCTACATTGGGAAACCGATAAAGAGGGTTACATAAGTTACAGCCGACAAATCAATCAAGGCCGAGGTGCGATCGCTTTTCACATCCAAGATCCATTCAAAGTTAACGACAAGGCCACAGATTTAGCAGGAGTTGAGGGGCTTGACATCAGAGCCGCTTGCATACATCTAATTTTTGCAGCTTATGCTACAGCTTTAGATCAACCTTGGGAGCAAGAATTTGCGATCGATGAGCGACAAATTGAGAAATATTTAGGGATGGAGAAACGCAAAGATTTAAGTAAAGCTGCCAAACTAGCTTTAATGAAAAATCTTGTCCAGCAAGCTTGCTCTTTGATTATCTCCATTGATTGGCCTCAACAAGGTCGAATTAACGGATTCTCTATTACAAGCAGCCGCTTATGGCACTTAGTAGATATCCAGCACCACTTTCAAGAAGACAATCTCGGATGCAAATATCTTATTGGGCTAACTTTTAAAGTAAAAGCAGGCTTATGGGCGCAATATTTCTTAAACAAACAAGCATGTAAAGAGCGAACCGCATTTTATCAATATGGCAGTCTCCCCAAAACGTTGCTAACCACAGTCATGAGTATTTGGCAGCAACATGAAGGCGCAGTCCGATTAATGCTGTGGTTGCTGTTTAAAACCAAAATGGGCAAAGAACAACGTATTACTATTCCTACCTTGCTGCGTATTGCTTACGGTGAAGAAAAAGTCGCCCTTGCATCCAGACAACGAGAAGAACGCAAACGTCTGCTGCGAACTTTTGAAAGCGATTTGGAAATTCTCAATCACTATGGAATGAAAGCACTTTTCGATCCAGTTACCTATCCGCCAGAAATTCAACCTTTATGGGCGAAATTAGTTGATCTTCCAGAAGATCCAGATGAAGCATTAGAATTTTGGACTAATGACGGTGGTGCCGAAACCCGCCTCACAGACACAGGCCCCCGTGGTAAATGGAATCTCTTAATGAATGCGCGGATTTTGGCTTTTGAACTCCCACCAGAATGGGAACAGCAAATCTCAGAATCGGAAAAAAAGAAAACAAGAACAGCTAAAGCCAAAAGGAAGCCCAAAGCTACAAACGATTTGCTGGGTGAACAGATTTTGCAAGCACGAAAAAATTTGAATCTCTCCCAAAGAGAATTGGCAAAGCTTACAGGTAAAAGCCAAAGCTGGATTCGAGATATTGAAAATGGCCGTCTAAAAGCCAAATTAGAAGATCAAGTACTTTTACGAAAAGTGCTAAATATGACTTAATCTTAATTCGGAATTTAAACGTGCTGCCTCGCCTCTGCGTTTAAAAAATCTCCTCTTTTAATTACTATAACTCATCACCTTACTAGAAGTAAGCCAAAGACTACCGACAGCATATTTAGTAACTACCAACTCTCGTGTAGCATTGCATGAACTCTTCAGTTGTTGAGTCTTAGTTTCATCTTTTACAAGTTTAGCCTGGTAAGTGTAGACAGAACCAGAAGGTTGTTCAAAACTTAGCTCACCCAGAATAGTATTATTATCTAAACTTTGCTCTAAAATTTTGCCTGCAACTTTGTAATTAAACCAATCCCACCCATTGCAAAGCATTAGTTCTCTTTCCAAAACCTGAAGTGCAGCAGGCAGAATTCCCCAGCCTCGATACACTTTATTTAAGCATTGAATATCACCAGTCCGAGCCAAAATCGATCTAAATGAATCTATATCTATACGACCGTAATATCTTCCTTCTGGCAAGTCTATAATTGTTGGTGCAAAACGATGTCCGCCAAAGTGCGATGATTTCCAAATTCGCACATTATCCAAACACAAATCAGCGTTCCTTGCTGTAACATTGAAGTAAAAAGGAGCGCCATATCTGGCACAACATTTATCATGGCTACCGTGGGTACAAACTAAAATATCTCTAGTTTTACTAGTTTCTATCTCAGAATTAGAACTGATACCCCATAAGCATTTTTGGACAACTGCTGCTACTTGTTCAATATTTGCTAGCTTAAACTCTTTTTTATGGTATCCATTACTTAGCCCTTCTTCTTTTTGATAAATCAGAAGTGTAGTGTGATTTACCTTATGTGATACATCATTAGCAATTAAAAGAAATCTAATTGGTAGTTTAGCACGCTTTACTTCTTCTACCAAAATTCTCAAATTCTGGGGTACCCATTTGGAATTAAAGGCTTCTGATGTCCAAGGTAAAGGACACTCAACTAAAATATAAGTTTGAGAATTGGTGGCGCTACCAATAACATCTTCTCCTACTTGCCGTGAATCGTCAGAACAAAAAAAAGTATTCATCTCGCTGTACTCATTAGCGTATTCTCTGGACAAAAGGTATAACAAAATACAATTGTGTTCTTAGCTACAATATCCTTGGCTAAAGGAGATAAAAAAGAACAATATTCATTTCCTAGTTAAAAGTAGGTATCCACTTTATAACATCATTACTGATCGAGGTCTTTCCGGTTAATAAAGTCTCCACAATAGAGATAAACAGCATCAAAATAGATTTTTCCGTATGCGCGGCGTTAATTTTGTATCTAGTTTTATTGTTATTTGGTATCTTGTAAATTTCCACTTGCTGAAGCTCGGCTTTTCTCAACTTGGTTTTTTTCGCAAAATCAAATATATTTAATCTTGGGCGTAGATGCAAAGCAGCTTGTCGTCAGACATCGCTTGGAGAGTAACAGGCAATCAACTTGCTTATAATATGTATGTAGCTGATATTACAATCAAAAATATTGCTAGCAGCAACATAATTATTTAAAGTTTTGCTGAATTTTTTTACATAGCTAGTTACAGTTGTTGTTTTTACATATAAAGATATAAATTTTTGTTGTTTTTGTTTGAGCATATTCCTAAAAGTAGATGCGAGGAGTCCTGGTAAATAGGTGATAATTTGGTAAGTCAATACTGTTTTAAAACTTTTTTATTATATTTATCGCTCATCTTGCGAATAATTATCAATTAGCTGAGAAAAAATAAAGACAATTAAATCAGGGGTAAATGCTTTGTACCCCTTACTTCATGCGAGATAAGTTAATAATCAAAAATAGTGACTAATTATTAGTAGCGTCACTAAGATCAACATTAACAAATCTGGTATATTTACCCTTTTACTTAATCTAACTTCCTGAAGCTTATGTCAGGGTTTGATTATATGCCTCTGCCTTGACTGTAGCTGAACTCAATAATAAATGCAAGTATTTAAGAATCTTTCTAATTCTTTTACCGTTTGTCGCCTCTAGAAGGTTGCTTAAATCAAGATTAATGGTTATTTAATAGTGGATAGCTGACTTAAGTAAGTATTGATTCATTGAATACAATAGATAAATTTTTGCAATTGTGACAAATTGTTAGCAGTAAGGGTACAGTTGTGTGCCTCTATTAATTCCAAGATTTTTGAGTATGGCGATCGCATATTTCTATTTTCATGGAGAATTGAATCATTTTTTACCACGGCATCATCAGCAGGTGAAAATCTCCCATTTTTTTGAAGAGAGAGCCTCAATTAAGGACATGATTGAGTCGTTGGGTGTCCCTCATCCAGAAGTTGATTTTATAAATGTTAATGGTAACTATGTAAATTTTTCTTACATAGTTTTGGATAGAGATACTATCAATGTTTATCCAATTTCTGCTAGGTCTACTATTATACCAAGCGTTTCGGTTATGCCAGAAGCACTTAGTATTATGCGCTTTGTTTTAGATATCCATTTGGGTAAGCTTGCGACATCTCTACGACTTTTAGGTTTTGATACTTTATACCGCAATGATTACGAGGATGCGAAATTAGCCCAGATATCCTACAGCCAAGGGCGAATTCTCTTGACTCGTGATAAGGGTTTATTAATGCGTAGTTTGGTAACGTATGGGTATTACGTTAGAAATATTAACCCTCAACAACAAATCATAGAAGTACTACAACGCTACGACTTGTTTAAATTAATCTCACCATTTAAACGGTGTTTGCCCTGCAATGGATTACTAGAACCTGTAGATAAGCAATCCATTATTGATCAAGTGCCAGAAAATGTGCGATGCCTACGGCGGCAAGCTACGCAGATTGATATATTCCGGCGTTGCCAAGACTGCGATCGCATTTATTGGAAAGGTTCACATTATGAACGATTGCAACATTTTATTGACAAAGTACTCAACTCACAAAGAGATGAGTAAGTTAGTAATGGCAATATTCAACCAGCTGAAATATTGCCACTAATTATTTGACTACCCCCGATTCTTGGATCTTCATCTCCGCTATTCAAATCATCAGGAGTGGGGTTTAGCTTACTCTCTCCAGTTACTTCTTCTGGTTCAATGGGATCTGCCTCTTGAGCTTTATCGAGATCAATAGAGCGAGGAGGTTCTTTAGCGTGAGAGAAATCGATAAGTGGGTTGGATTGATCGGGAGTCATAAGTTGCTAAATTATACAGTCTTCTTTAGTGTTGAATTTATTTTGCTTAGTAACATCTTTCTTGAGAAATAAACCACTTATTATAAAAAATAAAAAACTATGACATTAATTTTAGCTCTCGATTTTGGCGGAACTAAATTGGCGGCAGCAACGGTAAATGTCGGTTCTAGAAAGTGGTTGCGTTATGAACGTCGTCTCTCGCCAGTAGGTGCAAATGCTAGTACTGACTTGGAAATTATGCGATCGCTAATATACTCTCTGCTAGAAGACACAAAACCGGCTGCGATCGGTGTCAGTTTTGGCGGGCCTGTAGATGCTTCTACGGGGATGGTGCGACTATCTCATCATGTGGCTGGATGGGAAAATATTCCTCTCAAAGGGTTGTTGGAGGAGGAGTTTGGCGTGAGTGTTGGTGTAGATAATGATGCTAATGTTGCTGCTTTGGGTGAACATCGTTTTGGTGCGGGACAGGGATACGATAGCCTGTTTTATATAACTGTCAGCACTGGTGTGGGTGGTGGTTGGATACTCAACGGCCAACCTTGGCGGGGTGCTGGTGGGATGGCTGGGGAAATTGGCCATATCGTTGTAGATCCTGCTGGGCCAGTTTGTTTGTGTGGGAAGCGGGGATGTGTGGAACGTTTGGCGTCTGGGCCTTATATGGCACAAAATGTTAGGGAAATTTTGGAGAACGAACCGCAGAGGCGCAGAGGACTCAGAGATGGAGAGGTTTTGAGGGGTTTGGTGGGGGATGATTTAACGTTGCTGACGGGGCAGTTGGTAAGTGAGGCGGCGGCGGCTGGGGATGATTTGGCGAAGGAAGTATTGCACAAGGCTGCTTGGGCGCTGGGTGTGGGTATTGGCAATGTGGCGAATTTGATGAATCCGCAGCGGTTTGTGTTGGGGGGCGGTGTGACGAAGGCGGGGGAGGATTTTTGGCGGGTGGTGCGTCAGGTGGCGCGGGAGACGGCTTTACCAGAAGTTGATTTTGAAATTATCCCGGCTACGTTGGGGGATGATGCGCCGTTGTGGGGGGCTGTGGCGATCGCTTCTATTATGGTAAAGGCATTAAAGTTCTCAGTAGAGTAATTACCTCAACTGTGACTTCATCTGGTGCCTTGCAAGCAAACTCGGCTTTTCTTTCTTGCCAATCGAAAGACTTCACCTGATCTGCTAGCACTACTCCTGATACTGCTAAACCCTCTGAAACAGGTACTTCAAAAGGATAGCCCTTGACTTTCGTAGTAATCGGACATACTAAGGCCAGTCGAACTCGACGATTATATTTAAGTGGTGAGATGACAAGAGCAGGACGCCTACCTGCTTGCTCACGTCCAATTTGAGGCGTGAAGTTTATCCAAATAATATCACCCTGTTTCGGTATGTATAATTCAGAATCAGAATATTTCATAACCTACAGGCTTTCCACTGTCAATTTCACCATGTAAATTATCGGGTGTTACTCGTGACAGTAGTTCATCAAGGTCATGTATTTTTTCAGTTAAGTAAGGTACATTGCTCCTAATGCTTTGCAATGCTAAAGATTCTATAGATTGACCACTTAACTCAGCAAGATGATGCAATTGTTCAAACAGGGATTCTGGAATTTCTAACGTTAGTTTTTGGTTAGTCATCTTTCACCAGATTTGATTGTTGTTTTCTTTAATTATGAGTCTTACATTTAAAATTAACATTTTTAGCAATATTCAAATGTTTTCTGTTATTTAAACCTCCTATTACTGCTGAATACCCTGGCGAAATTCTCTAATAGCTTCCAAGGGAGACGACAACAAAATACAACGATTGAGCAAGGATATATCTAATTCTGGTAATAGCTCACTTGTAACAACTTTCTCATATTCTTGTTCTCGTAAACAGTAAACTTCAATTGTGCCATCTTCCCAAAACCAAACTTCCGGGACTTGCATTAATTTGTACTTATGTAACTTTATCGGACTACCGCTAGTAATTACTACTTCAATGCACAAGTCTGGTACAGGTTTGTCGATTCCAAAGCAATAAGATAAATCTGCTTGATATTCTACTATCTCAGGAATAACCTGGCTAAAACTCCCACTAGGAAAAAATTCAATACCTTGTTCCACGAAATATTGTCCCAAAAGCAAACTAATTAAACACTTAATTACTTCATGAGGCTTACCAATACTAACTATTTCTAAGATTTCGTCACAATAAAATAATCGCACCCCTGGTACATTTTCAAAGCTAGCTTGAATCGCTTGAAACTGTTCCCAACTTAACCCACGTTTGGAGAAGTGTTGTTCTTCTGGGAAGTTCACAGCATTTTCTAACGTTTGAGCCATAATATTTTTCACTCTTGCAGTTAAGTAGGTAGACAAGATAAAACCAAACTATGTAACGAAAAGTAAAATCTCTGTATTTGGCTCGTAGTTGCGCTTTAGCGCTAAAGCGCAACT
>NZ_JBALFF010000047.1:0-7649 GCF_036916975.1 Nostoc sp.
CGTAAAAAGTTTCTCCAAATTATTCAGTGGGCAATTCAAGGAGAAGTCAAGTCGGTGTATGTAGCCCACAAAGATAGGCTGTGCCGCTTTGGTTTGGTTTTGATTTGGTAGAACAAATCATTGTCTGGGGAGGCGGAACTGTTGTAGTAGCGAACAGCTACAGACTGTATGCAGAGGCATCCTGGTTAGCAACCGTCAGGAAAATTGAATTGGCGCTTCTCAAAAATGGCTGCAAAATCTTAGCCTCAATAAATCGTCTAAGTTTCAATTTCCACCAACCTGAGTACTTGCTTGGGAACTTTTGCTAGTTCACATTTAATTACTTTTTAACATCTGCTCCTCACAATCACACACACCTCAATTAATCGCTTCCAGTATTTATTCAATTTGGAGAAGATAATGAAAAAGCTAATTCTATTACTAGTTAGTAGTATTTTGGTAGTTGGTACTTTTGGCTGTCAAGAGGCTCCTAAAACTGGTTCAGAAACTCCTAGCGCTACTAATGAAGCTGCTCAACCAACAGCAACACCAGCTTCTCAGATAAATCCAACTGCGGATAAAACTACTGCTAAAATTCCAGTAATACAAACGACTCCTTTAGGAGTTATCACAGATACTACTAAAACCGATTCTGCAAAAACGGCAGCAACAAAAGCTAAGAGCAACTTGAAAACTGAAGTTAGCGAAAAGTTGAATAAAGGCTTACCAGGTAATAAGTTACAAGTTGAAAACAAAGAGGGTGAAATTATTCTCAAAGGCACAGCGACTTCTGCTGAAGAACTCAAGAAAGCTGAAACCTTGGCTAAAGAAGTTCAAGGTGTGAAGACGGTGAAGGTGGAAGCAAAAGTTGAAGCTGTAAAAAAGTCATAAAAGAATAACTGAAGCTCTCAGTTAACCGTGGACTAACTAAATCAGCTTACATAATCAAAAAATTTAAACAGGACTTACATCTGCGTAAGCCCTTTTTTTGCTTAAATAAGGGTGAGTTAATTGGGAGCATCCCAATGAGTTCTTAAATCTTTTCCCTCACCCCCAGCCCCTCTCCCGATTCCGGGAGAGGGGAGACATAATTCTAGTTCCCCGAATCCCATATGAAGGGGTTAGGGGATGAGGGCAAACACAAAGTTTTTGCACCTGACGGGATGCTCCCAGTTAATTAGTAGTCACGCTCGAAAGAATAGTTATCATGGGTTTATTTATCTATCGGGAAGTGCTTGTTTGAGGATACCTTCTACAAACTGCGTCTTTGCATCGCAATAAGAATCAATATTAAAGTCAGGGCTATTTCATTCTATTTTTACGGCACTTTTTAGGAATCTTTTTCAGAAAAATAAGAATTTAAACGCGATTTAAGTTGAGAACCGTAGTTTTTGCCCTCACCCTAAATCCCTCTCCCAAGTCTGGGAGAGGGACTTTGAAAACGTCACATTTTAGAATGAAATAGCCCTGATATTAAAGTAGTGGTAAATTAATAATTTGGTTTTGATATTCATCATTAAAAGATGCTTGAGCAATTAGACTTAATTCACTAATAGTCTGACCGATGGTTAATTTCTCATTCAAAATAAAAATACCCGGTTTATTACGCCCTTGCGCGATATGTTCAGCTAAATGTCCAGGCATAGATGTACGGTTATTTGTGACTAAAATAAAGTTATATTCCTCACACCAGCATAATATTTCTGGATCTAATGTGCCTCTGGGAGGAGCGCCAGGATCACCAACCACCCACATCATTAAGTTAGGGTTGCGTTGGAAAAATTGGCGGTTATAGACTTTATCAAAATTTTCATCAAGAAGATATTTGAGAGTAATGTATTTTTTTCATTGCTTCTCTTTCAGCTTTCAGTTTTAGCAATTTGGTTACAACTGGCGGTGGATTGCGTCGCTGTTCTTCTCGCATTCGGTGACTATGTTCTAGCCAATTAGCTATGTAAGCACTGACTGCTTCCTTGTTATGTAGGTAATAAAGAATAGTTGCATATATTTGCTCTAAAGTTACTGATGGATAGCTTTGGGAAATTTCCTCTGGAGTTCGAGACCGATGGATGAAATCATAGAGGATAGTTTCAATTCCTACTCTTGTACCTTTGAGTCGAATATCATCAGGTCGCTGAAAATCGAAGTAATCTTCTACTTGCATAATTTAATTTATTATATTTACCCATAAAATCATCTTACATACTTGTAAAATAGTCTTGCAATAAATAGTAATGAACTGATAATTTTCTCACTCCCACGATTCTCCTTCCCCTCTCTGCGTTCTCTGCGCCTCTGTGGTTCGATAATTCCTAAATTTCCCCCTACCCTCTTGCGAATTTTTAATTACTTGATACACTTGTTCTTCATTAGCCCAGTGAACCAGCGCCTATGGTGCATATCAAGCGCGTGGAACTTACGAACTTCAAATCCTTCGGTGGCACAACCTCAGTCCCTTTGCTACCGGGGTGTACTGTCATATCTGGGCCAAATGGTTCAGGTAAATCGAATATTCTAGATGCACTGCTATTTTGCCTCGGACTCTCCAGTTCTAAGGGAATGCGAGCCGATCGCCTCCCAGATTTGGTAAATAACACCCAAACCTCTAAAGGACGCGCTTCTATTGAAGCTAGCGTCACTGTGACATTTGATTTGTCAGGAGAGGACTCACCCAAAGCCGCAAAGGCGCAGAGTGAGGAAGCAGGGGAAGCGGGGGAAGTAGGGGAAGCAGAGGAAGAAAATCCAAAATCCAAAATCCAAAATCCAAAATCGGGAGAGTGGAGTGTTACTAGAAGGCTGCGAGTCACTCACCAAGGCACTTACACGTCGAATTACTATATCAATGGTGAAGCTTGCACGCTCACAGAGTTGCATGAGCAATTAAGTAACCTGCGCGTTTATCCTGAAGGCTACAATGTTGTGTTGCAAGGGGATGTCACCAGCATTATCTCGATGAATACGCGGGAACGGCGGGAAATTATTGATGAATTGGCGGGGGTGGCGGCGTTCGATCGCAAAATTGTTCAAGCCAAATCAACTTTAGATGAGGTGAAAGAAAAAGAAGATAGCTGTCGGATTATTGAAACAGAATTAACTGCACAATGCGATCGCCTTTCTCAAGATCGGGCGAAAGCTGAGAAATATCAAAAACTCCGCACGGAATTTCTAGCGAAACAATCTTGGGAAGCTGTTTTATCATGGCGATCGCTCCAAGCACAACAAGAAAAGTTAGTTCAGGAAATTCAAAATAGCGATCGCAATTCGACTGAACTCACTACCCAACTCACAAACCTAAATTCCCAAATCGTCCAAAAAACGGCTGAACTGGAACAACTCAATAAACATGTAAAAGCATTGGGAGAAGATGAACTTTTGGCAGTACAATCTACCCTCGCCACCCAAGAAGCTGAACGAAAACAACTCCAGCGTCAACTCACAGAATTAGAAACAGCAACGCAGGAAACTGCTAAACGTCTGACTCAAACTCAGCAAGAAATTCAAAAATACCGTCATTCCCTAGAAGAAATTGCCCAAACACAAGTTGTAGAGGGACAATCTATTGTCTATTCACAGCAGCAAAGGGATGAAGTACAGCAAGCACTACAAACTTCCCGCGAAGCCGCCGCCGAAATCGCCTCGGCTTCGGAAGCGTGGGTGCAGCAACAAACGGCATTCAACCGTCAAATTGAAACTCTGCTGCAAACTCTAGAACCACAACGCACCGAACAAGCACAACTCAGGGAACGCAATAATCAGTTACAGCAGTTAATCCAAGAACAAACTCAGCTAATTGAACGCGATGAACCATTATTAGCCCAAAAACAAACTGACTGTAGTCAAATTGAAACGGAATTTAACGCCTCTAGCGAACCCATCCAAAATTTAGCCGAAAATCTCTCAGCCACAGAACAAGAACTGCAAATCCAACAGGAAACTCAAAAACGCTTACTTTTTGAACAACGAGAAAAACAACGCCAGTTGGATAAAATCGAGGCGCAAGCGCAAGCACAGCAAGAAGTTCAAGGAACCCAAGCGAGTAAAGTCATTTTACAATCGGGAATGCCTGGACTTTGTGGCTTAGTTGTGCAGTTGGGCAAAGTGGAACCCCGCCATCAGCTAGCTTTAGAAATGGCTGCCGGTGGACGTTTGGGACATATTGTGGTAGAAGATGACAGCATCGCCGCAGCCGGAATTGAATTGCTCAAACAGAAACGTGCAGGGAGAGCGACTTTTTTACCACTGAATAAAATTCACGCTCCCAAATTTACTCAAGATGCAACGCTACGGTTCGCCAACGGTTTCGTTAATTATGCTGTTAATTTAGTCGATTGCGATCGCCGTTACAAAGATGTATTTAGCTATGTTTTCGGTAACACGGTAGTTTTTGCCAACCTGGAGGCGGCGCGAAAAAATTTAGGGTTGTATCGCATCGTCACCTTAGACGGGGAATTGTTAGAAACTAGTGGTGCAATGACTGGTGGTAGTAATACCCAGCGTTCAGCCTTGCGGTTTGGGAATGCGGAAGCGGGAGAATCTGATGAAGCGATCGCTTTAAGAAGTCGCTTGCTGGATATTGAGCGAGTTTTAGAACGTTGTACAGAAGCGATCACTACTTTGTCAGCCAGAACCAAAAAACTCACCCCCGAACTCACAGAAGCGCGTCAGGCGCGGCGCGAACAGCAGTTGCAATTGGAGCAGTTGCAGAAAGATATTAAGAGTTTGACAGCGCAATTAGAGGGGATGCGATCGCAACTCTCCCAAAACAGCCAAAAGTTAGCCACTGCTCAATCCCGTCTAGAAATTTTAGAGCGGGAATTACCGGGGCAAGAAAATCAGTTGCAACAATTGCGACACGCTTTAGCAGAGTTAGAAGCATCCCAAACTCCCAGCGAATGGCAACAAATCCAGGCAACCATTAAAATTCAAGAGCAACAATTGCAACAACGGGAGGCGGCATTAAGGGAAGCTGAACAAAAATTAAAAAATTTGGAAAATCAGCAACAACGGTTGCAAGAGAAAAGCCAAGAAGGGGAGGAGCGAATTGCCCAATATCATCTTGAGCAAGAGACGCAAAAAAATCAACTAACTTCCCTCAGCACTCAACACTCACAACTCAGCACTTTAATTGCCGAAACCCGCGCGACGCTGAGTCTTATGGAACAGAATTTAGGAGAAGAAAAACAAAAACGCGACGCTACAGAATTGGAAGTGCGATCGCATCTTTTGCGTCAACAACAATTGCAATGGGAAATCCAAAAACTCCAAGAAACCCAAGAGAAACGGCGGGAAGAACTAATTGCACTACAAAATCAGTTGCGGGATATGGGAGCAGAATTACCAAATCCCTTGCCGGAAGTTCCAGATAAAGTAGATTTGGAGGAATTGCAGAAAGAATTGCGATCGCTTACCAAACGCTTACAGGCAATGGAACCTGTTAATATGCTGGCGTTAGAAGAATACGAACGCACTCAAAACCGTCTCCAAGAACTCACCCAAAAATTGCAAACTTTAGAAGGAGAACGCACCGAACTACTTTTGCGGATTGAAAATTTTACCACATTGCGGCAACTTGCCTTTAAAGAAGCATTTGATGCTGTCAACGAAAACTTTCAATCGATTTTTGCCATTCTTTCCGACGGCGACGGCTTCTTGCAACTCGAAAATCCTGAAGATCCCTTTAGTAGTGGGCTAAATTTAGTCGCACACCCCAAAGGTAAACCCGTACAGCGCCTAGCTTCCATGTCTGGGGGAGAAAAATCACTTACAGCCTTAAGCTTTATCTTTGCCCTGCAACGCTATCGCCCATCACCATTTTACGCCTTTGACGAAGTAGATATGTTCCTAGATGGGGCAAACGTAGAGCGATTAGCTAGAATGATTAAGCAACAGTCACAACAAGCGCAATTTATAGTTGTTAGTTTGCGTCGTCCGATGATAGAATCAGCCGAACGCACAATTGGCGTTACTCAAGCACGAGGAGCTTACACTCAAGTTTTGGGGATTAAGTTACAATCATCCAATACATCTGCTTGAGTTTTTGTTAATAATAGTGTATAGATAAACCGGATTCGAGATCAGGACTCGGTATAGAATGACCTCCGAACAGATAATTAGGCGTTCCGACATATTAAATACCCAGGTGATTACCCGCGACAACGGCAAGCGGCTAGGCATCATCAGTCAAGTCTGGGTTGATATAGATCAACGAGAGGTTGTGGCTCTTGGTTTGCGAGATAGCCTGATCTCCATTTCGGGCATACCGCGCTATATGTACCTCAACAACATCAGCCAGATTGGTGATGTCATCCTGGTTGATAACGAAGATGTCATTGAAGATATTGAAGTTGAATCTCTCAGTAATCTGATTAACTGGGAAGTAATTACAGAAACAGGTGAAGTATTAGGCAAAGTTCGGGGCTTCAAGTTCAACGGCGAAACCGGCAAGCTTAACTCCATAGTTATCGCTTCTTTAGGATTGCCCCAAATACCCGATCAATTTCTGAGTACTTACGAGTTCTCAGTAGATGAAATTGTCAGCACAGGCCCCAATCGGTTGATTGTATTTGAGGGAGCCGAAGAACGCGTAGATCAGTTAACAGTTGGTTTACTAGAGCGCCTGGGTATCGGCAAAGCCCCTTGGGAACGAGATATAGAAGAAGAATACGGCTATACTCCACCGCGTACAGTTGCACCACCCAATCAACTGCCTAGTGGAGTGCCATTGCAACCACCCAGGCAAAAAGTTCGCGCCCCCGAACCCGTAGCGCGAGAAGAGGAATGGACAGAAGACTATGTGGAAGAACAAAGGCCACAGCGTCAGGTAATGAAGGCGCGGCAGTATGAATCTATTCAATACGAAGAAGACGAGGAAGAAGATAATTGGAGCGAGGCTACAGGTAACGACAGGTATCAACAACCGCAGCCGTTAAAATATGAAGCCCAGCCCTATAACAAGCCTTATGTTGATGAATACGAGGATTATGACGACGTAGACGGCGATGCTTGGGAAGATGCGCCCAAACCGGTGAATATTCCCAAAAAAGTCAAGGAAAGACAGCCAGAATACGAAGAAGAAGGCGGATATTAGGTTATCCCCACCCTCAACCCCTTCCCCGCGCCAGCGAGGAGGGGGTTTTTTTATTAAAAGTAAACGTCATGTCCCACAAAGAACTGAAGTTCCTTGGCTTTTAGCAAAAGTCATTTGAAGATGACTAAATATATACCAAAAAATTTTAGTCTACTTCAGTAGACTTTAGCTATAGCACTTCTCGTTTATGTGAGGTACGGCAATTCATGAATTGCTCCTACATTTCGTACTTGATGCGTAAGTCCTATATTTTGTTAATGCTGCATCATCCCAAGAAAGATCGCAGTTGGAGAGAGTACCCTACAGGGTACTGTTAACCTCCAAGTAGTCATACTACGATGTAAACAATTAATCAAGGGGCTAATTGCTAATTTATAAATGTAAGTAAGTAGAAAATTAGTAAAAAAAAGATGTACTTTAGTGCTAAACACAAAAACTAAAATCGTTATGACAAACTTATTTACCTAGCAAAGTTGTCTTGGTAAAATACCAGGGCTATTTCATTCTATTTTTACGGCAGTTTTTAGGAATCTTTTTCAGAAAAATAAGAATTTAAACGCGATTTAAGTTGAGAACCGTAGTT
>NZ_JBALFF010000048.1:0-35931 GCF_036916975.1 Nostoc sp.
CCGTCACGAGTTAGACCACTCCCGTCACGAGTTAGACCACTCCCGTCACGAGTTAGACCACTCCCGTCACGAGTTAGACCACTCCCGTCACGAGTTAGACCACTCCCGTCACGAGTGAAACCGCTCCCGTCACGAGTTAGACTGCTTCAGTTTTTTGGGGAAGTTAGGCAAATTTAATTGATGCGTTGTACCCCACAAGCGTGAAACACAACCCACAGACTTTCAGCTTGACAAAAATATAACTGTTAAAATCAGCAGAATGGTGTCAAAATGCGAAAAAATACACCCAATAGGAGAAAAATGCCAGCCATTGTTAAATTACAACTCTCCTTAGAAACTTTAGCAGAAGCAATATCTTCTCTTGATTTAACAGAAAAACGTCAACTTCAAGAAGCTCTTGAGCAACAAATTTTTGAAGCCGAAGAAGCGTTGTATGAAGACGATGCAGATACACTGGCAGAAATTCAACCAGTTCGCGCTGAGTATAGCGATGGTGAGTCAGTGACTATAGATGAATATCTTGTTAACCGCTCAAATTAGAGATAATATAAAAAATTTCGGAGAACAAGTTTTGACAACTATTACTGATATTGGTACACTAATTAACTGTCATCCTGGAATACACGGCGGTTGTCCGATTATTGCTGGTACAGGGGTGACAGTAAGGCGCATAGCCATCTGGTACAAACAAGGTTACAGCGCCGAAGAGATTGCAGATCAAATTAGTCATTTGACCTTAGCGCAGGTTTATGCAGCTTTAGCTTATTATCATGCTAACCGCGACCAAATTGACGCTGACATTGCAGCAGAAGAGGCAGAGGGAGACAGATTAGAGAAACTCCATAAAACTCAAAAACTTTCATGAGCCGAATTTGCTTGTATATGGATGAGGATTCTACCGCACGTTCTCTAGTTCTGGCTCCAGGATCGTAAGGGATATGCGAACTGCATCGCCAGAATTGAGCAATTAGCTGAGTATGGTTTTGAATTAAGACGACCCGCCGCAGATTTACTGCGTGATGGTATTTATGAACTAAGAGCCAAGCACGTCAGAGTACAGTATAGAATTCTATATTTTTTCATGGTCAAAATGTAGTGATTTTAGCTCATGCCATCATTAAAGAGGATAACCAAGTTCCAGATCGAGAAATTGATTTAGCATTAACATACAAAAATTTATTCATACTCAATTCAGAAGTTCATACTTATATCGAACCAGAAGAAGAAACAGATGAAGAAAACTAATGATGCACTGAAAATCATTAAAAGAATGATGAAAGAAGATCCAGAATTACAAGAGATGGTTAGAGAATCATCAATAAATGCTCAAGTATCTCAAATCATCTACGATGCACGTAAACAAGGGGGACTAACCCAGCAACAACTAGCCGCAAAAGTCGGTACTACCCAGTCAGTCATTGCTCGATTGGAAGATGCTGACTATGAGGGACATTGTTTGTCTATATTGGCTCGGATTGCAGCAGCTTTAAATCAAAAAGTAGAAATTAAAATGTCACCTAAAGAAGTTGCTTAAAACCCATCATGCAACAGAAGAAAAGTAAGATCATGAACACCGCCAAACTCAGCACTGATGGCACTCATCAAGTTGTTATTTTGCCCGAAGATTTTCAACTTAGTGGTACAGAAGTCTATATCAAAAAAATTGGTAACGCTATTGTTCTTATTCCCAAAGATAACCCCTGGCGATCGCTCATCGACAGTTTAGACAATTTCTCCGATGATTTTATGACTAATTGCGATCGGCCACTGATCGATACCAGAGAGAGCATTGCACCGGGCGAATAGAATTCGCGGCTACACAAACAAAGTCCACCTCCGTGGACTAAGGAAAAATCAAGAGTTTGAAACCCACGGAGGTGGGTTTTGTCTGTGTAGCCGCGATTTCTAATCGCCCGGATTTACAAACGTGACATGCTTACCATCAAGACTCTATCTCAGCTAATTCTAACCAGCGTTCAGTCGCCACATCGATCGCTTGCTTAAGATTTTCCACCTGATCGTAGAGTTTCTGCACTTGACTATAATTCCCCGGTGAAACATTCGCTAGTGTTTTCTCAGTTTCCACCTTCTGGGCTTCTAACTGGGCAATTTTACCTTCCAATTGCTCAAATTCTTTTTTCTCCCAATTAGATAACCTCCGCCGCTTGGTATTCTCTACATCCTTGGGTGAAGCTGCACCATTTTGGACTTCGGCATTTTTCGGCTTCTCCTTAATGTTAGCAGCCTGTTGCTGTGCCTCTTCAGCCTTCTTATAATCCAGATAAATCGAGTAATTACCTGGATATTGCCTCAGATTACCGCCTTCTTCAAAGGAAAATACTGTGTCGATGGTGCGATCGAGAAAGTAGCGATCGTGAGAAACTACAATTACACATCCGACAAAATCTTCTAAATAATCTTCTAATACTGCCAATGTCTGAACATCTAAATCATTTGTCGGTTCATCTAAAATTAAGACATTGGGCGCACTCATCAAAACCCGCAACAGAAATAAACGGCGTTTTTCACCACCAGAAAGTTTATTAATTGGGGCATACTGTTGATTACCAGGAAACAAAAACCGCTCCAACATTTGAGAAGCAGTAATTTGAGTTCCATCGGTAATTTTGATAAATTCTCCTTCTTCTTTGATGTAGTCAATTACGCGCTGATTTTCGTTTAAGGCTGTGAGCAATTCTTCCGAATGCTGGTCAAAATAACCGATATGAATTGTAGTTCCAATTTCTGCAATACCTGAATCTGGCTTAATCTGACCAGTAATAATCTCCATTAAAGTAGATTTACCAGCACCATTAGCGCCGATGATGCCAATGCGGTCTTCTGGACTAAATTCGTAGGTGAAATTATTAATCAGGGTGCGTCCATTGTATGCTTTAGAAATGTTATCTAATTCAATAACCTTTTTGCCAATGCGACGACCAACTGTCGAAATATCAACTTTACCCTGAACTTGTTTAAATTCAGTATCTCGCAAAGCATGGGCGCGGTCAATTCTCGCTTTTTGCTTAGTACTTCTGGCTTTCGGCCCTTTTTTGAGCCATTCCAACTCGCGCCGCAACAAGCCTTGATGTTTACGTTGACTACTTACGGCAGATTCTTCAGCTAAAGCTTTCTTTTCCAGGTAATATGAATAGTTACCTGTATAAGTGTAAATGTCGCCTCGGTCGATTTCAATGATCCGATTGGTAACGCGATCTAAAAAATAGCGATCGTGGGTGATCAGAAAAAGTGCGCCACGATAGCGATTTAAATAACTTTGTAACCATTCTACAGAAAGAGCATCAAGATGGTTTGTCGGCTCATCCATGAGCAAAACATCTGGTTCTGCTAGCAATGCTGATGCTAAAGCAATCCGCTTGCGATAGCCTCCAGACAAAGTGCCTATTTTGGCGTCAAAGTCAGAAATTCCTAATTTTGTGAGGATGATTTTGGCATTAGTTTCGACTTCCCAAGCATCAGTTGTATCCATCTGTTGCATCACCACAGAAAGGCGAGACATCAGTTGGCTATCATCTGGATAGTGAGCTAATTTATCTGAAACTTCTTCATACTCACGCACCAAAGCAATATGTTCGCCACTATCAGCAAAAACTTGCTCTAAAACTGTGTGATTCTCATCTAAATCTGGCTGCTGGGGTAAGTAGATAATTCTCGAACCAGAGTTGACTAAAATCTGACCGCTATCAATCGATTCTAACCCGGCAATCATTTTTAATAGGGTTGATTTGCCAGAACCGTTAGTACCAATTAAGCCAACTTTATCGGTAGCATCGAGGCTAAAGCTGGCATCTTTTAAAATTTCTTTGATGCCAAAGTCTTTTTTGACTGATTGGAGTGTAATAATACTCATAAAATTTAGTAATTTTTCATTGACTGTTAGTTAGTAGGTAAGGCAAATACCCTACCTACATTCGCCCAATTCTATAGAAATAAATCCAAAGGGAGATGTCCATACATTTCGTTGATTCCGTCTTCGTGGTAAGACTGACAAGACACTAATACACCACGATGATGTCCAGGATATGAATCGAGATAACACAAGCCATTTTTACCATTTAATTTGATATAAACTGGGCCTTCAGGAGTCAGTAAATTGTCTGGTGGTTCATAACCCAAAGCCAGAGAATAAGTCTTCATGGCAAGTATTCCTTCTTCTGCTGTATCAGCACAGATTCCTAAAATTTGATAATCGGCAAGTTTGGCGAGTAAAATTAAGGCACTACGAATTACTGATTTTTCGTAAGGATTCAGGATAGGCGCAATGTCTAGACAGTTGAATTTATTCAGTAATTTTTTTGCTTCTTCGGCAGTGAGATTCTGAGGATTTAGGGTTGACATAAACTGCGATTATTGTCTTGCTGGTTTTTCTGTTGTGTTGAAGTTGGGACTAGCCCAACTTATACTATTTTGGATTTTGGATAATGGAATTGAGAATCGGACAAATGTTGTAAAACTTGCCCCAAGTCAGAACCAATTACATATTAAACCTTGTTATTTAATGTTCACTCTTTTTTACGGTTGATTTTGGACATTTCCAAGGTTGTATATGAAGGGAACGCCGCTTTTTGAGTCACCACCCATAACGAGGACTTTGGGCATCTGAGCGCCGCCACTCTTCCAAGCTTCAATTGCTTCTTTTTGCAGAACTAACTGTCCTCCTTGAGCTTTGAGTGTCTCTGCTAAGAGTCTTTGAGCTTCTGCCCTACCTTTAGCGCGATTCACATCGGCTTGCGCTTCTTGTTCTGCTTCGCGTGCGACATAAACGGCTCTTTGCGCCCGTTGTTCAGCAATTTGTTTTTCTTCCACAGCTCTTGCAAATTCTGGTGAGAATGCTAAATCAACTACGCTAGTATCTAACACAATTATCCCATATTTGTCTAAGCGATCGCCTAGCGCTTGATCAAAGTCTTCTTTCAACTCACTTCTTTTGGTAATTGCTTCTTCTACTGTTCTTCTAGCTGCGGCAATTTTAAATGCTTCTTGGGTCTGGGGTGCAATGATTTTCGATACAATATTTTCTAAGGTTCCTTGTTTTCTTCTAACTTCAACTACCTGTATCGGATCGAGGCGAAAGTTGATCGCAAATCTCGCAGATAAATTCTGCAAATCTTTCGTAGAACTCTCTGCTGGCACTTCAAATTTCTGCACCGTCAAATCATACACATCTATCACTGAGATAAAAGGCGGTTTCACATGAATCCCTTCCAACAATGCCCCATCTTTCGCTTTACCCAAGATGCTGATCACTCCTGCCTGTCCTGGGTTAATAATGATAAAGGAATTCAGTCCCAAAATCACTAGTGTTGCTAACACAATTCCTAAAACTGTGCTTTGCCAATTTCCGAATTGCTGATTTTTCAAATTCCTCTCTCCATTATGAGTGCTGATTCGTGAGTCCTGAGTAAAATAGTACGGATAAATCTGAGAGTAGTAAATAGTCAAAAGTTTTACTTTGACTTGGGTAAACTCAGTTACTAGTTTAAGCTTCTCATCAGTCTGTCTAAATCAAGCCTTTAATCTGAAGAACGCAACACTGGCGGTTTAATGTCCATCCTTAGTGATGATATTAACCAATTAGAGTGGTTTGTAGATGGAGGAGCGAATGATATTATCCAAGTTTCCCCAACTGTTTTAGTTTATTGTTGCAAACATATATGCAAGTTACAGATATAGTTGTCATTGGTAGCGGTATTGGCGGTTTGAGTTGTGCTGCTGTTTTAGCACGGTATGGCTTTGATGTGATAGTCTGCGAAAGTCATTCCATTCCTGGAGGCGCTGCCCATGCTTTTGAGCGCAATGGTTTCAAATTTGACTCTGGCCCGTCTCTCTACTCTGGATTGTCTTACAGCCCCTCTGCCAACCCTCTGCGACAAGTCTTAGATGCAATTGGTTCAGAATTACCATGCGTAACCTATGATACTTGGGGTTGTTGTGTACCAGAAGGTGATTTTGATACGTCGGTTGGTGGCGAGCAATTTTGTGAAGTGCTGATGAAATTCCGGGGAGATGATGCTGTCGCCGAATGGCAAGAACTCCAGCGCGTTATGGAACCATTCGCTAGTGCTGCAACTTCCATCCCACCGGCGGCATTACGTTTTGATTTTGGCGCAGCTAGAACTGTCGGCCCCTTTATCCCATCTCTGACAAAAAATCTGGCGAATATAATTAAGCTGACTGGACCCTTCAGCCGGATTATGGATGGCGTTGTTAAAGATCCGTTTACCCGAAATTGGCTAAATTTGCTGTGCTTCCTGCTTTCAGGATTGCCAGCAGATGGCACTAGCGCCGCAGAGGTAGGATTTATGTTTGCGGATTGGTATCGGCCAAACGCAATCCTTGAATATCCCATTGGTGGTAGTGGTGCTTTAGTTGACACCCTTGTACAAGGATTGGAGCGTCACGGTGGGAAGTTAATACTAGGCGCTCATGTGGAGCAAGTGCTTGTAGAAGGGAATCGGGCGGTGGGTGTGCAGCTGCGCGATCGCCAAGAAATTCGGGCGCGTCGCGCAGTGATTTCTAATGCATCGGTTTGGGACACACTGAAGTTAGTACCAGAAAAGGCAGTACCGAAACAGTACCGTGCTAAACGACAAGCAACGCCAGAGTGTGATAGCTTTATGCATCTACATCTAGGCATTGATGCTCAAGGATTACAGTCTAATTTGCGGTGTCATTACATCGTAGTTAATAACTGGGAATTGGGCATAACAGCACCTCAGAATGTTGTGGTGATATCAATTCCTTCAATTCTCGATCCATCCTTAGCGCCACCAGGTAAGCACGTAATTCATGTTTATACTCCTGGTAATGAACCTTATGCTATCTGGCGGGGAATGGATAGAAGGAACCAAGAATATGCCGAACAAAAGCGATCGCGTGCAGAAGTAATGTGGCAAGCCCTAGAGAGGATCATTCCAGATATTCGCTCTCGTTGCGAAGTCACACTTGTTGGTACACCTCTAACTCACGAACGTTATCTGCGTCGTCATCAAGGTTCCTACGGGCCAGCAATTCAGGCTGGAAGGGGAATGTTTCCTGGACCTGGCACACCTTTAGCAGGGCTAATGTGCTGTGGAGACTCCACATTTCCCGGCATTGGTTTACCAGCAGTCGCCGCCAGTGGACTGATTGCAGCAAATACCCTTGCACCGGTTAATAAGCATTTAGCCATGCTTCAAGATATCAAGTGGATTTAATTTTTCGAGGATAAAATCTAGTTGCCAAAAGAGCCGCACCTGCTGCCAAAACTGCTAGTACACTATCAGGTTCGGGTACGGCAGCAACTTGAGCATCAATTCGTGCAGTTCCAGCAAACAAACCGGTCAATTCAGGTTTTTGCAGAATATTAGCAAACTCTGGAGAAACCAGCAATTTAACATCAGGGATGGTTAAATTTTGGCCATCAAATGCCACAGGTGCCGAAATACTCAAATCAAACAAAATTGTATTTAAAGAAAATGTGTCTCTTAAAACAAATCCGCTGCCACCTGTGACAGTACGTCCCGGAGCCAAACCAATCGAAAAGTCACCAACAGTAATTTGATTATTGAAAGTAACAGTACCAGTATGCTCGATTGTACCTGAGAGCGGAGTAAAACCCCCCTCATCACTGAATGTAAAGTTGGTGGCTGGGTCAATGTTGAACCCAACTAAATAAGTGCTGGGAATTGGTGGGACTGTATTATTAGTACCTGTCAAATTTAGCCCGATACTTCTAAGAATATCTTCGTGGTCACGATCAATGCTGGTAACTCCAGATACGACTTTAAAAGTTGCAGCTTCTACCTGTATGGGTGTAATTGATATAAAAGCTGCTGTAGTAGAACCAAGAATCCCTGCAAACTGAGAAAAACGCATAAATGCTCCCCTATCTTTGTAGTTGATTATATCTAAATCAATGCTCCTTATTAATTTAACAACTTAGGTATTAGCGCTAAAGAACTACTTCAAAATATCAAACAATATTATCATCAACTTTATATTAAGTAAATATTAAATTAAGCCAAAAATGTAATTTATCCAATTACAAATACAAATTTAATTAAGTGGGTAAAAATAAATATCACTATTCAGGATGAAGCAGAGAGGATGAGGGATAAGGTATTAATCATAAATAATGAGGAAAATATAGTTATGTTTAATTATGTCCAACTTAAATTGTTTACCCTTAAACCTAACAATTATGATGTCGTTAGGCATAAGTTTTATCTCTAATATTGATAAGTTTATGTTGATAGGTGAAGCATTGTCTCAAAAACATTAGTGTGCGTTAGCCTTTATAAGCCACCATGTTATATAGCAATGCGTTATACTAATTCACGAAAATCCTGATAAGTAGGTAGACGTAATTAAACATAAGAAAAAACCTCACCCTCAATCCCTCTCCGATGCTTTGGAGAGGGAAGCCGGAGGCAGGGTGAGGTTTTATATTTAATTTGACCCGCTTCGCTTACTTACATACATATAAATTTCTCGTAGGGGCATGTCTTTCTTTGCCCATTGGTATCAACTTAAGGGACTTCCAAATAAATAGGACTTACGCAAAAAGCAGTGAAAGCCTTGATTTACCGTAGGGGCAATTCCAGGGCTATTTCGTTCTAGACATAAACCGCCCAGAACTAAAGTTCTTTGGCTTTTAGCTAAAGTCCGTTAAAACGGACTAAAACATGAGTCTTAGTCGTCTTTAGACGACTTTCGCTATACGCCTGGTGAATTCATTCTGAGGCGGACTAGATGAGAATGAAATAGCCCTGGGGGCAATTCATGAATTGCCCCTACATTTTGTACTTGATGCGTAAGTCCTAATAAAAAAATACTCAACTACTTCTTGTGGGGTAATTTATTTGTTGGAAGTCTTTAACGTGAAAGCGTTGTCTTGCAAGGAACTAATACCATTTCATTTTAATAATGATACAAATAATCTGATAAGGGCTAGGCATTGGCTAGCCCCTACGATAAATCTATATGTATCAGGATTTTCGTGAATTGGTATAAAGTTCCTCTCTTATAGCGAAACTCATCTGTTGATGACTAAATATAGCCAAAAATCTTGGGAGCATCCCGTCAGCTGCAAAAACCTTGTGTTTGCCCTCATCCCCTAACCCCGAATCCCAAATATGGGATTCGGGGAACTAAAATTATGTCTCCCCTCTCCCAAATATGGGAGAGGGGCTGGGGGTGAGGGAAAAGATTTAAGCCAAAATTGGGATGCTCCCAAAATCTTTAGTCTACTTCAGTAGACTTGAGCTATTAGCCATGAACTTCAGTTCAGGGCGGGTGAGAAAGCCAACAGATAAGCCATTTCTAGACTTAAGTTGACACCAATGGTCAAAAGAGCGTATTTGTATCATTATCAAAGTGAAATAGTATTAGGCGTTCATGTCTATTTTTTGATTACAAATTATATCGAAATATCCGCCAAAGAACCTCACCCCGTATTTGAAGACAGCAAACACTCCCCTCTCCTGTCAAACAACCTCACCCCGTATTTGAAGACAGCAAACACTCCCCTCTCCTTACTAAGGAGAGGGGTTGGGGGGGTGAGGTTAAAAAAGGGTTTTCATGTAAACGAGAAGCACTATAAATCAATACGCTTGGGTTAAGGATTTTTGGTATTGATTTTAGGTATGTAGAGACGTTGCTTTCCTTCGTCTCTTGCATTGGATTTGGGGCTTAACCCAAGCCTATTACGCTATAAATGGTATCTCACAGCTACATCTTTTTAACCTTGCAAAACACATACTTTGATTTATTGTCGCCGACTTATTTCTTCTTTCACAGGCTTGTTCTAATCCACCAGCTTATTTTCTGCAAATTAGAATCTATTTCTTGCCAAAAGATTGCTGATGAGTCTGCTTCTCTTGTTGATATAAGTATTTTATCTATATTCTCAAAGTTTTTTATAATCAACTGCTTATCTAGTTTAGGAATATCTAATTTCAGATATTTCAGCCGATTGGGTAACTCTACTTTGTCTTTTGTCGGTAAGTGATAAATATACTCAACTAGTTCTATAATTTTTTCTACTGATGCAATCACCTCTTCAATACTCGGCTTTTGATTTTGTAATTGTAAATCTTTTTCTTCAAAGGCTTCTTCTTGATTACCTAACTTTACTATCACTATTTTGACGAAGAAAATATTGTAATCAATTTCAATAACTTCACCTAATTTATTCTGATATTCTCCACTTTTATTTATAAGTACTATGTCACCTTTCTCAATTTTGTCTTTCATAATTACTACAGCCTCTAAATTAAATTGCTAAATAATCTCCTCTACAGAAAATACTACTCTAAAGCCACAAACCCTCAGTCCACCGTCTGACTCATTCCAGCTACGGCTAGCGCTGCGACACAATTCTGCATTAAAACTCCAAGAACCACCGCGTAGCACTCGGCGATTAATATCACCGCCAACTTCCCAAGCTGTTCCATCTGAGGGTGCGTCGCTGTAATTGTTGTGCCACGAATCAGCGCACCATTCCCAAACTAGCCCGTGCATATCGTACAATCCAAAGGCGTTGGCGACTTCAAAACTACCAACGTTTGTTGTTTCTTTACGGAATTTGCTTTTTGGTTCGATAGTGCAACTGACTAACTCAGAGGTAATTGTTTCGCCAAAGTGGAAGGATGTTGTAGTTCCAGCCCGACAAGCATATTCCCATTCAGCTTCACTCGGTAAACGATAGTCGCGTCCAGTTTTTTCTGATAGTCTAAGACAGAATTCTACAGCTTCATACCAAGATACATTTTCTACTGGTCTATCTAAACCTTTGAATTTCGACGGATGGGGATTTAAAGCTTGTTTGACTTTGGGTAAAGCTGCTACTACTCTCCACTGTGCTTGAGTTACGGGAAATTTCCCCATAAAAAATGGTTCAACGGTAACTTTATGTCGAGGACGTTCGTCAGCATCTCCTTCACACTCCGGTGAACCCATCATATAAGTACCGCCAGGAATCGATACCATTTCTAATGTGACAGATTTACCCAATTCTTCGGCAAAGAAGTTTGCATTGCAACTCATGCGGTTTACTTCTCTACCACCTGTGTCTACTGTCACTACGTCAAATTCAAAGGTTTCTAAGGGGGGTAATGGTAGTATTACTTTTTGTGGTAGCGGCGGTAATATGGGTTGAGGCATCGAAACAATTTTAAGGGCAACAGGTTGAATGTTCAATGTTGCAAATTTCAAATCGTTGATAACTTCTACTGCTGTTTGATACCTTTCACTTGGTAGATGTTTTAATAATTTATCTAAAATTTTCCCTAAATCGTCGCTGATAGTAGTACCTTTTTGTTGTAAGCGATCGCGCCACAACCACTTAGCATTCATAGCATCATAAATAGGGTCATTAATCTGTCCAGAAGCATCCTGCAAAGGCAAACATCGAGTTAAAAGACGCACACAAGTTACACCCAAAGCATACAAATCACTGCCGTGACAAGCAAATCCAGCCATTTGTTCGGTTGGGGCATAACCAAGGGTATAAATTACTGTCGCTTGTCTTCCTAAACTGGTTTGTGTTACCTGTTTAGCACCGCCAAAGTCAATTAATACGGGTTTTTCATCACTTGCACGGCGGATAATATTTTCTGGTTTAATATCCCGATGGATAACATTTTGGGTATGAATGAATTCCAGTACTGGCAATAAATCAGCTAAAAGTTCCCAAATTTGTGCTTCACCATAAATTTGTTGCTGAACTTCTTGTAAGAGAGTTTTTCCTTGAATAAATTCTTGTACAAGATACAAGCTAGCACCTTGTTCAAAGTAAGCTAGTAATCTGGGAATTTGAGTATGATTTTCTCCCAGTTCATACAACCGAAAAGCCTCTTCTTTAAAAAATTCTGCTGCTTTGGTGCGTTGTCCTGTTCCCTGAAATTGCGGGAAAAATTGCTTGATAACGCAAGGCGCGTTTAGTCTGTCTACGTCTTCTGTAGCATAAGTTCTACTAAATCCACCTTCACCTAAAAGTCTTAATACGCGGTAACGGTTTCTGAGAAGTTTGCCAAAGTTGCTTTGTCCGCAACTCACGCAAAATCTATTGCTATCAGAGTTGAATGGATTTGAGCAATGGGGATTTTGGCAGATTTGCATAATGAGGGGGAAATAGCATCTTCTCCCAAGTTAGCCCCAATATTGTCTAATTGAAAACAGTTATGTAGAGAAGCGAACACGGAAATTTTTTAATGTGCTTAAAACTATCTTTAACACGAGGGCATAAGGATGAATAAATTAATTCGTAATTCGTAATTCGTAATTCGTAATTCGTAATTAAGTTTTGTAATGAAGAGAAGTTTGTGGGGACGGTTTCCGTCCACAAAACTTCGGGGGATTTAACCCCAATCGCATTACTTGCTTTTTTATTGAACCGGGGGACTTAAACCCAGGTAACTCATTAACAATTTAAAATTTAAAATAGTTACATAAGATAATTTAAGCTGATAAGTAAGTGGGTCAAATTAAATATAAAACCTCACGCTGCCTCCGGCTTCCCTCTCCTTAATAAGGAGAGGGATTGAGGGTGAGGTTTTTTATTATGTTTAATTACGTCTACCTACTTATTAGTAGACTAACCTTGCTGTCACACACCCCTGTACTTTAATATAGCTGTTGTTAACTATCCAAAAAAGTTCGTAAAGAACTAATTAAACAATTAAAAATTCAAGAGAATTACATATAGCGGTTCTCGTTTATCTGAGTACATCGGTAGGGGCTAGGCACTGCCTACCCCCCCTACACCTGGCGATATAATGTTGTACCGTATCTGAATGGAAACCGCTATAATGCGATTTAAACCCAATACTAGCAATAAGAAGATCCCCGACTTCTTGAAGAAGTCGGGGATATGGGAGCATCCCGTCAGGTGCAAAAACCTTGATAGCCCTCATCCCCTAACCCCGAATCCCATCATTGGCGAGAGGGGGAACTAGAATTATGTTTCCCCTCTCCCATATATTTATTGGGAGAGGGGCTGGGGGTGAGGGAAAAGATTTAAGCCAAAATTGGGATGCTTCCGGTGATATGAGCTAGTTAACCTTACGTTGGAAACTAAATGTTCCAGATTGTCCAGGTTGAAGTGGGCCAGCAATTGTGTCTAAATATGTGGTGATATCAACGCCAACTGCATCCGTTACTGATGCTCCCAAATTGAGATAAGTTACAATTCCCGCAGGATCAGTTGCAGTATTAAACACATGATTGGTATCCACCTTTCCATTGCCATCATTGTCTTTCGCCCAGTTATTATTAGTGGAATTACCATCTTCAGTAATAATTATTCCAGTTGCACTCAGAGTAGCGTTATTTGAACCGACGGGAACTGATGAAATGTTGGTGTAAGTAATTCGATACTCAACAATATTGCCGACGCCAGGTTTTTTCACTATTGTACTAAAAGTACCATCATTCCCAGCAACAGCAGAGCCACTTCCTTGTAAAATCCGAGATTCTTTTACCAGTTTCAAGAAACCTGTGTAAACTTGGTCAATCGTATTATTGTAAGATTCTCCAGAGTTAAACGCTCCATCATTATTGCTATCTACAAAAGCTTGAATTGTCACAGGAAAAGCTTTACCTGTATCTGTTGATAGAGGTGTTCCGGCAGGTAAATCTACAGTTACGGTGTAATCAACTGGGATATTATTGAGGGTTGGTAGGACAATTCCTAAGCCAGAAGTTAAGGTGAAGTTAGTGCCATTGTATGTGTAAATGGCAACACTGGCTCCAGAGGTCAACGTTACAATTGTACCTGATGGTAGGTCACTAGTATTGGTTGGGTTAACTGGTACTAGTAAGACATTACTCAATAGGGTTGGATCGGGGTTTACTATAGTATTAAAGAAGCTGACAGGAGCAGGGTTGAGGGTAGATCCTGGGGGCAGATAGAGTGAAACGATCGCTGATTGGTTTGAAAAATCATCATTATTATTAGTTGGTCCCACAGCGTTAGGGAACAGGTGCGGCCCATTTAAAATCGAAGTTTGGGCAGTCATTGTAAAGGTGTTAACTTCACCTCCAGGGCCTTGGCCTGTGTTGTTATTACTGTTATCTGCCCCTTGAGTAGCAACATCTGCTACGCCAGTAGTGGGAATATTTGAACCAATGCTACCATCATCATTAAAGTTGCTGGCGTTTTGGTCACCTGATTCATCATAAACTAGCTTATTGAGTACATCACCTTGAGTTTGACCAAAGGTCTGAGCAATATTAGAAATGGTGGCTGTAGAACCGAGAACTCCATCTGTCACCACTTGGAAGGATAAGCCATTGACTGTTGTCCCTGCGTTGAGAGTTCCAGAATAAACAAACCCCACACGAGTTACCAACGATAAATTAACGGGGACAACACTAGTCCAAAGGGCATTGTTCGCTATCACTGTTGTCGGCGTGACAGTGTAAACAACAGTCCAACCTGTAGGGGGAGTAACTACACTCGCTAAATGAGTATTTGCAGGAATGGCATCAGATACCAAAATTTTGGCACCGGTCAACCCATTTACACTGATATTTGTACCTACCAAATTTCCCGGTGTTAATCCGACGCTACCTGCGGGACTTGTGGAATCAACTTTTAAACTCAAATCATAGGTCAATTTATCATCACTCAAAATTTTGGGTGTACCCGGATCTAAGTACGCAGAACGAACTTTTAAAACTTTAGCAAAGGCTTGTGAAGTCGCAGCGATAGTAGTTGTTTGGATAGCACTAGCTTCTCGTTCTCCATTCAACGGTATTCCTGCTGTTTCTCCTGTTGTTCCATCTAAATTATCAACGGTGCGGACTTCTGTAGGCTTTGAACCATCAGGACTATCAGGTTGGTTCTGTGTAGCATTACTGTTATCGTTGGGGCCTGTATCACCTAGTAATACTGAAATAGTCGAACCCGGCGTTGCTGCAAGATTAACTGTAACAGGAACACGCACTTTGACAGTTCCATTCACAGGAATGGAACCAGTGGTAAAACCAGTGTTGGGAATATTAGTTTCAAATATGCCGTCACCATTTAAATCTGCGGTGATTGTGCCAGCTGTTGCTGACCCTGTAATAGTAGCTGTTCCTGGAATAAAGAAGCGGGTGGGATCGTTGCCTACGTTAGTAATCAGAAAATCGTAGTATAGCAAATCATTAGAAACAACAGTACCACCTGTTGTATCTGTCATGCCTTGAGAAGTCACTACAATACCTGCTGTCTCTGCTACGGTAAATGTTACAGTATTGGAAGTAGCTTTGTTAAGAACATTTGCTCCCAAATTATTCACGTAATTATATTCAGCAGTTGCAGTGTTATCGATAGTAGTACCAGCAGTTGTACCATCTGCGAGAGTAGGCATTATTAGCGCAAATGACCCTCCTAAAGAAATTCCTGCTGCTAATAAAAAACGGGAATAATGCAATTTATGAGCGAAAAAGTGGCGCGATGGTTTCATAATTTATGAACTGATTTTTCAGTTATTTAATTTTTGTTATCTAATGTCTTGCAGCAGTTATTTAAAAAATTTTTAGTAGAGCAGATACTACTCAATAGGCTTCGGATAAGACTCGTTTTCCCCAACCTACCTGATAAGTGGGTTGATGCCAATGGCTCTACTTCACCCTATTAAAAAGGAGGACTAAGGGAGCTATTTAGACTTGCACCTTAACCGAACTGTATTGAGACACTACTGACTATTTGCTCAATCCCTGTTTTGAAGTTTTAAGTACCGATCGCTCTCCGAATATTGAGAATCATGGAAGGTATGATTTGTGAATTTCCTAAAGTATTGCAGAAGTTTCTCTACCTTTTACAAGGGGTTTAACCCCCTGTTTATCATTGTTTAGTTAATTGATATAGTAGGTTTATTTTTGCCGTATTGTACTATTTGTAGCAATAGTAGTGACACAAAATTAGGACAAAAAAAACCACCAATTGATGAACTGTTTGGGATAGTATGTAATAAATCAGAATAAAAATCCCATAATATTTTATGGGCTGCTTATTGATTACATACAACTAATCTCCAAATGTCCAAATTAAGTGGACAAGAAGAAGTTAAACATTGAAATTATCCTTTTAAAGTCCGATTACTAATAACCTTGATTTAAAGCAACATAGATTTTTTTCAAAAACCTATGTTGCTGGGCTGATTTCGTACTGAATTTTTCATCCACTATTGTGTTTGCAAAGAGCGAGAATCAACCGCAGTAAAATTACTTAATTTTAAGACCTATCAAATATTAAGGGTTTGGTATAAATAGAAATAATTCAGTAAGTAAAAATATACGTAAGAGAATTTAGCATCGTAATACTGCTCGGTTAAAAGTCGATTCTCCCAACCCACGCCAGTCTCTCATGGAGAAAACGCCCTTGGCATTAGAGAAGATGGCGCTGTCTCACCTTAAAAAGGCTTACTCAAAATGCCTTATTTTCCCTCAATTTATTGGGTGACTAAGGGAAATATCCAATTGATGTTGCACCTTAATTGACCAGTATTGTTACGCATGGTAAATAAGTACTATGGTTTGATGGGGAATGAATAAGTGCCTAAAATCAGAGCAGACTACTTTTCAAACAACCTTTTATTTGAAAGTTTTATTTTCTCCAGAAATGCGAATTAATTCAGCTACAAGAGCAGCGATCGCAGATACTGTAATCAACATCACGCTCAATGCGTTAATATCAGGCTTGACTCCGGTTCTAATGCGGCTAAAAATTTCCATTGGTAGGGTGTTATAACCACTACCAGCCGTGAAACTGGCAATGAGAAAGTCATCTAAACTCAGAACAAAGGCCAAGAGACAACCAGCTATAATACCAGGCATTAATTGAGGTAACAATACTTTGATAAAAGCTTGCGTTGGTGTTGCACCTAAATCTAGGGCTGCTTCTTCTAAGTGAGGATCTAAATTAGTAAGTCGGGAAGCAACCACAAGTCCGACGTAAGCCAGACAAAACACGATATGGGCTGCAACTATCGTCCATAAACTCAAAGGGATTGCAAAGGCTGCTAGACATACTAAAGTAGCCACTGCGATCGCAATATCGGGAATAATCAATGGTAGGTAAGCAATACCCTGATACAATTTCTTACCAGGAAATTCGTAACGCGCCAACCCAACCGCCATAAAGGTTCCCAACACTGCTGATATCCCTACGGCACAACCACCAACTATTAAACTGTTTTGCAAAGCTGATAAGATGCGATCGTCAGTGAACAACTTGCCATACCAATCGAGAGTGAATCCTTGCCAAGTTGCACTGTAAGGTGACTGATTAAAGCTATAAAAGCCAAGTACCAGTATGGGCAGGTACATGAACACAAACATCACCAGTGAGAAAACCGCCTGCCATGAGACACGCGGTTTTTTGAGAGAAGGAGAGATATTCACGTTTATATTTTATTTTTCTAATTATAGCAATACAAAATATCATATTTAATGTAATAAGTCAATAATTTAACTCTCTTCTCTCCTTTCTGTCTCTTGTTAAAAGCTTATACCGATTCTGTATGAAGATGCGCTAAACCATATTTAAGTACAAGAAAGAAGAAAGAAAAACGAACCGCAAAGGGCGCAAAGGACACAAAGAAAGAAAGAAAGAAAGAAAGAAAGAAAGAAAGAAAGAAAGAAAGAAAGAAGTTAAAAGGGTTTAGCACAGCCTCACAAAGAAATGGTATTAGATAGAATTACTGTTGAAGAAGAATTTAGCTATTCTGAATTCAGGAGTCAGAATAAATACTTCGGCTCCTTTCGATTTTGCCCTTTGGCTACGTTCAGTAACCAAACGATTTTCTCAGAATGGGCATTTTTGTAGTTTGATTGGTTTAGGTAGCGATCGCAGTTAAATATCGCATTTATGTAATCTTACATTTTTTTAACTAAGTAGAATATAAACCATCGTAGGGTAAGCTGTGCATCTTTACCATATCAAGCGATCGCTCCATTTTTCTACAGTTCTAGCACTCACTCCTGGAACTCTTTCCAAGTCTTGTAAAGATGTAAATTTTTGCTGTTGACGGCTAATAATTATCCGCTGTGCTAACTTCTTACCCACACCAGGGAGAGTTGCTAATTCTTCTAAACTTGCAGTGTTAATATTTATTTGTTTAATTGCTTGTAGTTCACTTGATGAAGAACTTTTTATCTGTGGACACCGCGTTTGTTCTACTTTAATCTTTTCTTGAATTCCTGGTGGTAAGCCAGGTTTAATTTTGGTATAAAGACGAGCAAATTCTCGCACATAATGCGCCGCAACTATGGGATTTTCAATCACTACAAGCGTCTCATCATTACCATTATTGGCAGCATCTGACCAATTATGAGAACCTGTGATTACTGTTTGATTATCAATAACACCAAATTTATGATGCAATAAATCGCCTTTGGGTAACACAGGTACACCTACGGTTGTAATTGGATTTGGCCAGGGATGGTTATCAAGTTCATATTTACATTTGTTACTAAGAGCAACCCCCATCATATCCAATGCCTCACTATAAGGACGATAAATAAATTGTGGTTCAATTAAAGCGCGAATTTGCACACTTTGTTGATGGCGTTTTTCTAAGATATTGGCAATCCGCTGATCGGAAAGGACAAATAACGCCATATCAACAGATTTGGTTGCTGAATCTAAAGTTTTGCCAATTAAACCATTACTACTGTTACTCCACGGTTGAGTCGGGGAAATAGGCGAAAATTGCACAGTAATTTTGGTGTCACCTAAAGTTATTTGTTTAGGTAAACGCATCGGTTTTTGTAAACCAAATTGACTATCTGGTTTACCTCCAGGGCCATCTCCCCATAAGATGTTAAACTCTTCTGTAAATAAAGATGCTAATTCTGGGCTGTCAATCTGCAATAAGTTATTGGCATTGCCTAAACTGCTAGAATTTGTGAAATCACCATAAGTATCACTTAAAGTAAAATTGGCTGAAGTGATAATTACAATGCGATTATCCACAATCACAAATTTGTGGTGCATCAAGCTGCTACCATCTGAACCATCGGCTCGATCGTCTATCCAGGGAATTTTGGCATTTTGCAAAATTATCAAAGCATCTCTTTGATTTATTTCTGTTGCACTGAGTTGATTATCTTGGTTAATATCGATAAATTTGCGAAATTCGTTGTAACGTTCCTGTTCCCTTTTATCTAACTTACCTACTTCTGTAGATGTTAAGCTGCTCCAAGGTCGGCTATAGGTATTTTCTAAAATTATCCTGACTTTTACCCCAGCTTTTTGTCTATCAACCAGTGCTTGGGCAACTTTGGGTAAACGTAATTCTTGCACCGCCACATCTACTGTAGATTTAGCTTGGGTAATAGCATCGACAATCTGTTTTTCTAAATCATCCCCAAGGCGAGTTTGCTGACGGTAAGGTTCTTTGTATTCTGAAGACTCAGAATGGTTAAAGTAAACTTGAACTAAGGGATCTTGTGGTAAAGGTGCCAGACGCTGATTTAAAGACTGGACTCGTTGACAAGCAGCAAGGGGAAATATCAGTAAAAAGATAGATAAAAAATATCTTCGTTTAGAGATAAGTTGCACTGTAATCTGTTAAAAGTGGATTGGGAGTAGACATATTTATCATTCCCAAAATTTTGTCTTCTGAATTATGTAGAAAAATAATTTTCCAGGTAAAGGGAAAAATCCCCTCCTAGAGGTAGAATTACAGAGAATTTTTCAGAATTTGTCCACTAAAACTGTATATTGCTAACAAGATCAGCAGCTTACCAATACGGTTCGGTTAAAATCCCCCCGCCTACGGCGAACCCCGATAAATTGGGGGTAAAAGAGGGTTATAAGCCCCCGTGTGTTCTCACCATTATCGGTTATATGCAAATTTATCTAGATTACAGCGCCACTACTCCAACTCGAAAAGAAGCGATCGCAGTTATGCAAACAGTCCTCACCGAACAGTGGGGCAATCCTTCTAGCTTACATGAATGGGGACAACGGGCGGCAACGGTTGTGGAACAAGCCAGAGTCCAAGTTGCTGGATTAATTAACGCTGTCGATCCAGCATCAATAATCTTTACATCTGGTGGTACCGAAGCAAATAATCTGGCGATTATGGGTGTGGCTCGGTTGTATGCTGTTCCTCAACATATAATTATCTCTAGCGTTGAGCATTCCGCAATTTCTGAAACGGTAAAGTTTCTAGAAATGTGGGGTTGGGAAGTTACGCGCTTGTCTGTAGATGTTAAAGGTAGAGTCAACCCCCTAGATTTAAAGGCGGCGTTGCGACATAATACAGCCTTAGTTTCTATAATTTACGGTCAAAGTGAAGTTGGCACAGTGCAAGCGATCGCAGAACTTGGTAAAATTGTGCGATGCCTGCGGCGGGCGGAGCCTACGCATGGGGCTTTGTTCCATACAGATGCAGTCCAAGCTGCGGGACGCTTACCCATAGATGTGCAACAACTACCCGTAGACTTACTTAGCCTTTCCAGTCATAAAATATATGGACCACAAGGTGTAGGGGCGCTATACCTGCGTCCTGGTGTGGAATTGATGCCTTTACTGGGTGGTGGTGGACAAGAAATGGGACTGCGTTCTGGTACGCAAGCAGTACCGATAATAGCGGGGTTTGGTGTAGCAGCAGAATTAGCAAAAGAAGAATTAGCTATAGAAACACCACGGTTAATTGAGTTACGCGATCGCGCTTTTGCCCAATTAGCTGAAATTCCTGGAATAATAGCTACAGGGGATGGCTGCGATCGTTTACCTCACCATATCAGTATGTGCTTAGAATACGCCGATGGGGAAAAACTTAGCGGTAAAACCTTGGTACGACAGCTAAACCTTGCTGGCATCGGTATCAGTGCTGGTGCTGCCTGTCACAGTGGTAAACTTAGCCCAAGCCCCATATTGTTAGCAATGGGTTATTCAGAAAAAGCTGCTTTGGGCGGAATTCGTATAACTTTGGGGCGTGATACAACTGAAGCTGATATAGATTGGACGGTGATGGTGTTGAAGCAAGTTTTGCAAAGGCTCACACCAGATTTATCTTTAGTTAAGCGTTAAATTAAATATCATAAATTACGTACTTGGGGGATAGGAAATATTGCGTATTGAGCGTGTTTCTGGTTAATTTTACTGTCTATTACTATCTTAATATCCCAAAATAGGATAAAGTCAGAATTACTCAAGTTTCAGATCCACCTAAACCAATAAATGAGTCTATCTAACCCAGAACCGAGTTCCCTCAAGACTTTAAAACGCAAGGCTACCAGCACAGTTGGTCGGGGAAAAGTAGTCAACCTCAACACCAACTTAAATTTTTCTGCGTGGAATGATGAAAGCGTTGCTCTATATCTGGGTGATAGTCTTGAACATTACAACAATTGGGAGCAGCCTACAGTCATCGTTTCAGATGGAGCTTACGGTGTTCTTGGTTTTGAAGAAGATACTTCAGATCATATTGATTTACCTAATTGGTATGAACCTCATATTGAAGCATGGTCAAAAGCAGCCATACCATGCACAACACTCTGGTTTTGGAATTCGGAAATTGGCTGGGCTGTTGTGCATCCAGTTTTAGAAAAGCACGGTTGGCGTTATGTTAATTGTAATATTTGGAACAAAGGAAAAGGTCATATAGCAGGGAATGTTAATACAGAAAAAATTCGTAGATTCCCTGTAGTTACAGAAGTGTGTGTTCAATATGTAAGAGAAGTTAAAGTCAACGAATTGACGTTGAAAGTATGGTTGCTAAAAGAGTGGAAACGTTCTGGATTACGACTACAACGGGCAAATGATGCTTGTGGTGTAGCTAATGCTGCAACTAGGAAGTATTTCGATCAAGGACACTTATGGTATTTTCCTCCTCCAGAGATGTTTGAGAGGTTAGTGAAATATGCAAATGAGCATGGTAGTCCAGAAGGAAGACCTTATTTTTCTTTCGATGGTAACCAATCTTTAACAGGCGAAGAATGGAGTAAGATGCGTTCCAAATTCAGATGTCCTCATGGTTTTACAAATGTTTGGGATCGCCAAGCTCTACGGGGTGATGAGAGAGTTAAGACTACTTCTGGAAAAGCATTACACCTTAATCAGAAGCCCCTGGACTTGATGAGCGTTATTGTTGAAGCGTCAAGTGATAAAAATGATGTTATATGGGAACCTTTCGGAGGACTATTCAGTGCATCTCTAGCAGCACGTAAACTGAGACGAAAAGCTTACTCTTGCGAAATTGATCCAGATTATTTTTATTATGGAGTGCAGAGATTTAATCAAGAAGTTCATCAATACTCTCTTCTCTAATCTCTAGATAATCTTGTAGAGATTTCTTGATGCTGTCTTCTCGACGGCTTGATAAAACCCTATTCCATTGACCAACTGTAATACCACAAAGTTCAATATTATAGACACGCTGCTTAAATTTTTCAATACCTGGATGCACGATTCTGTCCATCTTTGCGAAATTAGTATCCAGTCTGTATTTGTACCGGATCAACAGTTCACGCAGAAGGTGCTGATATTCTCTAGTTGGTTTATAGATTTTTCCTTCAACACCCCATGAATCAACTATTTTTTGAGCTTCTAAGAACTCTTCAACAGAACCTTGGAATTTATAACCGCTAGTGTTTGTCTGCTGTAAATTTGCAGTTCTTTGAGTTGTATCTTCTGGCTCCAAAACAAGATAATCTGGCGGATTATGATAATGAGTATCTCTAGCTAAAGCTACCGACAAACCAGAGACAACACATACATCAAGAATACGAGGTTTGCCATAGATAATTTTTTCAGGCAACCATGCCAGCATAGCAACATAGGTCTGATCATACTTAAAGTGATTTTGACTATCTTTAAAGCGTGCTGTTATTTCCGTTGCTAATGGAAACCATGCTTTAATCTCTAATCCTGGTGTTGGTTGAATTCCCACAAAAATAGTATCTGGAAAGCCTGGATCTTGTCTCTGCCACTTTCCAAACTCAGAAAATTCATTTTGTTTATTCAAAAATTCAACTGTGTTAAATTCAATTAAATTTCCGAGTAAGGGTGAAAGCTTTGAGATAACTTTAGCCAAGTTTAGCGCCGCGTCTACAGTTACAGGCTTAGATATATATAAAATGTCAAAAGTATGACCGGATAAATTATCTAGATACTGAGATGTCAGCTTGATTACATCCTGTGTATTCATACCTCCTCCTCACAAGATGCTTCAGATATTCCTTGTTCAACTTTTCTGAGAATATCGCAAGGATCTACGCCGATTACGCGAGTAACTAACAGAAACTCAATTACATCTAACCGCCGTTCACCATTTTCATATTTGGCTACGAAAGATTGTGGCTTTTTCAAGGATTTAGCAAGCGTCTCTTGAGTTAGTTTTGCCTCCTTACGAGCCGCAATCATACAGCGACGGAATATTTTATAGTCCTGGCTGAAAACAAATTTCATTGTGCCTTGGCTTTAGCACTATGTATACGTTGAACACAATAAACCTGTTTTTAAATAATCCCAAAATAGGATATTTTTATCTGTCCTAGCTTCAGTAGTTAGGCACGGCTGCCAAAAGGGTTAAATAAATATTTTCCCAAAAGCTAATATTTTGAGTCATAAAGGAGTTCAAGTATGACTTATTTTGATTAGTTTTGAGGCTTTTTTTGGATGAATAAATTCATGATTGGAATTGGGATGTTCGTTGGCTCTACGATTGGTAGTTACATCCCTGCATTGTGGGGTGGAAGTATGCTATCTTTCACCTCGATCGTTTTCAGCGTCATTGGTGGCCTTGTAGGGATTTGGGTTGGGTATCACGTATCAAAATATCTAGGTTTTATCTGATCGGCACGTCGCCCAAAGCCTAAAAGGAGTCTTTTACCAACAGGTAAAATTTTAAGTGTGTCTTTATATGCGATCGCACTTGTTCAATAAATGAGCAATCAGGGAATCTCGACTGAGCAGCTTGTTTTGCAAGGATTTTCTGCTATCCTCTAGAAAACTAAACCTACTAGTCTTCTACCCAAGAAAAGCCAATACTGGAACAATGGGAGTAATACTAAACCCACATAATAAATTATGAGTGAACTTCCGTCGAGTCTTGAAGATGCGATCGCTCAATCTCGTGTAGCCGTCCAAGCTGCTCTTGCAGATGGCTGTACTCGCATACAAGTTGAGTTTTTGTTCCCAGAACTCAAGTTTATGCCGGTAGCGGAACAATTTCTGCCACTGTTTACAGAATATGATTCCCGTTTGAAGATTTTCTTTGCTGATGCTGGTGCTGCGGCTTTAGCCCGACGCGATTGGGGTGATGCACCATTTCAAATTTTGGATATTGGTACGGGAAGGGCTGCTTCTTTGCAGACAAAAATTCAGCCAGAAGATGAAATTTTCTTATTCATCGCCCCCACTTCCGTAGAAGTACCGCAGTTAGAAAAGCTATGTCAAGAAATAGGCGATCGCCCTTTAATCTTGTTAAATCCCCGCTTAGAAGATGCTGGAACTGTCGGTATTGGTTATACAGCTAGAAAAATCCGCGATCGCTTCATCAGTACCATTGAATCCGCCTATTACCTCCGCCCTGTAGACGATGAAACCGCCCTATATCGCTGCTACCCAAAACAGTGGGAAGTTTGGCTGGAAACTAACGGCGAATATCAAAGAATTGCCGAATTACCCACAAAACCATCGGGTGATGAGTTGGATCTGATCCTTTTAAAAGGACAACCGCAAACAACAACAGACGCTCCACCTGTAAAAAAGGCCAATGTGTTTAAGAGTTTGCAACGGTTCTTAAAGGCGTTGAGTAGTTAGGATAAAGCAGAGGTAGCAGCAGGAAAATTTCTCATCTGCTGCCTCATTTTCAGCTTCAGACGACCGAGCTAAAAGACTTTCAAAACTGGAAACAATCAAATCGCCCTGAGATCAAACCTCACCCTCAATCCCTCTCCTTATTAAGGAGAGGGAAGCCGGAGGCAGGGTGAGGTTTTATTTAATGGTCTACATACCAGTAAATGCCACCAATAACCTTAACTAAGCGGTAAGGAATAAGAGTTTATAAGAGTTCTTGCCTAAATCATGCCAAAGTTTAAGGGAATTTAGCCTGATTTCATTCAACGACTGTTACTGAAGCCCCTTCATTTGATGGAGGTATACCGGGTAATTCAAGACAGTATCCAGCACCATACACTGTCTTGATATAGCGGGGGTGGCGGGGATCTGGTTCTAGCTTGGTTCTCAAGTGGCGAATATGGACTCGAATCGTTTCTATGTCATCATCAGGATCGTAACCCCAAACTTCTCTGAGAATTTCGCTGGGAGAAACCGTTTGACCGTGGCGTTGCAGTAAGCAGTGAAGTAACTCAAATTCTAAGTGAGTCAATTTCACCGTTTCATTGAACCATATCGCCTCAAATCTTTCGGGAACGAGTGTGAGTGAGCCATAGTTGAGAATCTCACTATGCTTTGCTGCTTGGGGAATGCGGTCAGTCCGCCGCAAAAGTGCGCGCACCCGCGCCAGGAGTTCTTCAACTTCAAAAGGCTTGGTGAGGTAGTCATCTGCGCCAGCATTGAAGCCTTCCACCTTGTCCTGAGTTTGGCTCAAAGCCGTCAACATTAACACCGGAATCTCAGAGGTGCGATCGTCGCGGCGCAGGCGTTGGCAAACCGTAAACCCATCTACTCTAGGCAACATTAAATCGAGCATGATCAAGTCTGGTTGTAGCTGGAGAGCCAGCGCTTGACCTTTGATGCCGTCTTCAGCTTGACTAACATCGTAGCCAGCCATTTCCAAGTTGACGGCAACTAGTTCTGAAATCGCTGGGTCATCGTCTATGACAAGAATCCTCGGCATTCTTAAAAAATTATTACTACTTATTAAGGATAATTAACAACCTTTGATAGATACAAAGATTTTTGAATCGATTCTAAAAAAGCTTTTAAATCTTACATAAATATTAAGATTAAATGACTGTGAAATCAAGACTTAATTACACGAAATCTTATAGTCTATGATGTGTTATACTGCGCCCTACAATCCGTCTTGGTTTTTACAAAACGGTGTAATCATGACTGTATACACCGCTTTGTGGGGAAAACGTTACTGGGAAAGCACTACTCTATTACTTGAACCGTCTTATCACGAGAAAATCTTTATTGGTAGCCAAGGTGTGCCAATTTTTGGCTTGGTTGCTATCCCAGAAAATGCTCATAGCACGATTATTGGTACTTATGGCATTACTGGAGAGTTAGAGACGGAATGGTTTTTGAGGGTGCTAGGGCGTAAAGCCTACGCTCAAGGATACGCTGTGGTGTTATTTGATTGGCGGTCCCACGGTAAAACTGGCGAATTATCCCCGACTCTAACTTCTGATGGTTTGTATGAGGGGGAAGATTTTGTTCGCATCGCTGCTGCTGCTAAGGCAATGGGATGTCCGGGGAAATTTTGGTTTACAGGGTATTCTTTAGGAGGACAATTGGCGTTATGGGCGGTAAAGGTTGCTGGTGAGGTGATTAGGGAGAATGGAGATTTAGGATTAGAAGATGGCGATATTGGCGGTGGTATGGTGATTTGCCCTAGTTTGGATTCGCAGCGATCGCTATCTTATCTAGTTACAAAGCCCTTCGGCAGATATTTGGAAGCAGGAATTGCCCAGAATTTAAAAAAACTAGCATGGCGAATCCATGATGCTAATCCTGGAAGTATTGATCCAGCAGCAATTGAACGGGCTAACAGTATTTGGGGTTTTGATAATGAACTAGTAATTAAGCGACTAGGTTTTTCTTCTGTGGAGGCATATTACCAAGCTAGTAGTGCTTTACAAATATTGCCGCAAATCTCGAAACCGACTTTGATTTTATATGCTGCTGATGACCCACTTTTTGACCCAGCTATCATACCGGAATTAGAAGAAGCCTGCGATCGCAATCCTGTAATAGATTTGTTACTCACTCAGTACGGCGGCCATGTTGGTTATTTGAGCAGCAAAGAGTGCCAGGGTCAAGTAAACGATTCCGATCCTTGGTGGGCATGGAATCGGGTTTTACAATGGTTGGAGGAAAAGCGAATAGGGCAATAGGCGAGAAAATATTCTAGTTGCTAGTAGGCTACGGATGGAGTCATATCGTTTGAAGGTCGAAAATAGAGAAAATGGCATTGACTAAAAAGCTACCACAATATTATTGGTAAACCAGCAATGAGAGAAGCAACACCTGTCCAGAGCGTAAAGCGCTCAATATCTACTTCATCCAAAGCAATGCTCATTTGCTTAATTGCTAATACAAGCGCTGTCAGTAGCAGCACAAAGAAGGCAAGGTACTCAAAATTAATTATCATTCATCCTCGCTATCTCTACAAAAAAGTAGTTCTAATAGGTTTTACCAAGCTTTGGCAAGGGTTTTTGGTTTCAGATTTAACAATTATGGCTAAAAATTATTAAAGAGCAATAAATCACAATATTAGTCAGCAAAAACGATCGCAGCTACTGTAACTCGGTAATTTTAGTAAGCTAAAAATCTTTTAATTTGCATCCTCAAAAAAATGAATCTCTTGTAGGGTGGGGCGATTTGCCCGCCCTAGTTGTGCAAATTAAATGCGCGACAGCTTAGTAGTACGCAGATTAGCGATAAGCACAAGTGCCTACCGTAGACGATCGGGCTACGGGACAGTAGCAAACCAGCAGTAGTCAATTCGATTTGGGTTGAGATTTTGGATGTTTGGAGTGTGTATTTGGGAATACTAACTCAAAAGTCCTTCAAGTTAGCTACAACTCTATGACTGTAATGCTTCTAGATACTCCCGTTGACTTCAATAAAAGCCAAGGGGAGCAAGAGAAGCAAAATAACTTAGATAATTGGCGAATAGGATAAATCGCCCCAATAGAAAAAATAAGGATGAAATGTTATCACTTAAGTATTTGGATTTGGGGAAGTTATTGTTAATAATTAAAAATCGGCTTTTATTTAAGTTGTAATTTAATTTATATGTTATGTAAATATTTCAAAACAAATAAAGATATTTGAATATAAATTATATTTAATGCTGACAGACTTGACAAACTTATTGTCCATCTATCCTGTCAATAACCACCTCGTGCAGATGTTCTTAAATTTTGAGTAAATCACTACCTTAAATCAGCTTTAATTCTAATTCCTATGGCTAAGTTACTGAAACCTGCATCGCAAACCAATATTTTACTCGTAGATGATAACCCTGACAATCTACGTCTGTTAGCCAAAATGCTAGAGTTACAGGGTTATATCGTTCGCAAATCGCTCAATGGCAGAATGGCATTACAAGCTGCTCGGCGAGAGCCACCGGATTTAATTATGCTCGATATTAATATGCCAGAAATGAACGGCTATGAAGTTTGTCAGGAGTTGAAATTTGTAGACAAAACACGTAGTATTCCGATTATTTTTATCAGTGCGATAGATCATCTCAAGGATAAAGTCCGAGCCTTTGAGTTGGGAGCGCAAGATTATATCACTAAGCCATTTCAAGAGTTAGAAGTATTAGCAAGAATTAAAAATCAATTACTTATTCAACAACAACAGCAACTTCTAGTTCAGCAAAATCAACAATTGGAGGAGGCAAAAGCAGCAGCAGAAATAGCTACTCAAGCTAAAAGTGAGTTTTTAGCCAATATGAGTCATGAAATCCGTACACCGATGAATGCGGTGATTGGAATGACGGAACTATTGCTTGATACAAATATGGATGCATATCAGCAAGAGGCTGTTGAGACAATCCGCTCAAGTGGGGAGATTTTATTATCTTTAATTAATAATATTTTGGATTTTTCTAAGATTGGCTCAGGCAAAATGAAACTGGAAGCAAAACCATTTGATATAGTAACTTGCTTGAAAGAATCAATAGCCTTACTAGCTACCAATGCCGCAGCTAAAAAATTAGAAATCAGCTTTAATTTAGCAGCAAATGTGCCTAAAAAAATTATAGGAGATATTACACGTTTGCGTCAGATCCTAGTTAATTTACTGGGTAATGCCATCAAATTTACTCCAAATGGGAGTATCACAGTTGCAGTCACAGCCCATATTGTGGGTGAATCTAGTAACGTTACAGCATTAAATAGTGAGGTTACTTATCAGCTAGAGTTTGCTGTTAAGGATACAGGGATTGGTGTAGCAGCAGACAAATTAGATCGATTGTTTCAGTCTTTTAGTCAAGTTGATTCTTCGACTACTCGCTTCTATGGAGGCACAGGTTTAGGATTAGCTATCAGTCGCCAACTGTGCGAATTAATGGGCGGAAATATATGGGTAGAGAGTCAGGTAGAAAAGGGATCTACTTTTTATTTCACTATCGTTGTCCCGGCTAGTTTCCCCTTAGTAACGCCAGACACTAATGTTCAGTTGGATACTAACCAAACAAGTACTCAGCCATCCGATCCGATCTTATTCAACTCTGCGATGCCTACGGCGGTAAACTACGCCCAACAGTTCCCCTTGAAAATTTTGCTGGCAGAAGATCATCCAGTTAATCAAAAGCTAGCTTTATTGATGCTCAAACGATTGGGATATCGAGCCGATGTTGTCAGTAATGGATTAGAAGTTCTAGAAATTCTCCAGCACTTATCTTATGACGTGATATTCATGGATATTCAAATGCCTGAAATGGATGGAATAAAGACAACTCAGTTGATTTGCCAAAAATATCCAGTTGGTTCTCGTCCGCGAATTATTGCCGTGACAGCGCGGGCTTTTGAGCGCGATCGCCAGGAATGTCTAGCAGCTGGGATGGATGATTATATCAGCAAACCCATCCGTCTTGACATGCTGGCTCAAGCTTTAAGTCGATGTGTATCGGTAGTTTCTAGAAATTCTGATTTCAGCTTGTCCAGCAGCAATCAGCCGCTAGCCAACTGCTCAGATTTTGCAGTAGCAGACTTGCCAGCCATTAATACTCAAGCTATTCAACAGATCCGCGAGATTGCAGGAGCAGATGAGACATTTTTAACAGAAATTATTGATTGCTATCTAAAAGATTCTTCACAAATCTTGGAACAAATTCGGGTTGCTCTGACTCAGGGTGATACCACAACTTTAAAGTCCCTAGCCCATAGCTGGAAATCCAGTAGTGCATATTTCGGAGCAACGACGCTAGTACTTCTTTGTCAAGAAATAGAAGCGATCGCTTTTTCTGAAATCAGCCGTGTTTCAGAGCGCCTACATTATGTAGAGGCTGAATTTGAAAGAGTCAAAGCAGCTTTATTAGTACTCGAACAACCCAAAAATGATGGGTGATATCATGTTCGCTTGATTACTTATTAAACCCGAAGAACCCCACCCCTTAATCCCCTCCCCGCTTGCGGGGAGGGGATTAAGGGGTGGGGTGCAATGACTGTGGAAATCATAGCTAAATGCTGTGAAATACTACGTCAGTTGACTCAGAGCAAGCGTATTTATGGGTGGGGAAAGAAATAAATTGCGAATTAAGAATGCATCGAATTGGTTTGACTCTGCGCCTAATAAGGTTCCTTTTGTCGAAAAACAGAGCAACGGCTTTTTGAAAGTTTTATGATATTTTAACCATAGTTTGGGTTATAATTGGCTCTGGGCTTCGCAGCAGCGCTTCGCTATGGCTTCTAGCTGGAAGTTATCTACCAAATATTTCAGAGCATTGGCCAGAACTCCCTCCTGGTTTGGGATTTGAGCGATGAGATTGTAGAGTTTGGCATCGTTAAGATTCAAAGCTGCTTCATGCACCTGCATAATCCACTCTGACGACATTACCTGAAAATCTTTGGCAGTTAGAGATTTCTGAACTAAGGTTTGCTGATCTAACCTTGGTAAAGCATCTTCGCGGTAGCGGTAGCGGACTCCCAAGTAGTGCGCTATCTTATCTAATAAGAAAGTTTGTAGAAATGGTTTGGTGATGTGGTCGTTACAGCCTGCCTGAATACTGTTGGCGTAGTCTTCCTCAAAGGCATAAGCTGTCAGCGCTATAATTACCACGTCTTTACCTACTTCTCTGTCTCGAATTTGCCGAGTAGTTTCGTAGCCATCAATTCCCGGCATTTGAATGTCCATTAAAATCAGGTGGGGCTGCCATTTTTCCCACAGAGCGATCGCCTCATACCCGTTTTGAACTGCACAGACCTCGAACCCTACTGATTCCAGGAGCGTAACGAGCAGCTGGCGATTTTCTCTAAAGTCTTCCACCACTAGAATGCGATAAGTCGGCTGTCTTGCTTCTAAACCGATAACAGTGCGAGTTGTTTCAGAAGCGATGATATCCACTGAGTTTACCAGACTTAGTAAAACCTCACAAGTGAAGGTTGACTCTTGATTCAGGGTGCTTTGCACTGTAATATCACCACCCATTAAACGGGCAAACTGACGGCTAATCGATAAGCCTAAGCCTGTACCTTGAGCATGGCGGCCTCGTTCTGTTTGTATGAAGGCTTCAAACACAGTTTCCATATCAAACTGAGCGATACCACATCCAGTATCTTGGACTTCGAGATGCAGGGTGATGATTGGTTTGGAATCAGAGCTATCAGAGGAACTGCGTTGTATTGAATCAACTGAGTTAACGAAAGCTTCTAATCGCAAGGTGACACTGCCTGTTGTGGTAAATTTGATTGCATTACTTAATAGATTCAGCAGAATTTGCCGCAGTTTTGATTCGTCACCATAGACATAGCGAGGAACGCTCTTATCCTGCTGCGTGATCAGATCAATTCCTTTCTCTAAAGCTTTGAGAGCAAGCATATCTGTGATCGAGTGGATTAGCTGATGCAAATCGAAACTGTTTTCTGTTAGCTCTAACTTACCCGCTTCAATTTTGGACATTTCCAACACATCGTTGATCAGGGTTAGCAAGTGTTCTCCACTGCGGCTGATGATGCCTAAATGCTCTTGAAACTCAGATGGAATTGCTTCGCTACGGTTCATCAACTGAGTAAATCCCAAAATGGCATTCAGGGGAGTTCTTAGTTCGTGGCTCATTTTAGCGAGGAACTGACTTTTAGCACGGTTAGCGATCGCAGCTTGTTCTGCGGCTTCTTCTAAGGCTGTCTGGGAAAACTCCAGCACTACCAACATTAGTGTATTTCGCATCTCAGTAGCGGCTTCCAGTTCCGCAGCCTCCCAAGGCAAAGAAGTTTCTTGCATGGTTTCTTTCCAGAGTTGAAACGACTTGCGCGGACATAATTTCATTTCTCCAATTTCATTGATTTTTACCGCATCCTGGGGGTTACCCGCCCAATTCACCGACTGGATTTGCTCTGGCCGAAACCAGATAATGTGGTAAGACGTTTTTTTTACATGGTTGAATAAAATTGAAATTGCCAGGATGCCGCTAGCTTGATCTTTAAATGCCTCCGCTTCTGGATATAAACGTGAGAGGGAATCGGTAGCAAACACTTGTTCTCCCTTGTGTTGCACCAACCATTTCACAAGCTCCTGCACCTGGGTAGCCGATGGTGTTTGACCAACTAATGTCAGATGACCATCAAGCAAAATCGCGGCTCCTTGAGCATGAACTAGATCGAGCAATTGAGGAGTATGTCGGCTCAACACTTGCTCAATCAAATTGGCATCCTGCAATAACGTATGTTGCAGTTCATTCTGAATCGTTTTTACCTGCGTTCGGTAAATATGGAATTCTCGTTCTTGCTGATGCACCAGTTCGATGGAGGCAAATTGTGCTAAAAATTCACAGGCTTTGCGAGTTTCATAATCCACTAGTTTCGGGCTGTAATGGTGACAGGCAATTAATCCCCAGAGGCGTTTGTCGTTGAGCAACGAAATCGTCATCGACCCAGCAACGCCCATATTTTGTAAGTATTCAATATGATAGGCAGACACCCCCCGTAACAGAGAATTACTCAAATCAAGGGGTGCATCCGTCAGAGGATGGTTGGTGGGAATCAGGGAAACAGGGGTGTAATTGACATCGGGAATGACTCGGATTCGGTTGCGGTAAAATAACTGGCGAGCAGGCGCGGGAATGTCTATTGCTAAATAGTGCAGTCCTAGATAACTTTCTAGATGCCGCTGTTTTTCCTCAGCAATCACTACACCACTATCGTCTGCCTCAAAGCGGTAAATCATCACCCGATCAAACCCAGTCATTGTTTTCACCTCTCTGGCAAGGGTTTGAGCCAAAGAGGTCAGGTTAGTAGCATTACTAAGATTAGCGATCGCACCTTGCAGGCTGTGATAGAATTCGATTGAATAGGCGCTTTTGATGGATTGCTGAGGTTCTACTTCTAGAATCAACCCATCTACCATCCGGTACATTACACCTGTGAATGTCTCATTTTTCCATCGCCAATCAGTCTGAGCAACCTTCCGCCGCGTTTTTAGCTTAAACGGATTGCAAGTCTCTAGGTTATCTTGAGCTAGATACCCAATAAGTCGCTGCACTTGAGCCTCAGAAAACAACCTCTGTAAAGGTTGACCCAGTAATGCTTCTGCCGAAATCCCAAAAAACTGTTCCAAGTTTTCACTAATCTGCAAGATTGTGAGGTGTGGCTCTTGCAGCATTAGCAACATTCCATGCGGCTGAATATAACCGGGAGCATACACCGATTCATCACTGCACACTTCTAAAGCCGTTAGTAGGGAAGGGGTGACTAAGGTTGGATTTGGTGACTGCATAGCTGAGTTAAGTGGCTTTGGAAACCAAAAAGGTTGTGAATCTAAATTGAAAATTGCAGGATTGGCTCAAACCTACACGGTAAAGATTTTTACCCAAGACTAGTTTAATCCTTCTGTAATCTTTGTGGGTAGAGCAATTAATTTTCGCTTCTTCAAGGGAAAAATATGTCACACAAGCAAGTAGTAAACAATTCGCTTTTTCGCCCATTCGCCCATAGAGCCTCCGGCACGCTACGCGGTTTTGATGCCCAAAGGGCTGTACGCAATTACCTTTTGTGATGGGGATTTAGACCCCAACACAAAATAAACTTCTTTTTTTGGGGATGAGGTCTTAAACTAGGGGAAACGCATCTTATTTGCTACTAAAAACTAAGAGAGATTTCAAAATGACATAGATAATTATAAAAATTGATTCAAAGATAAACAAAACAAATAAAGTATTTCCTCAAAATATAAATTAGCTTATCTCAAGTTAAATCACTATTTATTAATAGTAATAAACGTCAACGAGATCATGGGAAAAGTTAGGGTCTTTAACAGGCAGATGACGGCTGCCTTTACCCCCCCCTACAATGATTATCATTACCATATGGGTGAATATTTAATTTCCTCAAAGCCTTATTTGATTAGGGTTTTGCTCAATTCCACTCTGATTAAGGCTCGTCAATATTTAGATGCGTTTGCCCTGATATAGGTCCCAGGTCCCAGGTTTCAGCACCTCACAAAATCGCGTTGCTCCCATTTCTTTTCCACATCCCGTGAAAAGTCAGGTCGTAGACATCGCGATCATCAGCCCCAAAATGTCGGCTGAAACCCTGATTATTTCGTCAACTTACAAAAGTTTTCGATCTACTGAACTTATCAAGGTGTATAGCTGCCAAAAACCTATCCTATATATAAATGTAAGCTCCAGAAGGTAAATCGAAAAAAATTTTCCAGTACAATTACCAATCAAACCACAAAACAAGGAGCATTTGCTTATGTATGGTAGCACTACGTCTGAAACAAACTCAACAAAAACCAATGTTAATAACATTGATGGTTTGCTGCGAGGAACTAAGTGGCTGTCGAACACGGTGACCTTTAGCTTCACCGACAACTTTACAAACGACTATGAAGATGAGTTGGGCTATCCTGATTCATCAGTGCATTCATCCAGTTTCCAAACTCTAAACCCCACCCAGCGTGCCGTCGCCCGCCAGTGGTTTGATATGTACGAGTCTGTTTCCGGACTCAACATGGTCGAACTGACCGATGCTAGCGATCGCGATGCAACGATTCGCATAGCAGAGTCAAACATACCCGTAGCTTTTAAAAATGCAGCTGCTTATGCGTATTTTCCTGAAAACAGCTTTCAGGCAGGTGATGCCTGGTTCAATACGTCCGATTACAACAACCCGGTTATCGGTAACTATGCCTATCAGGGTTTTGGGCATGAGTTTGGTCACGCACTGGGGCTGAAACACGGTCAGGAGATTGGTGGCATCTCAAACGTCGCAATGGATGCCAACCGGGACTCTATGGAGTTCTCGATTATGACCTACCACTCTTACGTGGGTGACACTAAGAGTCACTACTCAAACGAACCTTCGGGATATGCACAGTCGTTGATGATGTACGACATCAGAGCTATCCAGCAGATGTACGGCGCGAATTTTAACTATAACTCCGGCAACACAACTTACACTTTCTCGACCACCACTGGAGAAATGTTCGTCAATGGCATCGGACAGGGCACACCAGGTGACAACCGCATCTTCCGCACGATCTGGGATGGTAATGGGAATGACACTTACAACTTCTCAAACTACACCACCAATCTGGCGATCAACCTAGAGCCAGGTGGATGGACTAATCTAGACGTAGGTGGGAACTTCCAACGGGCTGATCTTGGTGACGGCAACTATGCCCGGGGACATGTGTTTAACGCGTTGCAGTTCAACGGCGACTCCCGCTCATTGATCGAAAACGCCAACGGTGGATCGGGCAATGACACTATCAACGGCAACAGTGCCAACAACGTTTTGCGCGGCAATGGAGGTAACGATATAATCAGTGGTGGATTTGGCAATGATACAATCAGCGGTGGATTTGGCAACGATACCTTGAGTGCTGGCGGTTCACTTGGCGATAACCTGCTGCTTGGAGACGATGGCAATGATTTTCTCTCCATCCGTGGCTATGTCAACTACTCACCCAACTCCCCTGGTCAGGACTCTCGCTCATCTGGCAATAACACCCTAGAAGGAGGTACAGGTAACGATAGCTTGAGTGCTAGTGGTTCACTTGGCAATAATCGGCTGCTTGGGGGCGATGGCAATGATTTTCTTGACCTTTCTGGCCGCTAC